>CALYQW010000003.1 GCA_945290265.1 uncultured Erwinia sp.
TTTGAATTTGAATTTGAATTTGAATTTGAATTTGAATTTGAATTTGAATTTGAATTTGACCTGGATTTTGACTTTGACCTTTGGGCGGCATCAGGAACGTCGCCGAGGTTACGCTGATTTCCAGGAAGAGCCGACATGGACGTTGGCGAAGCACGCCTTTCGCCAGAAATTGGCGTGGCCGAGGGAACCCGCGTGAGCGGGCGAAGAGACGCCGCAGGCACGGGGTCAAGGGGCGATTGTGCCTGATCGTCCCTTGTCGCCAGCCCGTGAAACGGGATGGAGAAACGTCGTTGACCTGGCCTTTGCCCCTAAAAAAACCGAAACAAAAAAGCCTGCATAAAAATGCAGGCTTCTTCAGTCATCTGACGCTACCAACGCAGCGCCATACTCTCGTTTTAAAAACTTACAGCGGACTGCTTAGCTCTGACTGCGATTCAGTACGCGACGTGCTTCGCGATAGCGTTTTTTCCAATAGGAGTCATCCAGACTGGAAATCATCACGCCACTGCTGGTGGAGGCATGAACAAAGTTATTATTGCCAAGGTAAATACCGACATGACGACCGGTAGAACCGGCGCGGAACAGCACTAAATCACCCGGGCGTAATTTATTACGCTGAATGCCCCGGCCACTGTCCTTCTGCTCAGAGGTCGAGCGCGGCAAATCAAGGCCAAACTGATCGCGAAAAGTGGTTTGTACAAAGGCAGAACAGTCAATACCACGCTTGCTGGTGCCACCCAAACGGTATCGGACACCTTTCCAGTCAGCGTACTGTTCCATCAGACGGGATTTAATATCCACGTTCTGCACCATCTGCTCGAATTCATCCTGAGACGCTTGCAGTAAAAAACCTTTCTGGTTGTTAACTGCATGAGTATCAGTCTGGTTATTGTGTCCGCCGTTCGAACTGCATGCTGACAACAATGTCGCTAACGCAACAGCGGGGATAGCCCGCAGAAAATATCTCAAAACTGGCTGAGACTTGACCATTATAGTAGTGATCCTTTGAGTCCTTAACGACAATGTCGTTAGTAAGTTGATGAACGAGAAGTTAATGAAACATCCGGATTAGATAATAAGGAAATATTAATTTCTTTCATTATCTGAAAATATTTGTAAAAGCGGCGCAATAATCAGCCGGAAATCCCGATGCGGAATTGAGATTAACCGATTACAAGCCCCGTGGCGAGGGGTTTAAAGGGCTTATTACACCTTTTTTGCGTCGGAACAATAATCCTTGCGGTTGTATGAGATGTGAACAATTTGATTAAATTTTAAACTTAATTGGAAAATATCTTTAATAACAGTGGGTTGTGCTGGTAATGTCATTAAGCCGGATGGGGAGGAACTGCAGGCAAATAGGTGAGAGAAAAAAATTAGATTTTTTTATTTCAAAATGTTTCTGAATGAATTTAATAACGCCAGACAGGCCGCTGGCGTAATTATGCTAATGGCAGAAGATTATTTACCTGCTCGCCGCGGGAAGGGAATATTGGGCAGATAACGATAAATCCGGTTAACCAGATGATCACTGGCCGGGGTCATCAGCCACCAGCTCATGCCAACTAATATCAGTGACAGCGATCCTACTGCAATATCGGTAAACCAGTGAGCGCCAATGGTTACTCTTGGCAGTGCGAACACCAGAATAATCAGCACCGCAACAGCGAAACTGCGGCGGGTAAAATAGCGCAGCATAAAGCAGGCAAAAATCATCAGCATGGTGCCATGATCGCCCGGGAAGCTGTCTCCGGAAGCATCTTTGGTGGGAATACCGGTCAGTTCAGCAACGTGATGTACATTGGGAAAAGAGTTTGTCGGGCTGGGGCGCTCCACCGGAATCAGGCGACCCAGCTGATTTAGCAGTAAGGCGGTAATCAGCATGGTAATACCAATGGCCAGCATGCGCCGACGTCCTTCCGGGGTTTCCTTTAGCCAGAAAGAGAGGTACAGCGCGCCCATTGCCAGCAGTGAAATACCGTCAAAGGCGCGGAAGTTGGTAATTGCCACCAGCCACAGTACCAGGCGATTAGTTTCCAGGCGATCGTTAAACCAGTAAAAGATATTTTTATCGATGGCAAACCAGAAGCCATGATTGGCGGGTAAGTACCAGGAGAAAAAGAGCATCAGTCCCAGAGCATTAAGCACCAGGATCGAAAGAAGTCGTTTTTTAGTTGTCATAATACTATGCATCAGTTACAGAAATTTTAACAAGGATAGAGCCGCCAGGATAAACCTGACAGCCGGAAAATGTATGAAAGTATGATTGTCGCCAACGCGGCAAGCTGCGCGTCGCGTGTGACTAGTCCGCGCGGCTCATATAGCGGCGTTCCGGGATATGAATACGGATTTTATCGCCGTTGCTCAGGTATTCGGGAACCTGAATCACCAGGCCGGTACTCATAGTGGCAGGTTTGGTGCGTGCGCTGGCAGAAGCGCCTTTAATACCGGGTGTGGTTTCAACAATCTCCATATCCACCGTCTGCGGCAGCTCAAGCGCCAGCACCTGGCCATCCATCGTCAGCACCTGAATACCCGGAATGCCGCCCTCAGGAATAAACAGCAGATCGTCAGCAATGGTTTCCTGAGCGAAATGGTAAGGGGTGTAATCTTCATCATCCATAAAGACATATTCATTACCGTCAATATAAGAGAAGGTGACCTGGCGACGACTGAGGGAGATAGTGTCGAGAATATCATCGCCTTTAAACCGTTCTTCCACCTTAAGCCCGCTGCGGATATCGGTAAAACGCATTTTATACAAAGTGGATGCGCCGCGCGCGCTCGGGCTTTGTACATCAATATCTTTTACTAACAGTAACTTACCATTAAAGTTCACCGCCATGCCTTTTTTGATTTCGTTCGCTCTTGGCATAAAAATAAGTCTCATTAAATAGAATGGATAAAATATGACTACAAGGTACTCGCCAGCAGGCTTTCAGGCAAGATCGACAGCACAGTCTGCCGTCTGATGGCAGGTGATAGCATTCAGCCGAGATTGCTGTTAAGGTCGCGTTTTTTTACCGTGAGGTCAGCGATGGAATGTCGCAGCCGTTGTGGTGCCTGCTGCACTGCGCCATCGATTTCGTCTCCGATACCAGGTATGCCTGGTGGAAAACCGGCGAATACCCCATGCGTACAGCTGGATGAGCAGTTGCGCTGTAAGCTGTTTGGCTCACCGCTCAGACCGAAAGTGTGCGCCGGGCTGCAACCAGCGCCTGAGATGTGCGGCAATACCCGTCAGCAGGCGATGATTTACCTGCTGGAACTGGAAGCGCAGACTGCCCCCTGAAAGAATAGTGGTGTTCAGACAATCATAATTTAAGCAAAACGCTGCTGTTATTTTTTTCCCGGCTCCGGCACCCGCCATAAGCAGATAAGGGCTGCCAGCATCATCACCAGCGCTAACCAGAATACCTGCTGCCAGTGCCAGAATTCTGCCACCACGCCCACCAGCGATCCGCCAATAATCCAGCCAAGACGAATGGCGTTGCTGAACAGCGTGGTGGCCGCGCCCGCCTGGCCGGGCATCATATCCTGGAAATAGAGCATGCCCATGGCGGCAAGAATACCAATAAAAATCGCATTCAGCCCCTGGAGTAACAGCATTGAAAGCGCATTGCATACCAGCAGCGTTCCTGCGTAAAACAGGGTTCCGGCGATGGCGGCCAGCAGCATGATCGGACGCTTACCCAGCTGTCTGACATAGTAGCCTGCCAGCAGCATTACCGGAATTTCCAGACCGGCCGCTACCCCCATCATGGTACCGGCCAGTTTTTCCGGCAGAAGCAAATCCTGCACCACATATAACGGCATAGCAATGAGATACAGGCCGTTACTGGCCCACATCAGCGCGCAGGCAATAAACAGCAGCAGGGTGGCATGACGGTTTTGTCGTGGCTCTACCAGCGGGGCTTCCGCCGCCTGTGGCTCCCGCGTAACCGCAGGCAGCAGAGTCTGCACCACCAGCGCACACAGCATAAACATCAGGGCAGCGGTCAGATACATCGCACTGAAGCTGTAGCCCAGCGCCAGAGCAAAGGCCAGCGGTGGGCTAATCATCCAGGCTACCGATATTTGCGCGCGCATCAGCGAACCGAAAAAGGCGCTTTCACGTCCGGTTCGATCGCTGTATTCACGCGCCATGGCAAACATCTGCGAGGTGGCGCTGGCACCAAAGCTGGCAAAGAAAATGCCAAAAATCAGCAGAAGATAATAATTACGGTTCCAGGCAAACAATACGGAGGCGCCAGCACCCAGCAGGCAACAGCCGATAATCAACATTTTACGACTGTCCAGCCGGTCGGAATAGTGGGCCAGCAGCTGACTGACCACAATGCCCACCAGCGCATTGGCCGTATAAAACAGGCCCACCATAAAGGGGCGCACGTGGATTTCGCTGGTAAGAAACAGACTGAGTGCAGGAGCCTGCAGGGCACCCGCCAGGCCTGAAATCAGGGCCACCAGTAGAAAGGTCAGGGAACTGAAATCAAATCCTGGACGTGCAGGAGAAAGTGTACCGGACATAGTTTGCGCAACATTAATCTGAGAATAGAGCGATGTTACCTGTAAAGGAGAGGCTTGTTGCACCGGCTGGTAATAAATTAGCCTGCGAAATCAGATTTCGCACTTTCTGCCACAGGATCGTGCGTTGGCCGCCGTCAGTCCTGCTGACTGAACTTCCGCCAGTTTCAGTAGGGCTGAACTGCAATATTATACTTTGATAAGAATTGTGCGTAACATCATAATTTTGTAAACCACTTTCCGGTAAAACTTGCCTCGGACAGATTAAGCTCAGAGAATCATTGAAACGTTTCAGCGTCGTTGCTGGCCGCACTGGCAGCCAGCAATTTCGCTTTTTTCTCAATATAGCTGAAACGCTTCAAGTTCAGCAGCGAGGAGAACTATGTTCCAACTAGAACTAAAGGCGATTAAGCCCGGCGCACAGGCGACAGATAAGCAGGATGCTATACGTCAGGTCGCTGCCGCACTGGCTGCCGCCGGTAATACCGGTGAAGGTTATGTCAACGGTATGCTGGCGCGCGAACATCAAACCTCTACCTATCTGGGCAATGGTATTGCCATACCACATGGCACCACCGATACCCGCGATCTGGTGCTGAAAACCGGTGTGCAGGTTTTTCAGTTTCCGCAGGGGATAAGTTGGGGCGAGGATCAGACGGCGTATGTGGTGATCGGTATTGCTGCAAAATCTGATGAACACCTCGAGCTGCTGCGTCAGCTAACCCACGTTCTGAGTGATGACAGCGTGGCAGAGCAGTTGAGAAAAACCGACTCGGCGGAAACCCTGCGCAGCCTGCTGATGGGGGAAAAGCAGGGCAACGCCTTTCTTTTTGATACCTCGCTGATTGCCACTGAGGTGGCGGCGCACGACCTGATGACGTTGCAGGCGCTGAACGCCGGTCGCCTGCAGCAGGCTGAGGCGGTTGATGCTTCCTTTGTCAGTGCGGTTATCGGCGGTAAACCGCTGAATCTGGGGCAGGGGATTTGGTTAAACGACAGCATTACCGGCAACCTTAGCAGTGCGGTAGCGGTCAGTCGCGTAGCCACACCTTTTGAGGTGGACGGCGCTAAGGCCGCGATGCTGTTCACCGTGGCTATAAACGACGATCAGCCGTTAAACGTACTGAATTATCTTAGCGATCTGCTGCAAAAACAGCAGGGCGAACGTCTGTTACAGGCCGATGCTGCCGGGATCCTCGCGCTGCTGACCAGTGAAGTGTCTGAACAGGCTGACGTGCTGAGTGAAGAATACGTTATCCGCAATGAACATGGTTTGCACGCCCGTCCGGGCACCGCGCTGGTTACGGTGATCAAGGGCTTTGACAGCGATATCACTGTTACCAACCTCGATGGCAGCGGTAAACCGGCTAACGGTCGCAGCCTGATGAAAGTAGTGGCGCTGGGCGTGAAAAAAGGTCACCGCCTGCGCTTTACCGCCAGTGGTGCAGACGCGCGCGTGGCGCTGGATGCCATTGGCGAGGCGATTGCCGCCGGTTTAGGTGAGGGGGCAGCATGAGCAGACGTGTAGCCACTGTTACCCTGAACCCGGCCTACGATCTGGTGGGCTATGTACCACAGATTGAACGCGGCGAAGTCAACCTGGTAAAAACCACCGGATTACACGCTGCCGGTAAAGGGATCAATGTTGCGAAAGTGCTGAAAGATCTGGGGATTGACGTCACCGTGGGCGGTTTTCTGGGTAAAGAAAATCAGGACGGTTTCCAGCACCTGTTCAGCGACCTGGGGATTGCCAATCGCTTTCAGGTGGTAGAGGGCCGTACCCGCATTAACGTCAAGCTGACGGAGCAGGATGGTGACGTTACTGACCTCAACTTCTCCGGTTTTGAAGTCACCGCACAGGACTGGGAACGCTTCTCTGCTGATTCCCTCAGCTGGCTGGGGCAGTTCGATATGGTGTGCGTCAGCGGCAGCCTGCCGGCAGGTGTCGATCCGGATGCCTTTACCGCCTGGATGAGCGCTTTGCGTACTCAGTGCCCGTGCATTATCTTCGACAGCAGCCGTGAAGCGCTGGTGGCCGGACTGAAAGCCGCCCCCTGGCTGGTAAAACCTAACCGCCGTGAGCTGGAAATCTGGGCCGGTCGTCCGCTGCCGCAACTGAATGACGTGATTGCGGCCGCCCATGCGCTGCGCGAACAGGGGATCGCCCATGTGGTGATTTCACTGGGTGCAGAAGGAGCGCTGTGGGTCAATGCCTCGGGTGAGTGGATTGCCAAACCTCCTGCCTGCGAAGTGGTCAGCACCGTCGGTGCCGGTGATTCGATGGTTGGCGGGCTGATTTACGGCCTGCTGATGCGTGAATCCAGTGAGCATACCCTGCGCCTGGCCACGGCAGTGGCAGCCATGGCGGTGAGCCAGAGCAATGTTGGCATTAGCGATCGTACCCAACTTGCCGCGATGATGGCCCGGGTGGATCTGCAACCTTTTAATAATTAACAGCAGGAGAGACGTAATGAAAACGCTGTTGATCGCAGATGCTTCGCTGGGGCTGGCTACCAGCTATCTGGCTAAAAAAATAACCACTGCTGCGGCGGCAAACGCTGGTCTGACGCTGACGGACGATCCGCAGCAGGCAGAGCAGGTGATTGTGGTGGGGAAAACCCTGCCTTCTGATGCGGCGCTGACGGGCAAAAAGGTCAGCCTGGTGGATATCCAGCGTCTGATCGCTCATCCGGCAGAAACCCTGGCGCAGGCGCAGGCGGAAGCACAGCCATACCTGCAGCCATCAGGTTCGGCGCAAAGCGCAGCGCCAGCCAGCAACGGGCCAAAACGCATTGTGGCGGTGACCGCCTGTCCGACCGGCGTGGCGCATACCTTTATGGCGGCCGAAGCGCTGGATACCGAAGCCAAAAAACGCGGCTGGTGGGTGAAAGTGGAAACCCGTGGTTCTGTGGGTGCCGGTAATGAAATTACCCCGGAAGAAGTGGCTGCCGCTGACCTGGTGATTGTGGCGGCAGATATTGAGGTGGACCTGACGAAATTTGCCGGTAAGCCGATGTACCGCACCTCTACCGGTCTGGCGCTGAAGAAAACCGCCCAGGAGCTGGATAAAGCGCTGGCTGAAGCGCAGCCTTATACGCCAAAAGGGGGCGCACAGCAGCCTGCTGCCGGTGATAAGAAAGAGAAGGCCGGTGGGTATCGCCACCTGCTGACCGGCGTCTCCTATATGCTGCCGATGGTGGTAGCCGGTGGTCTGAGTATCGCACTGTCATTCGCGTTCGGGATTACTGCGTTTAAGGAGCAGGGCACCCTGGCCGCCGCGCTGATGCAGATTGGTGGCAGCAGTGCCTTTGCCCTGATGGTGCCGGTGCTGGCCGGATTTATCGCTTTCTCTATTGCTGACCGTCCGGGTCTGACCCCAGGTTTGATTGGCGGTATGCTGGCCACCAGCATTAACGCGGGTTTCCTTGGCGGCATTATTGCCGGGTTTATTGCCGGTTATGCGGCGAAATTCCTCAGTGCCAAAGTGAAGCTGCCATCCAGTATGGAAGCGCTGAAGCCGATCCTGATTATTCCGCTGGTCGCCAGCCTGATCACTGGTCTGCTGATGATCTATGTGGTGGGTAAACCGGTAGCGGGTATTATGACGGGCCTGACGCACTGGCTGGCGACTATGGGCACCGCCAATGCGGTGTTACTGGGTCTGGTGCTGGGCGGTATGATGTGTGTGGATATGGGTGGTCCGGTCAATAAAGTGGCTTATGCCTTCGGCGTTGGCCTGCTGAGCTCGCAAACTTATGCACCAATGGCGGCGATTATGGCGGCCGGTATGGTGCCACCGCTGGCGATGGGTCTGGCAACGCTGGTGGCGCGTCAGAAATTTAATAAGGGTCAGCAGGAAGGGGGCAAAGCGGCGCTGGTACTGGGCCTGTGCTTTATCTCCGAAGGAGCGATCCCGTTTGCGGCGCGCGATCCGCTGCGGGTGCTGCCGTGCTGCATCGTCGGTGGTGCCGTTACCGGTGGGATTTCCATGGCGGTAGGAGCCAAACTGATGGCACCTCATGGCGGTCTGTTTGTCCTGTTAATCCCTGGTGCGATCACCCCGGTAGTGGGTTATCTGCTGGCGATTGTGGCAGGTACGCTGGTGGCCGGACTGGGCTATGCACTGCTGAAGCGTCCTGAGAAAGAGATGGATGCAGTGCCTGTAGCTGAATAAGTCCGCAGGATAACGGCATCAGCAGTGATGCCGTAAACACCAGCATCGCTCCCTGATAACAGGGGGCGATTTTTTTTACTGTTGCTGAGACTTCAGCCAGGCAATCTCATCCAGCCAGATATCCGGATTAATGGTTTCGAGGATCAGCGGGATATTATCAAAGCGCGCATCCTTCATCAGCCAGCTGAACGCGGTCTTGCCGATATTGCCTTCCCCCAGACTGTGGTGGCGGTCAACGCGGCTGTCAAACTCACTTTTGGCATCATTGAGGTGCATCCCGCGCAGATATTGAAAGCCAACAACGCGCTCAAAATCGGCAAAGGTTTTTTCGCAGTCGGCTTCGGTGCGCAGATCGTAGCCGCCGGCAAAGGCGTGGCAGGTATCAATACAGACGCCAACGCGTGATTTATCTTCGACACCATCAATAATCGCTGCCAGATGTTCAAAACGAAAGCCGAGGTTACTGCCCTGGCCGGCGGTATTTTCAATCACGGCGGTCACGCCCTGCGTCTGGTCGAGGGCAATATTGATGGATTCAGCAATACGCTGCAGGCAGTCATCTTCGCTGATCTGCTGCAGATGGCTGCCGGGATGGAAGTTAAGCAGCGTCAGCCCCAGCTGTTCACAGCGGGTCATTTCATCAATAAAGGCGCTACGTGATTTTTCCAGTGCTTCCTTAACCGGATGGCCGAGATTAATCAGATAGCTGTCATGAGGCAGGATCTGAGCAGAGGTGTAATGGTAATCCGCGCAGGCCTGGCGGAAAGCGGCAATCACCTCGTCACTTAACGGTGCGGCGCGCCACTGGCGCTGATTTTTAGTAAACAGTGCAAAGGCGGTCGCTTCCAGTTCCGAGGCGCGTTTCACTGCCTGATCGACGCCGCCCGCAGCACTGACATGGGCACCGATATATTTCATGCCATTCTCCTGTAGATAGCCATGTTTTTTCCCAACTATGATACCCGTAAATATCCTGAAATTCAGATTAATGAGGGGGAGTTGGCCGAGACCAGGGTTTAGCTGGTCCTTGTCCTGGCTTTAAAAAAAGCAAAAAGCGTAGCTACATCACCCTGCCGTCCGCGATCAAAACAATAAATGATGCACCAGCAAATTAATCGCGCCACCACCGCCACTTTGTTGGTTTCCGCTTCTACCACCGGCTCGGTTGCCAGCACCGCTGCTGCTCCGCAGATACTGCTGCCGGCACCAATCAGCCAGCTGGTTTCGCGATCAAGGCCAAACACCTTACGTCCAAGCCAGCAGGCCAGCAAAAAGGTGGTGCTCAGGGTGAGAATATCAATGATCACGCCGCTGATGCCGATATCGGTCAAGCTGCTGAAAGGTCAGGCGAAAGCCGTACCGGATAATCCCCAGACGCAGCAGCTTCTGTTTGGCAACAATAATACCCGGATCACATTGATGATAAATTCGTGGAAAGAAGGTATTGCCTGCTACTATACCTAATACATTAGCCAGCGTCAGAGCGCCCAGGCCCAGTGCGGCGACCTGAGGAATAGGCCCGCCCACATCGCTGCGGTGGCAAGAATGCCTGCCAGGGTAAAGCCAGGAATAAAATGCAAAATTGCAGTTTTTTCTGCCGTAGGTCATTTCTGGCATGTATTTTCTCCATTGATAACCGGGACATCATGAGATCAGCATCAAAAAAAGAGAAATTGATTATATGGTTACAACCCATCAGTATAAGTGTTATTAGCTGAAAATTTCAGATTGTCGCAGCGTCTGTAGCCTGCACGGCAATCGCATAATAAAGGAAGAACAATGCACATCACCCTGCGACAGCTGGAAGTCTTTACGGAAGTATTAAAAAGTGGTTCAACTACTCAGGCATCGCAGGTGCTGGCGTTGTCACAGTCGGCGGTCAGTGCAGCGCTGGCCGATCTGGAGGGACAGCTGGGCGTGCGCCTGTTTGACCGGATAGGTAAACGGCTGGCCGTGAATGAACATGGCCGCTTACTTTACCCGCGCGCGATTGGCCTGTTGGAACAAACCCAGGAAATTGAACAACTTTTTCGCGAAGATAATGGGGCTCTGCGGATCTTTGCCAGCAGTACCATCGGCAATTATTTGTTGCCGGGCATGATAGCCAACTATCGCCGTGATTATCCCACCATGCCGCTGGAATTAAGCGTTGGCAACAGCCAGGATGTGATTAACGCCGTGGCTGATTTTAGGGTAGATATTGGTTTTATTGAGGGGCCGTGCCGCATGACGGAACTGGTGACTCAGCCGTGGCTGGAAGATGAACTGGTGGTCTTTGCTGCCCCGGGCGCGGCAATACTTGACCAGCCTGTCACTCTGGACAGTCTGGGGGCGGCGCCGTGGATCCTGCGCGAGCAGGGTTCAGGCACCCGTGAAATTGTTGACTTTTTACTGCTGTGTCACCTGCCGCAGTTTGAGCTGGCGCTGGAGTTGGGCAATTCCGAAGCGATCAAACACGCGGTACGTCATGATATGGGCATCAGCTGCCTGTCACGCTGGGTGATTGCCGATCAGCTGGCGATGGGAACCCTGGTGGAAGTAACGCTGCCGCTGCCAAAACTGACCCGCACCCTTTACCGCATCAGCCATCGTCAAAAGCATATTTCCAACGCGTTAAACCGCTTTATGCACTACTGCGTGCTGTAATCTGAAGGGCCGGGGTTACCCACGCAGTGGCAGTGGACCAGCCGCCGGCCCTGGTCCCGACCCCTGCCTTTCTAATGATCCTGCGCCAGTTATGAACCTAACTTATAACTCTGCGTTATCGCTATACCGCTGCGGCGAGTTTGTTACAATCGAGCTTCAATTACAGTAAAGCGTAGCGTTTAATATGGTTCAGGACAAAAAAACAACACAACAACCTGGTTTAAAGCGTGACCTCAAGGCACGCCACCTTACAATGATCGCTATTGGTGGCTCCATCGGTACCGGTCTGTTTGTCGCTTCAGGAGCAACTATCTCTCAGGCGGGACCCGGCGGGGCACTGTTGTCATATGCCCTGATCGGTCTGATGGTCTACTTTCTGATGACCAGTCTGGGCGAACTGGCGGCGTTTATGCCGGTATCCGGGTCTTTCTCCACTTATGGCGCCAGATATGTTGAAGAAGGCTTTGGCTTCGCGCTGGGCTGGAACTACTGGTACAACTGGGCGGTGACTATCGCCGTTGACCTGGTGGCGTCACAGTTGGTGATGACCTGGTGGTTCCCGGACACCCCTGGCTGGATCTGGAGTGCGCTGTTCCTCGGTCTGATCTTCCTGCTGAATTACATTTCGGTCAAAGGCTTCGGTGAAGCAGAATACTGGTTCTCGCTGATTAAAGTGGTCACCGTAGTCATCTTTATTGTGGTCGGCCTTGCGATGATCCTGGGGATTTTGCGCGGTGGTGAAAGTGCCGGCTGGCATAACTGGCAGATTGGTGATGCGCCGTTCTCCGGTGGTTTATCGGCGATGATTGGTGTGGCGATGATTGTCGGTTTCTCCTTCCAGGGCACCGAGCTGATTGGTATTGCGGCCGGAGAATCGAAAGATCCGGCCAAAAATATCCCGCGCGCGGTGCGCCAGGTGTTCTGGCGCATCCTGCTGTTCTATGTGTTTGCCATTCTGGTTATCAGCCTGATTATTCCGTACACCGACCCGAATCTGTTGCGTAATGGCGTGAAGGATATCAGCGTCAGTCCATTCACCCTGGTGTTCCAGCATGCCGGACTGCTGTCAGCGGCGGCGGTAATGAATGCGGTGATCCTGACGGCGGTACTGTCAGCGGGGAACTCCGGGATGTACGCTTCAACCCGTATGCTGTTTACCCTGGCACGGGAAGGAAAAGCACCGCGTATTTTTGGCAAGCTGTCTGCCGGGGGCGTACCGCGTAATGCCCTTTATGCCACTACCGTGGTGGCGGGTCTGTGTTTCCTCAGCTCGATGTTTGGCAATCAGACGGTGTATCTCTGGCTGCTGAATACCTCCGGGATGACGGGTTTTATTGCCTGGCTGGGGATTGCTATCAGTCACTATCGTTTCCGTAAGGGTTATGTGCTGCAGGGTAATGATCCGAAGGATCTGCCGTACCGTTCCGGTTTTTTCCCGCTGGGGCCGATTTTTGCCTTTGTGCTGTGTCTTATTATCACCCTGGGACAGAATTATCAGGCGTTCCTGGCGGATAAAATTGACTGGTATGGCGTAGCGGCGACCTATATTGGTCTTCCGCTGTTTCTGCTGATTTGGCTGGGTTATCGTCTGACGCGTAAGAGCCGCTTTATTAAGTACAGTGAAATGGAATTTCCAAAGTTTGAGCAGTAGTTTTCTTGGAATGAGGATTCTGATGGTAGTGCCCGCATTTATGCGGGCATTTTTTTTGGGATTTGGGTAATAGAGGGCTGATTGAAAACCAGGTCAACGGCCAGGAGTGGGGGAAAAATCGTTAAATAACAAATAGAATTGATAACTATTATCGTTTACAATTATGGTAAATATCTGGTGATTTCAATGGGTAACAGTTTTGTTGTGGCAACGGGATGCCGGATTTCTCAAAGGTCTGTTACCTGAAACAGCAGATTGTTTACAATTTTTCAGTCAGTATCCCCGCCAGCGATCTGCTGACAGATAAGTAAAAACAGGTAATGACTATGATGTTGTCCCACCAAAGCGCAGCCGTAAGCCCCGATGCGCAGGAAATTATGGCTGGCTACCGTCAGTTGCTGCGTTACCGGCTGTTAATGATGGCATTACTGCTGCTGGCCATTCTGATTTCACTTATGCTGGATTTTACCCTCGGACCCGCCGGACTGAAACTGTCGGTGCTGTGGCAGGCGTTGCATGCGCCTGACAGCGTGTCGCCCGGTATTCGGGTGATCGTCTGGGATATCCGTTTGCCCGGGGCGCTGATGGCGGTGGTGGTGGGGCTGGCTCTGGGCCTCGCCGGTGCTGAAATGCAGACGATCCTCAATAATCCGCTAGCCAGCCCGTTTACGCTCGGCGTTTCCTCGGCAGCCGCGTTTGGTGCCGCGCTGGCACTGGTGCTGGGGATCGGGTTGCCTGGGGTGCCCGCTCAGTGGTTTATTCCGGCTAATGCCTTTTTCTTCGCACTGTTCGCTGCACTGATGCTTGACGGCGTCACCCGCTGGACCAAAGTCAGCAGTGCCGGAGTGGTGCTGTTCGGTATCGCTCTGGTGTTTACCTTTAACGCACTGGTATCGATGATGCAGTTTATTGCCAGCGAAGACACGCTGCAGGGGTTGGTGTTCTGGACCATGGGGAGCCTGGAGCGCGCCTCCTGGCCAAAACTGGCCATCCTTAGTGCAGCGCTGCTGTTGCTGCTGCCGTTTTCGCTGATGAGCGCCTGGCGCTTAACCGCGCTGCGGCTGGGGGAAGATCGTGCCGTCAGCTTTGGTATTGATGTGCGTCGCCTGCGGTTAGCAACGCTGCTGCGTATTAGCGTACTTTCCGCGCTGGCAGTGGCCTTTGTCGGCCCCATTGGCTTTATCGGTCTGGTCGCTCCTCATATTGCCCGCATGATTTTTGGTGAAGATCACCGTTACTATCTGCCAGCCAGCGCGCTGACCGGTGCGCTGGTGCTGTCGCTGGCCTCGGTGGCGGCGAAAAACCTGATCCCCGGGGTGATTATTCCGGTCGGGATTGTGACCTCGCTGGTGGGCGTACCGTTTTTTCTTACCATTATTCTGCGCCACCGGGGGACTGTCTGATGCAGGGATTATCCGTCAAAGATTTCACCGCCGGTTACGCGAAACGCCAGGTCATTCGCCAGCTGAATGTTCCCCTGCTGCCGCGTGGCAAAATAAGCGTGCTGCTGGGTCCTAATGGCTGTGGGAAATCAACGCTGATGCGGGCCATGGCCGGGCTGGGCGCGGCTAAAGGGGAATTGTGGCTGAATGGTCATCAGCTGATGGCGCTGCCGTTTGCCCGTCGGGCGCAGCAGGTGGTTTACCTGCCGCAGACGCTGCCCGCCGGGGTTCATTTACAGGTGCTGGAGTCGGTGATCGTGGCGCAGCGTGCCAGCAGAGGTCGCAGCAGCACAGGGGATCGGGCTGAAGTGATGGCGCTGCTGGAACAACTGGGGATTGCCCACCTGGCACTCAGCTATCTCGACCAGCTGTCCGGTGGGCAAAAGCAACTGGTGGGCCTGGCGCAGTCACTGATCCGCCAGCCACAGCTGTTATTACTGGATGAACCACTGAGTGCACTGGATTTAAATTATCAGTTTCACGTAATGGATATAGTGCGTAAGGAAACCCGGCGGCGGAATATGGTCACGCTGGTGGTGGTACATGATATTAATATTGCGCTGCGTCACGGCGAATATATTTTGATGCTGCATGACGGCAAATTAATTGCCGATGGCCCGGCAACGGATGTTGTCACGGCGGATAATCTGGCGCAGGTCTGGGGCGTGCGTGGTCGTATTGAAAGCTGTAGCCAGGGAACGCCACAGGTGGTGATTGACGGCCTGGTCAACCAGCCGGGTTGAATACTGAGATAATGACTTTCCGCGCACCTGCTAAGGGCGCGGAAAAATCGTTTTTTGAAAATAAATAAATCAAATTTTAAAAATAATAAAGCAGTAACCTCTGCGGAAAAACTCCGTCATTTTTGTGAGCAGTTTCTTATTTACCCTGAGTTATCCGGGCGCAGTTCTGTGCACGTAACCTGCTGCGTGTGGGACAGCGATGTGGAAACAGGCAACGTTTGAATGGAGATAAACATGCTGAGAATTAACCCCATAATGCGTAGCGGGCTTTGTGCCTCTGCGCTGGTACTGACCTTTCCGCTGCTGGCTGACGATCGTAACGAAGCAGAAGAACGCGAAAAACAGCTGGTGGTCACCGCATCGGGCAGTGAAATCAACCTGCAGGATGCGCCTGCCAGCATCAGCGTCATCGGCGCAGAGGCGATTTCGCGTCGCCCGGTGCAGAATCTGAATGAGATCCTGCGTGAAGTGCCTGGCGTACAGCTGACCAATGATGGTGATAACCGCAAAGGTATCAGTCTGCGCGGTTTCAACAGCAGTTACACCCTGATCCTGATTGATGGCAAGCGGGTTAACTCGCGCAATGCGGTGTTCCGCCACAACGATTTTGATTTGAACTGGATACCGACAGATGCCATTGAACGTATTGAAGTGGTGCGCGGGCCGATGTCCTCATTATACGGTTCCGATGCCTTAGGTGGCGTGGTCAATATTATTACTCGCCGCGCCAGTAATACTCCCTTTGGCACCCTGAGCGCCGACACCACCCAACAGGCACACCGCGATCGCGGCAACACTTACGGCAGCAACTTTTTCGGCAGCGGGCCGCTGATTGACGATCTGCTGGAAGTGAAAGCCTGGGGTAGCCTGGAACGACGTGGCAAAGATAAACCGCAACCGTCTGCCACCAGTGCCAGCGGGATGTCACCGCGTATTGAGGGCAATAACACCCGCAGCGGCAATCTCGAACTGATGTTAACCCCGCAGCAGGGGCAGGAATTTGCCCTCGGCTATGGGGTCAATCGCCAGCAGCGCGATTCCGATTCACTGGATAAAAATCGCCTGGTGCGCCAGAACTACAGCCTGAGCCATAACGGTCGCTGGGATACCGCCAGCAGTGAACTGCGTTTTTATGGTGAACATCTGGTCAATAATAATGGCGGCAGTTCGCGCGGCGTGGCGCAAAACAATACCCTTGACAGCAAAGTCGTGCTGCCACTCAGTGACAGCGACCAGATCGTCACTTTGGGGGGAGAAATGCGCCACGATACCCTGCAAGACAATGCAGTGTTGAAACAGAGCGGGAAAGCTTCCTCGCGTCAGTTTGCGCTGTTTGCCGAAGATGAGTGGCATCTGCTGGAGTCGCTGGCGCTGACTGGCGGGATGCGCATGGATAAGCATCAAACCTATGGCGAGCGCTGGAGCCCGCGTGCTTATCTGGTGTATAACGCCAGCGACAGTGTAACGATTAAGGGGGGCTGGGCCAGCGCGTTTAAGGCCCCGTCACTGTTGGAGTTAAGCCCGGAGTGGCAGAGTTACTCCTGCCGTGGAGGTTGCTCCATTGTTGGTAGCCGCGATTTAAAACCGGAAACCAGTGAAAGCATTGAGCTGGGGCTTTACTGGCGTGGTGAAGAAGGCTGGCTGAAGGAGGTGACCGGCAGTGTGACCCTGTATCAGAATCGCCTGGATAACCGCATCAGCATTGCGCGCACGTCCAACCCGGACGAGGCGCAAGGCTATGCCAATTTTGTTGCTTTAAACGATGAAGGTAAGCCGATATTTCGCTATTACAATGTCAATAAGGCGCGGGTGCGCGGGATTGAAAGCGAGTTGAGTCTGCCGCTGGCACAGCAGTGCAAACTGACGCTTAATTACACCTATACCGATGGGCGAGATTTAAGTAACGGTGGCAATAAACCACTGGCAGAGATGCCGTTGCACACTGCCAACGGCATTATTGACTGGACGCCGCTGGACGCCTGGTCGTTCTACTTACAGGCCAGCTACAGCGGACAGCGGCGCGCGCTCAGTTCACAGGGGACCGCCCCCGGAGGCTATATGTTATGGCACACTGGGGCCAGCTGGCAGGCCGCCAAAGCGTTGAAACTGCGTGTCGGGTTAGCCAACATGACCGATAAAGATCTGAACCGCGATAACTATCGTTTTAATGAAGACGGGCGGCGCTACTTTGCTTCAGTGGCCTATACCTTTTAAGGTGAAGCAGGCGGGAGGACGCCCCGCCTGCCAGTCATCTCCACAGTCGCCAGCCCGTGCGGTGGCAGGATTCAATAAATTTTTACCCAAACCCCGTCGGTAGGAGGAGGCCCGTCAGATATAATTAAAGGTCATATTCACCGTGGTACAAAATTCACCGGCGGTGACTTTACTCAGAGTGCCAACATAAGCGGCTTTAAATGTCAGATTGTTGGAGACTGAAGGCGTCAACGTATAGGTCTCGGTTGATTTTCCCGATGGCTCAAATAAGGTTTTTCCGTCGGTCTGATAAACATACACCGCTACCCCTTTGGCACCCCCAGCATCATCCAAGACATTGGCAAAGGCCTGATTGTTATTGCTGTCCTGCCTGCCGGAGGCGGTAATCAGCAGTTTACCCACGCTGGAGCCGCAGTCATTAAAGCGAATGGTAAATATTTTTTCACCGGTAATGGTATTGCCTGCCAGATCGCGATCGGACACCGCGGGTAGGTCAACGGTTTGCGTAGCGGAATTGTCATCAATGACGCAGGTATTGGCCAGCACTTTTCCGCGCACTTGAATTTGCGCTGAATCGCCAGCGGCCTGTGCAGCGACAGAAAAAGTACCCCACAGCGTGATGGCGGCAATGGCTAATCGGGTATGGCCAGCGATAAGACATTTTCCCTGTTGCTGGGTTAATTTTCTCAATAACATGACAGTTTTCCTGTTGTTGTTTCAGGTTTGCGAAGACAGCTCAGCCGGGGAGGCAGGTTCCTGCCTCTCTGGAGTACTGCGCCGGCGTTAAAGAGCATATGCAGCGTTAAGTTTGGGTATCATCTCGAATGTTGAAAACAACGGTTAACTGCATACAACCTCCACTCTGACTACGGGCTGCGTGCCGGCATCGGCTGGCAGCTGGTAGAGAGCGTGACATTGTTCATCGTTTTTTGCTCCCCAGGAGGCCTGTAGCGTGCCGCTGTCAGTCATGCCTGACATATAAACCAGTCCGTCATCTCCGACCATGCCGCTGCGATCGCCACTGGTGACTATCGAGCCAAAGGGCAGGGGTTTACCGTTACGTTTCAGCGTGATCAGCACACGATAGCCGGTATAACCTCTGAAGCAGGCGCGAACTACCGCACCACGATCGGGCACTACGCGCGAGACGTTGTTTTCCACTTCGGTACGGTCATCCAGCGAAACGGTACTTAATGCAACGCGGTTTTCCCGGTAAACCGTGGCATAAGGTTTGATGGCATAGCCACGCCAGTCGGTATGAATGCCGGTTTCATTTTCCACCGCGACATCGCGCAGACCGGGGGCGGCGATCAGAATATTGGTCTCACCCAGCGGCTGCCCCAGCGTCAGACCTTCGCCATGCAGTATCATGCCCCCGGACAGTCCATAATTAACCTGATGGTAGTCACTGCTGTGGCTGAAGCCGAGGCTTGAATTGCCATAGCTTCCCTGGTAGTTGGTGCTGAGACTGCCGCCGTTGTCGCTATCCTGCGAGAGATTTTTTGACAGGCTCCAGGTCAGGTTTCTTTCTGCCAGCGCACTGCCATTTAGCGTGGCCTGATGGGAAATTTTGCCGGCGTTATTGCGGCTGGCGTTCCAGGAGGCGTAAAGTTCGTGCCGATCGCTGCGATCCGGGGAAAGCAGTTTACCAATCGGCATGGACAGCGACAGATACACCGAGCGATCGCTTCCGGGCTGACTGGTTGCACGGCTATAGTTGTATGACAGGCTGTAGTTCAGATCGCTAACCGATCCGTTCAGCCCCAGTTGCAAAGAATCACTGGCTCCGCGATTATTCCAGTAGGTCTGGCGAATCCCGGAAACATAGAAAGATCCAAGCCAGCCCGCCTGCTGCGAGATACTGACCTGAATTTTGGCGCGCCGGTTATTATATAAGTTGTAGTAATCGGTATAGGGCCGCTTAACCGGTCTGCTGTTATCATTAATGGTATCCGTATCGTAACGCCAGCCAGTCATACCATTCAGTGAGATTTCATCAAGAGTATGAAACCCGGCGGTGGAGTAGCGATAACCGGTTAGCTGAAAAGTGGTACCCAGTGAGTTGAGGGTACGCGCATAGAGAAAGCGATATGACTGACCACGATACTGCTTACCATTGGTCAGTCGGCTGCTGGCCAGGGTGGTATCAGCGGAAAGCGCCCCCAGCATTCCCAGATTCAGGCCAACGCCGGTTACCCCGGAAAGGTAGTTTTCAGCATACTGCATCCCGCCGTAGGCGGTAATATTATGCGGCAGTCCCCAAATCAGGGTGCCCTGCACATATTGTGGCTGTTTATCACTGCTACTGTTGCTTTGGTAGCGCCCGGCCAGCAGCGAATAGCGAAACTGCCCCTCACGTTGCAGCACCGGTACTGACGAATACGGCACGCTGAATATTTTTACACTGCCATCGGCCTCAGTCACTGTCACTTCCAGATCGCCGCTGGATGACACGGGTGAGAGATCGGTAATGTCAAAGGCACCCGGCGGCACATAAGCCTGATAAATAGTGTATCCATTCTGCAGAATGGTGACTTTAGCATTGGTTAGAGCCGTTCCACGGATGACCGGGGCAAATCCGCGCATACTTTCCGGATACATATTTTCATCGGTAGCCAGCTCAATACCGCGATAATTCAGCGCATCATAAATCTCGCCACTGCTGATGTTGTCACCGACGATAAGCTGGCTGTGCAGGGGGGGGATGGCGCGCTGAATATAGGTTTTGGCATGACGCCAGCGGCGATAGCTGAAATAACGGCTGTAATATTCATTCCAGGTACGATAATCACGAAAACGCCAGGCCCCGAGATTTACCCCGCTGTTGAGATTAATATAGTGGGAGTGGCTGTTACCGTTTTGCTCACGGCTGGTATTACCGCTGATATTGTAATTAAGCAGAGCGACATTGATTCCCTGATTCCAGCGTTCAGGGGCAATATAACCACGTACCTGGCTACGCATTGCTGCCTGTGGAATACTGATCTCAAGATGCATTTCCTGAAAATTAAAGGCGGTGAAGGCAGCAGGAATAAATTCCCCCGGTGAGACACAGCGATTATCATTTATTTCATTAAGCGCCGGAAAGGCGTCGGTATTCACCCCTACTTCGTCCAGCATACTGCGGGTCAGACAGGCCATCAGACCGGTTTTATCGTGTATGGTGGTTGCCTTGCTGAGGTTCTCTCCAGTACGCGGTTCAGCTGCCTCAATAAAGCGCAGTTCACGTTCACCGATTTCACTGCCGTTAACCTTTACCACTACCTGATAACTACCCGGCAACTGGGCACCACGGGTTTGCAGCTGGGCCAGATCGGCCACCATATCCGGATCGGCACCAATCAGTTCAGGCGCAAAATAGAGTTCTCCATATCCGTAACAGGGTGAAAGCAACGCTATCCCTGCACAGAGCGTAAGAGGGGAAAATGCTGGAGGCCGGTTCTCCCGACGTTTGTAATAAAGCAAATCCGCTATTTTATTTGCATTGCGCATTTACACGTTAACCTGTTAATCCATTACAGTGATAAGTAACGAGGAATTAGTTCATCTGGCTTTGACGTTCCGGGGTGACGGCTCCAAAATCATTGATGGTGCGAAATTTAATCAGACTGCCGTGGGCAGCTGCGGGTAACACGCGAGAGGTATTATCTAACGGTGCAATCATCGTGTCGGGCATTCTCTGGCCGCCGACGATGAATTTCGTTAGCGTAATATGATATGGTGTGGGGTTATTAATCATTAACTGATTACCACTGCTCTGAAAGGTTAAGCTGTCCGGTGCACTGTCTACCGCTGGCGTCAGCCCGTCCGGACGTACAAACAGCTTGACACGGGTAATGGCTGCCAGCATCAGAATATTTTTTCCGGCTAATTCCTCTTTATTTAAAGATGGCACCGATTTGGCGTTAAAATAATAGAGTGTTTCCCGGTCAGTTTTCAGCGGCTTACCGACATACATCAGACGCAGGGTATTTTCATTACCCGGACCACTGACATATAACGGCGGGGTAACGACAAAATCCTGACTTTTGTTGCCGTCAGCCTGTTCCGTCCAGGACTGCACCAGAAAACTGGATTGTTCAGAAGTATTGCGGACCGACATGCTAATCTGTTTTTGATTTGCCGGATAAATAATCCGGGTGCCACCTAATGTTATACCTCCGGCCCGTGCGGCGGAAACGGTTAACAGCGCAGATAACAATAAGATCATAATTCGGGGATAGCGGAAGAAATTACCAGACACGTTCTTTTCCTCAGATAAATTTTCCATATTTATTCAGCCAGCAACCTGACGCAGGCATCGGTATATTGCATGGTGTACCCTGGTCAGATAGCGTTGCTGTAAATGGCACCGGCCCTGTCCGGTGCCTGCTGCCTGCACGATAAAAAATTCAATGTGACATGAAGCGATAGCGGTGAATTATTGGTAATTCACCAGGAAGTCAACGCTGGAATTAGCCGAGCCGGCAATAACTTTATCTGCTGTGGCCACATAGGCGGCAGTGAACAGAAACTCATTATCACCAGTATTGAGTTTAATGCTGTCACTTTCGCCGGTGCCATTAACTTTGACCGGCTGATCATTTTGCAGGATCTGAATGCCAATATTCTGAGCCATATTGCCGCCCGAAGAATCACCGGTCAGTGCCAGCGTGTTATCATCGCCTGAAGTATTGCCACGGAAGGTGATAGTGGCATTACTGAAGCTGGCAAATGCGTGCGGATCAAGAGGCTCATTCTTGTCTTCCAGCTCGCAGCCAACCAGTTTAATTGTGAACGTTTGTGGATTACTGCGGTCATTTTTTTGTTTGAACTTGTTCATCGCCACCTGACCCAGTACCACTGTCTGACTCTCGGAGCCTTTATCAAGTGCGCAGGGAGCTGCAACGACCGAACCGGTAAAATTGATTTTACCGCCCTCAACGGTAGTCGCTGCAAATGAGGAGAATGAACTGATCAGCAATGCCGGAATAAGTGATGCCTGAAAGGTTTGCTTCATATTTAAGATCCTGTTAAATATCACACCAGAAAAAACCGTCTGTATAAATATCCGCTATTTATACCGATGCGGCTATGCGAATACACTTCTCTCTACAGGAGTTGTGTATATTCTCTGCCTGATTATTAATCAGGCAAAAAAAATAATTGCGCCACAGACTTATTCTGAGTCTGAGGCCAATAAAGCATTGATGGCGACAGGCCTGTTTAGCAGAAAACATTAACCTATGTTATTATTGTTCTTTCTGTATTTTGATGAGACCTCCATACTTATTTCTCTTTATCCAGTAAGAAGTTGATATGGGGTTATTCTCATTGTAAGCCTTATTTTTCAATGTTAGGAAAAAACGTCTTAATTTTTCAGTGAATGAAAAAGCAGGATGCATGCGTCTTTTTTTCTTGTTTGTTTTGATGTTTTGTATTATCAGGTTGTCTGGCGTATGACTAAATTATTACTGTATTATTGGGTTTTTTAATGATATTGAAGTTGCCTGATGATTTCGCAAAAGAATAACGCCTTAATTAATGTGCGGTCAACTAAAATAAATTAGTTTTTTCCAATATGTTAATCAAAAAGTGATCATTTTTTTTGAGACTTTTTTTCCTTTACTCAATATTCATTGAGTTAAGAAAATATCTGGATGGAAGTATCTGTTTTATTTTTTTGTAAACAGGAAGCGGGGGTTATGCTACTCCGTTATTACTGGTCTATCCAGTTTGGATTTTCAACGATTCACTTAAAGCAGTGAAATGGGATTTGGGTGAAAAGATAACCTGCGAAAAAATATTTAAATTCCGCAGGTCAGGCAAAAAACGTTTCAGCACATTACGGTTGCAAATGTTGCGCATGAAACCGCAAGTGGTCTTCAACAAAGCTGGCAATAAAAAAGTAGCTGTGGTCGTATCCCGGCTGCATACGCAACGTTAGCGGGTAGTCAAGACCTCGGGCAACCTCTGCCAGTCGCTGCGGGCAAAGCTGCTCACTCAGAAACTGATCGTCCTCGCCCTGGTCGATTAACATCGGTAAACGTGCATTGCTGTTAGCCATCAGCCAGCAGCTGTCATACTGCTGCCACTCAGTCAGGTTATCGCCTAAATAGGCCGCAAACGCTTTTTGCCCCCAGGGCACGGCCAGCGGATTAACGATGGGGGCAAAGGCGGACACCGAACGATAGCGTTCGGGATGACGCAATGCGGTCACCAGAGCACCGTGTCCGCCCATTGAATGACCCATAATCGCCTGGCGATCGCTGACCTTAAAACTGGCCGCAATCACTGCCGGCAGTTCAGTGCTG
This sequence comes from uncultured Erwinia sp., assembly GCA_945290265.1. Classification (GTDB taxonomy): domain Bacteria; phylum Pseudomonadota; class Gammaproteobacteria; order Enterobacterales; family Enterobacteriaceae; genus Erwinia. The sequence goes on from CALYQW010000003.1 coordinate 23,688, forward strand.
ATATAGTCAGCCATAGCATAATGCGCTGACCACGGTGACTGAGAGGCATTCAAATAAAAACCAGCACCCTGACCGAGATCGTAGCTGTCACTATCGGCCACTTCACTGCCGCGCGGGCTGGTATCCGGCATCACCAGCATCAGCCCCAGTTCGGCAGCACAGCGCTGCGCGCCGGATTTAATACTGAAATTTTCGTCACTACAGGTTAATCCGGCCAGAAACCAGACTACCGGCAGCGGAGTGTATTCAGCGGATGCTGGCTGAAAAATACTGAACGTCATCGGGCAGTTCAGACTGGCTGACTGATGGCGATAGCGCCGCTGCCAGCCGCCAAACAGGCGGTGTTCTTCAAGCAGTTGCAAAGCGTCGGACATAACGGCTCCTGATAAGTTGATGAATCAACGGGCAGCGTGCAGGCCACCCGTTCTGCAGCGCAGGTGGGAATTATTCTGCGGCGCTGAAATGCACCACTGAGCGGATAGATTTCCCCTCATGCATCAGATCAAAAGCCTGGTTAATCTCCTCCAGAGGCATGGTATGGGTAATGAAATCATTCAGGGCGAATTCGCCGTCCAGATAACGTTGCACGATATCCGGCAGCTGCGAGCGTCCTTTGACGCCACCAAACGCTGAGCCACGCCAGACGCGGCCGGTAACCAGCTGGAAAGGGCGGGTGGCAATTTCTTCTCCGGCACCGGCCACGCCGATAATCACCGATTCACCCCAGCCTTTATGGCAGCACTCCAGAGCGGAACGCATCACATTGACGTTACCAATACACTCGAAGGAGAAATCCACACCGCCATCGGTCATGTCGACAATGACGTCCTGGATCGGCTTATCAAAGTCACGCGGGTTGATCAGATCGGTGGCACCCAGTTTGCTGGCCAGATCATACTTGCTGGTATTAATATCCACGCCGATAATCCGCCCGGCTTTGGCCATCTTCGCGCCAATAATCGCCGACAGGCCAATGCCGCCGAGACCAAAGATGGCTACGGTATCGCCGGGCTGTACTTTAGCGGTATTGATCACCGCCCCCATTCCGGTGGTGACACCACAGCCCAGCAGACAGACTTCTTCCAGCGGGGCGTCTTTACTGATTTTTGCCAGCGAAATTTCCGGTACTACGGTGTACTCAGAGAAGGTGGAAGTGCCCATATAATGGAAAACTGGCTGACCGTCCTTAAAAAAGCGGGTGGTGCCATCGGGCATCAGTCCTTTACCCTGGGTGGTGCGGATGGCCTGGCACAGGTTGGTTTTGCCGGACAGACAGAATTTACACTGACCGCATTCCGGGGTGTACAGCGGAATAACGTGGTCGCCCACCGCAACGCTGGTGACCCCTTCACCGACTGCTTCGACAATACCGCCGCCTTCATGCCCCAGTACCGCCGGGAAAACGCCTTCCGGATCTTTACCTGACAGGGTATAGGCATCGGTGTGGCAGACGCCGGTGGCGACGATACGTACCAGCACCTCGCCTTTTTGCGGCGGCATCAGATCCAGTTCTTCGATTTTCAGTGGTTCACCGGCAGCCCAGGCCACGGCGGCACGGGTTTTAATCATCTGCATATTTAGCTCCTGTTGGTCACTGCGTGGCGGGGAACGCCGTCAGAGAAGGGGGGTAACAGGCGGGGCCTGTTGTAAGAAAATTCTAAGGTATGCTATCAGGACGTGGCTGAATCAGGTAGCCCCTGTGAGGCATTGGGGAGAGGGAATTTTGTGTTTTAAAAACACAAAACCGGCGGAGCTACCCCATACCCAGCCCCACGCAGTGGACCAGTCCAGGTTTTGGTCTCGACCCTCCCCCCCTCCCTGCGGTGAAATTCTTTCAATACAATTTAACTGCAATTCACTGGATCACGCCGCGATTGTGTAACAGAATAACGCCTCAGAAATCGTGCCAGTTCTGTTACACCTGGCCTGTCACCTGCTGGAGATGATATTAAATGGCGACGTTGAGTCAGGAAGCCGCACTTGTTCATGAAGCACTGCTTGCCCGCGGCCTCGAAACCCCGCTACGCGCACCTTCACGGGAACTGGATGATGATACCCGCAGACAGCGGATCGCCGGTCATATGACCGGAATTATGCAACTGCTGAATCTGGACCTGGAAGACGACAGCCTGCGCGAAACCCCACAGCGTCTGGCAAAGATGTACGTCAATGAAGTGTTTTCCGGCCTGGATTACGCCAATTTCCCGAAAATTACCCTTATCGAAAATAAGATGAAGGTTGACGAGATGGTGACCGTACGGGATATAACCCTGACCAGTACCTGTGAACACCACTTTGTGATTATAGACGGCAAGGCAACCGTTGCCTATATCCCGAAAGATAAGGTGATCGGCCTGTCTAAAATTAACCGCATTGTGCAGTTCTTTGCTTCACGGCCGCAGGTGCAGGAGCGTCTGACCCAGCAAATCCTGCTGGCATTGCAGACGCTGCTCGGCACCAATAATGTGGCGGTCTCTATTGATGCGGTGCACTACTGCGTCAAAGCACGTGGCATCCGTGACGCCACCAGTGCCACCACTACCACCTCACTGGGCGGATTATTTAAATCCAGCCAGAATACCCGCCAGGAGTTTCTGCGCGCGGTGCGTCACAGTTAATCAGTATGATGTTTTGCGGGAAGCATACCGCCTGCGCTTCCCGTTTCCAACCGCTCCTGCAGCAGGTATATGCCTATGTCAACGCGCATTGTCACGCTGGATTTTATCCGTGGGGTCGCCATCCTCGGTATTCTGCTGCTGAATATCACCGCCTTTGCCTTACCACAGGCGGCTTACCTTAACCCGGCGTGGCAGGGAATGCCCTCAACCAGTGATTTTCTTACCTGGGCGGGGTTGGATTTGCTGGCGCAACTTAAGTTTCTGTCGCTGTTTGCCATTCTGTTCGGTGCCGGAATGCAGATGTTATTACCGCGCGGCAGGCACTGGCTGCAGTCGCGGCTGTCCTGGCTGGTGATTTTGGGTCTGCTGCACGGGCTGCTGTTATGGGAAGGGGATATTCTGCTGGCCTATGGACTTACCGGACTGGTGGTCTGGCGCATGATGCGCGACCTGCCGGATAATGCCCAGCTGTTGCGTACCGGGATCTTTTTGTATCTGCTGGGCTGCGTCATGCTGGTGGTGCTGGGACTAATGTCCGGTTCACATCCCGGCAGCGGCTGGCTGCCGGGGGCGGCAGAGGTGGAATATGAAACCTTCTGGCGTACCCACGGCGGCTGGCAGGCGGTCAGTAATCGTCTGGATATACTGGGATCGGCGCTGATGGCGCTGGCAGTGCAGTATGGCTGGCAGCTGGCTGGTTTGATGATGATCGGAGCCGTGCTGATGCGCAGCGGCTGGCTGCGCGGGACCTTCAGTGTGCAACATTACCGGCGCTGTAGCTGGCTGTTAATGAGCGTGGGGATTGCCGTTGAGTTACCGGCCATCGCATTGCAGCGCTGGTGTCACTGGGATTTTCGCTGGACCGGGTTCTTTCTGCAGTTGCCGCGTGAACTGAGTGCACCGCTGCAGGCGCTGGGCTATGCCGCACTCTGTTTCGCCTGCTGGCCGACGATTCAGCCCTGGCGATTAACCCGCGCTGTTACCGCCATCGGGCGCATGGCGCTGAGTAACTATCTGCTGCAAACCCTGATCTGTACCACGCTGTTTAATCAGCTGGCATGGTTTAACCATTTTACCCGCCTGCAACTGCTGGCAATGGTGCCGGCTATCTGGCTTTGCAATCTGCTGTTCTCAGTCTGCTGGCTGCATTATTTCCGTCAGGGGCCAATGGAGTGGCTGTGGCGCAGGCTGACTTCACTGGGCATTCGCCAGCGCTAATCGCCACTGGCGGGATGCAGGTGTAATCGCGTTCATTTTAGTTATTTTAACCATACCGCATCATTAGGGTCTTATTCTGTCGGGAAAAGTCGCTAACGGGCGGTGAAATGTGGCAACCATCACTATCTTATCCTCTCCCTGGTGTAACCGTTTTCAAATTGTGAGTAATTTCACAGTCGATTAACATTTCATTTTTTATGATGGCTGAGCCTGCCTGAACGGGAAGCCTTCAGATGACTGTCTGCCGCAGGCTCGTTTCCCGCATAAATTACCGGCCGCCGTACCCAATAAATAATGGAGATACCATGAAAAAACAGTTATTTGCTGTCAGTGCTCTGATTGGCAGTATGCTGTCCGGTACTGCGGCTTCTGCTACCAGTACCCGCATCGGCGTGACAATTTATAAGTATGACGACAACTTTATGTCGATGGTGCGCAAAGACATTCTGAACGAGGCAAAAAGCAGCCCGGATATTCAGTTGCTGATGAATGACTCGCAAAACAGTCAGTCGGTGCAAAACGATCAGGTGGATGTGCTGGTGGCCAAAGGGGTGAAGGCTCTGGCGATCAATCTGGTGGATCCGGCGGCGGCGGCAACGGTGATTGCCAAAGCCGAAGCCAGCGATATTCCGGTGGTGTTCTTCAATAAAGAGCCGTCACCACAGGCGCTGGCCAGTTATGACAACGCCTATTATGTCGGCACGGACTCCAAAGAGTCGGGGGTTAAGCAGGCGCAGCTGATAGAAAAACACTGGAAAGCCAACCCGGCCTGGGATTTGAACAAAGACGGTGAAATTCAGTTTGTGCTGCTGAAAGGGGAGCCGGGGCATCCTGATGCAGAAGCGCGCACCAAATATGTGATTGATACCCTCAATCAGGACGGGATTAAAACCCAGGAGCTGCATCTGGATACGGCAATGTGGGATACCGCCCAGGCCAAAGATAAGATTGATGCCTGGTTATCCGGTCCGAACGGCAACAAAATCGAAGTGATTATCGCCAATAACGATGCAATGGCGATGGGGGCGGTAGAAGCGCTGAAATCTCATAATAAATCCACGATCCCGGTGTTTGGCGTCGATGCCTTACCGGAAGCGTTGGCACTGATTAAGGCGGGAGTGATGGCCGGTACGGTGCTTAACGATGCTAAAAACCAGGCAAAAGCCACCTTTGGAATTGCCAAAAACCTCGCCAACGGCCAGCCAGCCACAGCCGGCACCAACTATAAGCTGCAGGGCAAAGTGGTGCGCGTTGCCTATGTGCCGGTGGATAAAGACAGCCTGCCAGTCACCAGCAAATAATCTCTGCCCGCCATCGTATGTCGGTGGCGGGTTTCTGCGATCTTTCCTCTACTCAACCGGATAGCATGATGGGCGTTAATAACCTGCACACACCGCCGGAATTCCTGCTGGAAATGACGGATATCTGTAAGTCATTTCCCGGAGTTAACGCACTTGATCGGGTCAATCTTCGGGTGCGTCCCCACTCGATTCACGCTCTGATGGGAGAGAACGGAGCGGGCAAATCCACACTGCTTAAATGCCTGTTTGGTATTTATGCCAAAGACAACGGAAAAATACTTTTACACGGAAAGGAAGTGAATTTTAGCAGCGCCAGAGAAGCGCTGGAAAATGGCGTTTCTATGGTGCATCAGGAGTTAAATCTGGTGCTGCAAAGCAGCGTGATGGACAACATGTGGCTGGGGCGCTACCCGCGTCGTGGACTGTTTATTGACCACCAAAAGATGTATCGCGATACCCGGGCGATTTTTGATGAACTGGATATCAATATTGACCCACACGAAAAGGTAGTCAATCTGTCCGTCTCGCAAATGCAGATGGTGGAGATAGCCAGAGCATTTTCTTACGATGCGCGTATCGTAATTATGGATGAACCCACGTCGTCGCTGACGGAGAAGGAGATTAGCCATCTGTTTACCATGATCCGCAAGCTGAAAGAGCGAGGCTGCGGCATCATTTATATCTCGCACAAGATGGAGGAGATTTTTCAGCTGTGTGATGACATCACCATCCTGCGCGATGGCAAATGGATAGCTACTCAGCCGCTGGCCGGGCTGGATATGGAGAAAATTATCGCGATGATGGTGGGGCGTGCGCTGAACCAGCGCTTTCCGGACCGGCAAAATCAGCCGGGCGAAACCATGCTGGAAGTACGCCATCTCACTTCGCTGCGCCAGCCTTCCATCCGCGATATTTCTTTTGACCTGCGTAAAGGTGAAATTCTCGGCATTGCCGGGCTGGTGGGTTCGAAACGTACCGATATTGTGGAAACCCTGTTTGGTATCCGCGAAAAATCGACGGGCATCATTCGCCTGCACGGAAAACCGATCGGCAATAACAGCGCCAGTGAGGCGATTAATTATGGCTTTGCCCTGGTCACCGAAGAACGGCGCTCAACCGGGATCTACGCTTATCTGGATATTGGCTTTAACGCGCTGATTGCCAATATCCGCCAGTACAGGCAGCGTTTTGGTCTGCTGGATAACCGGCGTATGAAAAGCGATACCCAGTGGGTGATAGATGCAATGCGGGTCAAAACGCCTGGCCAGCATACGGCTATCGGTTCGCTGTCCGGGGGTAATCAGCAGAAGGTGATTATTGGCCGCTGGCTGCTGACACAGCCGGAAATCCTGATGCTGGATGAACCCACGCGCGGGATTGACGTCGGGGCCAAGTTTGAGATTTACCAGCTGATTACCGAGCTGGCGAAAAAAGAGAAGGGCATCATGATTATTTCGTCGGAAATGCCGGAACTGTTGGGGATCACCGATCGCATCCTGGTGATGAGCAATGGCCTTGTCGCCGGTATTGTTGACACCAAAACCACCACGCAGAACGAAATATTGCGTTTGGCATCATTACATCTGTAGCAATCCAGGGGTCATAACTATGAACGCAGTAAAAAGAAAAACGCTACTGACCTGGTTGAAAGAGGGCGGTATTTATGTGGTGCTGCTGGTTTTGTTGGCGATTATTATTTTTGAGGATCCCACTTTTCTCAGTTTAACCAATCTCAGTAATATTTTGACCCAGTCTTCGGTGCGCATCATTATCGCGCTGGGGGTGGCGGGGCTGATTGTTACCCAGGGCACTGACCTGTCCGCCGGACGTCAGGTGGGGCTGGCGGCGGTAGTGGCAGCGACGCTTTTACAGGCAATGAATAATGCTAACAAGGTATTTCCTCACCTGGATACCGTGCCGATCCCGCTGGTAATCCTCGTCGTGTGTGCCATTGGTGGGGTAATTGGTCTGATGAACGGGCTGATTATTGCTTATCTGCGGGTGACGCCGTTTATCACCACCCTCGGCACCATGATTATAGTTTACGGCATTAACTCGCTTTACTACGACTATGTGGGTGCTTCACCGGTGGCCGGTTTTGATGAAAAGTTTTCCCTTTTTGCTCAGGGATTTATCCGGCTGGGGGCATTTAAGCTGTCGTATATTACTTTTTACGCGCTGATCGCCATTTTTCTGGTGTGGATCCTGTGGAATAAAACCCGCTTTGGTAAAAATATTTTTGCTATCGGCGGTAATCCGGAAGCCGCGCGGGTCTCCGGGGTTAATGTGCCCCTGAACCTGATTCTGGTGTACGCACTATCCGGCATGTTTTATGCCTTCGGCGGAATGCTGGAAGCCGGGCGCATTGGCTCGGCGACCAATAACCTCGGATTTATGTATGAACTGGATGCGATTGCCGCCTGCGTGGTGGGCGGGGTGTCGTTTGCCGGTGGCGTGGGGACAGTGGCCGGCGTGGTCACCGGGGTGCTCATCTTTACCGTCATCAACTACGGGTTGACCTATATTGGCGTTAATCCTTACTGGCAGTACATCATCAAGGGCGGGATCATCATCTTTGCCGTGGCGCTCGACTCACTGAAATATGCGCGCAAAAAATAGCAGCCTCAGGGATTACAGTTTCTTCTGTTGCTGACGCTGTTCGATTTCCAGCAGTTGCTCCGGGGTCACCGCAGGGTAGCTCTGTGCACCCTGCGGTATCGGGTAGCGTGAGGGGATTGGCACCAGCGGTCCCAGGAAACGCGGCTCGCGTTTCATAATATACAAATCCACCAGCGCCCCGAGGCGGGCAGCCACTTCACGCATCCGCACGCTCAGCATATTTTTTGGCGAAGGCACGGCAAAACACTGTGCCTGGATGCCCATATGGTGGGCGATAAACAACGCCCGTTCGCAGTGGAAGCGCTGGGTAATAATAATAAAATCGTTGGTATCAAATACTTTGCGGGTCCGCACAATGGAATCCAGGGTGCGGAAGCCAGCATAATCCAGCACGATGTCGCCGGGAGCGACCCCGGAAGCGATCAGATCGCGCTGCATAGTGCGCGGCTCATTGTAACTTTGCTGGGCATTATCCCCGCTGAGTAACAGAAAATTGACCTTACCGCTGTTATATGCATTAACAGCTCCCCGGATACGGTAATGATAATACTGATTGGGGGATTTATTCAGGTAAAATTTGGCGGTACCCAGCACCACGCCGACCTGGCGATGGGGCAATGATTTCAAATTGTCATAAATATAGGGTGCGGTGCTCCAGCTGATCCATCTATCGAGACCCAGCGCAGTGACTATCATCAGAATGACGACAATTAGCAGGCCGGAGATCAGGCGTTTAATCATGCTGGTGGATGCCGAAATTGCGGTGGGCGAATAGGTTCAAGGCTACTTGAGGCTGCGGCCTGAAGCAAGCGCCAGTGCACTGACCGTCCGCTTTTTAATCATACAGCCTGGTATTCAGCGCCATGTTTCGGTTTGGTGTTTTTAAAAGCCAGGTCAACGACCTGGCTTTTAAACAAAAAAATCAAATAGAAGTACGACGATAATGACGATACTGCGGCAGCCAGAAATTAGCGGCAATCGCCTTCGACAACACATCCTCCGAGGTCACTACCGCCACTCCCGCCAGCTGAGCTGCCTTACCCACTGCCATCGCAATCACCTTCGATACGCCCTGAATATCCTTCACTTCCGGCAACACCGGGCCGCTGCCATCGGTCAACAGCGGCGAACATTCGGCCAGTGCCCGGCTGGCAGCCATCAGCATACTGTCCGTCACCCGGGTGGCACCGGAGGCAATCACGCCAAGACCAATACCGGGGAAGATATAGGAGTTATTACACTGAGCAATCGGGTAGATCTTATCCTTCCAGCTGACCGGTGCAAACGGGCTGCCGGTGGCAACCAGCGCGTTACCGTTTGTCCAGACCATAATATCCTGCGGCGTGGCTTCCACGCGAGAGGTCGGGTTGGAAAGCGGCATGATAATCGGGCGCTCGCAGTGCTGATGCATCTCGCGCACAATTTCTTCGGTAAACAGGCCCGGCTGACCGGAAACGCCGATCATAATATCCGGCTGCGCGTTGCGCACCACGTCCAGCAGTGACAGCGCCTCGCTGGCATGCTGCCATTCGCGCAGATTGTCGCTTTTCTGCACCAGTTTGCTCTGGAAGCTCAGCAGGTTTGGCTGCTTATCGGTCAGCAGGCCGAAGCGGTCAACCATAAATACGCGCGCCCGGGCTTCTTCATCGCTTAACCCTTCGGATTTCATTTGAGCGATAATCTGTTCAGCAATGCCGCAACCTGCCGAGCCGGCACCCAGGAACACCACTTTCTGCTGGCTGAGCTTGCTGCCGGCGGCATGGCTGGCGGCAATCAGCGTACCCAGGGTCACGGCAGCAGTGCCCTGAATATCATCGTTAAAGCAGCAAATATCATCACGATAACGCTCCAGCAGCGGCATGGCGTTTTTCTGAGCAAAGTCTTCAAACTGCAGCAGGACGTTTGGCCAGCGGCTTTTGACTGCCTGAATAAATTCATTAACGAAGTTGTCGTATTCTTCACCGGTAATGCGCGGATGACGCCAGCCCATATACAAAGGATCGTTAAGCAGCTGCTGGTTATTGGTGCCGACATCCAGCACCACCGGCAGGGTGTAAGCCGGGCTGATGCCGCCACAGGCGGTATACAGTGACAGCTTACCAATGGGAATACCCATCCCGCCGATACCCTGATCGCCGAGGCCGAGGATACGCTCGCCGTCAGTCACCACAATCACCTTCACATTCTGTTTGGTGGCATTTTGCAGCATATCTTCAATGCTGGTACGGTTAGGGTAGGATATAAACAGGCCACGGGCGCGACGGTAAATTTCCGAGAAATGTTCGCAGGCAGCACCGACCGTCGGGGTATAGATAATCGGCATCATCTCTTCCAGATGATTGTCCAGCAGGCGGTAAAACAGCGTTTCGTTGGTGTCCTGAATATTACGCAGATAGACGTGCTTATCGTTATTATTTTTGAAATCCTGGAACTGGCGCCAGGCGCGCTCTGCCTGCTCTTCAATGCTTTCTACAGTTTCCGGCAGCAGACCGTTAAGATTAAATTCGTTGCGTTCTTCAACGGTAAAAGCACTGCCTTTATTCAGCAGTGGAAACTCCAGCAGGATAGGCCCTGCATAAGGGATGTACAGCGGTCGTTTACTTTCGTATTCGAGTTCCATTAATTTTTAGCCCTGTGGTCTCAGTGTTGCGTCAATCGTAAAATAATCCATCTGAAAGTACAGCGTTTGTTAACGGCTTTTAACAAAGCTGCGAATGTTTGCGATAAAAAACCGGTTTTTATGCTCCGCCACTTAGCGGGATGCGGCGCAGAGCGCGACAACCGGCGGCGGCAAGGGTGGCTGCAGTGGCGGCCTGTTGACTGAAGCGGGCGGCCGGATTTTCTGCCAGCACGGCCTGGTGGATATCTGCCAGCGCATAGCCGGCCATATTCAGGGCGATTAACGCCGCCTGCAGCGGCGGCAGGCTGGGGTTAAACGCCGCATTCTCGGCGTAGCGGCCGCTGAAAATGGTGCCATCAATCGTTTGTAATGCCACACCGCTACAGGCGTTACTGTAAGGTGCGTGGCTGCGACTGGCCGCCTCAATCGCCGCCTGCTCCAGGGGATCTGTACTGGTATTGAATCCACGATGGCTGCTGTCCATCAGCAGGGTGGTGATGCCCAGATCGCGCGGGCCGAATGCGTGCGGCAGATAAGAGGCCAGCGGTGCTGCGTGCTGTTGCGGCAGGGCTATCAACAGGGTATCGGCACAATTCAGTTCATTCATAAACTGGCGGCAGTGCCCGCATGGCGTATAGTTTACCGTCACGCTGAGCAGACGGTGCTCACCGCCCAGCCAGGCGTGGGTCACGGCACTTTGTTCGGCATGAACCGTCTGCTGCAGTGGCGCACCGGCAAATTCCATATTGGCACCAAACCACAAGGTGCCGCTGACACCCTGTGCCACTGCGCCGACATTGAAATCTGAAATGGGGGTCAACGCACAGGCGGCAGCCAGCGGCAACAGCGCCAGCGCCAGTTGATGCTCATCCAGCTGACACTGCTGCTTCAACAGCCTGACCTGGTCGGGCTGAATTGCACCGGCAAAATCACGGGCAGAGAGGATCGGCAGCAGGGCGTGTTGCAACGCAGGCGTCAGATCGGCAAAAGCGGAACGGAAACGTGGATGCATAGTTAAATCTCTTTAATAAATGTCCGGAGACAGGGTGCGGACATCAGGGGATTGTGACAGGGGAAGCTAACGCTGTTACCTGCCACGCACCCGGTACGTGGCAGGAGGATGACGGGACGTTATTTGACCTGCTGGCCAGGCTGTGCACCGCTGTCCGGGCTGAGCAGGAAAATATCTTTTCCACCAGGTCCGGCAGCCATCACCATCCCTTCCGACAGGCCAAAACGCATTTTACGCGGTGCCAGGTTTGCCACCATCACTGTCAGACGGCCAACCAGCTGAGACGGATCGGGATAAGCCGCTCGGATACCGGAAAACACCTGGCGGGTTTCACCGCCAATATCCAGCGTCAGACGCAGCAACTTATCGGAACCTTCAACCAGCTCAGCGTTGTTAATCAGTGCAATACGCATATCCACTTTGGCAAAATCGTCAAAGCTGATGGTTCCTTGCAGCGGATCGTCAGCCAGCGGACCGGTCAGCGCCGGTTTTGCCGCGCTGGCGGCATCGTCTTTCGACGCTTCAACCAGATTATTCACCTTGTCCATCTCAATCCGGTTATACAGCGCTTTAAATGGTGCAATGCTGTGGTTCAGAAGCGGCTGCTCAATTCCGTCCCAGGTCAGGGTTTGATTCAGGAACTGCTCAGCCCGTTCGCTGAGTGCCGGCAGTACCGGCTTCAGCCAGGTCATCAGCACGCGGAACAGGTTAATCCCCATCGAGCAGATTGCCTGCAGGTCGGCATCACGGGCTTCCTGTTTCGCCACTACCCACGGAGCCTGCTCGTCAACGTAGCGGTTCGCCACATCGGCCAGCGCCATAATTTCACGGATGGCGCGGCTGAACTCACGGCTGGCCCAGGCGTCACCAATGCTGGTTGCTGCATCGGTAAAAGTTTTATACAGCGCCGGATCGGCCAGTTCTGCCGCCAGCTGACCGCCAAAACGTTTGTTAATAAAGCCGGCATTACGCGAAGCCAGATTCACCAGCTTGTTGACGATATCGCTGTTGACGCGCTGGACGAAATCTTCCAGATTGAGGTCAATATCGTCGATGCGTGACGAGAGTTTGGCCGCGTAATAATAGCGCAGGCTGTCGGCATCCAGATGCTGTAACCAGGTGCTGGCCTTAATAAAGGTGCCGCGCGACTTCGACATTTTGGCACCGTTGACCGTGACGTAGCCGTGAACAAACAGATTGGTTGGCTTACGGTAGTTGCTGCCTTCAAGCATCGCTGGCCAGAACAGGCTGTGGAAATAGACGATATCTTTACCGATAAAGTGGTAAAGATCGGCGTCCGAATCTTTATTCCAGTAGCTGTCAAAGTCGATTTCCGGGCGACGGGCGCAAAGGTTTTTAAATGAACCCATATAGCCGATAGGCGCATCCAGCCAGACGTAAAAGTACTTGCCGGGCGCATCCGGGATCTCGAAACCAAAATAGGGCGCATCGCGTGAGATGTCCCACTGTTGCAGACCGGCGTCAAACCACTCCTGCATTTTATTCGCCACCTGCTCCTGCAGCGCGCCGGAACGCGTCCAGGCCTGCAGCATGGCGCTGAACTCCGGCAGATCAAAGAAGAAGTGCTCGGAATCGCGCATCACCGGGGTGGCACCGGATACTACCGATTTCGGATCGATCAGCTCTGTTGGGCTGTAGGTGGCGCTGCAGACTTCGCAGTTATCGCCGTACTGATCGGCGGCTTTACATTTCGGGCAGGTGCCTTTAACAAAACGATCCGGCAGGAACATGCCTTTTTCCGGATCGTACAGCTGAGAAATCACGCGATTTTTAATAAACCCGTTCTCTTTCAGGCGCGAGTAGATTAGCTCAGAAAATACCCGGTTTTCCTCGCTGTGCGTCGAGTGATAGTTGTCATAGCTGATTTCAAACCCGGCAAAGTCGGCCTGGTGTTCGTCGCGCATTTCGGCAATCATTTTTTCCGGGGCAACCCCCAGCTGCTGGGCTTTCAGCATGATCGGCGTGCCGTGTGCGTCGTCAGCACAGATGAACCAGACCGTGTTGCCGCGCATTCGCTGGTAACGTACCCAAATATCTGCCTGGATATGCTCGAGCATGTGGCCGAGATGAATGGAACCATTAGCGTACGGCAGGGCGCACGTTACCAAAATTTTTTTCGCGACTTGAGTCATAGTGGACTGGCTTTACCTGTAGAAAAAGGGGGATCAGATGTTAACCGAAACCCCGACCCGCCGTAAACTAAAGGCTGGTTCCTGTTGCCTGAAGATGCGTCGGAGAAAGCCAGTCACGGACATATCTGGTATGCTTAAATCACGCGACAGATACTATCCAACCTGTATAAGTAAGGAGTCGGGATGACGCCACAATCCCCGGCAGCACTTTCTGCTGAAGCGCTGCGTGCGCTGGTCAGCGGTATGCTGGCAACGTTTGAACACCCAACCCTGCGCCATAACCTCACGGCATTGAAGGCGCTGCATCACTGCGCGCTGATCGATAACCGGCTGTTTATTGAACTGACGATGCCGTTTGCCTGGCAAAGTGTCTTCGATACGTTGAAAGAAACCCTGAGCGCCGAGCTGTTGCGCTTAACCGGCGCGGCGGAAATTGACTGGCGTCTGACGCTGGAGGTCGCCACGCTGCAGCGCGTGCAGCAGCGGCCGGGGGTCAACGGCGTGAAAAATATTATCGCGGTCAGCTCTGGTAAGGGCGGGGTAGGGAAATCCACCACGGCAGTAAACCTGGCGCTGGCGCTGCGGGCGGAAGGGGCCAGAGTCGGGCTGCTGGATGCGGATATTTATGGTCCGTCGATCCCGGAAATGCTGGGAACTGACGACCAGCGCCCCAGTTCCCCCGATGGCACCCATATGGCACCGGTAATGGCACATGGCCTGGCGACCAACTCGATTGGTTATCTGGCGCGCGATAATAATGCTATGGTCTGGCGCGGCCCGATGGCCAGTAAGGCGCTGCTGCAGCTGCTGAATGAAACCCTGTGGCCGGAACTGGATTATCTGATCCTCGACATGCCGCCGGGTACGGGAGATATTCAGCTGACGCTGGCGCAGAATGTGCCGGTCACCGGCGCGGTGGTGGTCACCACGCCGCAAGATATTGCGCTGATTGATGCCCGCAAGGGGATTGTGATGTTTGAGAAAGTCAGCGTACCTGTACTGGGGATCGTGGAAAATATGAGTATTCATATCTGCAGTCAGTGCGGCCACCACGAGCCAATATTTGGCACCGGTGGCGCGCAACAGCTGGCGCAGCAGTATCATACCCGCCTGCTCAGCCAGTTGCCTTTACATATCAGCCTGCGCGAGGATCTGGATAACGGCGAGCCTACCGTGGTCCGCAGGCCGGATAGCGAATTTAACGCGCTGTATCGCCAGCTGGCCGTTAACGTGGCGGCACTACTATACTGGCAGGGATCAGTTATCCCGGATGATATCGCCTTCCGCGCGCTGTAATCCTCTTCACTAAACGCTGTGGCGACAGTCTTTACTGTCGTCCCGTTGCCCCGTCTGAGGCTAATGCGCATTCGTTAATCTGATCTGCCTGACCAGAAACTGTTATGTATTGTGTGAAAATTGACCCGCGACCGGTCCTGAGATTCTTAAGTGATAAGTATTTATGATTACCGCAGGATGAAAATCAACTAATCTGTTAACTCATTATCCGCTTAACCCCTATTCATTAACACAAAGCAATACAATTAATGTGGCTTAAGAGAAGTCTTAATTATTTGCC
This sequence comes from uncultured Erwinia sp., assembly GCA_945290265.1. Lineage (GTDB taxonomy): Bacteria > Pseudomonadota > Gammaproteobacteria > Enterobacterales > Enterobacteriaceae > Erwinia. The sequence goes on from CALYQW010000003.1 coordinate 38,805, forward strand.
ATGTTAAACTCTGTTTGAATAGGGTCTAATATTTACATTTCTTATAAAAACGATACATATCAATACATTGTGAGTTGATTTACCGTAGTAATAAATCTTTTTCCGGGTAAATCAGGTAACGCCTGACTATTTGTTTATGCAGAACTTTTAAGAGCTCTCCCATTCTGAAGATACTTAACATAGAATATTCTCATTATTCAGAAAAATACCTCTTTATCCGGGTTTGTTAATAACAGATATTTCTGTGAGTTATATTTTTGGCAGATATAGCGTAAAGAGATTAAACGAAAAACATTATTCAGTGAATTGGTAGCTGTTAAGCCAGGGGCGGTAGCCTGCATATTTGATGGTAATATGATGATTTGGAAGATCAGGTGAGAATTGCAATACAAAAAAAATAGCGCTCGCAGGGCGGCATATTCCTGGCAAAGTTGTTGTCAATTCAATAATCCATCTTTGTTATTACTTTTTTGAGTTTTAGGATAAACACCAATACGGCAGTAGCGATTTGGTTATTAAGCTTATCCTGTTGTTATTCCAGTGTATGTGATTATTTTTTAGACGATATAATATTTTAGTGTTTATTATTTATCACATATTTCGGTGGCATTAACACCCAGTTTGTCTATGGGTTAATAATTTTTTCTTTTTTGGCGGTTTACTGGTAGCAAAAATTAAACTCCAGCGTTCTGAGTGTTAAACAGCATCGGCGGGCAGAAACAGGGCGACGGAATAATTACAGCAAAAAGTATTTTCTGGGTTTTCGACATGGAATAAGCAATATCTGAATTTACCTAATACCGGTGTGTAACCATTGCTGTTATTTTTTCAACAGGTTCCGGCAACAAAACCTGGATGTTTTTTCCCTGAGGATGATTATCTTTCAGACTCTTTAGTGGTAATTCTGTGCTCCGGTGAAATCACCGAATGGAGTGAGTGCGGCAGTGAACCCTACGGGTTGCTATTTTTGTTTATAAAAACTAAGCGAAGAATTCAATTGATGAAAAATTCTCTTCTGAAACTTTCCGGCACGGCCTTGCTGGCAGCAATCCTTAGCGGTTGCACCATTATCCCCGGACAGGGGGTAAGCAGCTTGGGCAAAAATGTGGTAGCGCAACAGGATGACGATTTTGACTGGGATAAAATGGTTAACGTCTATCCTATGACGCCAGGGTTAATTGACCAGTTACGCCCCTCTGCAGTGTATGCACAACCTAACCCGCAGCTGGATAACCTGTTAAAAAGTTATCAGTACCATATTGGTATTGGTGACGTCCTGATGATCACCATTTATGACCACCCGGAACTGACTACCCCGGCAGGCACCTACCGCAGTGCCAGCGATACCGGTAACTGGGTTGGTGCCGATGGCTGCATTTTCTACCCCTATATCGGGCGGGTGCGGGTGGCCGGTAAAACCTTTGAGCAGGTGCGCACCGAGATTGGGCAGCGCCTCTCGACCTATATAGAGAGCCCGCAGGTTGATGTCAGCGTGGCCTCTTTCCGTTCGCAAAAAGTTTACGTTACCGGCGAAGTCAGCAAGTCGGGTCAACAGCCGATTACCAATATCCCGCTGACGGTAATGGATGCGGTTAATGCTGCCGGTGGCCTGGTGGATAGTGCTGACTGGCGTCATGTGGTGCTGACGCACAACGGTAAAGACCGGGTGATTTCACTGCAGGCGCTGATGCAGAAGGGCGACCTGATGCAGAACCAGCTGATGTATCCTGGTGATATTCTGTTTGTGCCGCGCAATGACGATCAGAAAGTGTTTGTGATGGGCGAAGTGGGCAAACAGAGCACCCTGAAAATGGATCGTAGTGGTATGACGCTGGCCGAAGCCCTGGGAAACAGCGATGGCATGAACCAGCAGACAGCGAATGCGGCGGGGATCTTTGTTATCCGTCAGATACCGAAAGATAAGCAGGGGCGGATTGCCAACATCTATCAGCTGAACGCGAAAGATGCCACCACCATGGTGCTGGCAACCGAATTCCAGTTACAGCCCTACGATATTGTGTATGTCACCACTGCGCCGATTGCCCGCTGGAACCGCGTCATTTCGCAACTGGTGCCGACTATCACCGGCGTTCACGACATGACGGAAGCGGTACGCTACGTGAGAAACTGGGAATAAACATGTTTAATTCCATCCTGGTGGTATGTACCGGCAATATCTGCCGCTCACCGATTGCAGAACGCCTGTTGCAACATAAGCTGCCGAAGAAAAAAATCAGCTCGGCGGGATTGGGGGCGCTGGTGGATCATGCTGCGGATGAAACCGCCAGCCTGGTGGCGGCAAATCATGGTGTGTCACTGGATGGCCATCAGGCCAGGCAGTTTACCGGCACCCTCGGGCGGCAGTTCGATCTGCTGTTGGTGATGGAAAAACAGCAGCTGGAGCAGATCAGCAAAATTGCACCGGAACTGCGTGGAAAAACCATGCTGCTGGGTCACTGGCTGGGCAGTAAAGAGATCCCCGATCCTTACCGGCAAAGTACCGAAGCCTATGAATTTATCTATCAGCTGCTGGATAAGGCTTGCACCGGCTGGGTGAACAAGCTGGGCGGTTAACTTAGGAAGTGGACGAATGACTTCAGCAACACTTAATAAGCCGGCTAGCCCGGATTCCAATGAGATCGACCTGGGCCAACTGCTGGGAGAAATGGTTGACCATCGTAAACTGATCATCAGTATTACCGCAGTATTTGCCGCACTGTCAGTAATTTACGCGCTGTTTGCTACACCCATTTATCAGGCTGATGCGCTGATTCAGATTGAGCAAAAACAGGGTAATTCGCTGATCAACAGTCTGACGCAGATGCTGCCCGACAGTCAGCCTGAATCAGCACCGGAAATCGCCCTGTTACAGTCACGTATGATCCTCGGTAAAACGGTGGATGATCTTAACCTGCAGGCCAGCGTCGAGCAGAAGTATTTTCCGTTGTTTGGCCGCGGCTGGGCGCGGCTGACCGGAGACAAGCCAGGTAATATGGCCATCAGCCGACTGTATGTGGCTGAACGGGATGATGACACCCCGGAACTGACGCTGACAGTCACTGACAGCCACCATTACCAACTGACCGGCGGCGGTTATCAGCTGCAGGGCGAAGTGGGGCAGTTGCTGGAAGCGCGCGGTCTGTCACTGATGGTCAACCAGCTGACGGCAAAGCCGGGTACTGAATTCAGCATTAATTATCTATCGCGTCTGGACGCGATAGATAAACTGCAGAAGGTCTTTACCGCCGTCGACCAGGGTAAAGATACCGGTATGCTCAATCTGACGCTGACCGGTGAAAATCCTTATTTGGTTGAGCAAACGTTACACAGTATCGGTGATAACTACCTTACACAGAATATCGATCGCCAGGCGGCGCAGGATACTAAAAGTCTGGAATTTCTCCAGCAGCAGTTACCGCTGGTGCAGAGTGACCTGGATACGGCAGAAGATAAGCTGAACGCTTATCGCCGTCAGAAGGACTCGGTTGACCTGAATTTAGAAGCCCGCTCAACTCTCGACCAGATTGTTAATGTCGACAATCAGTTAAACGAGCTGACCTTCCGTGAAGCTGAAATTTCACAGTTGTATACGCCTTCGCATCCGACCTATAAAGCATTGAGGGAGAAGCGTGAAACGCTGCGTAAAGAAAAGTCGCGCCTGAACAAACAGGTGTCCGCAATGCCGGGTACTCAGCAGGAAGTGCTGCGTTTAAGTCGTGATGTTGAATCGGGACGCGCGGTATATATGCAGTTGCTGAACCGTCAGCAGGAACTGAATATCGCCAAAAACAGTGCCATCGGTAACGTGCGTATCATTGATGATGCTGAAACCGCGATTAAACCGGTTAAACCGAACAAAATCCTGGTGGTAATGATTGGTATCGTGCTGGGGGCCTTGATCTCTGCCGGTGTGGTGCTGTCACGGGTCTTTCTGCGTCGGGGCCTTGAATCTCCTGAGCAGCTGGAAGAGGTTGGCATCAACGTGTATGCCAGCGTACCGGTATCTGAATGGATGACGCGTCAGGCAACGAAACGTGGTCTGAGAAACAGAAACAAAAAGAAACAGGCACTCAGTTTCCTGGCACTGGAGAACCCGGCGGATGTGGCAATTGAAGCGGTACGTAGCCTGCGCACCAGCCTGCACTTTGCCATGATGGAAGCGGAAAACAAAATACTGATGATTTCCGGTGCCAGCCCTCATGCCGGCAAAACCTTTATTACCTGTAACCTGGCGGCGGTGCTGGCTCAGGGCGGCGCGCGGGTACTGTTTATTGATGGTGATATGCGTAAGGGTTATGCGCATAAGCTGTTTAAACACGATGAACAGCACGGATTATCGGATATTCTTGCCGGGAAGTCGTCCATCGAACAGGGTGTAAAAGCCGTGGTGGGGGCAGGGTTTGATTTTATCTCGCGTGGTCCGACGCCACCAAACCCGGCAGAACTGTTAATGCATCCACGTTTTGGCGATTTGCTTGACTGGGCGAAAGCGCACTATGACCTGGTACTGTTGGATACGCCGCCGGTGCTGGCAGTGACCGATGCGGCCATTATTGGACAATATGTCGGCACCACACTGCTGGTGGCGCGTTTTGAGCAGAATACCGCTAAAGAAATGGAAGTCAGTATCAAACGCTTTGAACAGGCTGGCGTGGCGGTCAAAGGCTGCATCCTCAATGGCGTGGTTAAAAAAGCCAGCAGCTACTATGGCTACGGCTATAGCTACTATGGCTACTCCTATGAGAGCACGAAAGACCAGTAACTGTAGATAACAAGGGCGGTCTGGTTGGCGCGCAGCCCAATCGCTGCGTGGTACCAGACGTTCCCTTTTTTCTGGCCCGCCGCTGTGCAATGCCATTCTGATTTGTAACCTCTCAACAGCTGGCTGCCCGTCAGTTGGTGATTTTATGGTGAGGAAAACCATGGAGCGCTTACCCCATAACCTTGTGGTCAGTATTGCACTGATCCTTTCGGATTTTATTGGCTTTAACCTCGCGCTGAATATTGCAATGGGACTTCTGCACGTAATTAATCCTGATTTTCAGGAAACTTTGGGTGGAGAATCTACCGCTGGCTGGATCAGCCTGCATGCGATCCTGGCAGTCTGCAGCATTACCTGGTTTGCCGTGCGGTTACGTCACTATTTTTATCGCAAAACCTTCTGGTTCGAATTAAAAGAAGTGCTTCACGCGCTGCTGATTTTTGCCATCATAGAAATCGCCATCGTGGCGTTTGCCAAATGGGATTTCTCCCGGCTGCTTTGGTTATTTACCTGGTTTCTGGTGCTGGCTCTGGTACCCACGCTGCGCAGCATAACTAAAAAAGTGCTGAACGCAGCCGGCCTGTGGCAGCGTAAAACCATGATTGTCGGCAGTGGTAAAAATGCCGTTGAAGCGGCGCAGGCAATCACCAGTGAAGGCAACCTCGGCTTTGTGGTTAGCGGTTTTATTAACAGTGAACCGCAGCTGGCGATGCAGAAAAGCCTTGAGGGTGTGCCTCTGATCCACAGTGATCCCACCTGGCTGACCCAGCACATTGACCGGCACACCCAGTTTATTATCGCGCTGGAAGCCCACGAAGCTGACCTGCGTAACGCGTGGCTGCGGGAGTTTATGCTGCGCGGATTTCGATATGTCTCGGTGATCCCCACGCTGCGCGGGATGCCGCTCGACAGCACCGACATGTCGTTTATCTTCAGTCATGAAGTGATGATCTTCCGGGTGCATCAAAATCTGGCCAAATGGTCCTCGCGCATCCTGAAGCGCGGTTTTGACATCTTTGCCTCGCTGGCGATTATCGTGCTGCTGTCACCCCTGCTGCTGTATATTCGCCACAAGGTGAAAAAAGATGGCGGGCCGGCAATTTATGGTCATGAACGTATTGGTAAACAGGGCAAGCCATTTAAATGCCTGAAATTCCGCTCCATGGCGGTGAATTCGAAAGAACTGCTGGAACAGCTGCTGGCCAGTGATCCGGAAGCCCGTGCCGAGTGGGATAAAACCTTTAAGCTTAAAGACGATCCGCGCATTACCCGAATTGGTAATCTGTTACGTCGCACCAGTATGGATGAACTGCCGCAGCTGTTTAACGTGCTTAAAGGTGAGATGAGCCTGGTAGGGCCACGCCCGATTATTCAGGAAGAACTGAAGCGTTACCACGATCAGGTGGATTACTACCTGATGAGTAAACCCGGGATGACCGGACTGTGGCAGGTCAGTGGGCGCAGTGACGTGGATTACGAAACGCGGGTTTACTTCGACGCCTGGTACGTTAAAAACTGGTCGATGTGGAATGACATTGCCATTCTGTTTAAAACCGTTGGGGTAGTACTGAAGCGTGATGGTGCTTATTAATTGCCGGCAGCGGATTTCGCTGTTCAGTAACAGTCTGCAGAGACAGGCTCTGAGGTTGAAGATATGAAATTATTTTTAGCAGTACCGACCTATAACGGTGGTGAAGTATGGCGTCAGGTTGCCGAAAATATCAATAAATATTCGCCGGATACCCGGGTACAGGTGATTGATTCCGGTAGTTGTGATGCGACCGCGCGGGTGGCGACGGAGGCTGGTTTTCAACTTGAAATAATTTCGTCACTCGATTTTAACCACGGTGGCACCCGCAATCAGGCGATAGCGTTGCAGGCGGATGACTTTGATGTGGTGGTTTTTCTCACTCAGGATGCGATACCGGAAATCAATTTTATTGATGAAATTATTCGTGCCTTCAGCGATCCCCAGGTCGCTTGTGCCTATGGTCGCCAGGTGCCGCATAAAGATGCCAATCCGATTGCACAACATGCGCGCTATTTCAATTACCCGGCGCAATCCCATGTTTGCGGGCTGACAGATGCCGGACGGCTGGGATTGAAAACCGTGTTTATGTCCAACTCATTTTCGGCATATCGCATCAGTGTGTTTAAAGAACTGGGTGGATTCCCGTCGGATACCATCCTGTGTGAAGATATGTTTTTTACCGCCAAAGCCGTTAAAGCAGGCTATAAAGTGGCCTATGTTGCCGGTGCGCAGGTACGGCATTCGCACAATTACACGCCGGTGGAAGAGTTTAAACGCTATTTCGATATCGGTGTCTTTCATGCCGATGAGATCTGGATTAGACGTGATTTTGGCGGTGCCGGTGGAGAGGGGAAACGCTTTCTGCTATCCGAACTGAAATACCTGTTGGCGAAAAATCCACTGTATATTCCTTACGCCTGTGTCAACAACTTTATGAAGATCCTTGGTTACTGGCTGGGGCAAAAATATAAGCAGATCCCGACTTCATTAATAAAAAAATTAAGTATGCACAAGCGCTACTGGCAAAGTGCGGGTAATGAATAGACGTATATATTGAACATTCCAAGAGGAAATTATGAAAATTTTTGTCACCGGTGGTGCCGGTTTTATTGGGTCGGCAGTGGTGCGTCATATCATTCAGGACACGACAGATGAAGTGATAGTGGTCGACAGCCTGACCTATGCAGGTAATCTGGAGTCACTGGCACCGGTTGCGAATAGCGAGCGTTATCATTTCGCTCAGGTCAGCATCTGCGATCGCAACGAACTGGATGCGCTGTTTACCCGCTATCAGCCTGATGCGGTGATGCATCTGGCTGCGGAAAGTCACGTTGACCGCTCCATTGATGGCCCGGCGGCATTTATTGAAACCAATATCACCGGAACTTACACCCTGCTGGAAGCGGCACGCAGCTATTGGAACAACCTTAATGCAGCGGCGAAACAGCGCTTCCGCTTTCACCATATTTCTACCGATGAAGTGTATGGCGATCTGGAAGGGACTAACGATCTGTTTACTGAAACCACGCCTTACGCGCCAAGCAGCCCGTACTCGGCATCCAAAGCTGCCAGCGATCATCTGGTACGCGCCTGGCAGCGTACTTACGGTCTGCCAACCCTGGTGACTAACTGCTCGAATAACTATGGCCCGTACCATTTTCCGGAAAAACTGATCCCGCTGATTATTCTGAATGCGCTGGCGGGTAAACCGCTGCCGGTGTATGGCGATGGCAGCCAGATCCGAGACTGGCTGTACGTGGAAGATCACGCACGTGCGCTGTATACCGTGGTGACCCGCGGCGAGGTGGGTGAAACTTACAATATTGGTGGCCATAATGAGCGTAAAAATATTGATGTTGTCACCACGATTTGCGCCCTGCTGGAAGAGCTGGTGCCGGAGAAACCGGCGGGTATCAGCCACTACCGCGATTTGATCACCTGTGTGAAAGATCGTCCGGGACACGATCTGCGTTACGCCATTGATGCGGCGAAGATCGATCGTGAACTGGGCTGGCATCCGCAGGAAACCTTTGAAAGTGGTATCCGCAAAACGGTGCAGTGGTATCTGAATAATGAAATTTGGTGGAAACGTGTGCTGGATGGCTCTTACGCAATGGAACGTCTTGGTCTGTCTGATTAATTAACAGGAGTACAAATAAAATGAAAGGTATTGTACTGGCAGGCGGCTCGGGCACGCGTCTTTATCCGATCACCCAGGGCACCTCCAAGCAACTGATGCCCATCTACGACAAGCCGATGGTCTATTATCCGATTTCAGTGCTGATGATGGCCGGTATTCGTGAAATCCTGATTATCTCCACCTCGGAAGATATGTCCGGCTTTAAGCGTCTGTTAGGTGATGGCAGCCAGTTTGGTGTCAGCTTCAGCTACGAAGTTCAGCCCAGCCCGGATGGCCTGGCACAGGCATTTCTGATTGGTGAAAAATTTATTGACGGTGACAGCTGTGCGCTGGTGCTGGGTGACAATATCTACTTTGGTGAAAGCTTCGGCCAGAAGCTGGAGTCGGTGGTTAAACGCCGCGAAGGTGCCACGGTCTTCGGCTACCAGGTGCTGGATCCGGAACGTTTTGGCGTGGTGGAATTTGATCAGGAGAACCGCGCGATATCGCTGGAAGAAAAGCCGCTGAAACCGCGCTCTAACTGGGCCGTCACCGGACTCTATTTTTACGACAGCGATGTGGTGGAAATGGCGAAACAGGTGAAACCGTCCGCCCGTGGCGAACTGGAAATCACCACGCTGAACGAAATTTATCTGCAAAAAGGCCAGCTGCATGTTGAAAAACTGGGGCGCGGCTTTGCCTGGCTGGATACCGGAACCCATGAAAGCCTGCTGGAAGCATCACAGTTTATTCATACCATCGAAAAGCGTCAGGGCTTTAAGGTCGCCTGTCTGGAAGAGATTGGTTACCACAAAGGCTGGCTGACCAGACAACAGGTTTCTGAGCAGGCAAAACTGCTGACCAAAACCGGTTACGGACAGTATCTGCAACGCCTGATCGAGGAGGAATAAAATGCAGATTATTAATACCAAAATTGCCGATGTGAAGATTATTCAGCCTCAGGTATTCGGCGACGAACGCGGCTTTTTTCTCGAAACCTTCGAGCAGCAGCGCTATCAGCAGGCACTGGATATCGATTTCCATTTTGTGCAGGACAACCATTCGCGCTCAACAAAAGGCGTGCTGCGTGGCTTACATTATCAGACGCAACATGCGCAGGGTAAGCTGGTTCGCTGCGTGCGGGGTGAAGTCTTTGACGTTGCGGTGGACATTCGCCCTGATTCCCTGACTTTCGGTCAGTGGCAGGGGGTGTGGCTGACGGAAGAAAATAAAACCCAGATGTGGATCCCACCCGGGCTGGCACATGGTTTTGTGGTGTTATCGGATATTGCTGACTTTGAGTATAAATGCACCGATTATTACACGCCGGGGTTTGAAGGTTGCCTGCTGTGGAATGACCCGGATGTGGGTATTGAGTGGCCAATTGATTTTGAACCGATTCTTTCCGCAAAAGATGTGCAGGGACGCCGGTTAAAAGATCTTACAGCGTGAGCGCGCATAATTAAAGCCTGATGGACCAGGCTTAGGCAGGATTTTTTCGACGTATTTTAATCCAGCGTTTCATCAGGTTAACGTAATGCCGTTCCGGCTAACCTGATGAAACGGCTTTGCACAGCCTGTGATTAACAGGAGAAGAGGTTCTCTGTGCCGCTATATTTATCTAACCCTGTTCTGGGATTTTATTTCCTGATATCTGTTTTTCTGTTGTTGATTTCTTATTTCTCGATTCGGGCTAAAAGTCGGCAGCTGGATAATATTAATTTCATTTTTGTATTTGTTTTAATGGTTTGTTTTTATGGAACCCGTTATCCGGGGACCACAGACACCAAAATGTATCTCAGTTATTTTGATAATATGACCAACTTTGCCAGTTTTCCCTGGGGGATTGGTTTTTATTATCTGATGGAGTCAATCAAGACGTTGTCAAGAGACCACAGTTTTTATGTCCTTATAAGTTCATCATATGCTCTGGTGGCACTGGCTCTGGTGGTCTTATTGTTCCTGCGCGGTGGTTATTATAAATCATTATGTCTGATCTCCTTCCTCTACAGCTGGAGTTTTCTTGATTTGATGACCAACACATACCGACAGGGAATTACGGTTCCTTTTGTTATTCTGTTCGCTTACTTTTTTGGGAACCGCAGGTATCTGCTGGCGGTGGCCATGGCGGGTATTGCTCTGTCGCTTCACTGGAGTGCAGTACTGATAATCTTTATCGTTTTAGTCGGTGTGTTGTTAAAAAATCGTACTCGACTTTTGCGACTGCTAACTATCTTTTCTCTTGCTGTATTTTCTGTTTCATTTTTTGTCAATATCAATCTGGCTGAAATGCTGGCAAAGGGAACGCTGCTGACACAGTTCCAGAATGTTTTTGTTGGGGTGAATTTAACGTCGAAAGTGAATGCTTATCTTGGCGCGGGTGTGGACGGTGCCAGCTTTTATGATATGGCAGGTTATCAACGTATTTACTACTCCGGTGAAATTTATATTGCAGCGGTGATTATTGGACTCTATTTCATCTTTAACTATCAGGAGCTGGCACAGAGTCGGGCTTTTATGAGTGCCTACGCGGCATTCCTGATGATTACGATCTATGGCATTCTGCTGATTTCGATGACCTGGTTTATCCGTAATTTTTACTGGGGTGTACCGCTATCGCAAATTTTATATATTTATTTACTGATGGAAGTACAGAAAAAGCGGCCAGGAATATTTAACGTGGTTTTACTGAGCTATATGGTGTTGATCGTGGCATTGGGGACGGCAACAATGTGGCGGGTACCTTTGTTATTAGGATCTTATCCCTAGAGGAATATCATGAATAGTGTATTCGGATGTATCGTGATTTATGAATCGCAGGAATATCAGGATAATCTGGATAACCTGTTAGCGGCCGTGGATCATTTGTTAATTATTGATAATTCGGAACAGCTGATAGCGGACAGTCACCATGAAAAAATCACCGTTATTCACAATCAGAACCGTGGTGGCATAGCCGGGGCGCTTAACCGCGCACTGGCCTTTTGTAAACAGCAGCAGGTGGATTTTTTGTTTCTGCTGGATCAGGACTCGATTATCACTCCCAATATTGTTGCGGTACTTGAACAAGAAATGGAAATCTCCGGTGCAGCGGTTATCGGGCCAAAGTATCTTAACTCGGCCACTAAAAAACCCGGAATGGTTATCCTGGATAATCATGGCAGGCCTTCACCTGACCGCCTGACTGATAAACAGGGTACATTTCCTGCCTGGTTTGTGATTAACAGTGGTTCGCTGATTGATATCCGTCGGATAGATGATGACCTTATCTATGATGAGAAATTGTATGTAGACAGTGTGGATATTGATTTCTGTCTGCAGTTACGCCAGCGTAATAAAAAAGTTATGGTTACCACCCAGGTAGAAATGCTGCATGGCATCGGTAATAAGGACAGTAATGCCTCTCATCTGACGCCGACGAATTACTCGGCATTTCGCTATCAGATCCTTGCCAGAAGTAAAAGGCTGCTGTGGCGAAAATGGTTCACAAAAAATACATTATACATTCTCTTTGATATGGCAATCTGGCTTCTTGATGCCGCCAGAGTAATTGCATTTTCAAAAAATCGTCTGCCATTTATTAAGTCCACTGTTAAAGGGTTATTTAATAATGAATGAAGAACAGCTGATATCCATTTATATCCCTACGCATAATCGTTCTGCACTGCTATTCAGAGCAGTCCAGTCAGTGCTGAAACAAACTTATAAGAATCTGGAAATTCTGATTAGTGATGATGCTTCCAGTGACGACACCCAGGAAATTTGCGAAAAATTAATGGCGTCAGATGCGCGCATCAAATATTTGCGTAACGAGACCGTACAGGGCGCCTGTGTGGCACGTAATAACGCTATTCATAGTGCCAGGGGTTATTTTATTACCGGACTGGATGACGATGACGAGTTTGAGGAAAACCGGCTGGCCTCTTTAGTGAAGGCCTGGGACGATCGCTACAGTTTCCTTTGTACGAATTTCTATGATGAAACCGATGGCCGTTTGTCGCGCCATTATTTACAGTTATTCGATAAAAAAATTAGTAAAGATACGCTGATGTACAGCAACGTGGCCTCCAATCAGATCTTTACCCTGGCGGCGCGCCTGAAAAAAATTGGTGGTTTCCGTGAGGATGTACGCCGTTTACAGGACTGGGATACCTGGTTTCGTTTGGCGTTAGCCTACGGTGATTTTTACCGTCTGTCCGCAGCCAGTTACATTATGCATCATGAAAGCAGTAACAAGGTGCGGGTCAGTAACAGTTATGGTCTGGATAAAGCAATGGCAGATTTTATTTCGAGAAATAAGAATCATCTCACAGAAGATGCCAGTAATTATATTAAATTTCATATTCGTAGAGTAAATCATTGTCAGGGCAGTTTTGAATCAGTTTACTGGGCTGTCAGACGTAAAAATCCAAAGTATCTGTTAGAAAGTATCAAAAAGTAATACAAACAGACAGACCGAATTAATTGATGATGATTTACTGTGTATCCTGTGTCTGTCTGTAGCTGTTAGTGGAAGAATAAATTAGATCATGGTAAAAGTAAAAACAGCAGTACTTATTGTCACCTATAATAATGACAAACTGGCGTCGGACAGTTTCAAAACGCTGGCCGCAACGGCGATGCCCGGTTCAGATTGTAGTCTGACGGTCTGTAACAATGGCCCCCGACCCACAGATATTGTTGCGTCTCCCTGGTACGACCAACTGGCAACGAAATTTCACCCGGTTACTTTAATTAATCACCTGGAAAACCGTCCGCTCAGCGAAATATATAATACTTTCCTGACTGATAATTCGGCTGAACGTTATATTATTTTTGATGATGACAGCTGCATCCCTGACGATTTTTTCACCACGCTTGATCGGGATTATTCTTCTGATCCCGTTATTGATTTGCAATTACCGCTAATCTATTCACTCCAGGATAACAGTCTGAATTATCCAAAAATCAATGATGTTGCTGTGCGCAAGGAGGGGCCTGTTAGCACTGACCAGCACATTGTTTCCATCGGTTCCGGGCTGGTGATCTATCGTTCGCTGCTGGCGGCGTTTGATGACCGGGGTATCCAACCCTTCGACACGCGTTTTGCGTTATATGGCGTCGATTTTAGTTTTTTCCGCCGCCTGGCATTGCTTAAATCGTATGGCGTGGTGCTTCACATCAAAACCTCCTCGTATCTGCTTCATGGACTCTCTGCAGCCACTGGTCAGATTGAAGCCTGGCGTGAAAAAGAACGCATGTACGATCATATTCTCTCGGCCCGCTATTACAGCGACAATGCGCTGATCGGTAACCTGAAAATGATCAGATATATCATCAAATATCTGTTGCGTGGCCACACTAACCTGGCATGGCTGTCGCTGCTTACCTGGTTTCGCGGGCATCATCCCCGCAGTAATGTTGATATCTCTGCCTGAGTTCCAGGCGACCACATTATGACGCCAGGGGACGGGGGACTACTCCGTTCCCTAAGGCGTTTTTCTGAGATCCTGATAAGGTTGAATCAATGAGCCTGCTTTCAAACGCCAAGTGGAATGCATTTACACAGTTTTCTAAGATCGGAATTCAGGGGGTCAATCTGGTCTATCTGGCCACTATCATTCCTCCTGCTGAATACGGGCTGATGGCTATGGCAACGGTGGTGTTGAATCTGGGGTTACTGCTGCGGGATTTAGGGACTTCGGCGGCGCTGATCCAGCGCAAAACCCTTAATGAAAGCCTGAAAAATACCGTATTCTGGCTCAATACCTTTGTAGGATGTTTGCTGGCTCTGATTGTGTGTGGTCTGGCTCCGTGGATTGCCGCTGTTTATCACCAGGAAAAGTTGACGCTGGTACTGTCGGTGATGAGCATTATTTTTCCGCTGTCCAGCTGTGCTGCTGCCCATCTGGCGCTTATGGAGCGTGAATCGCGCTTTAAGAAAATTTCGCTGATTGAAGTCAGCTCATCGCTGGTCTCAGTGCTTGTGGCCATTATCATGGCAAACTTCGGATGGGGAGTGTTCAGTCTGGTCGTGCAGGCGGTGGTGATGAATCTGATGTCGGCGATACAATTTTGGCTGGCTTCAGACTGGCGTCCGTCATTGAAAAAAATGATTAATTTTGCAGAGTTGAAAAGTATCTTTGGTTTCAGTGCCAATCTGTCACTGTTCAATCTGATTAATTATTTTTCGCGTAATGTGGATAGCTTCATGATCGGTAAATATATGTCGGCAGCGATCCTCGGCAGCTATAATCTGGCTTACCGCATTATGATTTTCCCACTGCAGAGCCTGACGTATGTCGCGTCACGTTCGCTCTATCCCATCCTCAGCCGCAGTCAGGACGACCTGCCGGTATTGCGGGAAATCTATCTTAACTGCGTATTTGTTATTTTAGTGATTACTGCGCCGCTGATGAGTGGCATTGCCATTTTCAGTCATCCATTTATTAATCTGGTGTTTGGTGAGCAGTGGCATATTACGGCTGCGGTATTAACCTGGCTGGCACCCACGGCGATAGTGCAGTCAGTACTCAGTACCGCCGGTCCGGTTTTCAGCGCACGCGGCAGAACGGATATTTTGATGCGGTTAGGCATTGTCGGCACGGGTTTGCAGGTGGGGGCCTTTTTCATCGGGATCCACTATTCGATTACCCAGTTTGCCATGTGTTATCTGATTGCTAATATCATCAACTTTTTTCCGATCATGACCTGTTTGTTGCGGCTGATAGGTAGCGATCTTACGGCTTTCAGTCGCAAGATACTGCCGGTATTTGCCGCAACGCTGGGGATGCTGCTGTTTTATCTGCTGGTGAATGTTTTGGTTATACCGCTGGATTCAATCGACAGTTACAGCTGGCTGGTTACAGCGGTAATCCCGGGGATGGTGGTTTATGGGGGGTTGTTGATATTGTTTTCGGTACAGTTTCGCGCGGTGGTTCTGGCGCGATTGGGCAGGTGAATGCCTGCGGTGTAATCAGCCGGGGGCGGTGTTTGGTTTAGTTGGCTGATGTAGCTCTGGTGGCTGGTTTTTTTCAAAGGCCAGGGCTTTTGCCATGGCCTTTGAAAACCGTCGAAAGCGAAGCCAAACAAGGGTCAAATTCAAAGGCAAAGCATAAGGCAAATAAATCTCAGACATTAAGAGCCTATCCCATTAGGCTATTTTATTCGTTTTTTTGAACCAGGGCAGTGCTCAGAATCCTCACGTACTTCGTGTACGCTGCGGTTCCTGCGCGCTGGCCGTGTTCAAACTCACTACAACAATGACACCTAATGGGATAGGCTCTAATCCCGTTAATAACGGATACCCTTCCTGCTGTTATTCTACGCATTATCTTTTCCCCACTATCATTAATAGAATTTCACCTTCTCTGGTGAATATATTTGATATTTACCTCTCCTGGATTATCTTCCTGTGTAATTAATTAACGCTTCTTCTGCAGCAAAATAATGCTGTTCAGTCCGCGGCAGATTGTAGCTTTTATTGAGCTGTGTTATATAAAATGGCTTTTTTTCACATTTCTGTGCTGTTATTTGTCGATTGACAGCGTTTTCAACTCAGTTTCTGAGCAGCACAGCGTTAATACAAAGCGCAATCGCGGGCTGAGATCATCTGTACTCCAGGGGCTCAGCGCGTTGAATATTCCACCTCTTAGCGGGGGGTGTCTTATAAATATAGTTGTCAATGCCGCTGGAAAGGGCCGTTAAGCAGCAAAGCGCCGCGCCGTTCCTGCCGGGGATTGCTACGTGCCTTATTTTTTCAGGAGAGAGTTAACATGCATGAAAATACTGTTCCACCACCGAAGGGCCTGCGTCTCTGGTCAATCATTCTGGGCCTGATCCTGCTGGCTGTTGGGCTGTTTTTCGTCATCGGTGGCGGCAAACTGGTTGCACTGAATGGCAGCCGCTATTTTCTGATCGCCGGTATTGTTATTTTGCTGTCAGCAGTGCAGTTTCTGCGCGCTAAATCGTCCGCAGTGATACTGCTGTTGGCGTTCTTTATTGGTACCCTGATTTGGGCAGTAACCGATGCCGGCTGGGCATTCTGGCCGCTGGTTTCCCGGCTGATGGTGCCTGCCGGTCTGATGTTACTGGCTTTTCTTCTCTGGCCTCGCCTGCGTCAGCGTGAGGGTAAGCGCCCGCTGAAGAGGCTTTCCTGGGGGTGCAGCCTGCTGATCTTCCTGGCAATGAGCGCTACGCTGGTACAAATGTACCAGCCGCATCCGGTGGTGGCCTTCAACGGTAAACCGCTGCCGCTGATCCCAACCGATAAGTCACAGCCGCAGCAGGACTGGAGCAACTATGGTCGTACCCCGCAGGGTGACCGTTTTGCCGCAATCGGCCAGATCACCCGCGATAACGTGTCAAATCTGCAGGTGGCCTGGACGCTGCATACCGGCGATATTCCGCAAAGTCCAACCGGTAACGGTGCGGAAGATCAGCAAACTCCGCTGCAGATTGGTAATACTCTGTATCTCTGCACCCCACATAACAACGTGATCGCGGTGGAAGCCAACAGCGGTAAACAGCTGTGGAAACGGGAAATTAATGCGCAGGCGGACGTCTGGAACCGCTGCCGTGGCCTGGCCTGGTTTGATGTCAACAAACCGCTGCAACAGCCGACCCAGCCAGGCTCAACCCCGGTCACTCCGGTGACTCTGCCGGCAGGTGATACCTGTCAGCGCCGTATTCTGATGAATACCATTGATGCACGCCTGATTGCGATTAATGCCGATAATGGTGAACTCTGTACCGGCTTTGGCCAGCAGGGCGTAGTTGATCTGAAAGCCGGGCTGGGGAATGCGCCGGATCCACAGTATCAGCTGACCGCGGCACCGACTCTGGCAGGCACCACCGTGGTGGTGGGGGGCCGGGTGGCGGATAACGTTCAGACCGATATGCCAGGCGGCGTGTTGCGTGGTTTTGACGTGATCACCGGTAAAATGCGCTGGGCGTTTGACCCGGGTAATGTTGATCCGAATGCGACTCTGGCACCAGGGAAACATTTTGCCCGCAGTACCCCGAACTCCTGGGCGGCGATGTCTTACGATCCGGCGATGAATACCGTGTTTATCCCGATGGGTAGCTCATCGGTGGATTTATGGGGGGCCGATCGTACCCCGCTGGATCATAAGTATGGTGCTTCGGTACTGGCGCTGGATGCCACCACCGGTAAAGAGAAGTGGGTCTATCAGACAGTACATAACGATCTGTGGGATTTTGACCTGCCGATGCAGCCGAGCCTGGTTGACTTCCCGATGAAGGATGGCAGCAGCAAACCGGCGGTGGTGATTGGTGCCAAAACCGGCATGATCTGGGTACTCGATCGGGCAACCGGTAAGCCGCTGACCCGGGTAGAAGAATTGCCAATGCCTCAGGGCCATATCCCGAATGAGCAGTATACCGCGACTCAGCCGCACTCCACGGAAATGCCATCAATTGGTAATCAGACGCTGACCGAATCGGATATGTGGGGAGCGACGCCGTTTGACCAGCTGGCCTGTCGTATCAGCTTTAAGTCGATGCGTTATAACGGGCTGTTTACCGTACCGGATACCGATGTCTCACTGAGTTTCCCTGGCTCTCTGGGTGGCATGAACTGGGGCAGCATCTCCTTCGATCCCAACAACCAATATATGTTTGTTAATGATATGCGCCTGGGACTGTGGGTGCAGATGATCCCGCAGGATACCTCAAAATCTGCTGCCAGCAACGGTGGAGAAGCGGTTAACACCGGAATGGGTGCGGTGCCATTAAAAGGGACGCCGTATGCGGTAAATAAAAACCGCTTTATGTCTCCACTGGGCATCCCCTGCCAGGCCCCGCCGTTTGGCACGCTGTCGGCGATCGATATGAAGACCCGTAAAATTGTCTGGCAGGTGCCGGTGGGTACGGTACAGGATACCGGGCCATTTGGCGTGAAAATGCGGGCGAAAATGCCGGTGGGTATGCCAACCCTGGGCGGCACCCTGGCGACGCAGGGTGGGTTAGTGTTTATTGCCGGTACCCAGGACTACTATCTGCGCGCCTTTGACAGTTCTACCGGTAAAGAAGTGTGGAAAGCGCGTCTGCCGGTTGGCAGCCAGGGGGGACCGATCAGCTACGTTTCTCCGCAGAATGGTAAGCAGTATATACTGATTTCCGCCGGGGGCGCACGTCAGTCGCCAGATCGCGGTGATTATGTGATTGCCTACGCGTTGCCGTAAACCGGGGGCTGGCATCCTGCTCTGAGATAACGAAGAAAGGCCGCACCCATGGTGCGGCCTTTTTTATTGATGTACGGTCTGGTACTGCATGGAGATCATTATATAAGGTAGTTTCCAGTAATACTGTGGCTATGTGAGGCAACAGCTCAGCCGGCGTGTCACTGGGAAAGCACATGGCATCCTGCGCATTCTGCACGGTGATACGCTGATTATCGGTATACGGGTAGTGCGAATGGTCGGCATGCTCAGGAAAGACAACGCCACGAGGAATAATGACCTTCAGGATCTCGTGCTGACCACACTGTTGCTGTAAGTGCTCAATAATACGCGCGACAACCAGCGGTTCCTGTAAAGGATCGCTCAGGCAGCCGCTGGCTGGCAGCGATCGGGGTAATATCTGGCAGAACGGTGAGGGGAATTAACGCACCACAGAGCGCGCTGCATAAAGTTTGACAGTATAAATAAGTTCAGAACCGGCAATTTTATGCGGACTGTTTTTCTTTACTACGCCAGGGTATCCTGAGCCTGTCAGTTTGATGGTTTGGCAACGATCAGGCTGAGCGCAGATTATAGGGATTTAGTCATAAATATTATCGGAGGATAAGCGGCAATGGAACCTAAAGCAGGAATGCTGACTTACAGAGCAGAAGGAAAAATATCAGGGAAAAGCAGATAATGATTGCAAAAATTATACTTTGGATATTACTTTTCCCTTGCGCTGTATTTTCTACCCAGTATAAACAACTGCTTTCAGAGAATACAGACAGTGCACAGCAATGTTATAATCAGGTTGTATCGGCATCAATAGAAGCCTGTATGAATAGTCTGGAATATAAAACTAAACGTTTGTATAATAAACAATTCGCTATATTCACAGACGATATACAAAAAGATAAAGATTCTTTCATTAACTATAAGGACTTTATCACTGCCATACAAAATGCAAAAAAAGACTGGGACAATTATATTGTCAATGAGTGTGCCGCTAAAGAATCTCTTTTTGAAAAAAATAATTATGGCTCACAGATAATCAAAAGCGACTGCTTGATACAGGGCTATCAGCAGCGTATTATTTATTATAAAAATTACCAGTTTGATTAGTTTTATACATCACTTATTGTCTCAGTGCAGGGTTTTAAATGAGGTTTCGCTGTTAAACCTCATTTAAATAATATGTTATGCATTTACGTTAATTGCATAAGCTTCACGTAATATTAAGTGTTCGTTAGACATTTTTTTAAGTTGAGGTAAAGATGATGGACTTAGCTGATAAGAAAGATCTCGTCGCTCCCCTTGGGACACAGTCTCACAATGTGAGCAGACAGTTCTTTAGTGGGTCCTCTTCAGAACAAGAACAAGGGCTGTTTGAATTTTTCCAGGGAAAAAATGAAATCTTCGCAATACCCCTCAAGAAAGCCAGGATATCTGATGTAAAAATTAACAGCCTTTTTGCAGTGATAAGCGATAAATTTGGTTACGATGCCAGAGAGTGGGCTAAAGAGATCGTGGCTTTAAGGAAATTATGGAAAGAAAACGGATTTATCGAAGTTTATCAAACCAACGAAGATCGAAAATTCGGTCTTATAAATGATTCCAGCATCAATAATCGGGGTGCCATAAGCCCATATTACATTGACTTATTTCATGCCAGGCTGATTAATGATGTAAATGATCCTATGATTATCCTTAAATTCCATCATATTAAAGATGACCAGCACTACGCAGATATGAAATTTATGCTCGATCACTGTGATATATTTGGGGATAAATCTCAGGAATTCGATCATGCCCAAATGCGTTTTATCTGGAAACAAATCGATGAATTTATAAATAAAGCGGATAGTGCTATGTAATTATAAATTGGCTGGTAATACGCTTTACAATGGAAACCTCTCATTTATATTCTTTAACGTCATCTTTTTATATCTCTGTGGTAAATATTATCCTAACACATTGCAAATAAAATTTTATTTATAAAGACTGATGGGGATATTATCAGCGTTGCGTTTACATGCCATACTTTGAATCTTCCCCCATTTACAATCCCCCCACCAGCCCTTATCCTGACCCACGCTTAACAGGACGCGGATCGCAACTTTGCTGCTGTTAACTGACTCGGGGTGCCCTGCTAACACAGGCTGAGAAATACCCGTTGAACCTGAACTGGATAATGCCAGCGGAGGGAAGTCAGATATCGCCATGATATCGCCTTTCTGTTCGCCGGTTGGGAGTGATAATGCACCAGCCTGAAACCGTTTTTTCCCCTCTTTCTGTCCCACCGCCATTCCCGGCGCAGGCAGCGACGAAACGTATTAATGCCCTGACCATTGCCGGAACCGATCCCAGTGGCGGTGCCGGGATCCAGGCCGACCTGAAAACCTTCTCCGCACTGGCGGCCTATGGCACCAGCGTGGTCACCGCGCTGGTGGCGCAGAATACCTGCGGCGTGCAGGCGGTGTACCGGATTGATGCGGCGTTTGTTGCCGCGCAACTGGCGTCAGTGCTGTCGGATGTGCGCATTGATACCATTAAGATCGGCATGCTGGCGGATGTCGATATTGTGGAGCTGGTGGCGGAACAGCTGCGGCGGACGTCCGCGCCCTGGGTAGTGCTGGATACCGTAATGCTGGCAAAAAGTGGCGATGCGCTGCTGTCAGCCGCCGCGGTTAGCACGCTGCGCGAGAAGCTGTTGCCGCAGGTGGCATTAATTACACCCAACTTACCGGAAGCGGCGGCACTGCTGGAGTGCAGCATGGCGCGTAATCAGCAGGAAATGCGTGAGCAGGGCAGAGCGCTGCTGGCGCTGGGCTGTCAGGCGGTGCTGATGAAAGGTGGACATTTAACCGAGACGGAAAGCCCCGACTGGCTGTTTAGCGCCGCAGGCGAACACTGCTTTAGCGCCCCGCGTATTGCTACCCGTAACACGCACGGTACCGGCTGTACGCTGTCAGCGGCGCTGGCCGCATTGCGTCCACGCTTTGATAACTGGGAACAAACGGTTGCCGTGGCAAAGCAATGGCTGCATCAGGCGCTGCAACAGGCTGATACCCTGGAGGTCGGCCACGGCTGCGGGCCGGTGCATCATTTTCATCGCTGGTGGTAATCTCGTAACTCCCCCGCACCCAATTGTGGGAGCGGGGGAGAGAGGATATGTCCGGTTGAATATCAGCAGATTTTAACCGCCAGGCGCAAAAAGATTAATAAACAGCACAATACAGGGAATACTGACCACATCGATTAATACCGCCCCACACAGCGGCACAATCAGAAAGGCTTTTTCCGAATGCAGCTGGTAACGCTCACCCACCGCCCCCATATTCGCCATCGCATTGGGGGTGGCACCCAGGCCGTGGCCCATCATACTGGCACACATCACCGCCGCATCATAATCGCGCCCCAGGGCCGGAAACAGCACCCAGATGGTAATCGCCATCAGCAGCAGCACCTGCATTACCAGAATAATCACCAGCGGCAGCGCCAGCCCGGCCAGCTCCCAGATCTTCAACGACATCATCGCCATGGTTAAAAACATCCCCAACGAGATATTCGAGATCAGATCGACCACCCGACTGTTAATCTTTATCAGCGGCCGCCAGTCATTGAGATTTCGCATTAAAATAGCCCCGATCAACGCCGCGAGATAAGTCGGGATCACCAGATTTTTAATCCCGAGAAGGTTTATCACATCGATCAGGACAATGCCGAACAGCATCAGGACGCCAGTAAGGGTAAAGGTTTTCAGGCACTCGCGGGAAGTCACCTGTTCCCCGGCCTGCCGCGTGGCCACTATCTCCTCATAACTGACGTTATAACCTCCGGAGGCGGTCTCGATTTTCAGCTGGTTTTTTCGGATCAGCCAGTTAGCCAGCGGGCCGCCGGTCAGGCTGCCGATAATTAAACCAAAGGTGGCGGAGGCAATCGCCACCACATAAGCCCCCTGAACGCCGCGCTCTTCCATCAACGGGCCGAAAGCCGCGGAGGTGCCGTGGCCTCCTACCAGTGACACCGAACCGGCGGCAACGCCGAGTAACGGCTCCAGACTGAGCAGCGTGGCCAGCGAAACGCCGAAGCCATTCTGTAACACCGCCACCGCCCAGCAAATCAGCAGATAGATAATCAGCGCTTTACCGCCTCTTTTAATCAGCGCCAGGCTGCCGCCGAGGCCAACAGTAGTAAAGAAAGCCAGCATCAGCGGAGCCTGCAGGGTGGTATCCAGCTTAAAAGTGGCGAGGTTGGTGACTTCCAACAATAAGCTCAGCAGGGCAAAAATAAAGCCGCCGAGTACCGGGGCAGGAAAACAGAAGCGTTCAAAGACCGCGATGCGCTGGCGCACACTGTAGCCCAACATCAGTAGCAGACAGGCCAGCGTGGTGGTGACGATCAAATTGAGTTCAATAACCAGCACGCCAGAAGACATTGTAAAGTTCATAATGGGTGTCCTTGTCAATTGAGATCCGTTTGCCGAGGTTGACCTTGATTGGGGTGACAACGCAGGGAATTTCCGCGCTGTTTTCACAGGGGGCATTAGTTCTGACTGTACACCGGGCACGGCACTAAGAAGGCGCGGTTAAACACATAATCACCAATCGGGTCGATCATGGTCGTCCATCGCTATGGCCGCCAGTAACATCGGCTCGTATTGCGGGCGGTACGCGCAGTAGTGGGCAGTTAACCGTACCGGGCTGGCCGGCGTGCAGGGAATAATATCAAACGGTGTTCTCTGCGGATTGTTACATCAGGGCTCAGTCCTGAGTAAACACCGCTGGCGCGGATTATTTTACTGGCTGGCAATAACCCATTTTCATTACGAATAATAAGTGGCTAATTCTGGTGCTATTAACTGCTCTGCGGCAGCGTTGTTATTGTATTTAGCCTGCGGATTGTTTTTAGCTGATATCAGTACAGAAACTTACGTCACGTGATAAATTTCCTGTGTTCATAGACAGCCTCTATGATGTTATCAGTCATATTATTCAGGGCAGCAAATGACCTGATTTTCCCCTGGTGGGATTAAATTACTGTTGTTAATGAAAACCTGACAATAAACTGCGTTAATTATGCATTAACCTGCCACGGCATAATGCTGTTGGCAATGTTTACTATCTGGAAAAGGACATTAGCCCGTTTTGATTTACTTTTCTTCTTAAGGTTATTTTTATGTGCCAAAACGGTTTTTACCGTAATGTTGGCCTGATGGGAGATCTCTTCCGAGCTTCTTTGAGCCATCCACATATGCAGGATTTCAGACTCCCGACGCGTGAAGGAAAGCAGGGTTTTGTCGATGCAGAACTCGCCGGCTCGCGTCGAGCTGTTGCGCGCTTTGTAGCAGGCTATCAGGTTCTTCAGCGTCTGCAGCGAGATATTCTTAGCCATAACAATAACATTAGACCGAATATAGATATATTCTTCAAATACACAGGGAGGTACCTTAAAAAATATGATAAATAGCGTGCCGGGATGGGCTGTTATCAGCTTATTGATGCTGTCTCGTTCCTGCTGGGTTTTAGTGCTCCACTCAGATATAAACGTAATTTTTGCCGTGTTTTTTTTCATTACCCCTTCAAGATGTTCAATATCCGGCGTCACGGTAATTTTGCTGTCTTTTGTCTCAGCCTCGTGAATGATTTCTCGCAGGCCACAACTAAAATAATCACTTTTGTTTAAAATGACGAAGCTCATTTAACCACCCCCTTTATTATATCTGGTGAGTTTCTCGCGTAATGCTGTGTTTACAGCTGCATCCGTATGCACATTTTCAGAGGATGAATATTATTCACCGGAATTATATTACGGTTGGTTGCATACATTTACAGCTTCGACATAACTTTAAATCCAATCTGTGCCAGATTAAATGTCACTGCACGTCAATTCTTATTCCAACCACTCAATTGAGTGCTATGGCGGAATTTTTATCCACCATAGCGCGGGGGTTAAAGTATTGTCAGAGGCTTAACTTAGCAGAGCACAATCGGGGGGCAGACGACATTCCAGCGCGGCAGGCAGAATTTCGATATGAAATTCGGTGCCGCTCAGCGGCTCACCATCAAGATTAAAGGTCATGCTGTGGGGAGCGCGGATGGTGACCCAGGGCAGTGAGGCGGTGACCAGGTTGGGGTTTTTTTCATCACTGGTCAGCTGATGCATCAGCGTTGGCAGCAGCGATTGTGAGGTAGCTACGGTAATCTCCAGCCGGCCATCATTGATCAGCGCATCGGGGCACAGCTCCTGGCCGCCGCCAGCCTGACGACCGTTACCGATACCGATCACCAGCGCATCGCCACTCCACCGAAAATCCGGGCCGTGAAGTTCACAGTGGTCGGCCTTCAGCGTATCCATGCGCATCAGGCCGTGGATCACATAGGATACGCCCCCCAGCGCCGCTTTCAGCTTCTCCGGGGTTTCGGTGGTTATACGGGTGCCAAAACCGCCGGTCGCCATATTAATAAAGTAGCGCTCGCGATTAACCCGTGCCAGATCCACCGGACAGGATTTGCCATGAATCGCCAGGCGCAGCGCCTTTTCCGGCTCAGCGGGGATACCGGCGCTGGTAGCAAAATCGTTAGCGGTGCCCAGCGGTATAATCCCCAGCACCGGGCGCTGAGCGGGCGTCAGCCGGGCAACAGCGGTTGCCACTTCATTGACGGTGCCGTCACCACCCGCAGCAATTACTGTTGCAGCCTGCATTTGTACGGCTTCCTGCAAATAGCGCGTGGCATCGCCGTGCTCCCAGGTGACGCGTACCGTCAGGGGAAAGCCTTCGTCGCGTAGCCTGGCAATGGCCGCGCGCAGCGCCTCGTTACCGGCATTTTTACCATTAAGAATGGCGAATGTGAGTGGATGTTTTGTCATATATATATTTCCTGCAGCAAGCCTGGGGGCAATCCGGACAAAGCATACAGCATAAGCGCTCTGTGAGGCAGACGGCGCAGAATTATTTTGAAAAATGTAGAAAGGCAGCCCGCAGCATCTGCGCAGCGGACTGAAGCCCCGGGTATCAGCAGGCGGGGCTGGGGTTTTCCTGCGCCTGCGGCAGATTGCGCACCAGCAGGGCATAGTTGGTGCTGAGATCCGCCGGCAGCGGGATCCACACCAGATGGCCATTACCGGGTGCGACGCTCACCGGCTGCGCCTGGTTATTTTCCATCTGCGTCAGGGTGAAAATAATATTGCCTGCCGGAGTCATTAACTCCAGGCTGTCACCGATGATGAATTTATTTTTCACATCCAGCTGCGCCAGCTCACCGCGTCGTTCACCGGTAAACTCGCCGACAAACTGCTGGCGTTGCGAGGCGGAATAGCCGTGACTGTAGGTCTGGTAACTGTCATGGGTATGACGGCGTAAAAAGCCCTCGGTATAACCGCGGTGCGCCAGTCCTTCCAGGGTTTCCAGCAGGCTGGGATCGAAAGGCTTACCGGCGGCAGCATCGTCAATCGCCCGGCGATAAACCTGAGCGGTACGGGCGCAGTAGTAGTGCGATTTGGTACGGCCTTCAATTTTTAATGACTGCACGCCCATCTGCGTCAGACGCTCAACGTGGGCCACCGCGCGCAGATCTTTCGAGTTCATAATATAGGTGCCGTGCTGATCCTCAAATGAGGTCATATATTCCCCAGGGTGCTGCGTCTCTTCCAGAGTAAACACCTTATCGGTCGGCTGCTCCGTGCCCGTCACCGGCTCAGGATGGTGCATCTGCACCGGGATAATATTGCCATTAACGTCTTCCTGACCTTCCTTCACGCTGTATTCCCAGCGGCAGGCGTTGGTACAGGTGCCCTGGTTGGGGTCGCGCTTATTCAGATAACCGGACAGCAGGCAGCGGCCGGAGTAGGCCATGCACAGCGCACCGTGGACAAAAATCTCCAGTTCAATCTCCGGCACTTCGCGGCGGATCTCGGCAATCTCTTCCAGCGACAGCTCGCGTGACAGGATCACCCGGGTTAAGCCCATCTGCTGCCAGAATTTCACCGTTGCCCAGTTTACCGCATTGGCCTGCACTGAAAGATGAATATCCATCTGCGGAAAAGCCTCGCGAACCAGCATAATCAGCCCCGGATCGGACATAATCAGCGCATCCGGCTGCATCTCCACCACCGGACGCAGATCCTGAATAAAGGTTTTCAGCTTGGCGTTATGCGGCGCGATATTCACTACCACGTAAAACTTTTTCCCCAGCGCATGGGCTTCCGCGATGCCGGTGGCGAGGTTTGGATGGTTAAATTCATTGTTACGCACCCGCAGGCTGTAGCGGGGCTGACCGGCATACACGGCATCTGCGCCATAGGCAAAAGCAAAGCGCATATTTTTCAGCGTACCGGCCGGAGAGAGCAGTTCCGGTTTAAACATAATTTCTCAGTCTGATATCAGGTCAGAGGTGAGGACAGCCTGCGGCGCAGGCCGTCACCGCACCGTTAAGCGCGGCATTCTAAAGGAGTCGATGGCGGGAAAAACTGATCTAAATCAATTTGCAGACACCTGCTTCCCAGCGGTAGCCCATGCCGTACACCGTGCGAATAAACGGCCGGTCGGCATCCAGCGCTTCCAGCTTGCGCCGCAGATTTTTGATATGGCTGTCAATGGTGCGGTCGGTGACCACCCGGTAATCGTCATACAGCAGATTCATCAATTGCTCGCGGCTGGAAACGGTATCCGGCTGCAGCGCCAGGGCGCGTAACAGGCGAAATTCCGCGGGGGTTAACTCCAGCGGCTGATTATTCCAGCTGGCCTGCACGCGGCTTTGATTGATCACCAGCTGCGCCCCTTCCGCTACCGGTTGTGCCGCTGGCAGACAGCGGCGCAGAATGGTTTTTACCCGCGCCACCGCTTCGCGCGGGCTGAATGGTTTGCACAGATAATCATCAGCGCCAATTTCCAGCCCCAGCAGGCGGTCGATCTCTTCGGTTTTGGCGGTGACCATCATCACCGGCAAACCTTTCCCCTGACGGCGCAGCTCACGGCATACCGACAGGCCGTCCATTCCGGGCAGCATCAGGTCGAGGATCATCAGATCGGGGTGATGCTGATCCACCCAGGGGAGCACTTCATCGCCGCGCAGCAGATGGTGAGTGCGATAATTGTCAGCCTGCAGGTAATCCACCAGTAGCTGACCGAGGCGGGGTTCATCTTCCACAATTAAAATCAGTGGGGCAGCGCGATCTGAATTCATGATTATCTTCTGTTAGCGGCTGGCTAAACCGGATGCAGAGTGGGGTGAATGGGGTAAGTATACCCTGACCGCCAGCCCGCCCGCAGCAGAATGTGCGGCCGTCAGTCGGCCATCATGGGCATCAACAATGTTCTGGCAAATTGCCAGTCCGAGGCCGGACCCCCCGCTGGCGCGGTTTCTCGATCCTTCCGTGCGGTAAAAGCGCTCAAAAAGGTGGCTGAGCTGCTGGTCGGTGACCCCCGGCGCGCTGTCTTCAAAGGTAATTGCGATGTCCTGTTGGTCCGTCGTCAGATCGATATGCAGCCAGCCGCCGGGATCGGTATAGCGCAGGCTGTTTTCCAGCAGATTGCTGAACAGCTGCTGCAGGCGATCGGGATCGCCAAACTGTAACGCCTGCTGCGGCAGCGTCAGCTGCACACGCAGCGGATGACGTTCCAGACGCGCCTGAAAGTTGGCCACCGTCAACTGCAGCAGCGGTACCAGGTCAATGGTGCTTTTGCGGTAGGCCAGCGCGCCTTCATCGGAAAGCGACAGCTGATGAACGTCGTCTACCAGTTTGGTCAGGGTGGCGACCTCGCCCTGTAATGCCTGCATCACCTCCGGGGTTAGCTGATGCACCCCGTCCTGGATCGCCTCCAGTTCGCCACGCAGCACCGCCAGCGGCGTACGCAGTTCATGGGAGATATCGGCCATAAAGGCGCGGCGCATCCGCTGGTTTTTCTCCAGGCTGCCGGCCAGGCGGTTAAAGTCCTGCGCCAGTTGCCCCAGTTCATCACGGCTCCCGGGGGTTACCCGAGTGGAGAAGTCGCCAGCCGCCAGCTGATGAGTGCCTGCCACCAGGCGTTTGACCGGTGCCAGCAGGCCGCGCGACAGCCGCCAGGTGACCAGCGCCGCCAGCAGGGTGGCAAGGGCGACAATCAGCCAGCTGGTGCGCCGCTGCTGTTGATCGAAATTTATATCGGCAATGCGCGTCAGACGCTCCGAGGGAGAACCAATCACCCAGCCGACAATTTTGCCGCTGGCGGTGGTAATAGGATAGCGCCTGCCTTCTGCCGGGGGCGGGCGGGGGGGACCGACCAGCACCTTATATTGCTGATCGATCACCCAAAACTGCGTGCGCCAGCCGCGCGGCGGCAGGGTACTGGCATCCGGCGTTTGTTCCAGCGCATGTAAAATACGAAAGATGGCTTTGGTATTGTGGCGCAGAAAGGTCCAGTTACCGTGCTGAGTATATTCTTCTGCCAGCGCATCACCCAGCAGCATCAGCCGGTGTTCATTGCCGCGCTTAATATAGTTAACAAAGCCGTACTCAAAACTTAATCTCACCCCCCAGTGCATGGTGACCAGCACCAGCAGGCAGGTGGAAAAAATAGCGGCAAACAGTTTTGCGCTAATCCCCAGACGCCATTTTCCCATCATTAAGCCGGCTCCTCTGCGATTGCCGTGGTGGCAGGGCGCGCTTTGCGCCGCAATTTATCCAGACAGAGAAACACTACCGGCGTGGTGTACAGTGTCAGTAGTTGGCTGACCAGCAGACCGCCAACAATAGTGATCCCCAGCGGCTGACGCAGTTCGGCTCCGTCGCCGCTACTGAGCATCAGCGGCAGTGCGCCGAACAGTGCTGCCAGGGTGGTCATCATAATTGGCCGGAAGCGCAGCAGGCAGGCCTGTTCAATGGCCTGCCGGGCACTCAGCCCCTGCTGCTCCGCCTGCAGGGCAAAGTCCACCATCATAATCGCGTTCTTTTTGACAATGCCAGTCAGCAGCAGAATGCCAATCAGCGCAATCAGACTGAACGGCGTGCCGGAAAGCGTTAGCGCCAGCAGCGCGCCCACCCCGGCGGTGGGCAGGGTCGAGAGGATGGTCAGCGGATGCACATAACTTTCATACAGAATGCCCAGCACGATATACACCGTGGCAATCGCTGCCAGAATCAGCCACAGCTGGCTGTCCTGGGATTCTTTAAACACTGCGGCGGTACCGGCGAAGCTGCCGCGCACGCTGGCAGGCACCCCGAGTGCGGTCATGGTGCGCTCAATCGCCACCGAGGCCTGCGACAGGGAGACGCCTTCAGGCAGGTTAAACGACAGGGTGGAGGCGGCATCCAGCCCCTGATGATGCACCTTCAGCGGCGCGCTGGCCGGCTGCCAGCGGGCAAAACGGGCCAGCGGGATTGCCTTGCCGGCGCGGTTAATCACATACATCTGATCGAGGGCGGTGACATCGCTGCTGTAACGCGGATCGACTTCCATCACCACTTTATACTGGTTCAGCGGCTGATAGATGGTGGAGATTTGCCGCTGACCAAAGGCATTATTCAGCAGGCTGTTGACTGCAGCGACATCAATCCCCAGCTGCGCCATACTGGTGCGGTCGTAGGTCAGCGCCAGTTCAGAGCCTTTATCTTCGCGGTCAGAGGTGACGTCAGCCAGCTGCGGCAGCTTATTCAGCGCGTTACGGATTTTCGGCTCCCACTGGCGCAGCTCATCAAGATTATCCGACAGCAGGGTGTACTGATAGCTGCTGTCCGACTCCCGACCGCCAACGCTCAGATCCTGCACCGCCCTTAGAATCAGATTTGCGCCAGGCTCTTTCGCCAGCTTCACCCGCAGGCGGGCGATCACCTGCTGCGCGCTGTCGCTGCGTTCAGACAGCGGTTTCAGGGCAATAAACATTGAGCCGCTGTTACCGCTGTGGGAGCCGCCGGTAAAGCCCACCACGCTGTCTACCGCCGGATCGGCATCGACAATACGCATAAAATCCTGCAACTTGCCGCGCATTGCCTGAAACGAGATGCTTTGGTCGGCGCGGATCGATCCCGTCAGCCGCCCGGTATCCTGCTCCGGCATAAAGGTTTTCGGCACGGAAATAAACAGCCAGACGGTCAGTACCACCGTCCCAGCCAGCAGCAGCAGAACAGTACGCGGCCAGGCCAGCGCCACCTGCAGCGAACGGTGATAGCCATTCAGGACTGCGCTTAGCAGCCGGCCATTGCCGGATGCCGGCTGCTGTGCGCTGGCGTGCAGCAGCCGGGCACAGAGCATCGGCGTCAGGGTTATCGAAACCAGCAGCGAGATAGCAATGGCCACCGTCAGCGTGACGGCAAATTCGCGGAACAGCTTGCCAATAATCCCGCCTGGCAGCAGCAGGGGAATAAATACCGCCGTCAGCGACAGGCTCATCGCCACCACGGTAAAGCCCACCTCGCGGGTGCCTTTCAGCGCCGCCGCTAAGGGCTTCATGCCCGCTTCAACGTGGCGGGCAATATTCTCCAGCACCACAATGGCATCATCCACCACAAAGCCGGTGGCAATGGTCAGCGCCATCAGCGAGAAATTATTCAGGCTGAAGCCGCACAGCCAGATGGCGGCAAAAGTGCCAATCAGTGACACCGGTACCGCCAGCGCCGGGATCAGCGTGGCGTGGCCGTCACGTAAAAACAGAAAAACCACCATAATCACCAGCCCAACGGCTATCGCCAGCGACTGTTCCACTTCATGCAGTGAGGCGCGGATGGTGGGGGAGCGATCCTGAGCGACTTTCAGCGTCACTGCATCCGGCACGCTTTGCTGCAGTGCGCTGATTTGCGCCCGGATACGGTCCACCGTGGCAATAATATTGGCTTCCGGGGATTTACGGATCACCAGCAGGATCGCGGTACGATCGTCAGCCATCCCGGTGCTGCGCAGGTTCTCCACCGAATCACTGACCGTGGCGACATCGCGCAGACGGACCGGCGCACCGTTATGATAATGAATAATCAGTGGTCGGTAATCGGCGGCGGTTTTCAGCTCGTCATTGGTCTGTAGCTGCCAGCGCTGCTGGCCGTCTTCAACGGCACCCTGCGGCTGACGCACGTTGGCGCTGGCTATCGCGCTGCGCACCGCATCCAGCGACATCCCCTGGTGAAACAGCGCCTGCGGATTCAGCTGCACCCGCACGGCTGGCAGCGAACTGCCGCCAATATCCACTTCACCCACGCCGTCAATCTGCGACAGCTTCTGTGACAGCTGGGTAGAGGCATAGTCGTACAGCTGCCCCTGCGTCCAGCTGTCGGAGGTCAGCGTCATAATCATCACCGGCGCATCTGCCGGGTTGGCCTTAAACCACGACGGACGGGATGGCATCCCGCTGGGTAGCAGATTTTGCGCGGCGTTAATTGCCGCCTGCACGTCGCGGGCGGCCCCGTTGATATCGCGATCATAATCAAACAGCAGAATAATGCGCGTACTGCCCAGCCCGCTGCTGGAGGTCATTTCGGTCACCCCGGCAATGCGTCCCAGCGCCCGCTCCAGCGGGGTCGCCACCGATGATGCCATGGTTTCCGGTGAGGCACCCGGCAGCGAGGCTGACACCATGATCACCGGGAAATCCACCTGCGGCAGCGGTGCCACCGGCAGCAGGCGGAAACTGAGACCACCGGCCAGCATTACCGCCAGCGCCAGCAGCAGGGTAGCCACCGGGCGGTGAATAAACAGGGCAAAAAATTTCACGCTGCCTCCCGCTGCCACAGGCGACGGCTGGCGCGCGCCAGACGATCAAACAGCAGATAGATCACCGGCGTGGTAAACAGGGTAAGCAGCTGGCTGACAATCAGGCCGCCGACCATCGCGGTTCCCAGCGGACGGCGCAGTTCCGCCCCTACGCCGTGACTGAGCATCAGCGGCAGTGCGCCGAGCAGCGCCGCCAGGGTGGTCATCAGGATCGGGCGGAAGCGCAGCAGGCAGGCCTGGTAAATGGCCTGATATGGCGTCATCCCCTGTTCCCGCTCAGCGGCCAGCGCGAAGTCAATCATCATAATGGCGTTTTTCTTGACGATGCCAATCAGCAAAATAATGCCGATTACCGCGATCATATCCAGCTCACTGCCGGAAATCAGCAGCGCCAGCAGCGCCCCCACCCCGGCGGTCGGCAGGGTAGAAAGGATGGTGACCGGATGAATAAAGCTTTCATACAGCACCCCCAGCACGATATACATCGCCACAATCGCCGTGACGATTAGCCAGACGGTGCTGGTCAGCGCGGACTGGAAGGCGAGGGTGCTGCCCTGCATTTTGGTGATGATATCTGCGGGCATGCCAATAGCCTGCTCTGCGGCAGCGATAGCATTGACCGCCTGCTCCAGCGAATAGTCGTCACTGACGTTAAACGAGAAGGTGGCAGACTGCAGCTGGTCGAGATGATTAATGGTCAGCGGCGCGTAGCGCTGCTCAATGCTGGCTATGGCGCTGAGCGGAATGCTGCCGCCATCGCTGCCGCTAAGGCGCACGCTATCCAGTGCCGCCAGCCCCGGCGTATTTTGCGTGTCGTGTTCCAGCACCACGCGATACTGGCTGGACTGGGTATAAATAGTGGAGATCAGCCGCTGACCGAAGGCGTTGTACAGCGCGTTATCGACGTCAGCAAGGGAGATCCCCAGCCGGCTGGCGCTGTCACGGTCAACGCGAATATAGGCTTCCAGCCCGCGATCCTGCCAGTCGCTGTTGACATCCTGTAACGCGGGCTGCTGCGCCAGTCGGGCATCCAGCAGCGGCACCCAGTGGCTCAATGTTTCCGGACTGGTGGCCTGCAGGGTAAACTGATAGCGGGTACGGCTGCTCTGGGTATCAATGGTCAGATCCTGCACCGGCTGCATAAACAGGGTGATCCCCGGCAGGGCAGCAACCCGCTGCTGCAGGCGCGTGCTGACCTCGCCAATGCGTTCGCTGCGCTGCGACAGGGGCTTAAGGTTAATCTGCATCCGGCCGGTATTCAGCGCCGGATTGGTGCCGTCAACGCCAATAAAGGAGGTCAGGCTTGCCACCGCCGGATCCTGCAAAATCAGATCCGCCACCTGCTGCTGGCGCTGCGCCATACTGGTGTAAGACACCGCCTGCGGTGCCTGAATCGTGGCCTGAATAATATTATTGTCCTGCAGCGGGAAAAAGCCCTTCGGGATCGCCAGCCACAGCACCACCGTCAGCGCCATGGTACTTAGCGCGACTCCCAGCGTCAGCCACGGATGTTGCAGTACCCGGCGTAACAGACGACCGTAAGCGGCAATCAGACGGCTGAACATGGCATCGAACGCCAGCGAAAAGCGGTTTTGCTGGCGCAGTGATTTTTCATGCAGCAGGCGGGCGCACATCATCGGCGTCAGAGTCAGCGAGACCGCACCGGAGATCAGGATCGCCAGCGCCAGCGTCAGTGCAAACTCGCGGAACAGACGGCCGACAATATCCCCCATAAACAGCAGCGGGATCAGCACGGCGATCAGTGAGAAGGTCAGGGAGATAATGGTAAAACCAATCTCGCCCGCGCCCTTCAGCGCCGCCTGCGGCGGCTTCTCGCCTTTCTCGATATAACGCGAGATATTTTCCACCACCACGATGGCGTCATCCACCACAAAACCGGTGGCAATGGTCAGCGCCATCAGCGTCAGGTTATTAATGGAAAAGCCGAGAAAATACATCACCGCAAAGGTACCCACCAGCGACAGCGGCACCGCGACGGCCGGGATCAGCGTGGCGGCCAGATTGCGCAGAAACAGCCAGATAATCATCACCACCAGCCCAATCGCCAGTATCAGTTCAAACTGCACATCATGCACCGAGGCGCGGATGGTGCTGGTGCGATCGCTGAGTAATTGTAGCTTTACTGATTCCGGTAGCGAGGCGCTGAGCGCCGGCAGCATATAGCGAATGCTGTCAGCGGTAGCAATAATATTGGCACCGGGCTGGCGCTGCACATTCAGCACAATCGCCTGCTGACGATCGGCCCAGGCTCCCAGCCAGCGGTTTTCTGCGCCCTGTTCGACCTTCGCCACATCTCCCAGACGTACCGGCGCGCCGTTCTGATAGCTGACAATCAGCTGGCGATAGCCTTCGGCGGTTTTAATCTGGTCGTTGGCAGAGAGGGTTATTGCGCGTTCGGCACCGTCGAGGCTGCCTTTGGCCGAGTTGACGTTAGCGGCGCTGATGGCACTGCGCACGGTTTCACTGGTGATCCCCAGCGCGGCCAGCGCCTGAGCATTCAGCTTCACCCGCACCGCCGGACGCTGTCCACCGCTCAGGGATACCATTCCCACGCCGGTGACCTGAGCAATTTTTTGCGCTACGCGGGTTTCAATCATATCCGCCACCCGCGACAGCGGCAGGCTGTCTGAAGTCACGGCAAGGGTCATAATCGGCGGATCGGCCGGGTTAACCTTGCTGTATACCGGTGGGTTAGGCAGATCGTTGGGTAACAGATTGGTGGCGGCATTGATCGCCGCCTGCACTTCCTGTTCGGCCACATCCAGCGGCAGTTCCAGCTGAAATTGCAGGGTGATCACCGATGCGCCGCCGGCATTTTGTGAGGCCATCTGCTTCAGACCGGACATCTGCCCGAACTGGCGCTCCAGCGGGGCGGTCACTGCGGAGGTAATTACCTCCGGATTGGCTCCGGGATAGAGGGTCACCACCTGGATGGTGGGATAATCTACCTGGGGCAGGGCGGAGACCGGCAGGGCGCGATAACCAATGATCCCGGCCAGTAAGATCGCCACCATCAGCAGGGTGGTGGCAACCGGACGCAGAATAAACAGACGGGACGGGCCGCCCTGTGACCCCGGAGACATATCCTGCATCAGTGCTGCGCTCCTGCTGCCAGCTGGGCTGGTTCTGCACTGTTTTGTGCCGCTACTACCTCGACGCGTGCATCGTCCGTCAGGCGGTCGATGCCGTCGGTGACCACGCGCTCACCGGCATTCAGTCCGCCGGCGATCACCACCCGCTGGCTGTCCTGCAGGCCGGTAGTCACCGCTTTTTTGTGCACTTTATTCTCCTGATTCACCACCCATACCACGCTGCCCTCGCTGCCTGACTGGATTGCGGCGGGCGGCACCACGATCGCGTCCTCAATCATGCCTGCCTTCAGGCGCACATTAACAAACTGATTGGGAAACAGGCGATCGTCCTGATTGCTAAACCGCGCTTTCAGCTTAACCGTGCCGGTGGTGGCATCAATCTGGTTATCCAGGCTTAACAGCGTACCGCTGGCAACCAGCTGTTTATTGCTGCGATCCCAGGCATCCACCGCCACGCGACCGGCTTTCTGCGCATTAAGTACCCTGGCGATATCGCTTTCCGGCAGAGTAAACAGCACATCAATCGGGTGGGTCTGAGTGATGACCACAATGCCGTTGCTGTCGCTGCTGGTAATATAGTTGCCCACATCCACCTGGCGTAAGCCTACCCGTCCGGCCACCGGTGCGCTGACCCGGCTCCAGCTCAGATCCAGTTCGGCTTTCGCCACGTTTGCTTCATCGGTTTTAATGGTGCCGAGAATTTCATCCACCTTTGCCTGCTGGGCATCGCGCTCTTGCTGCGACACCAGGCCGGTCTTTGCCAGCTGCAAAAAGCGCGCCAGATCGCGCCGGGCATTAGTCAGGGTAGCGCGATCTTTTGCCAGCTGCCCCTGGGCCTGCATCAGTGCCACCTTAAACGGTCGCGGATCGACTTCTGCCAGCAGCTGACCGGCACTCACCTGCTGACCTTCGGTAAAATGGATAGCCACCAAATCGCCATCCACCCGGCTGCGCAAGGTAACGGTATTGGCAGAAGTCACGGTGCCCAGCCCGTTCAGATAGTGCGGTACGCTTTCCCGGCGGGCAGCCACAGCCTGCACCGGGATAGTGACCGCTGAGCGACCGGATTGAGCTGGCAGAGGGGCTGCGGCAGAAGCATCCGTGGAATTGTTTGAACCGTGCCACCAGTAGTAGCCCCCCGCAGCAAGGACGACAGCCAGCAGCGGCAGAATAAAGTGGGAACGACGTGGTGCTTTCATAGTAATAACTGGCTCTCCGATAGCGCGATAACAGGTCTACGGGAGGAATAACCGCAGATAATGTCAGTGTAGCGAAATTCAGTCGCAGGAAAATGAAGTAATTAAGGATTATCTCGTAAATAACAGCGAGTTTCCTGATGTAATGTATTGATTTGTAAATAATAAACTATTTTTCTGGCGTAAAATGGTGAGACGGTGGTTACAGTTAAGCGTTCTTATCGCCGGAAAAAAGGTATTAAGACCTGCGGCCTGACGCGCTGACCTTGACCTTCAGGCGGCATCAGGAACGTCGCCGAGGCTGCGCTGATTTCCAGGAATGAGCGGCCAGGGAGGGCCGCGAAAGGCGTGTTTCGCCCGGATGGCGAATCACGGCGGTCCGCCAGAAAGCGGCGTGGCCGAGGGAACCCGCGACAGCGGGCGATATAACGCCGCAAGCCCGGGTGCAGGGCGGCGGCGACTGGCCGCCCTGCTCGCCAGTCCGCGCAGCGGAATGGTGAAACGTAGTTGACCTGGTTTTAGTCCTGGCCCTGGCCTTTAATAGCAAAAGCGCACAGCTACGCCTTAGCGAAACATCACCTGCGCCCAGCGCGCCAGCCCGGCGGTAACCGAACCAAAATCATCCCCGCTGGTCAGCGGAATATGCGGCAACTGTTGACGCAACGCCTCGCGCAGTACCGGCGAACGTGCGCTGCCACCCGTC
Source organism: uncultured Erwinia sp. (assembly GCA_945290265.1). Taxonomy (GTDB): domain Bacteria; phylum Pseudomonadota; class Gammaproteobacteria; order Enterobacterales; family Enterobacteriaceae; genus Erwinia. Next base: position 76,070 of record CALYQW010000003.1, read on the forward strand.
AGATAAATCACCTCCGGCAGCGTACCGCTGGTAGCCAGCGCCAGCTCCACCTGCTGCAGAATACGCTCCAGCGGCTGACTGAAGGCGCTGTCTAAATCACTGGCCTGAACGGTGGTCGTCAGGCTGGCATCGAGAAACGCCAGCGAGGTATTAACCCTGTCCTGCGCGGAAAGCGCAATCTTGCTCTCTTCCGCTGCCCGTACCAGGCGCCAGCTCAGGCGCTGCTGCCACACCTGCAGCATATGTCTGACCTTGTCCGGCTCACTGGCATCGCGGATCAGTTCCTGTAGCTGACGACGGCAGGCGCTGGCGTAAAAATCGCCCTGCGCCGCCACGTCGTTGATGGCCACCGCATTCCACCACGGGAGTGCCGGCAGACTGGTACCTTTTTGCGTGGTGCCCCCCAACCCGAGTAACGGCATCAGCTGCTTAAAGGCCAGCATAATATCCAGATCGTTACCGCCCACCCGGCAGCCGCTGTGCCCCAGCAGGCTGGCGCTGCGCTCGGCTTTATCATGCCATTCGGGACCCATAAGGAGCATGGAGCAGTCGGTGGTGCCGCCGCCGATATCTACCACCAGCACCCGGGTTTCCCGTTGCAGAGTGGCTTCAAAATCCAGCCCGGCGGCAACCGGTTCAAACTGAAAAACCACATCTCTGAAACCGGCGCGGCTGGCGGCACGCGCCAGAATACCTTCGGCCTGGCGGTTAGCCTCTTCGCCACCCAGTCCCTGGAAGTTGACCGGGCGACCAATCACCGCCTGAGTTACCTCATCACCCAGGTTCTGTTGTGCCGCCTGGCGGATATGCAGCATCATGGCGCACACCAGATCCTCAAACAGCGCCACCTGTTGCGGCTTCAGGCCGCTGGCACCGAGGAAAGATTTGGGGGATTTTACAAACCACACCTCTTCAGGATCGTCCATGTACTGCGCCAGCGAGGCCAGACCGAATTTAACGCAGTCTGCCGTGACCTCGATATCTTCCTCGCGATTGGCGCTGATGGCACGACGCAGTAATGCCTGATTTTCCGCCAGCGGCGCAGGCACCTGATGATGACGAAACAGCCATTCACTGATCGCCTCGCGGGTTGGGGCGCACAGCATGGAAGGCAGCCACGGTGAGTTATGCTCAAGGGGCAGCATTTTCGGTACCCCGTCGGCCATAATGGCTATCGAACAGTTGGCAGTACCGTAATCGAATCCGATAAACATCCCGTCTCCCCAGGGTAAGCATCAAAAAAAGGGGGCGACTTTAGCCTGGCACCGTCCGCAGAGCAAGCCCCCATTAACACCGTGCGCAAATGGGGGCTTTACAGGTTATCAGCGCGGTGGGTTGCACTGTGTTTGCAGCGCCTGACGTGTCCAGGGGTGTTCGATTCCGGCAATCTTAATCGACAGATGCTGCAGGAACTGCTGGGTGGTGGCCACCCGGCCCTGACTGAACAGCAGTAGCGGCACCAGCATCGCCACGCCAAACTGCAGCAGGGTAAATCCCTGCGGCTGCATGCGGCGCTGGCTGAGCAAAAAGGCACTACTGAAGGTAAAGCCGAGGATCAGACCGGCAATCACTTCACTGATCGAGTGGGCATTCAGCAACAGACGTGACAGACCCACCAGCAGCGGGATCAGATAACCAACCACGATGGCCAGCCTGCGCCAGCCAGGCGAAAAGCGCCCGCTGAGCAGCCACATGACCACCGGCCACAGGGTGGCAGACATGGTGCTGTGACCGCTGAAGCCGGTGAAATCGAGGCAGGGAATGCCCAGACCAAAACCGAGGAAGGCAATCTTAGACAGGCTGACGATGACCCCGGCGCTGCCAAAGGTCAACAGCCAGAACCAGACGGCATAAGGACTGCTCTGTTTCCAGCGAATGAGTACGGCCATGATTAACGCGGTAGGTAGCAGCAGCATGCTGTCACCGAAGTAGGTCAGAATATGTAAGGCATGCCAGGTCACGCAATTTCCTTCTGATAAATTTATTGCGGTCAGTGTACTGAGGGAAATGTCAGGTGCCTAACGGTAAACTCTGAAAAGGAGGTAATGCTTTTTACTGGTAACAGTCTGACGATAACCCTATAATTACGCGGCTATATCCTTATGTATCCGCTGTTGCCATTCTGCCTGATGAACCACTCACTGTTGATACGGGTGGCGCTCGCGCAGGCGTCTTTCCGCTGCAGTCAGTTACACAGGACATGCTCTCCTTTCATCATTGTTCCGGAATCAGGTCTTTATTATATGACTGACAAGTCACACCAGTGCGTCATCGTAGGTATTGCAGGCGCTTCAGCCTCGGGAAAAAGTCTTATTGCCAGCACGCTGTATCGCGAAGTTCGCGATCGTGTGGGCGATGAAAATATTGGCGTGATCCCTGAGGATGCGTACTACAAAGATCAAAGCCACCTGACTATGGAAGAACGGGTAAAAACCAATTACGACCATCCTAATGCAATGGATCATGGTCTGTTACTACAGCATCTGAAAATGCTGAAGGCCGGGCAGGGGATTGACCTGCCGGTTTACAGTTATGTTGAACACACCCGCACAAAAAAAACGGTGCGCCTCGAGCCGAAAAAGGTGATTATCCTTGAGGGCATCCTGCTGCTGACCGATGCGGCGTTGCGCCAGGAGATGAATTTCTCGATCTTCGTTGATACCCCGCTGGATATTTGTCTGATGCGCAGAATGAAGCGCGATGTGAACGAGCGCGGCCGTTCCATGGATTCGGTTATGGCGCAGTATCAGAAAACGGTGCGTCCTATGTTCCTGCAATTTATTGAGCCGTCCAAACAGTATGCCGATATCATCGTGCCTCGCGGTGGTAAAAACCGGATTGCTATTGATATTCTCAAGGCCAAAATTAATCAGTTCTTTGAATAAACACAGCAGCAGGGATACTGTGATTTCCCGCCTGGTATTGGCGGGCCGAATACGTGGAGATTCTTATGAGATTATGCGATCGCGATATTGAAGCCTGGCTGGATGGCGGACGCCTGGCCATTGAGCCGCGTCCCCCGGTCGAACGCATCAGCGGCGCGACCGTGGACGTGCGTCTGGGTAACCAGTTTCGCACCTTTCGTGGTCATACAGCGGCCTTTATCGACTTAAGCGGGCCGAAAGATGAAGTCGGCGCTGCGCTCGATCGGGTGATGAGTGACGAAATTGTGCTGGATGAAAATGAGGCATTTTTCCTGCATCCGGGGGAACTGGCGCTGGCGGTCACCTTTGAATCCGTGACGCTGCCGGACGATCTGGTAGGCTGGCTGGATGGTCGGTCATCCCTGGCGCGTCTGGGACTAATGGTGCATGTTACCGCGCACCGCATTGATCCTGGCTGGCAGGGGCGGATTGTGCTGGAGTTTTATAATTCAGGTAAACTACCGCTGGCGCTCAGGCCGGGGATGCTGATTGGAGCTCTCAGCTTTGAGCCACTCTCCGGCCCTGCCGCCCGCCCGTATAACAGCCGGCAGGATGCCAAATACAAAGGTCAGCAGGGTGCAGTGGCCAGCCGGATCGACAAAGACTAAAACGGAATAACAGGTGGTACAGGCATGAAAAGATTGATAACCACGCTGGCTATTTTGCTGGTGGTCGTGGTGAGTGGAATGACCGCGCTGGTAGTGCTGGTCGACCCCAATGATTTTCGTGCCTGGATGGCCGGACAGGTTGAACAGCGCAGCGGTTATAAGCTGGCGCTGGACGGCGATTTGCGCTGGCACGTCTGGCCCCAGCTAAGTATTTTATCCGGCAAAATGACCCTGACGGCACCCGGCGCGTTGCAGCCGGTGGTCAGCGCGGAGAATATGCGTCTTGACGTCAACCTGCTGCCGCTGTTGTCACATCAGCTGGTGGTAAAACAGGTGATGCTGAAAGGGGCGGTGGTGCGCCTGACCCCGGACAGCGATCCTCAGCGCCCGGCTGATGCCCCGGTATTCCCTCAGGATCAGCGTAATCCGGACCGGATTGATGATATCACCCGTGGCTGGAAATTTGATATTGCCCATCTGCGTGTGGCCGACAGTCTGGTTATCTGGCAGCAGGCGGACGGGGAACAGTGGAATCTGCGTGATTTCAACCTGCGTCTGGACCAGGACGAGCCGCGTCTGGCCAGTATGGAACTCAAAACCCGCATCGCCCGCGACCAGCGGGAACTGGCGCTGCAGCTTAACAGCGAACTGGATATTTCCAACTACCCCCAGCGTCTGGCCGCAACCATCAGCCAGCTTAACTACCAGTTAACCGGTGTTGATGTTCCTGCGCAGGGGATTGCCGGCACCATGGCGATGGCCGCCAGCTGGAATAATCAGAAGCAGAATTTCAGCCTGACGAATCTGACGCTTAGCGTCAACGACAGCCAGCTGAAGGGCAGTTTGTCGGGTACGCTGGGCAATCGTCCACGGCTGTTTGCCGAACTGCAGGCAGACACGCTGGATCTGGATGCTTTAACCGGGTTAAGCACGGTAGCCGACAGTTCCGCCTCCCTACCAGCCTCCGTGGTAAAGCCTCCGGTGATTGCCGATGCCGCAGAGCATCCCGGCGTGCCGTTTTCACTGACTGGTCTGGACAGTGAAGTGGATCTGCACAGCCAGCACCTGCGCTGGCGCGGGATGGATATCAGCGATCTGACCCTGAAAGCGCTCAGCGAGGATGGCGTTGCCCACCTGAATACGTTTAGCGGACAGGTGGGTCGTGGGACGTTCTCATTACCCACCACCCTGGATATGACCCGCATGCCGCTTCACCTTAGCGTCAGTCCGGTATTACAAGGCATTGCATTAGCCCCGCTGTTAAAGACCTTTGAACTGCCCGAATCACTGCAGGGTGAACTGACGCTGAACGGTAAATTTACGGGTGATGGATTAAGCATTGCAGATTTTAAACAGCGCTGGACGGGAACCGCCGCCTTTTCTCTGGCGAATGCTGAGTTTAACGGGCTGAATTTTCTGCAGATTATTCAGCGTAATCTGGAGCGTCACAGTGATAAAATTGGCGCGGATGCGCAGAGCGATAGTGCGGTGGTGCAGCAGGTATCGGGGCAGGCAACGCTGAATAACGGCAGGGCGAACTTTGCCTCACTGGCTGGTCGTTCTCCCCGTATCCACTACACTGGTGTGGGTGAGATTGATTTGCTGAAAAGGCAGCTGGATTTAACCTTTAATGTCTCTGTCCCGGAAGGCTGGCACGGTGATGCTGAACTTATCGCCCGCCTGCAGCAGACGCCACTGCCGCTGCGGGTTTATGGGCCCTGGTCGGCAGTGAATTACAATCTGAGCGTCGATCGTGTGCTGCGTGATGAATTGAAAACGCGTCTGAAAGACTGGATGGAACGGCAAAAAAATGCCCGCTAACCGGCGAAGTCGTGGCATAAGCAGGGGTCTTATGGGTAGTTACCTCCTGAGTCGTTTAGCAAAATCCGGCCAGGGTGATAACCGATTTAAGAATAGGATTATAAAGTTTACGCATTGTGGTATTGCATACTGTCGTTGATGCATACCACACTAGTCACATGGAACAACTATGACCAAGCTTAAAGCTGTTATCCCGGTTGCGGGACTGGGCATGCATATGCTACCCGCCACCAAAGCCATCCCAAAAGAGATGCTGCCGATTGTTGATAAACCAATGATTCAGTACATAATTGATGAGTGTGTTGCGGCCGGAATCAAAGAAATCGTTCTGGTGACGCATGCATCTAAAAATGCCGTTGAAAACCATTTTGATACTTCCTACGAACTGGAGGCACTGCTGGAAGCGCGCGTTAAGCGGCAGCTGCTCAGTGAAGTCCAGTCAATCTGCCCGCCGGGCGTGACCATTATGAACGTGCGCCAGCCACAACCGCTGGGACTGGCGAACGCCCTGCTGTGCGCGCGTCCAATGCTGCACGAACGGCCGTTTGTGGTGGTTCTGCCGGACGTGCTGCTGGATGACTCCAGCGCCGATCCGCTGCGTTACAACCTGGCCGCGATGGTGGCACGTTTTGAAGAAACCGGGCGCAGTCAGGTGCTGGCGCACCGTCTGCCGGAGGCGGTACTTTCTGAGTATTCAGTGATCACCACCAAAGATCCGCTGACCATTCCGGGCAAACAGAGCACCATTACCGACTTTGTGGAAAAACCGGAAGATTTGCAGGGGTTGGATTCCGATCTGTCGGCCGTCGGTCGGTATGTGCTGTCTGCGGATATCTGGAATGAACTGCAAAACCTCGAGCCGGGTGCCTGGGGACGTTTCCAGCTGACCGATGCTATCGCCAGCCTGAGCAAAAAACAGGTGGTAGAGGCGCACTTACTCAGCGGCAGAAGTTTCGACTGCGGTCGTAAACTGGGTTATATGAAAGCCTTTGTCTCCTGGGGACTGCGTAACCACAGCCAGGGACAGGATTTCCGCGCAGCGATTAAAGGCATTCTGGCCAGCTAAACCCGCGGCGACGGGCAGATAACATCAGGAGCGAAAATGGCTATTCTGGTAACGGGGGGAGCGGGATATATCGGCTCTCACACCGTATTATCACTGCTGGCGCGAGGTGATGAGGTTGTCGTGATTGACAACCTGAGCAATGCGTCACGGGAATCCATCAACCGGGTTGAGCGTCTGACGGGAAAAAGTGCGACCTTTGTTGCAGGGGATATTCTTGACCGCGCCTGTTTGCAGGGCATCTTTACCCGCCATGCGATCGAGGCGGTGATCCACTTCGCCGGACTGAAAGCGGTAGGGGAATCGTCGCGCAAACCACTGGAGTATTACCAGAACAATGTGACCGGCACCCTGGTACTGCTGGAAGAAATGCGCCGCGCCGGCGTCAGTCAGTTTATTTTCAGTTCGTCAGCCACTGTCTATGGTGCGGATGCGCCGGTTCCGTACGTAGAAACCACGCCAACCGGCGGTACCACCAGCCCTTATGGCACCTCTAAACTGATGGTTGAGCAGATTATGCGTGATGCGGCGCAAGCCGATCCACAGCTGAAGGCCATCGCGCTGCGTTACTTTAATCCGGTGGGTGCCCACGAATCGGGGATGATTGGCGAAGATCCTCACGGTATTCCCAATAACCTACTGCCTTATATCGCCCAGGTAGCGATTGGTCGTCTGGAAAAGCTGGGGATTTTTGGTAATGACTATCCGACCAAAGATGGCACCGGGGTACGCGACTATATCCATGTGATGGATCTGGCGGAAGGGCATCTGAAAGCGCTGGATCACCTGCCTGCGGTTAGCGGCTTCAAAGCCTGGAACCTGGGCGCGGGTAAGGGATACTCGGTACTGGAAATGGTTAAAGCCTTTGAGCAGGCTGCCGACCGTACCATTCCCTGCCAGTTTTTACCGCGCCGCGCTGGCGACCTGGCGGCATTCTGGGCCGATGCCAGCCTGGCAGATAAAGAACTGGACTGGCGGGTTTCACGCGGTCTGGCTGAAATGATGCGTGACACCTGGAACTGGCAGTCGAAAAATCCGCAAGGTTATCGTTGACTGACCTGGCCCACCCGTTGCGAACCACGGCGTGGGTCAGATGCTATCCTGCTAACCGGTGCTCTGTTAGCCTGTGAAATCTTTTTTTCCCTGTTAATCAGGCAACTGCCTGTCATTGCTGTGTTCTTTAAATCGGCAGCGAAGGGTTATCTGTCGCTGGCATAATCAGCGGAGTGCCAGTGAGCATCAATAATTAGGAACTGTAATCAATGAAAATTTTATTACTGGGTAAAAATGGTCAGGTTGGCTGGGAATTACAGCGTGCGCTGGCTCCGCTGGGCGAAGTGATTGCTCTCGATCGTCATTCTGAAGATTACTGTGGTGATTTGACCAATCCGGCCGGGATTGTGACGACCATTGAACAACTGGCACCGACGGTGATTGTTAATGCCGCAGCACATACAGCAGTGGATAAAGCCGAGTCAGAGCCTGAACTGGCGCGCCTTTTAAACGCCACGACGGTTGCGGCGATGGCTGAAGCCGCTAACAGGGTGGGCGCATTACTGGTACATTATTCGACCGATTACGTATTTAACGGGCAGGGAGAGACGCCGTGGCAGGAAAGTGATGTCACCCAGCCCCTGAGCGTTTATGGCCAAACCAAGCGTGAAGGTGAAGAAGCGATTATTCGCCTGTGTCCGCGTCATCTGATTTTCCGCACCAGCTGGGTGTATGCAGCCAAAGGCAACAACTTTGCCAAAACTATGCTGAAACTGGCGAAAGATCGCGATGAACTTTCAGTGATTAACGATCAGTTTGGTGCGCCTACCGGTGCGGATTTGATTGCCGACAGCAGCGCGCATGCTATCCGTATGGCGCTCAGCCACAGCGAATTGTGTGGCCTTTACCATCTGGTTGCCAGTGGCATCACCACCTGGTTTGACTATGCTCAGTTTGTGCTGGCGCGTGGCCAGGAGAAGGGGCTGGAACTGCAGGTAAAAAAAGTGAATCCGGTGGCGACTTCCGCGTTCCCGACGCCTGCCACCCGGCCGTCAAACTCGCGCCTGAATATCAGCCGTTTCCAACAGGCGTTTGATCTGACATTGCCTGACTGGCGTACCGGCGTTGAGCGTATGTTGGCAGAAATTATCTGATGCGTTAGCCGGTTGCGGGGGGTGCCAGAACAGCAGGCATCTCCGGGCTTAACGTTACGCGTAACATTGTGGTTAACGCTTTGTTACGCTTAATTATCTGCCGCAGCGCAGACGGACTGCACCCTGCGTGCTGAATCGCACCAATCACTACCTATTGTCCGCCATCATGAGTTAACATAATAATGACTTTAACACGCAGTACGCCTTGCTCGTGCTGTGAGTGACCCTCAGACAGGAGTATGTGATGTCCAAGCAACAGATTGGCGTTGTAGGTATGGCTGTAATGGGACGTAACCTGGCTCTTAACATTGAGAGCCGTGGCTACACTGTTTCTATTTTTAACCGTTCTCGTGGCAAGACTGATGAAGTGATTGCTGAGAATCCGGGTAAAAAGCTGGCTCCTTACTACACCATTGAAGAGTTTGTTGATTCCCTTGAAAAGCCGCGTCGTATTCTGCTGATGGTACAGGCGGGTGAAGCTACCGATAAAACCATTGCCTCACTGACTCCGCACCTGGATAAGGGTGATATCCTGATCGACGGTGGTAACACCTTCTACAAAGACACCATTCGTCGTAACCGTGAACTGTCAGACCAGGGCTTTAACTTTATCGGGACCGGTGTGTCCGGCGGTGAAGAGGGCGCACTGAAAGGCCCATCCATCATGCCTGGTGGTCAGAAAGAGGCGTACCAGCTGGTTGCCCCTATTCTGGATAAAATTGCTGCCCGTGCTGAAGGCGAAGCCTGTGTGGCCTATATGGGACCGGATGGTGCCGGCCACTATGTGAAGATGGTGCACAACGGCATTGAGTACGGCGATATGCAGCTGATTGCTGAAGCCTATTCTCTGCTGAAAAACGGTCTGAACCTGACTAACGAAGAGTTAGCGACCACCTTCAGCGAGTGGAATAACGGCGAGCTGAGCAGCTACCTGATTGATATCACCAAAGATATCTTCACCAAAAAAGACCAGCAGGGTAACTACCTGGTTGACGTGATCCTCGATGAAGCGGCGAACAAAGGTACCGGTAAATGGACCAGCCAGAGCTCACTGGATCTGGGTGAACCGCTGTCGCTGATCACCGAATCGGTATTTGCCCGTTACCTGTCATCGCTGAAATCTCAGCGTGTAGCGGCTGCTAAAGTGCTGAGTGGTCCGAAAGTGCAGACATTCAGTGGTGATAAAGCGGAATTTGTTGAGAAAGTGCGTCGTGCGTTGTATCTGGGCAAAATCGTCTCTTATGCACAGGGCTTCTCTCAGCTGAAAGCGGCGTCTACCGAGAACAGCTGGAACCTGAACTACGGTGAAATCGCGAAGATTTTCCGTGCCGGCTGTATTATCCGCGCGCAGTTCCTGCAGAAGATCACTGATGCTTACGCAGACAATGCGGATATTGCTAACCTGCTGCTGGCACCTTACTTCAAAAATATCGCCGACGAGTATCAGCAGGCGCTGCGTGATGTGGTGTCGTGGGCGGTCCAGAACGGGATCCCAACGCCAACCTTCTCTGCGGCTATCGCTTACTACGACAGCTACCGTTCAGCGGTACTGCCGGCGAACCTGATTCAGGCGCAGCGTGACTACTTTGGTGCGCACACTTATAAGCGTATTGATAAAGAAGGTGTGTTCCATACCGAGTGGCTGGAGTAATATGACAGGCGGATACCTGTAATGCATTCCGCTGAGCGCGGGGCCTTTTGGCTCCGCGTTTTTTTTTGGCTTTGCAGCCTGGGCTGGTCCACTGCGTGGGGCTGGGTTTGGTTTTGTTGTTTGTGCTTTTTAAAAGCCAGGGCAAAAACCAGGTCAACTACGTTTCACCATTCCGCTGCGCGGACTGGCGACAAGGGGAGCACATCGCCTGCTCCCCTTGACCCCGCGCTAGCGGCTGGCACTGCGCCCGCTAACGCGGGTTCCCTCAGCAATGCCCTTGCCCGACGGAACAGCCTGATTCGCCGTCCAGGCGAAGCAGGCTTCTCATCGCCGTCCATGGCGATTCGTCCTGGGAAATGTCATTACCTCGGCTCCGTTTTAAAGCCGCACCAACATCAAAAGCCAGTTCAAAATCAAAACCTTAAAACCAAAGTCAAAAGATGCCTTCGCCTTTGCCTTTGCCTTTGTTTTTGGAGTTGACCTGGTTTTGGTTTTGGTTTTGACTTTTGAGCGGCATAAGGAACGGAGCCGAGGTTACGCGGATTTCCAGGAAGAGCCGACATGGACGTCGGCGAAAGGCGTGTTTCGCCTGGATGGCGAATCACGTCGGTCCGCCAGAAAGCGGCGTGGCCGAGGGAACCTGCGCAGCAGGCGATGTGACGCCGCAAGCACGGGGTCAAGGGGCGATTGCGCCTGATCGCCCCTTGTCGCCAGCCCGCGCAGCGGGATGGAGAAACGTAGTTGACCTGGCCCTGGCCTTTAAAAGCCAAAAGCCAAAAGCCAAAAGCCCAAAGCCCAAAGCCCAAAGCCCAAAGCCCAAAGCCCAAAGCCCAAAGCCAAAACCAGGCCCCGCGCCCAGCGGAATACATAGCAGGTATTCGCCTGCCGCTATTTGTGTCTTTGGCGCAGATTCCCAATCACCGCCGATAAATCCAAATCCTGATCCTGCAATAGCACCAGCAAATGATAGATCAGATCCGAAGCCTCGTTAGTCAGCTCATCGCGGTCGTGCACCGTTGCCGCCAGCGCAGTCTCCACGCCTTCCTCACCCACCTTCTGCGCAATGCGCTTGGTGCCGCTGGCGTACAGGCTGGCGGTGTAAGAACTGGCAGGATCCGCCTGCTTACGCGCCGCCAGCAGCTGTTCCAGCTGGTACAAAAAGCCCCAGTCCGAAGCGGCCGGCGCAAAGCAGCTACTGGTGCCCTGGTGACAGGTCGGACCCTGCGGCTGTGCCAGCACCAGCAGCGTGTCGTTATCACAATCCGGGGTAATGCTGACCACATTGAGAAAGTGCGCTGAGCTTTCACCTTTGGTCCACAGCCGCTGTTTGGTGCGTGACCAGAACGTGACCCGGCCAGTGCTCTGAGTTTGTGCCAGCGCCTGCTGATTCATATACGCGTGCATCAGCACTTCGCCACTGACCGCGTGCTGGACAATCACCGGCATCATGCCGTCGGTTTTTACCCAGTCAAGCCGGGCCAGCTGTTGATCAGTTAACACAACCGTATCTCCACACCTTTTTCTGCCAGGAACTGTTTCAGTTCACCAATATTAATAATCTGCTTATGAAATACCGATGCGGCCAGCGCGCCATCGACGTTGGCTTCACTGAAGGCCTGCAGGAAATGTTGCATGGTGCCGGCACCGCCGGAAGCGATAAGCGGCACTTTGCAGCAGGCGCGCACTTTTTCCAGCTGGATCAGATCGTAGCCGTTACGCACCCCGTCCTGATTCATCATATTCAGCACAATTTCTCCCGCGCCGCGCCGCTGAACTTCCTCAACCCATTCCTGGGTTTCCCAGCGTGTCAGACGGGTGCGGCTTTCATCACCGGTATACTGGTTAACCTGATATTTACCGCTTGCGCTGTCATACCAGGTATCAATACCCACCACAATACACTGCACGCCAAAGCGATCGGCCAGGCGATTAATCAAATCGGGATCGGCCAGCGCGGGTGAGTTCACCGAAATTTTATCTGCGCCAAATGACAGCAGCTTTGCCGCATCGTCGACCGACTTAATGCCGCCTGCCACGCAGAACGGGATATCGATCACTTCTGCAACTCGTGAAATCCAGCTTTTATCCACCACCCGGCCATCAGAGGAGGCGGTGATATCATAAAACACCAGCTCGTCAGCCCCTTCTTCAGCGTAACGCCGTGCCAGCGGCACAATATCGCCAATAATCTCGTGATTGCGAAACTGTACGCCTTTTACTACCTGACCATCACGCACGTCGAGGCAGGGGATTATCCGTTTTGCCAGCATGAAATCGCCTCCTTTATGCTAAATTTATCTTCCAGCAGCGCACGACCGACGATCACGCCGCGTGCACCGCTGCCACGCAGCGCTGCAATATCCGCCAGCGAACCAATGCCGCCGGAAGACTGAAAGGCTATCTGCGGATATGCCGCGGAAAGCTCGCGGTACAGCGCTACGTTCGAGCCTGCCAGGGTACCGTCACGGGAAATATCGGTGCACAGCACATGCTGCAGGCCAAAGGGGGCAAAGGTGGCAATCACCTGTTCCAGCGTGATGCCGCTGGCCTGCTGCCAGCCGCTGATGGCCACTTCTTTGCGATTGTTATCGCCAATGCGTACATCCAGCGCCAGCACAATCGACTCCGGGCCGTACTGCCGGAACCAGCGCTGCACTTCTTCCGGCTGGCTGACGGCGGTAGAACCCACCACCACCCGGCTGGCACCGGCTTCCAGCAGGGTTTCCACATCCTGCTGACTGCGGATGCCACCGCCGACCTGTACCGGTACGCTGACGCCTGCCAGCAGGCTGCGCAGCAGCGGAATCTGACGCGCTTCGGGCTGCTTTGCCCCGGTCAAATCCACCAGATGCAGCGCAGCCGCGCCCTGATCCTGATAGCTCTGCAAACGTGGCAGCGGATCGCTGCCGTAGTCACGCTGTTGACCGTAATCGCCCTGGTGCAAACGCACCACCTTGCCGTCAATTAAATCGAGTGCCGGAATAATCATTACGGGTTACATCTCCAGGAAATTTTTCAGCAACTGTGCGCCGGCAGCGCCGGACCGTTCCGGGTGGAACTGCACGCCAAAGAAGTTATCTTTCTGTACCGCCGCACTGAAAGGCGCGCCGTAGTCACAGTGCGCAATGGTGCTGCTGTTCACCGGCATGGCGAAGCTGTGCACAAAATAAAACCAGGCACCGTTTTCGATGCCGCGAAACAGATGATCACCTGCCTGCGGCGTAATACGGTTCCAGCCCATATGCGGCAGCGGCAGCCCGCAGTCAGCTATCTGCTGTACCGGCTGGTCAATAATCCCCAGGGTTTCAATGCCGCCACTCTCTTCACTGCGCGCGCCCAGCAGCTGCATCCCGAGGCAGATACCCAGCAGTGGCTGGGTACAGGCGCAAATCAGATCGGTCAGTTCGCGCTGGCGCAGCTGATCCATCGCCGCCGCCGCGGTGCCAACCCCCGGCAGAAACAGCTTGTCAGCATTCAGCACCACTTCGGTTTCACGGCTGATGCGCGGCTGATAGCCGAGGCGCTGAACCGCCCAGTTCACCGAGGCCAGATTGGCGCAGCCGGTATCAATGATCACTACCTCCATCACAGCACTCCTTTCGAGCTTGGCAGGGTATTTCCCTCCACCCGGATGGCCTGACGCAGCGTGCGGCCAAAGGCCTTAAACAGGCTTTCTACCCGGTGGTGATCGTTTTTCCCTTTGGTACGCAGGTGGATGGTGCTGGCCATGGCATACGAGAGCGAGCGGAAGAAATGCTCCACCATCTCGGTGCTGAGATCGCCAACCCGCTGATAATTAAATTCCGCCCTGAATTCCAGGTGTGGACGGCCGGAAATATCCAGCGCGCAGCGCGCCAGACATTCATCCATCGGCAGCACAAAGCCAAAGCGGCCAATGCCGCGCTTATCACCCAGCGCTTTCAGCAGTGCTTCCCCCAGTGCCAGACCGGTATCTTCCACCGTGTGATGGTCATCAATAAACAGGTCGCCCTTCACATCAATATTCATTCGAAAACCACCGTGGGTGGCGATCTGGTCGAGCATATGGTCGAAGAAGCCAACCCCGGTATTAATCCGGCTGTCACCTTCGCGATCGAGCCAGACTTCGGCGTTAATCCGGGTTTCTTTGGTATTACGGCTGACCAGCGCATGGCGGTCGCGGCGGGTCAGCTGCTGGCAGATTGTTGGCCAGTTCAGGCCATCTTTGTGATAGCACAGACCGCTAATGCCCATATTTTTCGCCAGTTCAATATCGGTGGCACGGTCGCCAATCACATAGCTGTGGCTGCGGTCCAGTGCCCCGTCTGCCAGCCAGCGGCTGACCAGCGCGGTTTTTGGCTTGCGGCAGTCGCAGTGATCCTGCGGCAGGTGCGGGCAAATCAGCACCTCGTCAAACTGCACCCCCTGTGAGGTGAAAATTTGCATCATCAGCTGGTGCGGCGCATCAAAATCAGCCTGCGGGAAGCTGGCGCTGCCCAATCCGTCCTGGTTGGTGATCATCACCAGTCTGAATCCGGCCTGTTGCAGCGACAGCAGGGCGGGGATCACGCCTGGCTCGAAGGCCAGTTTGTCCGGACGGTCAACCTGGAAATCCTGCGGCGGCTCGGCAATCAGCGTGCCGTCGCGATCGATAAAAAGAACTTTCTGGCTCATGCCTGCTCCTGAAACGTAGGGCTTGTCGATAAAGTGGTGAGTGCGTCCATCAGCCGTTCACATTCGCTACGGGTGCCGATGGAAATCCGCAGACAGCCGGCCAGACCCGGCTGCGTATTCTGGTCGCGCAGAATAATGCCCTGATCCCACAGCCGTTTGAAAATTTCTGCGCTGTGGCTGAAACGTACCAGAATATAGTTGGTTTCGCTGGGGAAGACCTGGCTGACGCAGCGGCAGTTGCGCAGTTGGGCGATCAGCCATTCGCGGCTGGCATTCAGCTCCGCCACATGCTGACGCATCAGCGCAATACCTTCCGTGCTCAGCGCCTGTGCGGCAATATCGGCCACCGGGGTGGAGAGCGGATAAGGGGCGATCACTTTCATCAGCAGGGCGATCACCTCCGGGTTTGCCAGGGTAAAACCGCAGCGCAGACCGGCGAGAGCAAAGGCTTTCGACAGCGTGCGCAGGATCACCAGCTGCGGCCATTCAGCCAGCCAGCTGCTGAGCGTGGCCTGCGGGCAAAATTCAATATAGGCTTCGTCCACCACCACCAGCGCTTTATCGCGGGTCATTTCCAGCAGCTGACGAATATCCTGTGGGTTAACAAGATTAGCGGTCGGGTTATTCGGGCTGCAGACATACACCAGCCTGACGCCCTCAAGCGCGGCTCTGATGGCCGGTAAGTTCAGCTGCCAGCCATCAATGGCAGGCACGGTACGGTATTCAATCCCGATGGTTTCGGCACTGACGCTGTACATACCATAGGTGGGCGGGCAGAACAGCACCGCATCCTGGCCAGGCTCACAGAAGGCGCGCATCAGCAGTTCGATGCCTTCGTCGGCACCGCGACTGACCAGCACCTGCTCACGGCTTAAGCCGGCATAGGCCGCGTAGCGTTCGATCACCTGCACCGGCTGGCATTCCGGGTAACGGTTCAGGGTTTGCTGGCTGAGGGTAAAAGGCACTGACTGCGGATATTCGTTGGCGTTCAGCCAGACATCGCCATTACCACCCAGGCGGCGTGCGGACTGGTAGGGGGTGAGCGCCTGCACGTTGGCGCGCGCAAGAGATCCAATGCGGCTCATGGAGCCTCCTTCAGCGCGGCAACCCGCAGGGTAACGGCATTTTTATGTGCTGCTAACCGCTCAGCCGCGGCGAGGGTTTCTACGGTAGTGGCGATACCCAATAAACCCTGCGGAGTTAACTCCTGCAGCGTCATACGCTTCTGGAAATCCGCCAGTCCGAGGCTGGAGCAGGTGGCGGTGTAACCGTAGGTTGGCAGCACGTGATTGGTGCCTGAAGCGTAATCGCCGGCAGATTCCGGTGACCAGTCACCAAGAAATACCGAGCCGGCACTGGTGATGCCGTCGGTTAATTCACGGGCATTACGGGTTTGAATGCTCAGGTGCTCCGGTCCGTAGCGGTTGCTGATTGTAACGCAGCCTGGCAGATCCGGGGTGACAATCAGACGGCTGGCCGCCAGCGCCTGGGCAGCAGTAGAGGCACGCGGCAGCGCGCTCAGCTGTTGTGCAACTTCCTGTGCCACTGCTTCAGCCAGTCGGGCGTCCGGGGTCAGCAGGATCACCTGCGAATCCGGGCCGTGTTCGGCCTGCGACAGCAGATCCGAGGCAACAAACGCCGGATTCGCACCGCTGTCGGCGATCACCAGCAGTTCAGATGGCCCGGCAGGCATATCAATCGCCGCGCCATCCACCCGCTGACTGACCTGCCGCTTGGCTTCGGTCACCCAGGCATTGCCGGGGCCAAAGATTTTATCCACTTTCGGCACCGAGTCCGTGCCAAAGGCCAGCGCGGCAATCGCCTGCGCGCCGCCCACCTGAAAGATCTCTTCCACGCCGCACAGGCTGGCGGCATACAGAATTTCATCGGCAACCGGCGGCGGCGAGCACAGCACCACCCGGCGACAGCCGGCAATGCGTGCCGGTGTGGCCAGCATCAGTACGGTAGAAAACAGCGGCGCTGATCCCCCCGGAATATACAGTCCCACCGAATTTAACGGGCGGGTCACCTGCTGGCAGCGCACGCCCGGCTGGGTTTCCACATCCACTTCCGTCAGGCGCTGCGCCTGGTGGAATTTATCAATATTGGCAACCGCCGCCGCCATTGCCTGTTTGATATCGTCTGACAGTCGCGCGCTGGCATCTTCGATCTGCTGCCGGCTGACGCGTAATTCGCTGAGCTGTACCTTATCGAACTCGGCGCTAAACTGGCGCAGCGCGCTGTCGCCGCCGTTTTTCACCTGAGTCAGGATTTCGCTGACGGTACGGCTGATGCTGTCAGAAGCCGAAAGCGCCGGGCGTTGCAGCAGTGCCTGCTGCTGCTCAGCACTACACTGTTGCCAGATTGTCGGGGTCATCAGGGTTGTCATCGGTCTACTCCATCATCTTCTCAATCGGCAGCACCAGAATGGAGCTGGCACCTAATGATTTCAGCTTTTCCATGGTTTCCCAGAACAGGGTTTCGCTGCTGACCATATGCATCGCCACCCGCGCCTTTTCACCTGCCAGCGGCAGTACGGTAGGGCGTTCTGCGCCCGGCAGCAGGGCAATAATTTCTTCCAGCCGCTCGCTCGGCGCGTGCAGCATGATGTATTTCGATTCGCGCGCCTGAATAACCCCCTGAATGCGCGTCATCAGGGTATCAATCAGCTTCTGTTTCGCAGCCGGCATTTCACCATCACGCTGGATCAGGCAGGCTTTGGAGCGATAAATCACTTCCACTTCGCGCAGGCCATTGGCCTCAAGCGTGGCCCCGGTGGACACCAGGTCGCAGATGGCATCCGCCAGTCCGGCACGCGGTGCCACTTCCACTGAGCCGTTTAGCAGGCAGGACTTAAAATTGATTTCCTGCTTATCAAGGTACTGCTTTAACAGGTGCGGATAGGAGGTGGCGATACGGCTGTTCTGTAAGCACTGTGGCCCGCTGTACGGGGAGTCCACCGGCATCGCCAGCGACAGGCGGCAGCCACCGAAGTCCAGACGGCGCAGGGTGGAATAACGCGGATCTTCGCCCTGCGCACGGCGGGTCAGTAACTCTTCTTCCAGCACGTTTTCACCAATAATGCCCAGATCCACCACGCCGTCCATCACCAGGCCGGGAATATCGTCATCACGCACTCGTAAAATATCGATGGGCATATTTTCGGCAAATGCAATTAAGCGCTGCTGCTGCAGGTTAATTTTGATACCACAGCGTGCCAGAAGCTCACGAGACTCATCGCTTAAACGGCCAGATTTTTGCATAGCTATGCGTAAACGGGTGTTATCTAACATCAGAGTAGATCCTTTTTATCGGTAATGCTGCGGTGAATAACGCTGCGTTTTAACGGTTAACCTGACAACCGGGAGCCTGATTTTGAGCCAAAAAAAAGCCCCCGGGTGGATCGTCCGGGGGCTCGATTGCGTTCTGCACCACTGGAAGATCCTGAATGTCTTCCAGCACACATCGCCTGAAAGACTAGTCAGGGTGATGGTGATGATGGTGGTTAAGTTGAACGCGAGTCATAAAATTTTCCTGGATGAATGTATATTCATATCTTGTCAATTAACCTAACGGCAATAATTCTTTCACGCAACCCTTTTTTGTTAATCCGGAAGAATTCTCTTATTAAGTTACGGTTGTCAGCCACCGGTGGCTGCAGTAGCCTGTTGAGCTCATCAGTGGAAGAGGCGGGAATCGAACATGAAAAAGGTGGCAATCACAGGATTAGGCTGGTTAGGTATGCCGCTGGCGATGTCGCTGGCAGCAGCCGGATGGCAGGTCAGTGGTAGCAAAACTACCCGTGACGGCGTGGAGGCGGCGCGCCTGAGCGGCATTGACAGTTATCAGCTTGAGCTGACCCCGGAACTGCAGTGTGATGCGGACGATCTGGAGGCCTTACTCAGCGTCGATGCACTGGTGATCACGCTGCCCGCCAGCCGCACCGCACAGGGCGGCGAAAACTATCTGCTGGCGGTACAACAGCTGGTTGACAGCGCGCTGGCTTTTGGCGTTCCGCATATCATCTTTACCAGTTCAACCTCAGTGTATGGCGAACATCCCGGTATCACGACAGAGAAGACGCCGCTACTTCCGGTGACGATTGCAGGTGAAATTTTACAGCAGCTGGAAAGCTGGCTGCATCGACTGCCAGGCACTTCGGTGGATATTTTACGCTTATCCGGCCTGGTCGGCCCCGAACGCCATCCGGGGCGATTTCTGGCAGGTAAAGAAGGGCTGAGTAACGGCGAACAGGGGGTTAACCTGGTGCATCTGGAAGACGTTATTGCCGCTATTCATCTGCTGCTGACCACTCCAGGTAAGGGACGCACTTACAATCTCAGCGCGCCGCTGCATCCGAGCCGTAATCAATTTTATCCAATGGTTGCCCGCGAGCTTGGGCTGACGCCACCTACCTTCAGCAGGGATAACAGCGGTGACAGTGGTAAGCTGATTGACGGCAGCAAAATTTGTCGTGAGCTGGGTTTTCACTACCGCTACCCCGATCCGGGTAGAATGCCGCTCGGTTAAGTGGCTGGATTATTGCCACTTTTTACCGCGACACAATAAATTTACCAGCTGGCTACGCATTTTCTTGTCATCGGGGCACGGAATGGTGCAAAATATGCGGCCTGTAAAAAAAGTATTGTAACCGACGCTGGCTATTCCGGCGGGCGGTTATTTTTTTATGCAGCAAACAGTTTAAAAGACAGGAATCTGACGGGTTCAGATTTATCATTTAAAGAGGCCGGGCCAGCACCGGATAGATAGTCGCTTTCAGACACACCCGATGTGTTTACCGAGGAAATAATAATGGGACAACATTTTTACACTCCACCATCCGCTGGTATCCGCCAGCGCGATGACTACGGCGCCGCAGCAGGTTACACATCGACCCCTGCCTGTTTATCCCTTACTCCTCTGCTTAAAAACTATCGTACGACGCGAAGTTTCCCTGTGGTTCAACCCAGAAAGGTTGACGCTATGGGGAGGCTGAATCATGTCATTTGATAACGTTCTGCAAACTCAGCCGCGTGCACAGCTGAAAAAAACGCTGACCTTACTTCCAGTTGTCATGATGGGCCTGGCTTATATGCAGCCTATGACCCTGTTCGATACCTTTGGTATCGTTTCCGGGCTGACTGACGGTCATGTGGCAACCGCATACGCATTTGCGCTGATCGCTATTCTGTTTACCGCGCTGAGCTACGGCCAGCTGGTACGTCGATTCCCGTCTGCGGGTTCGGCTTATACTTATGCACAGAAAGCGATTAGCCCGCACGTTGGCTTTATGGTGGGCTGGTCATCACTGCTTGATTATCTGTTTATGCCGATGATCAACATTCTGCTGGCTAAAATTTACTGGGAAGCACTGGTTCCGGGCATTCCGTCATGGATCTTTGTGGTGCTGCTGGTGGGCTTTATGACCCTGTCTAACCTGAAGGGCATCAAGACCGTAGCGAATTTTAACAGCGTGATCGTGGTGCTGCAGGTTGCTGTGATGGTTGCCATTATGGCGATGGTGATTTACGGCGTGGCGCACGGCGAAGGTGCCGGTACCCTGGTAAGCAGCAAGCCATTTTGGTCTGAGAACGCTCATGTAGTGCCGATGATAACCGGTGCCACGATATTGTGCTTCTCGTTCCTTGGCTTTGACGGTATCAGTTCGCTGTCAGAAGAGACCAAAGATGCCGGACGCGTTATCCCGAAAGCGATCTTCCTGACCGCGTTAATTGGTGGTCTGATCTTTATTGTGGTGTCCTACTTCCTGCAGCTGTACTTCCCGGATATTTCACGTTTTAAAGATCCGGATGCTTCACAGCCGGAAATCATGCTGTATGTGGCCGGTAAAGCCTTCCAGTTCGGCATTCTGATTTTCTCCTGTGTGACGGTACTGGCTTCCGGTATGGCCGCACATGCCGGCGTTTCCCGTCTGATGTATGTGATGGGTCGTGATGGCGTGTTCCCGGTACGTTTCTTCGGTTATATCCATCCGAAATGGCGGACTCCGGCACTGAACGTGCTGTTGGTTGGGGTGATTGCGCTGTCGTCAATTACCTTTGATCTGGTGACTGCAACGGCACTGATTAACTTTGGAGCGTTAGTGGCGTTTACCTTTGTTAACCTGTCGGTGATTTCGCAGTTCTGGGTACGTGAGCGCCGTAATAAGACGCTGAAAGATAACTTTACCTATCTGGTACTGCCGCTGCTGGGCGCGCTGACCGTTGGGGCGCTGTGGGTTAATCTGGAAGAGAGTTCGATGGTGCTGGGACTGGTTTGGGCGGCAATTGGTCTGATTTATCTGGCCTTTGTGACCCGCAGTTTCCGTAATCCGGTACCTCAGTGCAGTGAGGACTGGGGTTGATCACTGGTTGATTGACGGTTCCGTACTGGTGAATGCCGCAGCGAGAGTTGCGGCATTTTTTTTGAGTGGGGTTGCGGTGCTTTTGTTTTTAAAGCCGCACCAACCTCAAAAGCCAGTCAGAATCAAAACATTAAAACCACTGTCAAAAGATGCCTTTGCCGTTGAAGTTGACCTGGCTTTAGTTTGGTTTTGACTCTGGGTTTTGACCTTTGGGCGGCATCAGGAACGTCGCCGAGGTTAGGCTGATTTCCAGTAAGACCGGCCATGGAGGGCCGTGAAAGGCGTGCTTCGCCTGGACGGCGAATCACGCCGGTTCGCCAGAAATCGGCGTGGCTGAGGGGAACCGAGTAGCGGGCGATGTGACGCCGCAAGCACCGGGACAAGGGGCCTTTGCGACAGAAGGCCTCTTGTCGCCAGTCCGTTAAACGGGATGGTGAAACGTAGTTGGCCCGGCCCTGGTTTTTAAAAAGCAAAACCAGCAAAGCCCCGCTCCCCTGCCTACGAAGCGGAATAGTGAAACACCGCAGCAAAATGCTTCTCCTGCCTGGAAATAAAAACCGCTGCTGTGCTGACCTGAACCGTAATCCAGGCGGACATTCATGCGCTTCTTAAATTCAAAACGATATCCGACACCCACTGAAGGCAGCCAGTGGCTGTCAAACAGTTCACTACGCTTATCTGACATTGTGCCGCTACCTACCCAGGCGACCACTTCCCATGCCAGCAGGGTAGTGGTATCCAGAGCATGATAAAGATCGTACTGCATATCGACGCTATCAAAATGGGTATCGCTCCCCAGCGAGTTATCATACCAGTTATAACCCAGATTCAGTGCCTGTCCCCCGGAGGGATTGGCTACGAAATCATGTGTATCATAACGAAATAACGCCTTAATTCCTGAATTGAACTGACTGAGGGGCACATTTTGCCGGTAAAAGCTGCCCTGCTTTTTATTCTGTAACCGGGTGGCCTCTTCCCAGGCCACAGACCAGCCGAGGCCGAAGTAAGTGTGATCCGCCGGCCGGTAAAGCAGTTGTGGCGAAGCGTTAAACTTGCCTGAGGTATAGGACTGCTTACCTCGCTGATACCGTCCGGCTGATAGCCCTGACCCCAGTAATAAAGTGGCCGACGGCTGATATCCCCGTTCAGATAAAAGCGCCACTGGTCATCGCGCAGAAAGGTAAAATTTTCATAGCCAAGACCAAAAGCGCCGCTGGAGCTGGCAAAGCCGCTGAGTGTCAGCGAAGAGAGCGGCGTATTGTGCTGATGCTGGTCAGAACCCAGCTTCGCCAGCATAGGAACATTCGTCACTCTGTCCGGGAGCACACTGGCCTGAATGCTGACGCTGATCAGTACCAGGCCTGAGTACAAGACTGTCCATAGTTGCATGAGTAGAAACGGAACTCACCACCAACCAGCACACTGTTACATTACTTTTGATATTACCGTGCAGGAAGTAATCCGCTATTTAATCACCTGCCAATCGGTTATTTAGTACCTGCGGCGGGCCAGGGAGAATATTAATCACTGTCCCCGCCCGTCACGCTGAGAATTGTTTAACCTTCAGCGTTAAGGATTGCTGATACTGACTGGCTGAAAAACGGATTAGACTCCAGCCAGCTCCGGGCATTACCCAACTCAGGAAACCAGTTCCTGTGCATAATTAAATAATGCCTTCAACTGTGTCAGACGGCTTTCATCCTCAGCATATTGGCCGAACAGTGCTTCCAGTTCGGCAATATAATTTTGCACGCGTTCGGGGTTTAATACTTCACGCCGGTGTTGCAGCCAGCGCTGTTGCTCACTGTCGTCAAGGGTCCCGGGGAAATTACGCGCCCGGTAACGAAACAGTAATTTATCAATCCGGGCATCATTAAAGCGCAGATCGAGCGCTGGCAAATTTTCGGCGGCAGTCTGGCGAATAATATTCATCGCATTACGATCGGCATCGCTAAAGAAGCCCTCGTACAGCTGTGCATCCACATCCTCTGATTTGGCAAAGGGTTGTGCTTCAGCAAACAGCATTACGACTTTGTCGCGAATTTCCGGATGCTGACGCAGCACGGCCAGGTTATCCAGACAGCGCTGACGATCCACGCCCAGACGTTCGGCGTCTTCGGGGCGCAGCGTGTTGGCGGGTGCGACTACCGGACATTTATTGATATGCAGCAGTTTCAGCGGTATCGGTAAGGCGTCACCCAGTTCATCGCGGCGGGTGTATAAACGCTGACGCAGCGCAGCGGCATCCAGTTCCAGCAGCGGCGTCATATCTCCGGCCAAATCGCAGGTGATTAGCGCATTGCGATTATACGGATGCCACGCCAGTGGCGCAATCCAGCTGGTATTGCTGCGTGCGGCACCAAACATCCCGGAAATATGTACCAGCGGTTTCATCTGCGGAATATCAATTAACTGCATGATTTTCTGTTTGAGGCGCTGGCTGAACAAAAACTCATATAGCCTTGGCTGCTTCTCTTTCACCAGTCTGGCCATCGCAATGGTGGCCCAGACGTCGGACATCGCATCGTGTGCATGCGCATGTTCAACCCCGTTAGCACGGGTCAGGTGTTCCAGGCGAAAGCTGGGAAAACCATCATCATTTTCCGGCCAGTTAATCCCGTCCGGACGCAGGGCGTAGCAGGCACGCATCACATCGAGCAAATCCCAGCGGCTGTTACCGTTTTGCCAGCTCCAGCCGTAAGGATCGTAAAAGTTGCGATAGAACAGATTGCGGCTGACTTCATCGTCGAAGCGCACATTGTTATAGCCGACCACGCAGGTATTGGGTTCGCTAAACAGCTGATGGATGCGACGGGTAAATTCCGCTTCACTGACGCCGCGCGCCCGCGCGACCTGCGGTGTAATGCCGGTAATCATAACGGCTTCCGGCTGCGGCAGATAATCATCGGCCGGCTGGCAGTAGAACACTTCCGGCTCGCCGATAATATTGAAATCCATATCAGTACGGATCCCGGCAAACTGCGCTGGCCGGTCAAGGGAGGGGCTTTTACCAAAGGTTTCGTAATCGTGAAACAGGAATGTGGGCTGTGCGGGAGTCTCTTTCACTGTAACACATTATCCATGTTGAATGCGGTTCCGGCCAGCGCCGGATTTTCCCTTATGATAAACCAGATGCCGGCATATCTGAAATCGCCACGCCGTACCGCGGGTCACAGAGAGCGGATGAAAATCTGTTAGCGTGATATGACAAAGGTTGCTGCCCGGTAATCAATCTGTTAACCGGCGGTTTTAACCGCACTGCGTTAGCATATTATGCTAATTAACCGGGTGAAAAGTGGGTTAAAACCAGTAAAAAAAGCGGGAATGAGACTGCCGACGCACAGCGCTTTGGCTATAATGCCAGGCTGATTTTTACTCGCTTTCGGAGCGTATTTTGCGACCGGACAAACCGCTGTCTGCCCTGCAGTTCAGCATTTACCGCAATTACCGTATTGTGCATGGCCTGCGGATTGCCATCGCATTTATCATCACCTTCCTGCTGGTGCGGCTGCTTTCAATCCCGGAAGGCACCTGGCCTCTGATCACCCTGGTGGTGGTGATGGGGCCGGTATCCTCATGGGGCAACGTCTTTCCACGGGCGCTGCAGCGTATCAGTGGCACCCTGTTTGGCTCAGTATCCGGGCTAATCGCCTTATGGCTGGAACTGTATTCGTTACCGCTGATGCTGCTGTGGTGTGCGCTGGTGATGTTTATCTGCGGTTTTCTTACCCTCGGTAAACACCCCTATATGGCGCTGTTAATCGGGATTACTCTCGGGGTGATCTGCGGCGGTCAGTCGGGCGACTTTATTCCGGCGCTGTGGCGTGCTGGCGATGTGATCCTCGGTTCGCTGCTGGCGTTATTATTTACCCTGATCTGGCCGCAGAAAGCCTATCTGCACTGGCGTATTCAGCTGTCAGATGCGCTGCTGGAAACGGCCAAAATTTATCATGCCGGCTTTTCGGCTAATCTGGTGGAACAGCCGCGCCTGGCGCGCCCGCTGCAGCGCCTGCTGGCGAAGATAGTGAAGATGCGCGCCCTGCTGGAGCCTGCCAGCAAAGAAACCCGCATTCCGCGTTCGGTGTTTGAAGCTATCCAGACTCTGAATCGTAATCTGGTGTGTACCCTTGAACTGCAGCTCAGCGCCTGGTGGTCCTCACGCCAGAGTCTGCTGATTATGCTGAATGCGCCCACCCTGCGCCAGCATCAGCAGATGACAGAAAAAACCCTGCGCGCCCTGTCGGCGGCACTGATTACAGGTAAGCCGGAGGATCTGGCGGCCAGCGGCGAAGAGCTGGCGACAATTGCACTGGAATTACGTCTGCTGATTGCTGAATCGGAAGGGGATGCGCGGGTGGAGAGTGCCATTCATGGCTATGTCTGGCTGAGCCTGGAAATGGTGCGACAGCTGGAGCGCCTGTCGGATCTGGTGCGCCTGGCGCTGCGCAAATAAAACGTCGCTGTAACAACTTACTGCGGGCTACCCGCCTTCAGGGTAAGATAGTCGCCTTTGGACAATGCCGGTTTAATCTTGCCACCGGCTGAAGTAGAGTATCAGCCGGTCGCTACGACAATGATGCCTGTATCAACAGGCCTAAAAGAAAGGTGTCTTCATGGAAAATGCAAAGCAATCATTTCAGAACGTACTGGAGTTCGTGCGTATGTTCCGGCGTAAAAATAAGCTGCAACGTGAAATCGTCGATAACGAAAAGAAAATCCGTGATAATCAGAAGCGCGTGCTGCTGCTGGATAACCTGAGTGAATACATTAAGCCGGGGATGAGCGTGGAAGCGATTCAGGAAATCATCGCCAGCATGCGCAGCGACTATGAAGATCGCGTTGATGACTACATCATTAAAAATGCCGATTTGTCGAAAGAGCGCCGCGATCTGTCGAAAAAACTGAAAGCGATGGGTGAGTTAAAGGCAGGCTGAGACCCGCTTACTTCCCGTGCCGGGACGCTCTCCCGGCACATCAACCCTCTGCACTTCCCCGCTTAATTCCCGCCGCAGATTACTGAAAAATTGGTAACATTTTAGAAACATTAATCTCTTTACAGGAAGTCTGTCTCCTGGCCATGATTAGATCTCCATCCCGCCTGATAATTCTGGATCCGGTTTGCAAAAGTTCAGTGCTCCATTAATTGCCGCCATCGCACGGACGTCATGGTATGCCAAAAGACGCAGCTGGCGCGTGTTGTTCTGGCGTGAGGTCACCCCACTGGCAGTGCCGATTTTTTTTGAGAATCTCTGTGTGCTGTTAATGGGGGTAATGAGTACCTTCCTGGTCAGCTGGCTGGGTAAAGAAGCGATGGCCGGCGTAGGTCTGGCTGACAGCTTTAATATTGTGGTGATTTCCTTTTTTGCCGCCATTGACCTGGGCACCACGGTGGTAGTGGCCTTCAGCCTCGGGCGGCTGGATCGGGAGAGGGCGCTGGCGGCGACCCGCCAGTCGCTGATCATTATGACGCTGTTTGCCGTTTCGCTGGCGCTGCTGATTGAATTTGTCGGGCCGCAGATTATTGACCTGATTGCTGACCGCGCCACGCCACAGGTGAAACAGCTGGCACTTTCCTATCTGCAGATTACCGCGTGGAGTTATCCGGTGGCGGCTATTGCCCTGATTGGCTGTGGTGCGCTGCGCGGAGCCGGTAATACCAAAATCCCGATGTTAATTAATGGTGGGATGAATATTCTGAACATTATCATCAGCAGCCTGCTGATCTATGGCTGTGGCTTCTGGCACGGTATCGGCTTTGTCGGTGCCGGCCTGGGGCTGACGCTGTCACGCTATATCGGGGCTGCGGCAGTAATTTATGTGCTGGTTATTGGTTTTGTGCCAGCGCTTAAAATTTCCCTAAAAAGTTATCTGACGCCGCTCAACACCAGCATTCTGCGTGAGGTGTTGGGGATTGGTATTCCCGCCAGTATTGAGTCCGTACTGTTTAATGGCGGTAAGCTGCTGACTCAGGTATTCGTCGCCGCTATGGGCACCGATGTTATCGCCGGTAACTTTATCGCCTTTTCTATCGCTTCGCTGATTAATTTACCCGGCAATGCGCTGGGATCGTCAGCCACCATTATCGTCGGACGCCGACTCGGGCTGGGACAGCTGGGTCAGCCCGAGCGTATGTTGCGTCATATTTTCTGGTTAGCCACCCTGATCGTGAGCGTGCTGGCATTACTGACGGTGCCGTTTGCCGGGCTGCTGGCCGGCTTTTACACCGAGGATCCGGCGGTGATCCGGGTGGTCAAAATGCTGATCTGGCTTAACGCCGCCTTTATGCCCGTCTGGGCAGCGTCCTGGGTGCTGCCGGCGGGGCTGAAAGGCGCGCGTGACGCGCGCTATACCATGTGGGTGTCTCTGCTCAGTATGTGGGGGGGGCGTATTGTGGTTGGCTGGCTGCTGGGGATCTGGCTGGGCTTTGGCGTCACAGGGATCTGGCTGGGGATGATCGTCGACTGGCTGATTCGGGGAACCTGTTTCTGGCGTCGTTTGAACAGCGGAGGCTGGCTGTGGAAATACCGTCCGCTCACGGCAGCCTCCGGCACCCGCCCCAGCGGACAGGGCACAGAAGGTTAATCTTTTGTTGCGTGCAGTGATATGAGTTCATAACTATAAGATATATCATAACGTAGCGGTGTTACCGCTGTCGCGGCTCGGGCCGTGACTCAGCCTGCCTGCTACCGCTGTCATCATCACAGGAGCGCCACTAATGTCTGATATCCTGCATCATCACAGTCGTATTCCTCAACGGGTGCGCAATGAACTGCGCTTTCGCCAGATCGCGGTCACCGGTAAAACCCTGGTGGCTGGCAACTTCTGGCGGGTTGATTTCAGCGGGCCGGATCTGGTGGGTTTTGTTTCTCCCGGCTTTGACGACCATATCAAAGTGTTTTTCCCGGATGCGGTGAGCGGTGTACTGCATCTGCCGCAAATTTCTGAGGAAGGGATCCGCTGGCCGGACGGCGTGCGCCCGCGTTCCCGCGACTATACCCCGCTGAGTTTTGACAGCGCGGCCGGAACGCTGACGCTGGATTTCTTTATCCATGATGATGGCGTTGCCAGCCAGTGGGCAGAGCAGGCTAAGGCCGGCGATGTGCTGGGGATCGGTGGCCCGCGCGGCTCGCTGCTGGTGCCGGAAGATTATCATTTCCAACTTTATATCTGTGATGAAAGTGGACTGCCGGCGTTCAGACGTCGTAAGCAGACGATGGAAGGGCATTTGACCGAGCTGTTTGCCTTTACTGATGAAGCCACCGGCACCGCGTATCTGGAAGGGCTGAAAGGCATTAAAGCCAGCTGGCTGGGGCAGGGAGCGATGCAGGCAGAACACCTGAACGGCCTGCTGTCAGCGCTGGATACCGTGCCGCTACCGACGGACGATTATTTTATCTGGATCACCGGCGAAGGCGAGGCAGTCAAAAAGCTGAGTGACTATTTTATTGAGCACCGCGGCTGCGATGCCACCTGTGTCCGCGCTGTTGCCTACTGGCATCAGAAATAATTCAGTGCTGCCCGTCGCACGCGGCGGGCGGCACCGCTTTTGGACCCGGGCACCTGATGAAGCAGAAAAAGGCAGATACTGTCGTTGCAGGCAGAACAGCGCGCAGACGATGTGAAAAAATTCTTGATGCCGCAGAAGTGCGCCAGCTGATCCTCCATTTCTCAGCCAGCGCCCGGCGCATGGCTATGAGCTGATTAAATCCATTGAAGCGCTCTCCGGCGGGGAATACAGCCCCAGTCCCGGCATGATTTATCCTACCCTGATGCTGCTGGAAGAGATGGATCTGATTGAGATTGTCGATCCTCTGGCAACACGGAAATGCTATCACCTGCGTGCACAGGGACACGTGGCGTCAGAACAGGGGAAAGCGCTGTCAGCCATTGTTCAGCGTCTGCGGGCGCTGGCGGTGCTGGCACATAACCGCACGCTGCCGGATATTGAACAGGCGATTGATAATTTCAAAACCGTATTGAATACCCGGCTGTCCCGGCCGGATCTGCCGCAGCAAACGCTGTACGCGATTATTGATGCGCTGGATGATGCGGCCAAAAAAAATCAAACGCTGCCAGTAACCACGGGCTCTGCCGCCGGGCAGGGCCGGCCTTCGGTGCCTGAATCTCGCTCACCCTGCGCAACATTTTTTATTTTCGTTACTTCTTTAGTTGATAAAGATTCTCATTCGCATTATTATCTTCTGGCGTTTGATTATAACAATAATGATACTCCAGGTGACTAATAAAACTTATTTTTCTGAAGCTCTGTGGGCGCATACTAATAACAGTGTTGAAGGTTTTTTCCATGCGCTCATTTATAATCAATCATAGTTTTGCCGCTCCGGCGATGAAACTGGCCACGCTGGCGGTTGCGGTTCACTGTGCCTGTGGCTATGCACAGACTGCCACTAACGGCAACGATCGGCAGGACGAACAGGTGATTTCCGTTGTCGCTCCCCGCCAGCAGCAACCGCAGCCTGATAATAAAGTCACCGTCAGCGCTGTGCAGATGCAGAAAAATGGCACCACCGATTTTGGTTCAGTGATGCGCTACCAGCCGTTGATCGGTGCTACCGGCGTGGCGGGCGGCTCATCGGCAGGTAAAAGCGGATTCGACCGCGCTGGCTACACCGGATTTAATATTCGCGGCCTGGAAAGTAACCGTGTCGGGCTTGACGTTGACGGTATTCCTCTGCCGGATGCTACCGGACGTGGCTATGCCGGACGCGCCGGAGTAAATACCTTTGGTATTGGCCGTGACTATATCGATCCCTGGATGTTTGGCCGCGTGGATATTGAAAGTGGAGCCACTGCGGTTTCGCAACCGAATACCTCCATCGGCGGTAACGTCTCATTCCGCAATAAAAGCGCCGATGACTATTTATCGCCGCTGAAATCGCATTATTTTGGCTATCAGAGTGACTATGACTCATCGAATCACGGGTGGCATAACGGGATCACGGCGGCGGGGGGAGACAGCACCCTGCGCGGCATTGTGGTGTACAGCCGGCGCGACGGTCAGCAAACGCGCAATAACAGCGGTGAGCTCAGCGCCTTTCCGGCTAACTGGCATTCTGATGCCCTGATGACTTCCGCCATCTGGCAACCGAATGAGCTCCATAAATTCACCGCCACCTTTGATTACTTTCATAAATTGAATCATACCCACTATGACAGTTGGAATGCCTTCGGCACCAGCGTGCTGGGCACGGCGCAGCAGCAGAGTGATACCCGCCGCTGGGGGCTCAGTCTGGCGGATGACTATACCCCGGATAACGATTGGATCGACAGCCTCTCCAGCCGGGTGTATTACCAGCATACCGAAGCCCACGACAACACCTGGCTGCCGGTAGAGAGCGGTAGCCGGATACGAGATTACTCCGATTACAATACCGATACCTGGGGCTTCGATAGCCACGGCAGCAAAACCCTCGGACGGCATATCTTAACCACCGGGATTAATGGCCGGCTGAGTGACACCGCACGTCCGTTCCGCCAGAGCCCTGAGCCTTCGGTCTCGGAACAGGTGATGCAACCGCAGGCCGACAGCCGCAGCGTTACTCTTGGCGGCTTTGTCCAGGACCGCATCGCCTTTAATCTCAGCGACCAGCACTTTGCCCTGATCCCCGGAGTGCGCGTGGCGTATCAGAATACCAAAGCGCAGAACCTCAGCAGTCTGAGCGGTGGTTCGCTGTCAGAAGCCGAAGCGGCTAAACTGTACGGCTCTGCCAACAGTGACACGCAGATCCTGCCGTCACTGACGCTGGAATACGATATGACGCCGACCATCACCAGCTGGATCCAGTATAAACGTGGTGCTCAGTTCCCTGATGCCAGCCAGCTGTACGGTTCCTGGAATATGGGATCCTCTTATGCCGGTAGCCAGCAGTATGCGCTGATCGGAAACAGCGATCTAAAAACTGAAACCAGCAACAATCTGGAATGGGGACTGAAAGGCGAGGTGGCGCAGGGAGTCACTCTCAGCAGCTCGCTGTTCTATAACGCCTATGAAAACTTTATTGCCTATACCCGTTACAGTCGTGCGGGCAGTCCGGATAAGTTTGTTAATGTGCCGTCCAATATCTACACCATTTATCAGGCGGAGAACCGCGATAAAGCCTATATCTGGGGCGGTGAGTTAAGTGCGAAACTGAATGCCGGCAGCTGGGTTGATCAGCTGAACGGTCTGAGTGCCACCTTTGCGCTGGGCTACAATGAAGGGAAAGCGAAGTCGAAATTCAGCGGTGACAGATATGTCGACCTGGAAAGTGTTGCGCCGATGAAAGCCGTTGTCGGCGTGGCGTGGGACGATCCGGCAGAGTGTTACGGTGCAGCGCTGACAGCCACCTTTGTCAAAGGTAAGCGGGCAACCGCCACTAATCGTGAAACCTACAGTAATACCGGTGCGGCGCTCACCACCTCCACCAGCGAATATATGCTCGTTCCGGGTTATGGCATGGTGGATATGACCGCTTACTGGCGTCTGAATAAAACCGTGAAGCTGAGCGGTGGGGTCTATAACCTGACTGACCGTAAATACTGGGATTATCTCAGCAGCCGGGATCTGACGGGAAGTTCGCAGCAGGATATGGCGGAACAGGCGCTGGCGGTGATGCCGGGACGCACCTTCCAGCTGGGCGTCAATATTGATTTCTGATGAGTAATAAACCGTCCCCGGCCAGCAGACCGGGGACGGTCATCTGTGTTATTCCCCCAGACGATAGCGTGACAGCCAGTGACTATAAGGTGCCGGCAGCAGCTGTGCCGGATCCTCCACGTTAAGCTGCTGCGCCATGCGGTAAGCATAATGCGGATTGGCCAGATGGGCGCGGCCAATCATCACCAGATCCATCTGCTGTTCAGCAATCGCTTTCTCCGCAACTGAAGGGCCTTCCAGTCCCCATGATGAGGCCACCGGTAACCCGGCTCCTTCACGCACGCGCTGAGCGATGGGTGCCAGGAAGCCCGGGCCCCAGGGGATGTTGGTTTCGGCAATGGTGAAGCCCACGCTGACACTAAGCAGATCCAGGCCGCCAGCGCGCATCGCTTTGGTGGCATCAATGGCTTCTGCCAGGGTTTGTTCATCGCGGCCATCATACTCAATCACACCAAAACGCGCGGTCAGCGGCAGATTTTCCGGCCAGACTTCGCGCACCGCCGCCAGGGTTTCCAGCATAAAGCGGCTGCGCTTTTTAGCATCACCGCCGTAGCTGTCGTTACGCTGGTTGGAATGGGCGGAGAAGAAACTCTGCGCCAGGTAGCCGTGAGCAAAATGCAGCTCCAGCCACTGAAAGCCTGCATCGCGCGCGCGCCGCGCCGCATTGACAAAATCACTGCGCACCCGCGCGATATCATCCGCGGTCATTGCGGCAGGCACTTTCGGCAGATGATGACCAAAGGCAATCGCCGATGGGGCAATGGTCTGCCAGCCGCCGTCCGCTTCACTGATAATATGATCATCGCCTTCCCACGGACGGTTGGCGCTGGCTTTGCGGCCGGCGTGGGCGATCTGGATGCCCGGCACCGCCCCTGCGGCCTTGATCGAGGCGGCAATTTTTGCCATCCCTTCGGCCTGGCGGTCGTTCCACAGGCCGGTGCAGGCCGGACTGATGCGGCCTTCCGGTGAGACTGCGGTGGCTTCGACCACCACCAGACCGGAACCGCCGCGGGCCAGTCCGGCGTAATGAACCTGATGCCAGTCAGTGGTCATCCCGTCTACCGCGCTGTACTGGCACATGGGCGCTACGGCAACCCGGTTGCGCAGAGTGACATCCTTCAGAGTAAATGGCGTAAAGAGTGCGGACATAGTTAACCTCGATTCCGGTGACAGAAAATTTTTTGCTGACATGCAGTGTACGCGAGATTTTTTTTTAGCGGCTAAGCGCTCTGTGCTCAGAAGGACAGAAAGCCGAAGGGGGACAGGATAAAGCCGCTTCTGACAGAAGCGGCAGAGTGACTTTACTGATTCTGGGTAGAATCAGTTTGCTGCTGTTCAGCTGGCTGCGTCTGAGTCTGCTGTTCGGTGGTGGTGGTATTGCTGTCACTGTGCAGACTGTTTTTAAACTCCTGCGCTCTGTTGGCGGCATCCTCTGCCAGATTGCTGGCACCGGCTTTGGCACTGTCTTTAATTTTGCCAGACTGCTCGATAATCTGGTCGCTTTTCTCTTTGGCATCGGCCTTAATCGCGTCAGCCTTGCTGCTGGCTTCCTGTTTCAGCGCATCGATTTTCTGATCGGCCTGATCTTTAATTGAATCCGCTTTATCGCTCAGCTGCTGAGTCTGATTATCGGATTCTTTTTTAATCGAATCAATTTGCTGGTTAGCCTGATCTTTCACCGCATCCGCTTTCTGTGAGGCGGCTTCTTGTATCTGGGCGGCATTATCTTTGGCTTTATCCAGACTGGCATCAACCTTGTTGTTATCATCGCAACCGGCAAGGAAAAAACACAGTGCAGAGGCAAGAATAGCTGTATTCCGTGATTTCATAGCATCTCCATCGGGATTGATTATCAACAATAAAAGCAATTAACCGCCAGGCGGCAAAGAAATAATATAATCATGCGGCCCTGCTGAACTGTTTAGCGCAACCGGGCAAGATCACCCAATAAAGATAGTCGCTTATTCTGCCTGGTCAAGCAGGGTCGCAACCCTGCGCGGCTGATGGCAATATTCTGCTGCCTGCCATGCCGTCAGCCTGGCTAAACGCTAACCTGATATCGCTGTTATCCGTCGGGTTAGCGTATTTTGGCCAGGGGATCTGCGTTATTTCCGTTAGCGTCGTGCTTCAATCAGATGACGAGCAGAAAAAGCGATAAAGGGCTCGCCCCGGCGCATCTGCCGATCCAGTTCAACTAACTCGTCAAGGTACCGCTGTACTGAAAAGTCAGGCACCCACCAGACACATTTGCGCAGTATCCAGATCACCGCCCCAACATCGTGAAACGCCATACGACAGCGTACCGTGCGCAGATCGGTCACGGTCAGTCCCGCTGCCCGAGCAGCGGCGGCTTCTGACTGTGCATCACGCATCGTGCGCGCTTCCGGTTGCGGCCCCAGAAAAAACTCAATCAGCTCGAAAGCGGATGCCGGGCCGACATGCTGCGCGAAATAGTGCCCGCCGGGCTGGAGAACCCGATAAATCTCTGACCAGTTTGGGGAGATGGGATGTCGCGCCGTGACCAGCTGAAAAGACTGATTTGCAAAAGGTAACGCGGCTTCCCCGCAGGTTTCAACAACCTGCACACCGCGTCTGGCCAGCCGCTCTCGTGCCTTCTGAGCATTGGGTGGCCAGCTTTCTGTCGCGCACATGCGCGGCGGGAAATGCGCGGCTTCATTCAGTACCTCGCCACCACCGGTATCCAGATCAAGCGCCGACTCTACGCCGGCCAGCCGCTGCGCCAGTAGCCGCGAATATCCCCATGGCGGTCGTTCCTCACTGGCTCTTCCCGCCAGCCAGTCAAAGCCCCAGCCACTGACATCGGCGGCTTCGGCTTCGGCAACCAGTTCATCGAATTGTCTCATTTTATCTACCTGCCTGTATTGCTGTTAAGCCATGGCAGCTGCGGTTGCGTGGGATCTGCTTATCCGGATAGTCAGTCAGACCGACAAACCCGTTATCACCCGGTCTAAAACCAGACTCAGGAAATCCTGCGTAAGAGTTTCACGGCAATCATGTCAGTTATCTGAATACCGACACTGATCATAGCGTCACGCTACGATGCCATGTTAAGACGTCGCTAAGAAAAAATGTGCGGGATAAGGGCGCAAAATCTAAAATTTAGGGGGAGTAAGCTTACTGGAAGGGGAGACGCAGGCTGCCAGGGAGGTGATTCAGAGCCTGTCCCGATAAGTTAATTTGTTGTAGCCAGTTTGGGCACGGACAGCGCGCAATAACCGCAGCGTACGCAGAGTAGATGATTGCCATCAAAATGATATGGCTTCGAGTGGCTTTTAGTTGAAAAGGCTGAACGACCGGAGAGGGGTAATCAACTGATTAAACACAGAAAGCAGACGCGAGTGACGTCTGCTTCTTTAAATTTGGCTCCTCTGACTGGACTCGAACCAGTGACATACGGATTAACAGTCCGCCGTTCTACCGACTGAACTACAGAGGAATCGTGTGAACGGGGCGCATATTATCGACCCGCCTGTTGGATGTCAAAGCCAGATTTCATCTTCCGCAATCAACTGCTGAATAATTCAGCATATGGCATAAATAAGCATCATCTTTGCCGTCAATCCAGACTGTTACCCGGTGTGATCTGCCGCCCTGGGGGGTATGCTGGCAGTCGTGACTGTTTAAAACGGCGAAATGTCATTACCGTATCCGCCCGCGACAGGTGATGCAATCTTGTGATGGATCAAGGTATTGCTGCCCCGGCAGTGAAATACTCAGTCGTTATCAATTTGTTAAGTATTCCGGTTCCTGCAGAAGAAGATGCCAGAGAAAATCTGTTTCAGGAACGCATCAATCCAGGGAGACTTTTCAGCCAAACCCGTCAGGAGATAGCGTGAATCAAAGCCAGCGTCAGCATATTGCCACCGTAGTAGCCAGCCTGAACAACGCCAGTACACTAACCAGCGTGCCACAGCAAGATGAAACCATCCGCGAGTCCTGGCTGCGCTGTGTCAGGCATCACGGGCTCGAGCCGGAGCGTCTGCGCCAAGTCTGCATCCTGCCCTGGCAACAACTTAACGAACATCGTCAGCGTCTGGAAATCTTTCGTCTGATTGCCCGTTATGCCTTGAACGATCTTTATCAGCAGGTCGGCGCGGCCGGTTATGTGCTGTTGCTGAGTGATGCACAGGGGGTGGCCACCGACTATCTGGCGGGCGGGCAGGATGATAACAGTTTGCGCAGCGCCGGGCTTTATCCCGGTGCGGTATGGTGTGAAGATCATGCCGGCACCTGTGGGATAGGGACGGCGCTGATCACCGGTCAACCGTTAACCGTCCATCAGCAGGATCACTTTGATGCCAGCCATATCCCGCTAACCTGCAGTGCGGCACCGCTCTACGATCCCCAGGGGCAACTCATGGCAGTGCTGGATATCTCCGCGCTGCGTTCACCGGCGCAAAAATCCAGTCAGCATCTGGCGCTGAAGCTGGTCACCCTGACTGCGCGGCGGATTGAAGATACGTGGTTCAGCCACTGCCACCGCGATGACTGGATCATCAAACTCAGCCCGGCGTCACCTTTTGTCAGCCTCAGCCCGGAATATTTGCTGGCAGTGGATACCAGCGGCAGAATTGCCGGTTTTAACACCTGCACCCGTCAACTGCTGGAACGTCAGCAGGGTGTTATTGCTAACTCACCACACAGCCGCAGCCCGCTGTTAGGATCGCCGCTGGAGCAGTTATTGGATATCAGTTTTGAGCAGTTACCCCGCGAGTTAACCCATGGACGTCAGCTGCTGCTGGAGTCGGCGCAGGGTACGGAACGACTTTATGCCACGGCGGTGGCGCCGCAACCGGTGCCGGTGCGCACGATGGCGGTGAGTAAACCTGATAATCCGCTGCCGCCGGCGCTGGCGGCGCTTAACGGTGGGGATGCCGCGCTGCAGCAGCAGTTGCAGCGGGCGGCGCGGCTGTTGAAGGTGAATCTTAATCTGGTAATCCATGGCGAAACCGGATCCGGCAAAGAATATCTGGCGCGGGCGTTTCATCAGGAAAGTCCGCGAGGTAACCAGCCTTTTGTCGCGTTGAACTGTGCGGCGATCCCGGCCACCCTGATTGAAAGTGAGCTGTTTGGTTATCTGCCGGGCAGCTTCTCAGGAGCCGGCAGTAAGGGGCATCAGGGGCTGATCCAGCAGGCGGATGGCGGTACGCTGTTTCTTGATGAAATTGGTGATATGCCGCTGGCGTTGCAAACCCGTTTATTACGGGTGCTGGCGGAAGGTGAGGTGATGCCGGTGGGGGCAACCCGCCCGCAGCCGGTGAATATTCGCGTTATCTCGGCATCGCATCACGCGCTGGATCAGCTGGTGGCGTGTGGGGAATTTCGCCGAGACTTATACTACCGCCTGGCCGGAGCACGCATCACGCTGCCGCCACTGCGCCAGCGCGACGACCTGGACTGGCTGACGGACAATCTGCTGGCAGGCAGAAAACTGATTTCCGCAGCGGCCCGTCAGCATCTTGCCCGGCACAGCTGGCCGGGGAATCTGCGCGAACTGAGCAATGTTCTGGAATATGCGCTGGCCATGTCAGATGGCGAGTGGATTGAGGTGCAGGATCTGCCGGAAGAACTGAGTGCCAGTGTCACCCGTGGGCCAGTGGAACCGCCGGGACTTTCTGCAGAACAACAGGAAGGGCAACAGTTGCTGATGATACTGCGCCAGGTGCGCTGGAATCATAGCGAAGCCGCGCGTCAGTTGGGTATCAGCCGTATGACGCTCTACCGCCGTATCAAACGCTTTGGGATTGAACCCACTGATAAATAAAGTTTTTAATTCAAGGCCAGCCGGCTTTTGCCGGCCAGCCTGACAGGATCATTGCGCTGGACGTACCAGGATTTTCACCTGCTGTTTCTTTTTCACCAGAATTTTAAACCCTCCCGATCAGAAGAACCCGCTCAATCAACCTGTATTGTTGTGGCTGCGGCCTTTAGCGACCCAATAATCGGGCGACAGGCAAGAGGTTTTTTACTATCTGTTCTTCCTGGCACTGGTTTTTCTTCGGACGAAAAATTAATGGAGAAGCCAGAATGAGAGACCAATCAGCAAGTATGGCTTTTTTATTTTAAGCAAGTTATTCATTCGGTGTGAG
Organism: uncultured Erwinia sp.; assembly: GCA_945290265.1. GTDB lineage: Bacteria > Pseudomonadota > Gammaproteobacteria > Enterobacterales > Enterobacteriaceae > Erwinia. The sequence goes on from CALYQW010000003.1 coordinate 114,068, forward strand.
GTTCTTATCAGGATCCTGAGTCATCATTCAACACTACCTATGTGTTCTGCCCTTTTTTCCTGCCACCATCAGCAGGCATTAGAAGTGACGGTAAATCTTCTTTAACGAAGGTATTATCTGAAAATTTTCCATTTTCAGAGGAGGGGTTCAATGGCGGCGTTGCCTGTGTGGCAGGCTGTACGTTGATTCTTGCAGGCCATAAAGCCACAGACTGCGGCGTTACAGCCTTACAACAAAAGATTTCTGGAACAATGAAGGCAGAAGTTTTTTGATATGAAGCGAGAAAGACAGAAAAATCAGATTTTAAATTGACCGATTAATCAGGGTCTCATTTTCGTCAACTTCTGATTGCTACTGGCTTTCATCAAGGTGAGTATTAAGATATTTTAAGTCAACTTATAAGGTTATTAAATAACCAAACGATTCACTAAAACCTCATTCCGCTCGTGTATAACGGTGGCTAATGCTAAAGTTGACTCCGCAAAGCAGACAATATTTTTTATGGATATATGGGAAAATAATTTTACCAAGTGGCACTGGATTTGCTCAAAGTAGCTATGCTAAGAAAATCCAAATCAGAACAGCACTTTAGGAGCTGCAACCTAAGGGCGGTAGCTTTGTATTCTGAAACGACTAAGTCATTTATTCAATGCCTGGGGTAACCCAATCATCTTGTCAGGATAGTTCCACGTTATGAAAATTTTAGTCACTGGTGGTGCAGGTTTTATCGGTTCTGCTGTGGTACGCCACATAATCAACGACACTCAGGATGAGGTGATTAACGTTGATAAGCTTACCTATGCTGGTAACCTCGAATCCCTGCAAGCCGTTAGCCGGGATCACCGTTACACTTTTTGTCACCTTGACATTTGTGATGGGGTTGCCATGGCAGCGGTATTGGCAGAGCACCAGCCAGATGCAATTATGCATCTGGCCGCTGAAAGCCATGTTGACCGCTCAATTACAGGGCCTGCAGAATTTGTTCAGACCAACGTTGTTGGGACGTATGCGCTGCTGGAAGCCTGCCGTCAGTATTGGACAAATTTACCTGAAGCCAGAAAGAAAGCTTTCCGTTTCCACCACATTTCAACTGATGAAGTTTATGGTGACCTGCCACATCCGGATGAAATGACAGGAGAGTTGCCGCTGTTCACCGAAACGACCCCTTACGCCCCCAGCAGTCCTTACTCTTCAACTAAAGCGGCAAGTGACCATTTAGTCAGGGCATGGAGTCGGACCTACGGTTTACCGGTAGTAGTAACAAACTGCTCAAATAATTACGGACCCTATCATTTCCCTGAAAAACTAATCCCTTTGATTATCAGTAATGCACTTGAAGGTAAGCCATTGCCAATCTATGGCAAGGGCGAGCAGATCCGCGACTGGTTATATGTAGAAGACCATGCGCGAGCGTTGTATACCGTAGTGACTAAGGCAGAAACGGGTACAACTTACAACATTGGTGGACACAACGAAAAGCGTAATCTGGAAGTTGTGATAAAGGTTTGCGAACTGCTTGATGAACTGCGTCCGGCAGATAAACCTTATGCCGGTCAAATTACTTATGTGGCTGACCGTCCTGGACACGATCTGCGTTATGCAATTGATGCCTCCAAAATAGAGCGAGAATTAGGCTGGAAACCTCAGGAAAGTTTTGAAACCGGGTTACGTAAAACCGTTCAATGGTATCTGGATAATCAGCAGTGGGTAAACCATGTCAAAAGTGGCGAATACCAGAACTGGATCCTGGAAAATTATAAAAATCGCGATTAACCTGCCCCTGTAATGGGTGTAACCGCACAGTGAGCCAGTTGACTAAGGCTGTGTGGCAGAATTACTCACCGGCTTAAACTGATACAGCCGGAAAATAACATATGGTTTTTCTGTCAGTGGAAGCAATTAAAATCTGATCTGACGAAAGTCAGATTGTTAAAAAATTAAAAGGTAAGGTTGTGAATAATAAAAAAGGAATCATTCTTGCTGGCGGTTCGGGTACCCGTTTGTACCCGGTAACGATGGCAGTAAGTAAGCAGTTATTGCCCGTTTATGACAAGCCTATGATCTATTACCCGTTAAGCACTCTTATGCTGGCGGGCATTCGTGATATTCTTATTATCAGCACACCGCAGGATACCCCACGCTTTGAAAGTTTATTAGGTGATGGTTCCCAATGGGGGTTAAACCTGCAATATATAGTGCAGGAAAGCCCGGATGGTTTGGCTCAGGCATTTATACTGGGTGAGGATTTTATTGGCGATGATAGTTGTGCTCTGATATTGGGTGATAATATCTTCTATGGTCATGATTTCCAAAAAGAACTTGAAGGTGCTTCTAATAAACAGCAAGGTGCTACCGTATTTGCTTACCACGTACATGATCCAGAACGTTACGGTGTGGTTGAGTTTGATGAAAGTGGTAAAGCGATTTCACTTGCAGAAAAGCCCGTTGAACCGAAAAGTAACTATGCGGTTACCGGTCTTTACTTCTATGACAACAGAGTTGTCGAACTGGCTAAAAATCTTAAACCTTCGCCCCGGGGTGAATTAGAGATTACAGATATAAATAATCTGTATATGGAAAAGAATCAGCTTTCGGTATCCATCATGGGACGCGGTCACGCCTGGTTGGATACAGGAACGCATCAGAGCCTAAATGAAGCAAATAACTTCATCCAGACGATTGAAACCCGTCAGGGACTTAAAGTGGCCTGCCCGGAAGAAATTGCCTATCGCATGGGATTCATTGATGCCGGGCAGCTAAAACTTCTGGCTCAACCTTTGCTGAAAAATGATTATGGCAAATACCTGATGGCACTTTATAACGGAAAGTTGTAATGAATATTATCGATACAGAGATACCTGCAGTAAAAATTATTGAACCAGCGGTGTTTGGTGACGAGCGAGGTTTCTTTATGGAAACCTGGCAACAGAAAAAATTTGAAGAATTAGTGTGCCCGCGTTTATTTGTCCAGGATAACCACTCAAAGTCCTCGAAGGGAATATTACGTGGACTACATTATCAGACTGAAAATACTCAGGGTAAATTAGTCCGTGTCGTCGTGGGTGAAGTCTTTGATGTGGCTGTTGATATGCGTAAGTCATCACCTACATTTGGCAAATGGGTTGGCGTATTATTGTCAGCAGAAAATAAACGTCAACTTTGGGTTCCGGAAGGTTTTGCTCATGGCTTCTACGTCACCTCCGACAGTGCAGAATTCGTTTATAAATGCACCGATTATTACAATCCTAAAGCAGAGCATTCCTTATTATGGAACGATGAAACTGTAGGGATTCAGTGGCCGCTGACAGGTGAACCATTACTTTCGGCTAAAGATGAAGTTGGCACCAAATTTTATGAAGCGATTTATTTTGAGTGAGAAATGATGTTTAATAACCATTTATTTACTGCTCACCGGCAGCTTATTTATCAAATGACAAAGCGTGAAATCACCAGTCGCTACAGAGGTTCAGCATTGGGGATGCTTTGGTCATTTATAAATCCGTTACTGATGTTAATTGTTTATACGTTCGTCTTTTCGGTTGTTTTCAAAGCTAAATGGCCGGGAACTGTAGAAGAATCTAAATCGCAATTCGCTATAATTCTTTTTGCCGGAATGATAGTGCATGCCTTCTACTGTGAAGTATTGAATTTATCTTCTAATACTATTGTAGGCAATTCAAACTATGTTAAAAAGGTTGTATTTCCTCTGGAAGTTTTAACCCTGATAACTACCTTTGCCGCTTTATTTAATATGTTTATCAGTACTCTTGTTCTGTTCGCAATAAATCTGATCTTAGGTGATTCCATTCACTGGACAATTTTACTGACACCCGTTGTGGTTTTACCTTTATTTATCTTAACCATTGGTTCGGGGTGGCTGGTATCTGCATTAGGTGTGTATATTCGTGATATCAGTCAGTTTATGGGCGTGCTGACATCACTTCTGCTGTTTCTTTCTCCTGTATTCTTTTCCCTTAATTCTTTACCAGCTGAGTTCAGGGGGATCATTGAATTGAATCCGTTGACATTCATCATTGAGCAGTTCAGAAAGGTCTTTATTTTTGGAGAATTACCTGACTTTATTGGCTTAATAGAGTACGCTTTTTTTAGTCTTATTTTTACCCTGATCTCTTATAAACTTTTCAATAAGTTGAGGAAAGGTTTCGCAGATGTCATCTAATAATTACGCTATCGAAATCAATGAAGTCAGTAAATGCTTCTTTGTCTATAAAAAACCCGTAGACCGACTCAAACAATTTATCCTGCCTAAGATCGGATTGAGAAATAAAAAGTTCCATGATGAGTTTTGGGCCGTAAATAACGTATCATTGAAAATTAAACCAGGTGAAACGGTCGCTATAATCGGACGCAACGGTTCGGGTAAATCAACGCTGTTGCAAATGATTTGTGGAACACTACAACCGACAGCCGGTAATATTAAAGTTAATGGTAAAGTTGCCGCGTTACTCGAACTTGGGTCTGGATTTAATCCTGAATTCACCGGCAGAGAGAACATTTATCTTAATGCATCGGTTTACGGCTTAACGCGTGATGAAATTGAAAAAAAGTTAGACAGCATTGTTACGTTCGCTGACATCGGTGATTTTATTGAGCAGCCAGTTAAAACCTATTCAAGCGGTATGTATGTCAGGCTGGCTTTTGCTGTCATTACCCACGTAGATGCTGATATCCTGGTAATTGATGAAGCTCTGGCTGTCGGCGATGCGGTATTTACTCAAAAATGTATGCGTTTCATCCGCGATTTCCAGAAGAAGGGAACGTTACTTTTTGTCAGCCATGATTTGTCTTCAGTACAGAGTTTGTGTGAAAAAGCATTGTGGATAAACAAAGGTAACATCGTAAACTATGGGCTGTCTAAAGATATTACCGAAGATTATTTGAAGTATACCTTAGAACAAATTTATGGTGAAACGGCGGTACTGGAAGAGATCACTTCTGCGGGTAAAGAAGAAGCAGAAGGTGCAGATGAGTCAGAGTCTTCGGTGGTTGATTATACTGCAGATGCATTTATTAAAAATAATCTGTCGGAAGCTAACGGTTGGAAAACCGGAAAAGCTGAAATCATTGGTGTATCGCTAAAGAACCTGTCAGGGAATGATGAGATATTACGTGGCGGAGAAACTGTACGGATCACACTCAACGCTGTCGCGCACAGTACGCTTGATGCGCCAATCTTGGGATTTTTGGTTAAAGATAAACTTGGTCAATTTTTATTTGGAGAAAATACTCTCCCGTTGACCGGTGATCATCCTCCGACCTATAGCGCAGGGCAAAAATTTTCAGCGACATTTGATTTCGTACTCCCCATGCTACCGAATGGTGATTACGCATTAATGTGTTCTGTTGCAAATGGTGACCTTGTTAATAATATCCAACACCATCACTTACATGATGCACTTTTCATTAAGGTATTTAACAGTAAAGTGCGGTGGGGGCTGGTTGGTGTTAAATTCCGTAAAATCGAACTGGATACTATATGAGTAATTCTTTGTGGAATTTATATCAAAATCATAAAGGAAAGCGCTCGGATAAATGGGAATTATACCTGAGTGTGTATAATACGTTACTGGACCCAGTGAAAGATAAAATTGAAACATTATTCGAAATCGGAATACAGAATGGAGGATCACTGGAGATCTGGAACCAGTATTTTCCTGAAATTAAGAAGGTAATCGGATGTGACATCAATCCAAAATGTCGAAACCTGCACTATGATGACAGCCGCATCACTGTATTGGTTGAAGATGCGAATACGCCAGAGGCAGTCAATAAATTATATTCATCATTTGAAAATGGCATCGATCTTATCATCGATGATGGTTCTCATACAAGCCGTGACATAATCTGCTCATTTGTGAATTATTTTCCAAAGCTAAACGATAATCGCTTTATGATTATTGAAGACCTTCATTGTAGTTATTGGAAAGATTTCGGTGGCGGACTTTATGATCCCATGTCATCACTGGCATTTCTAAAAAAATTGTCTGATTGTATCAACTATGAACATTGGGGACTACCGTCTAAAACCCGATGTGAATATCTTGCCGAGTTTGCAAATTTCTACCAGATAGAATTTACTGAATCAGTACTCGAACAAGTCCATAGCATTACTTTCTATAACTCTGTTTGTGTAATCACGAAAAAAATACCGGAAAAGAATGTGTTGGGAATGCGCGTGATGGCAGGTATTACCCAGGATGTTATTTCTCTGGATAATGTGCTGTTGGCAAGTCATGCACCCGATCAAACAGAAAATTTTTGGTCTAATATTCATCGTTCACCAGAGTCTCTTTATCCTGAATTGTTGGAAAGAAATCGTAGTTTATCTAACGACTTAAGCAGTCAGCAGGCAGTTATTGAACAAATTGAAACTGAAAAAGAACAGCTGAATAAAGACAATACTGAGCTTAAAAACCAGCTGAATCATCTGAATACTGAACTTACGGATATAAAAAATTCGTTTGGTTATCGTTTTATAAATAGAATTAAGCGTCTTTCTGGAATTAAAAAATGAACAAAATTAAGCCGATAGCTTTTTACCTGCCTCAGTTTCACCGCGTGAAAGAAAACGATGAATGGTGGGGAAAAGGCTTTACTGAATGGACTAACGTTGCGAAGGGTAAGCCAAATTTCTCCGATCATTATCAACCACATGTTCCGGCAGATTTAGGTTTTTATGACCTCGATAATGTTGAGAATATGCGGGACCAGGCCGAACTGGCTCGTCAACATGGTTTGCACGGTTTTTGTTTTTATTACTATCGCTTTAAAGATGGTCGCCGGATACTGGAAAAACCTTTAGATCAATTTGTTACCAGTGATATAGATTTTCCTTTCTGCTATTGCTGGGCTAATGAAAACTGGACTAGAACATGGGATGGTCTGGATAAAGAAGTTCTGCTGGAACAGGATCACGGTGGCCAGGATGATATTGACTTTGTATCAGAACTTTTTCCTGTTTTTAAAGACCAACGATATATCAAAGTTGACGGAAAGCCGATGTTGCTGGTTTATCGTGCTGATTTATTAGTCAATGCCAAAGAGCTGACTGCTAAGTGGCGTCAGCTGGCAAAAGAAGCTGGTTTCCCTGATTTACATCTTTGCGCTGTTCAGTTTTATGGAATTGATGATCCTTCCGTTTACGGATTTGATGCAGCAGTCGAGTTTCCGCCACATAAATTTATTGGCCCGGAAAACCGTCCTGATAAACCGGTGACTATCTCTAACCCGTCATTTTCTGGGGGTATCGTTGACTACCGTAAGGTATTAAGTCAGGCAGTCCATAAGACGGTGCCGGCTTATGATTGCTATCGTGGTATTGTCCCTTCCTGGGATAACACCGCCAGACGTCAGCATACTGGCCACATATTGATTAACAGTTCTCCCGGACTATACCAGTTCTGGCTATCTTATCTGGTTGAATATACCCGGAAATATTTCAGTGAAGAACAGCAGTTCGTCTTTATCAATGCGTGGAATGAGTGGGCTGAAGGGGCGCATCTTGAACCGGATCTGAAATATGGTCTGGCCTATCTCGAAGCAACACTGGCTGCTGTTAATGAAAAGAAGATTAATTTTGCCGATTATATTGTTAATGATGATTTGTTGAGATTTCTGGCAAATAATATTTCAAGCGAAGATCTTGATAAGATCACTAAAGCTATCAGTATCTCAAATTATTCAACAGATGAAGTACAATCTCACGGTATTCTGCAGGAACTGCATAATTTCAGAAATATGAGAGTGAGAGATTACATCAGGCTGAATTATCCTAAGATGTATACTTTCCTTCTTCCATTTTATAAGTTGATAAGAAAATTAAGATGAAAACCATAGCTGTTGTTGCACATTATGATGTAGATGGTATCGCTGATGATTATTTGATCCCCCTTTTTATCAAATTATCTGCCGTTTGCGACAAAATCATTGTGGTGACAACATCAGGTATTGACCTGGAAAGCCAAAAAAAGTTAAAAGGGTTTGGTGATATTGAAATTATTGAGCGTGAAAATGAGGGTTATGACTTTTTAAGTTATAAAACCGGGGTCGATAGTATTGTCGACCTTCATCTCTATGACAGACTGCTGGTATTGAATGACAGCTTTTATATCACTCAAAAATTTGATCTTGAAAATATCTTGTTGCAGAGTAACACTAAAGATATTTATGGTATTACCTCAACAAATCAGTTCAGGTTCCATCTTCAAAGCTATTTTCTCGTTTTTAATAAGAAAGCTATTCTTTCACGCTGGTTTTTCAAATTTTGGAACCGTATTTTTACCTTCAAACGCAAGATAAAAATTATCTTTGAATATGAGATGGGCTTAACGGCTACTGCATTGCAGAGTGGTCTTATTGTCGGCAGCGCGGTTGCCTTTAATCATAAGGAAAACCCTTGTCACAGTAATGTAGATGAACTGTTTCAGGCAACAGGCCTGGTCAAAATTGATGTATTAAGAAATAAAATTGCGCCGTTTGATGTAACTTTATTTGATCATATGGATGTGATCCAAAGGCATATTAAACGAACCGCTGCAGCTTATCAAAAGAGATCATTGAAAAATGGTCAGAGCGTACATACTGGGAGTAATTTCTTTGAGTTTGTACGTCAGGGTAGCAGAAAAACGGATATTGCCGTTATTATTCATATTTTCTATCCTGAACTTGCTGGAGAGATTCACGAATTTCTTAAAAGGATCCCATCAGACAGCGATGTATTCATTACTGTGCCTGAAGAATCTTATCTTCCCAAAATTATTGATTTGTTTCAATACACTGCAAACTCGCTTTATATCGCAGTTTCAGAAAACAAAGGGCGTGACGTTTACCCCTTTGTTAAAATGATGCAATCTCATGACTTCAGTCACTACGCGATGGTTCTTAAGTTACACACCAAAAAAAGCAAATACAGTTCACTGGGTGATACGTGGCGCAAAAATCTGTACAGCGGATTATTGCCCTCTGCCGCTAAAATTGACCAACTTCATTCTGTGTTTCGCAACGGTGATGTAGGGATTGCGGCTCCGCAGGGGGATTACTTATCCAGTGATAACTATTGGGGGGCAAATAAAGATCGTTTCTTTACTTATGCTCGTCGTTTAGGGCTGAGTGATGACAAAATCGAGCTTTTCTTTGTCGGTGGCACAATGTTCTGGTTTAATCCTGGAGCGCTGCATCCCTTGATAAATTTGATTGAAGATAGTGATTTTGAAGATGAATTAAATCAGCAGGATGGTACTTTTGCACATGTATTTGAGAGACTGACTTGCATGTCTGCGCTGAGTAAAGGACTCAGGATTATTGATCTCAATACTCATCACGAAGTGAATAGTGCAATGGTGAAGTGCAACGAAGTTATTGTTCTTAAGTAGATTGAATATGATTGATACGTTTGCGTTCTATTTCCCTCAATTTTATCCAACAGCGGAAAACTCGGCGTGGTGGGGAGATGGATTTACTGACTGGCATTTAGTGAAAAATGCCAGTCCTCAATTTAGCAACCATAACCAACCACGGGTACCAGTACATGGTTATCTGGATCAATCCTTAGTTTCAACCTTGAAACATCAGGCTGAGTTAGCGGTGCAGCATGGCATCTGTGGTTTTAATTTTTACCATTATTGGTTTAACGGCCATCCTTATTTAGATATTCCACTAAAAAATCTGTTGTCAGACCGCTCGATTGATATCAAGTTTATGATGACCTGGGCCAATGAAAGTTGGACCCGGCAATGGATTGGAAAGCCTAATAATTATCTTATCAGGCAGGAGTACTATAAAAATGAAGCGACAGTGGCTAAACACTATCACTATCTGAGCCAGTTTTTTAAAGATTCACGCTATTATAAAATAGATAATAAACCTGTATTATGCATTTATCGTCCGGAATTGATTCCATCCTTACATTCAGTCACAACTACATTGAATGAGCTGGCAAAGAACGATGGGTTTGATGGTATTTATCTGATCGCTTGCCGTAGTTATGATATATTGAATGCTGAGAAGGTATACAGCGATTTTAATTCAGTAATGAACTTCAATCCGCGTTATGCCATAAATTTCCATTTGCGCCGTAGTAAAACGGCTATTCTGGAAAAACTGCTGCGCAGAATACCCGAATATTTGCAGTCCAGGATAGCCTGTATCCGCAACAGGAATGAGTTGAGTCAATTCAGCTATACCGATTTTCTTAAAGTGCTGGAAAAAAGTGATAGCCTAATTAATAATAAACCAGTTTATCATTCAGTATTTCCTGACTGGGATAATACGCCGCGCTATGGTCAACGGGCTACGTTGTTTACCGATGTTAATCCTGAGGCTTACAGGAAAGCATTACAAACAGCAATACAAAAGATTTCTGAACAGCACCACCCTTTACTTTTCATAAATGCTTGGAATGAATGGTCAGAAAGTGCCTATCTTGAACCGGACTCATATCAAAGGGACATCCTGTTAGCAATAACGAAAGATGTTCTTTCCTCCTCAGGAAAATAAAGCGTCATTCTAACAGACTAATTATTATTTGGAATGCAGATGGTGAATAGTGAAAATTATCGCTTCTTTAGTATTATATAAGCATAGTTACGAAGATATAAAAGTCACCCTCGATTCATTACTCAATGAACCCGATGTAGAAAAAATTGTTCTGGTCGATAATGGCGCTCACTGCGACTGGGTAGCGAAACTAAATATACCGAAAGTAGATAGTATTATTAACAAGATAAATCGCGGTTTCGGAGCAGGTCATAATTCTGTTTTTTCTGCGTACAATGGGCAGGCAGATTATTTTCTCCTCTGTAACCCTGATATCTGGTTTGAAGCTGGAGAGATAACAAAACTCTGCCAATTTTGTATTGATAACAGCGTTGACTTATCTATTCCAAAGATCTTCTACCCTGACGGTACCCAACAATATGCCTGCAAATTACTACCTGATCCACTACAGTTATTTGTCAGACGGTTCTTGCAAAAAAGAGGTGGGGGTAATGGTCGATACGAACTCCGTCATGCTGATTATACAAAATCTTTTTTTGCGCCATTTTTCTCCGGCTGTTGTTTGTTATTGAGTGAGGCAGCAGTCAGTTTATCAGGAGGTTTTGATGAACGCTTCTTTCTTTACCTGGAAGATGTTGATCTCTCTCGAAGGATATCTGATTCTCCATTGAAGGTTGCCTGTTGCCCACTGTCAGTGGTGTACCATGAGGCGCAGAGAAAATCTTATTACAATGGTAAATTTCTTTTTTACCATCTGGTTTCTGCCTTAAAATACTTTAATAAGTGGGGATGGTTTTATGATCAGGGAAGAAAAAGATTGAATAAAAAATGCCTGGAACAGATTCATTGAAAAATTACTTCACTTATCATCAACGCTGATTTGGTTTATTCCTTTGTCAGTCCGTTACCTAACCGTCAGCTGGCTATCAATATCAGTATCAGTATCAGTATCAGTATCAGTATCAGTATCAGTCGCATGACGCATTTTGCAATTGAATCCATAGATAAATAATGCCTTAACTCCAGGCCAGCCGGCTTTTGCCGGCCAGCCTGACAGGATTACTGCGCTGAACGTACCAGGATTTTCACCTGCTGTTTCTCTTTCACCAGGGTTTCAAAACCTTCCGAGACCAGATCGGCCAGCTCAATGCGCTTGGTTACCAGCTTATCGGCCTGGAAATAGCCCTGAGTCATCAGCTCCATGACCGCCGGGAAAATATGACGATAGGCAATAATGCCTTTGATATTACGTTCGCTGATCACCACTTTATTGGGGTGGAAAGCGGCTTCACCCTCCCAGATTGAGACAATAATGGTCTCCCCTTCAAAGGTGGTGCTGTCAATACACTGTTTCAGCACCAGTGGAACCCCGGTCACTTCATAAGCCACATCCACACCACCGGCGCTTAGCTGACGGATTCTCTCCACGGCATCTTCTTTCGCGGGATCGATAACATGGCTGGCACCCAGCTCACGCGCTTTCTCTGCCCGCTGCGGCGACAGTTCGACCACATAGATTTCAGCCGCACCTGCTGCGCGCAGCGCTTCCACTACCAGTAAGCCAATCGGACCGGCACCGAACACGGCGGCCTTATCACCGGCTTTCAACCTACTCATTCGCACCGCGTGTAACGCCACCGCCGCTGGTTCTACCAGCGCGCCCTGTTCCCAGGAGAGGGAGTCGGGCATTTTATGCACCATGTTTTCATCAACCACGGTATAGGAGGCAAAGCCGCCGCCGCCGCCAGACAGGCCATGAAAGCCCATGTCTGCGCACAGATTATATTTACCGGCGCGGCAGGCTTCGCACTGATGGCAGGAAAGGATCGGTTCCACCACCACGCGGTCGCCGGGTTTCACCCGGGTGACACCACTGCCCACTTCAACAATTTCGCCTGAGAACTCATGACCCAGAACAATCGGAGCCATATCGTGACTCAGCTTATGCGCCTTACCCACGGGCGCAAAAATCGGTCCGGCCAGATATTCATGCAGATCGCTGCCGCAGATCCCGGTCCAGGCAACTTTAATCTTCACTGTGCCCGCAGAAACCTGCGGTTCTTCAATATCATCAATGCGAATATCGTGCGCCTGATACCAACGTGCTGCTTTCATTACATTCCCTCTTAATCGATCTCTGACGTCCTGTTATTGACAATAACAGGCACCTCCGGTTAACTAGCGAAAACCGTGCCAAAAGAAGGGGTTTTGTTTTTATCTGTAATTACAGCAGGATAGTGTAATTCAAGGCAGAGAGTGTCACGGTTATGGTGTAACAACTGTCACTTCAGGCAGGTTGCAGTTGTTACAGTCAGTGAGTTAGCTGGCGCACTGGCCCTAAGTACGGGCAGCGGCGGCACCGGGCTTGAGTTTGATAATCAGCTCAACATTGGGTTCATCACCCACTGTGCGGCTGATACGACCCACGCGCTTATCATCAGCGCGGGGATGGGAGCAGGTCTCAGCATTAAACTGCATCTCGCCGGGCCCCTGAACCAGTTTAGTCCCGTCAGCCGTTTCCACTGAACAGCGACCGGAAAGTGTTACTACCCATTGCGGAGCCGCCGGTGGGGCGTATCTTATGCCGGGTAGATTCAATGATGTGTTATTTGAATTTTTAAAAACAGCAGCGCCATTGTTTATTAATAACGTAGCCTCCCGGTTAATCGAGTCTGCACAGGCGCCCACAGAATAAATGTAGGTATGTAGCTGATGATTTATAAATTATTTGACGTCCTAAGCTTTAGGAAAATTATAAATATATTAAAATACCGCATATTGATTTTAATAAAAAATCCATTTATTTTTTGTGTGGTCTTTCTGTAAACCTCCCCAGATCCTAAAGATTAAATTTTATTAGTAAATTGACTAAGATTTATTGAAGCAACATCTAAAGAGGTAAAAATGCCAAATATCTATAAATCAAAGTCAATTTATACGTTATCAAGACCTGCATGGTTAGATAATGCAGGAATGACCAAGGGACTTAATCACGATCGCCAACATATGGGGATTATCCTCGCCGCCGGACAGAAAGTTAGAATTCGCCAGACTAATGCGAATTTTAGCGCAAATCTTTCAATGCGTCTTCTGAACGACGATAACCAAACGGAAGCACAATTCAGCATTAGTAGCTCCTGGGTCGAAGCCAGCGTCAATGCAGTATCGGTTCCATTTATTGATACACCTTACACTAGTGTTAAGCCTGTAGTGGAGTTCGAATACGCTGATACGGCGAAAAGGTTGCCGGTTTACCGTAAAGGTGAAAATGAAGTGGCTTTCTTCAGCCGTTGGGATACTCAGGATGCAGAATTCGGTCTTATTGAATCTGATTACGCGATACTGCTGATCCCAAAAAATAGTAAACAAACGCTTAAGGAAATTGCGGAAGTCCAAAAAATTGATGGATTAATCGCTTATTATGACCGAATTTTCATCTTCTATAATGCGTTAACGGGTATTTCATTTGAGCCTGAAAGACTTACGGATCTTAATATTAAAAACCGTTACTTTATGAAGGCTGACAAACATGGTGTTGGAAGTGCTTACTATTACGACTCGTGGACGGCGGAAAGCACCAGTTCGGTAAGCGGCTTCTGGCTGTTTCCGGAGGATACCAACTGGGGCTGCCTGCATGAAATTGCTCATGGCTATCAGGGCCAGTTCATGGTCGATGCGTATTTCTCTACTGACGAGATGTGGAACAACATTTATGCTGCATGCTACCAAAATATAATGCTGGGCGATCGCAAATACTGGGAAGGCTGGTTGTATGATTACGGCAACATACAAGAAGTTGATAAGACCATTCTCGACTTTATCGCCAATGGTATCCCTTTAAACAAGTGGGATCTGCGTTCAAAATTGTACTTCGCGGTATTAATGATTGATAAGGCGGGTAAAAATGCCTTTACGCATTTCAATCAGCAGTACCGTAAAAACTGTAATACGGCCGGTTTTAAGCCTTCCGAACATACTCTACTGGACATGCTGTCTGAAAGCTTTGCAGTAAGCGGAGAGCTGGTGGATGTAACGCCATTTATCGGATTGGCTGGAGGTTATGTCACTCAAACGCAGCGTAGCCGTAATGTTTTCAGTCGTGCCAAAGCAGTATACCCATTGTATCAACTGGTCGATGCATCACATCTTGAGGCAGTGAAATCACAGTTGAAGCTGGATTCTTCGCTGCGATTGGTTGATTCTGAACAGCTGAAAGCCACTGGTCTGACTGGCAGCGTCAGTCTGCGTTTTAATATTGATGACTTTTCACAAATATACGGTGAAGAGCTCATTCTGATGGAGGGAGCGCGCTACGCCTGTAAAACGCGCATTACCAGCCTTTCTATGGAGTTGGGTGCACTGCCGATTGGCGTGTACACGCTGCGTCTGCCTGGCGGTAATGATAAAAAGTACCAATCTGCGATGGATTATCTGGTTGTGACGCAGGGATATAATGTGGTGGAGATAAGCTTTGTCAAAAAAGTGTCTTCCCCGATTATCTCGCAGCAAATCAATTTACTGGGGATTCACGATGCAGTTTTCGCCACGCTGTTAGTTGACCATGCTCAGGGCAAGCTGGTGATTGATGTTATCAACACCACGCCACATCAGTATTTCCCGGACGTGACCTACGCTAAAATTATGGTGCGCGATCAGCAAGGGACACTTGTTTTTAACAAGGATATTCATGGGACTGATGCGAGTCTGAGCCATGATGAACTGGTATTCCATGTGGGAGATAAGATTGAGATCTACCATGAGGAACCAGGGCGCTTGCAAGTTACCCCGGCAGCTTCAAACGTAATAAACACCAATAATAAAACCAATAAATTGACTATCAATAAATATGGACTCGACAATTCGAGTTTATGGACTGATCCTGAAAAGGTCTTATTGATACGCCTGGAAAATACGGTGGTATCATTACGTGGCTATCCTCAAGGCTACAATGCGCAGTATTCGCCTTTTAAAGACGATATCTACCTGGCGATCAATGTATTCTCCAGTCCAGTGCGTGAGCAACTTTCGGAAAAATATAAAGACTGCCTTCCAGCAAACAATAATCCTGTGGGAGACAAAGTAGGTAATTTATTCACTTTTGATTGCCGAGGGATCTATGATCGTCAATTTTTGACAGCGACGCTTGATCTGGAGGAAAAAATGCTGACGGTGAAGATAGAAGCCGGAATCGCGCACGAATATTTCGACAATGTTTACGTTTCTTTCGATTACCAGGATGCGGATGGTAATTCCCTGTATCACGAAGAGGTGATTGGTAATCAGACGCAGCAGATGCGTTCCTTCGAATTACCGATATCGGGAGTTGGAGGCGAGGTGATCCGTCTGCATCATGAAGAGCCGAACGATCGTTTAGTCATCACCAACGAGATGCAAAAGGTACGCCTGGCTGACAGGGGCAAGCAGCAGTCTTACCGTGTTACAGCGGTGGGACTGGAACGCATTGCTGATTAATCAGTAGATTGAGCGGCAGTATTAATCTGCCGCACTGCTTTAAGCATTCGCTCTAACATCCGCACAGAAGACAGACGATTTTTTCAAATGTGGTTTGCAGTGGACAGGTGTGAATCTCAATAAGCGACCAGCCAAAAGATAAAATGCAAAAAAAAGACGTCAACAGACATCTGGTTTATAAATTTTGGCTCCTCTGACTGGACTCGAACCAGTGACATACGGATTAACAGTCCGCCGTTCTACCGACTGAACTACAGAGGAATTGTGTGAACGGGGCGCATAATAACGGGGGGTTAAGGAAATGTCAAAGGTGAAATAGCCGTATTTACCGCGTTTGCCGCTAAATTCGGCAGAACGAAAAATTTTTAACGCTTTCCCACTTTTTGCCCGGCCAGCGACAGGCTGCACAGCAGTCATCAGCTCATGCACCGTAAACGTGCAATCACTCTCATAAAAACCATAGCCAGGTGCATGTGGCCACGGCAGGCAGGGGATGTACCGCTGTTTCTGTCTGACGTGGTTTTCTGGCATGGCGGTTGCTTATTAATACCAGGCGTGGCAGACGGGCAGCGCTGGTATCTCAGCCCGTAAACTGATAATGGAGAGAAAATGAATCTGAGACGGCTTAAATATTTTGTGAAGATTGTCGAGATCGGCAGCCTGACCCAGGCCGCTGAAATACTGCATATCGCTCAGCCAGCACTCAGCCAGCAGATGGCAACGCTGGAAAATGAGGTGGATCAACGCCTGCTGCACCGTACCCGGCGGGGTGTGACGCCTACCGGGGCCGGGCTGCTGCTCTATTCTTATGCAAAGTCAATTCCCGGTCAGTGCGAACAGGCGCGCGGCGCGCTGGTAAATTTCCCGGCAGAGGGGGTCGCAAAGATGATGCTGGGGCTGGCATCGTAAATATGATCTCTTTGTGCTGTCCGTTGCAGGAGGCAGGAAAACAGCGACGGGCTGCACCATGGTAGTTGAACGCTGCGTCTGTCATCCTGAACTAAAGTATAGTCAGAGTGTTGCCTAACAGGCGGGAATGTAAGTGTTTTTTAATATTTCCATGCAAAAATTTCTTACAGATAACCTTTTTTTCAGGACAGATAATGACGCGCTGGGGGGAAAAAAGCGCGCATCATACCGGATAAAATCGGGCTAAGATTTTATTCTTATTATAAAAAAGCATAAAGTTCCGTTATTTATTATTTGTTGCTGCCAGCCTTAAACCTTACTATGTTGCCAATAATTGTTGATAAAGGCGTGGATGGTGAATTTCCAGCAGCTCAAAATAATTAAAGAAGCCGCACGCTGTGAGTTCAATCTCACTGAAGTTGCGGCAGCTTTGTTTACTTCGCAGTCCGGAGTCAGCCGCCATATTCGCGATTTGGAAGATGAACTGGGCGTTGAAATTTTCATCCGCCGCGGAAAACGTCTGCTGGGCATGACCGAGCCAGGCAAGGCATTGCTGACCATTGCTGAGCGCATCCTGGATGAAGCCAGTAAAGTAAGGCGTCTGGCCGATCTGTTTACCAGTGAAACCAGTGGTGTGCTGACGATTGCTACCACCCATACCCAGGCACGCTACAGCCTGCCTAAGGTGATTAAGGCGTTTCGCGCGCTTTATCCGCAGGTGCGTCTGGAGCTGAATCAGGGGACGCCACAGGAAATCGTTTCTATGCTGCAAAACGGCCAGGCCGATATCGGCATTGCCAGTGAGCAGCTGGAGAACCATCCTTCGCTGGTGGCGTTTCCCTGGTTTAACTGGCACCACGTGCTGTTGATCCCCAAAGGGCATGAACTGGAACATCAGCCTGCACCCAGTCTGGCAACGCTCAGCCGTTATCCGCTGATTACCTATCGGCAGGGGTTGACTGGTCGTTCACGGGTTGACCGGGCATTCAGTGCCGCCAGCGTGCAGGCAGATATTATCCTTAGTGCTCAGGATTCTGACGTAGTAAAGACTTACGTTGAACTCGGGTTAGGCATCGGTATTCTTGCGGACCACGCCTGCCAGCCGGAGCCCAACTCTGCGCTTACCCGGGTGGAAGTCAGGCATCTGTTTGACGCCAGCACCGTCTGGCTGGGCCTGAAACGGGGTCAGTTACAGCGTGACTTTGTCTGGCATTTTATTGAACTCTGTAATGCCAATCTCTCCCCTGCTGAAATCAAGCGCGAGGCGCTGGCGATGAACAAGCCGGACAGCGCGCTGGATTTTCAGATCTGAACCAGTCTGCTATCGTTGTGTCAGCGAAGATACTGTACGGCACAACCGTTTTAAGGAGCGGAGATGGCAGAACTGACCCCCTTCAAACAGACCCATCTTGACGCGGCATTCAGTCTGAGCCAGCAAATCCGCTGGCCACACCGGCCTGCCGACTGGCATCAGGCGTTGTCACTGGGCCAGGGACTGGTTGCCACCTGTGCAGGGCGGGTTACGGGCACCGCGCTCTGCTGGCGTTGGGGCGCTCAGCAATCCACGCTGGGGCTGGTGATCGTCGAACCGGCGTTCCAGGGGCAGGGTATAGGCCGACAGCTGCTGGACGGGGTACTGGACTGGCTGGAACCAGCCCATATACGGCTGCACGCCACCGCAGCGGGGCAGCCGCTCTATCAGCAGCTGGGGTTTACTGCCAGCGGTTTTCTGGAACAGTATCAGTGTGCGTCACTGCCGTCGCAACAGGCAGAACCCAGTCTGCCCGGTCATCGGTTACGTAATGCCTCTGATGACGATCTGACCGCCCTGAGCGCACTGGATACGCGGGCACACGGACTGGTCAGAACCCGCCTTTATGCGCAGTTGCTTGCTGATAATGAACGCTTTTGGGGGTTGGAGTCATCGGGTGAGATCGTCGGTTTTGCCTGTCTGCGCCGCTTTGGCCGGGGGCTGATTATCGGACCGGTGATTGCCTTTAATGCGCAGCAGGCACGGTTACTTATCAGCCAATTGCTGAGCCAGTCAGTCGGACAGTTTGTGCGCATCGACAGTCATCAGGCGCTGGGACTGGGGCACTGGCTGGCGCAGTGCGGTTTAGCGCGGGTGGATATCAGCAGCGTGATGCATAAAGGTGCGCCCTGGCAGGCGCAGCAGGGTAGTGTAAGCTGTTGGGCGTTAATGAGTCAGGCCATGTTCTGAAGGTCACTGCCGGGGGCCTCTGGCAGTAACCCTTCCCTCAGACGGGCTTCAGATCGGCTGCAGTCTGCCACCACAGCCTGTCCAGCTGATAATACTTATCCGCTGGATCGGGCTGCTTATCCCAGGGTTTGTCCTGAATAAAATGAATATTTTTCACCCGCGAGAGCTGCCAGATTTCAGCATGCTGCTGTGGCAGAGTTTTCAGCGCATTATAAATATAAGGCAGCGGTTGCCAACGCCCGCGATAAAACTGGTTAAGAAAATCCTGCTCAGCGAACAGATAGCCGGAGAGATCGTCCAGTGCAGCCAGTTGAGTCAGCATCTGCGCAAAAACCTGATTATCCGGGGTCAGCAGCAGAAACCCGCCATTCAGATAATTATCGGTTTTATCCAGCCGCTCAGTTTGCTCAACATCATTGCTCCAGCTGTAGAAGCAGTTCTCCGGTATCCAGTCAGCAGGGTAACTGGCCACCTGGTTAGGGTTGCAGCGGCAGGCATGGCAGGCGGCAATATTATCGGCGGGCAGATCCAGGCTGAATAACTCATCCATATTCTGCGTTACCAGCATATCGGCATCCAGAAACGCAATGCGTTTAAATTCGGTCAATGTCCACACCCTGAGCTTGGTCCAGACTTCGGCAAAGCGCGCATTAGCATAACTGTTGGCAAGCTGCGGATTGGGGCTGAGGGGCGCGACGTCACGCAGCAGGCAGCCTTCATCGCGCATCAGCTGGCGCGTGGCGGCATCAATCTTATCAGTGACCATCACCACCAGTGGATAGTGACTGCCGCTGTTAATCAGTGACCGATGCAGCGCGCGCACCCCGACGGCATAGCCCGGCTGTGTCAGTAAGGTGGCCCATGCCATCATAAGGAATTCTCCACGGTGAGTAGCTCACGGCAAAACTTATTGCTGAATTTGCCTTGTGGATCCAGCGCCTGACGCACCTGGCGAAAGGCTTCCAGTTGAGGGTAAAGCTGAGCCCACTGATAAAGGCTGGCATCGTAATATTTTCCCCAGTGAGGCTTGCCACCCTCTGCCGCCAGCAGCTGTTCAACCTGCTGCAGAAAATCCAGTCCCTCAAGTGAGAGCGTACCGTCTTCGGCGTAGTAAACCACAAAGCCAAAATAGCAGCTCTCCTGCTCATGGCACGGGCTAAGCCAGCTGTCTGATGCGCCGGTGCAGCGCAGAATGATCGGATAGTGCATCTGCGGCTGCTTTTCCGCATGCCAGCGTCTGATGCTGGCGAGCACCGCTTCCAGTCGGTCCAGCGGAATACTGATCTCAACATTAATCTGTGGCGTGGCGATGCCGCGGCAAAACACCTGATAAATATCGCCGGTGACATCGGTAAAGTCCTTAAACCGGGTGACGGTGCGGAAGGGCTTACCGTTTTCATCAGTGATGCGGGTATCCTGGCGCATCTGCTCCAGGGTACGATCGATGGTGTCATTCATACTGTCACGGGTGGTTTCCTGTTCCAGCAGATGACTGTCATTTTCCAGCCACGCCTGCTGCTCCTCAGGATTTGCTTCGCGCGCAGCCCAGACCTGCACCTGGTTCTCATTAGGGAACCACCAGGCTTTACTCAAGGCATAGTCACGGTTCCAGTTCAGCATGTCGCGCGCCAGATTATCGGCGCTGACCGCGTCTTTAAAGCAGGTGTAGACTTTCAGCGGCACGGTACGCAGGGTGACGGCGGTCACCACGCCCAGGCAGCCTAATCCCAGCTGCACGGCTGGAAACCACGGATGCTGGCGGTCAAACTCTTTAATGCTGCCATCGGCCAGAACCATGCGGATCCGTAAGGCTTCATCGCCAATGCTGCTCTGGTACAGTCCCTGACCGTGGGTGCCGGTAGCCAGCGCGCCGGCCAGGGTTTGCGCGGCTATAACCCCCGGAGAAGCGGCCAGCATCCGGCCCTTTGCGGTAAGAAAATCGTAAACATCTTGCAACAGGGTGCCACCGGCAAAGGTGACGCTCTGCTCATCCATTGCCAACAGGCCGCTCAGGCGGCTGGTATCGATCAGGGTATCCTGCTCATTATCCAGTTTCAGCATGCGTCCGGGAGACATCCTGCTGCCGTTAACACGTATTTTACCCTCACTCTGGCGGATCAGCACCTGCAGTTCGGCCTCACTGTCCGGTTGTGCCACACGGCTCTTATCCCCAAGCGGGGCATTCTGTGCCCAGTTCCACAGGCTGGGATCCTGGCGTGAAAGCTGTGGCTGACGCAGTGGATAGCCGGGATAGGGATGTGTCATGGGCAACTCCTCGCAAAACAGTAGCCGGTTATGGTACTGCCTTAATCAGTCAGGTAAAGCATAATTGTACAATAGTTTTATTATTGTACAATTATGCCGCTGGCGATGACGTTAACTGATGGAATCTTTGGTTAAAAACCATGGATGAGTACGTTCGGTCACGCTGAGCTGATGCTGGGTAACGGCCTCCGCCAGCGCCCGGGCATCCGGCACCGGGCGGCCACGGAATGCGGCAGCGGCGGTGGTGCCAAAGGTCAGCATGCCGCGATAAATCAGATCGGCTGCGCTGATAAAGTCGGTCAGCGGATCCACTGAGCGCGACTGATGCAACAAATTTTGACTGGCGGCTTCCAGATCCACCAGCAGGGGATACAGTTCCAGGGTTTCTCCCAGCAGCGGTATTTTAAGCATGGAATAGCTAAATATCCGCGTCAGGTAGTGCAACACATGACGGTGATCCTGCTGATCAAACAGGGCTTCCAGGGTTTGTTGCCACAACAACAAACAGTGGTTAAACAGGCGATGCTGCACCAGCGGCAGACTGGCATATTGCCAGGGGAACGCCTCAATCACCGCCTCAACCTGCTGGTATAACGTACGAAACTGCGCCTGATCGTGAAGCCGCGCCGGGGTTACCTGCTGGATTAGCGCCAGAAAGTGCGCGATTTCCGGACCGGCAGGGGGCGTCAGTAACGGCTGCGCTTTACGCTGCTGCAGCATTTTAAGCTGGTTGAGATCGTAACTGGCAGCGCATACCCGCTCTCCGGCCAGCAGTGCACGATTGACGTTCTGAATGCGTTCAGCGCAGCTGACCTCGGAGCGCAGGGTCAGTAATCTGTTGTGGTGCGCCTTCCAGGTAAGGGGCGAGCCGGACGGATGGTACATCAGATGCCTCACTGAAGCTGGGTGGCGGTAGACTTAAGTATGGCAGATTATCGCGAACTGGCGCGCAGCACGTGACGTCCTGGCTTCTCCTGACGAAAGCCAAGGCCAATCATCCAGCCAAAAAGATAAGGCAGAAAGCGGAAACGGCGCAGGATGCGCGGCAGCGGGCTGGGTTCACCAGGCGCACGTTTTTTTCCGCTCATTTTCAACTGAATAAATTGTGTTGCCCGGGTCGGAAACTGACGCCGGTGCTGGACTCTGGCAAGCTGATGCACAGTGACGTTGCCGTTCAGCAGGGCGGGTGTCAGCAGGCGGGCGGTAGCAACCGCATCCTGGATCGCCAGGTTAATCCCGACGCCACCCACCGGGGACATGGCATGGGCAGCATCACCAATGCATAACACGCCGGGTTTTGCCCAGTGATCCAGGCGGTCAATACGAATATCCAGCAGTTTTAGCTGCTCAATATCCTGCAGTTCTTCCAGCCGTTCAGGGGTAAAGGGGGCTGTTTGCGCCAGTCGCTGGCGAAACGCAGGCATACCGGCGGCCAGCAGGGAGCTGAATTCACCTTTGGCAACCGGCAGGCCGCACTGCCAGAAGTCACCGCGGTCGATAATAATCAGGTTTTGTGCTGAACCGCGGTGGCCGGTATCGACGGCGGGATCTTCCGGCCGCTTATTCAGCTGGAACCAGACAACGTCATTCGGCATGCCAAATGACTGGCTGAGCATCCCCGCCTGTTGTCGCACTAATGAATGGCGACCATCGCAGCCCACCACCAGTTCAGCCTTGATCTCCAGCCTGCCTTCAACATTACTGGCGCAGATACCAGTAACCTGCCCCTGTTCAGTACGCAGGCTGTCTGAATGGGTAGCGCGCAGCAGGGTAAAAGCGGGCAGCTTTTCCGCTTCTGCTGCCAGCAGGTTAAGGAAATCCCACTGATTGATAAAGGCAATAAACCGGCATTTTACCGGCAGCCAGCTGAAGTCCGCCAGCGGCACGGCGCCACCCTCTGCGTCCATCTCCAGTCGCGCCGTGCGCTGGTGCGGCAGCGCCAGCAAGCTGTCCAGCAACCCGAGGCGATACATCAGCTGCATGGTGGAGGGATGCAGCGTATTACCGCGAAAGTCGTGCAGGAAGTCCGCATGTTTCTCCAGCACCAGGGTTCTTACCCCGGCGCGCGCCAGCAGATAGCCGAGCATCATACCGGCAGGACCGGCACCGACAATACAGCAATCCGTGGTCAGTGTTTTGGTAGTGGATGGTTGCACAGCAGCGCTCCTTAATAGTTATCTGATCGGTAATTATTATCATTTGCAGGCGGTGTTAAAGAGCGTAGCGGATTTTGGTCATTAGTGGGAAGGGGGGCCGAGACCAGGGCTGGTACACTGCGTGGGGCTGGGTTTGGGTTCGCTCCGCTATTTTTTTAATGCCAGGTCAACGACGTTTCACTATCCCGTTTCACGGGCTGGCGACAAGGGGAGCACATCGCCTGCTCCCCTTGACCCCGCTCTCGCGGGTGCCCTCAGCAATGCCCTTTCCCGACGGCACAGCCTGATTCGCCATCCAGGCGAAGCAGGCTTCGCGCGGCCGTTCATAGCCGCTCGTCCTGGAAAATGTCATTACCTCGGCTCCGTTTTTAAAGCCGCATCAACGTCAAAAGCCAGTTCAAAATCATAATCTTAAAAGCAAAGTCAAAAGATGCCTTTGCTTTTGCCTTTGAAGTTGACCTGGTTTGGGTTTTGACCTTTGGGCCGCATAAGGAACGTCGCCGAGGTTACGCTGATTTCCAGGACCAATCGCCATGGACGGCGATGAGAGACGAGCTTCGCCTGGATGGCGAATCACGCCGGTCCGCCAGAAATTGGCGTAGCCGAGGGAACCCGCGTAAGCGTGCGATGTGACGCCGCAAGCCCGGGAGCAGGGCGGCGGCGACTGGCCGCCCTGCTCGCCAGCCCGTGAAACGGGATGGTGAAACGTCGTTAACCTGGTATTTGACCTGGCTTTTAAAAAAGAAAACAGCCAACCCACCCCAACCCCCACCGCGCCAGCGGCTAATAATCACAACATAACAGTAATCAGATAAGCAAAGAACAGCGCCAGATGCGCCGCCCCATTCAGCACATTGGTTCTGCCGGTAGAAAACGAAATCTGACACAACACCAGCGCCGCCACCATCACCACCATCTGCGGTGACTCCAGACCAAATATCAGCTGCTGGCCGGTTAAGGTAGCGATAATCGTCACTGCCGGCACCGTCAGCGAGATCGTCGCCAGCACCGAGCCAAAAAACAGATTCATCGCGCGCTGTACCTGATTTGCCAGCACCGCCTTAATTGCCCCCAGCCCTTCCGGTGACAGGATCAACAGCGCTACCAGAAAGCCGGTAAACTGCTCCGGTGCGTTCAGGGTAGTCAGCAGAAACTCCAGCGGGTTGGCATTCATTTTAGTCACGGCGATAACCGCCACCAGATGCACAATCAGCCACATGGTATGCCAGATACTGGAGTGCGCTGAAGGCTTGCCGTGATGGGGATCTTCACCGTCATCTTCATGCTCGTAAACAAACAGGCTCTGATGGGTTTTGGTCTGTATCAGCAGAAAGACACCGTACATCGCCGCCGAAATGGCCGAAACCAGCAGCGCCTGCGCGCTGGTAAAGTTGCCGCCAGGTAACGAGTCCGGAAACACCAGCACGATAATTGCCAGCGGAAAAATGGCGATCAGATACTGTTTAACACCGGCGAGATTCACGTACTGGGTGGCAAATTTACGCCCGCCCAGCAACAGGGCGCAGCCGACCAGGCCACAGGTCACGATCATAATGATTGAGAACAGCGTATCACGCATCAGGGCAGGCGCGGCATCGCCGGTCGCCATCAGGGCCGAAATCAGGCTGACTTCCAGAATCACCACTGACAGGCTGAGGATTAGCGAGCCATAGGGTTCACCAAGGCGGTGCGCTAACACGTCCGCATGACGCACCACGCTAAAGGCACTGCTGAGAATAGCTACCAGCGCCAGCAGATTGATACCAATCACCAGCGGCAGGGATGTGGTGCTTCCCCAGTTGGCTAAAATTAGCAGCGCTGCAACGGGAAAAATCAGTGAATACTCTTTATGACGGGTTTTGATGCTCTCGTGGGTACTCACAGGTAACACTCCTTATTTGTTCTGTCGGGCTAAAGCGGTCAGCCCGACTCAGTATAGTGAATAGATCTGTGACTGGTATCTGCCCCGCTAAGGCGATAACAGAACCTCTGTTTTATGAGCCCCCGCCGCCTGATTCAGACGCTTTCCGGGCGATTGCCGCGCACGATGGCGGATACAGCATCGCGTTACCAGTCTTGTGAAATAAAACAGGATAAAGTGTAGCATTTTTCACATTTTATCGGTAGATATTTACTTCATTTTACTGACTGGCACGGATTTTACTTCAGGCTGGCTCTTTTGGTTTTCTTTGAAATTAACGCTATGAATAAAGAGTAAATTTAAGGGGATTTTATAAAAATAAACAGCTTATTTTATCAGTAAGTGACTTGTTATGATCAAAAAAATCGGTATTACCGTGCCGTTTTATGTGGAATATGCCATTAAGTCTAATCTGCGGGAAGTGGCAGTCGGAGTGAGGCGGGTGCATCACTCCGACAATTTAATCATTCAGTTGATTGCTGTCAGGTCGGCCGCATACGGCAGAGCGGTCATTGCCCCTTTGGCGGTAGTGGCTGCGGCTCCGCTGCGTTGTGCCTGACTGACTGCCGCCTCCAGCTGCATGGGAGCCAGCGGATTGTCCTCGCCAGCCAGCGCCGCCAGTAACCCGGCAACAAAGGCATCGCCCGCGCCTGTGGTATCCACCACTTCTACCTGTGGTGCTGCAAAGTGCTGCAAATGCCCCTGTTGCCAGACGCTGACGCCGTGACTGCCCTGGGTCACCAGCAACAGTGATGGCTGATAGCGGGCGGCAAACTGTTGGATTTTCTCCTTCAGCGTTCCCTGGTCACTCAGATCGTTCAGTTCATCTTCCGACAACTTAATAATATCGGCCTGCTGGAATGCCGTATCCAGGGTTGCCGCCAGCAAATGGGCGTCCGGCCAGAGATCGGTACGTACGTTGGGATCGAAGCTGATCCATCCGCCAGCCTGTTTAATGGCATCCATCGCCTGAATCGCCGTGCTGCGGCTGGGTTCGGCGCTGAGGGCGATTGAGCACAGATGCAGCCCTTCACCGGCAGAGAACGCCGGCAGATGTTCGGCGCTGAGAAACAGGTCAGCGGAGGGGCGAACCATAAAGGTAAAGTGGCGCTCACCCTGCGGATCCAGGCTGACCAGCACCGTTGAGGTGCGCTGACCGCTGGCCTGATACATGCAGCGGGTATCAACCCCTTCATCACGCAGGGTTTGCTGCAGGAAGGTGCCAAACGGATCTTCACCGACACAGCCGATAAACGCGCTGTGGCCGCCGAGGCGGCTGACGCCGACGGCAACATTGGCCGGAGCGCCCCCCGGACACTGCCGCAGATGGTTATTCTGTGCCGGCAGCAAATCGATAACTGCATCACCCAACACCCAAATTTTTTTTTGCGCCATGCAAGCTGTCCTTAAGAAAAAAACGCGATAGAGTAAAAGCCTGATTGCTCTGGTATTACTTTCCTTTAGCAGAAGGGCAATATAATAGCCCGATGTCGCCTGTTCTGATGGAGGATAATGATATTTATTTCCTGGATATGGTCAGGTTGATACTCAGGCACTGAGTCTGACGTGCGGCAATGACAGGCGTTTGGGTGACGGCTGGAGCATTATTATTCCGCACTTGGGCAGTTCGGCTGGCGCCAGCAAACAGTTTCACCTGTCGGTGATGCTGGAAGACAGAAAGGGACAGCAGGTAACTTCAAACTGAATTACCACTGCGTTAGTGGCCCGGTATTGCCAGAGCAGCCACCGAATGAATAATTGGATATTAGGGCACCGCTGACAGGGGAGTAAGGCAGGGTGTAAAAAACGTACTGCCTGCAGGCAGTACGGTAAATATCAGCAACCACAGGCGATGGGGGTGCCTTCTTTCCCTTCCGTGCCGTCAGTGCTGTAACCGTCTCGTTTCCACCAGTCCAGTCCGCCGAGTAGTTCTTTGACCTGAAATCCCAGAGTCAGTAATTTTAGTGCAGTTTTGGTTGAGGCATTACAGCTGATACCGTCGCAGTAGCAAATATAAATCTTAGCTTTATCCAGTTCGGCGGCATTATTAAAGCAGAGCTCTTTATGATGGATATTGATCGCCCCGGGAATATGCTCTCGCTGGTAATTTTCTTTACTGCGTCCATCGACTATCACCACATTGTCATTGTTTTTTAATGCCAGATACAGATCCCAGGCATCAGTTTCGTAAGACAGTTTTTTCTGATAATAAGCTAACTGTTCAATTGCGGACATAATTACCTCATTGAGTAAAAAAAACCGTTTGTGTTGAATATTCAATATTTCAGCCGCAGAGCGAAACGGCCCGTCAGGGAAGGTTGAGTGTGCCTGAAGGTGGATGAAAATCAAGTGCTCATACAGAAAGATGCAGTTTTTTCAGACCTGGCACTGAGCGGAATGAGTAGCGGATAATCATATTGTTGAGATATAAGTAATATTCTGCGCTTTAACTGCGGCAGAAAGATATATTTTGGCGCAGCAGAGAAGAAATATCTTTCATGGTGACCCTATTAAGAAAGGACGAAAAAGTTAACATTTTCCCGTACCAGAAAATTTCATAAAACGGTTTAAGGAATTCTGCTGCACCGGTGGAAATTTATTGGACCGCGCCGACAAAATCAAAGTTGCGCCCCGGCGGTCGACTGTTTACCCTGCAGTGCGGAAAACTATCTGAACATGCAGTAAGCGGGGAGCTACCTTTGACTTGTCAAACTCTGGCCGGACTCGATACGTCCGGCAGAAGAATTGCCACTCGCGTGGTGTTTTTTATTGCCGGGTTTGCCATGGGGGCCTGGGCACCTTTAGTACCATATGCGCAGCAGCGCCTGCACCTTGATGCCAATATGTTAGGCATACTGCTGCTTTGTCTCGGCAGTGGATCGCTGGTAACCCTGCTGGTGTCGGGGCGACTAGCAGAAAAATTTGGCTGCCGGGCACTGATTGTCAGCGGCATCATTATGGCGTGTCTGGCGTTACCGCTGCTGGCCACCACGCCTTCGCTGGCAGTTATGGCCGCCGCACTGATGCTGTTTGGTGCGGGCGTTGGCTTAATGGATGTTACCGTCAATATTCAGGGTACCATTGTTGAACAGGCAGCTGCGGTTCCACTGATGTCCGGCTTCCACTGCGCATTCAGCGTTGGTGGGTTATCGGGGGCGGCGGCAGGCAGCCTGGCATTAAGTCTGGGAATGACGCCGCTGTGGATGGTTATACTGGCTGCGACGCTGATGCTGGTGCTTATCATTTCGGCGGTTCAGCAACTGTTTCCTTTTGCCAACCATGAAACCGCAGTTGATGCTCCGTTTCGCCTGAATCTGCGCCTGCTGATTATGGGCGCAATGTGTCTGGTCTGTTTTCTCGCCGAAGGGGCAGTGCTTGACTGGAGCGGCATCTGGCTTACCACCCGGCAGGGTATATCTCTCGATCATGCCGGCTGGGGATATGCAGCCTTCGGTCTGGCAATGGCGGTGATGCGTTTTTGTGGTGACCGGATGGTCAGGCTGTTTGGCCGCAGGCGTTTGCTGGTGCTGAGTGGTCTGGTGGCAATCAGTGGCTATCTGCTGGCAGTGCTGGTCAGCGGCTGGCAGTTTTCACTGCTGGGATTTGTGTTAGTCGGCTTGGGGGCGGCAAATGTGGTGCCACTGGTCACCTCCATCGCCGGTAAGGAGACCATTGTTCCGCCCAATATCTCGGTAGCCTTTGTATCAACAGTGGGTTATCTGGGGATTTTAATGGGACCCGCTCTGTTAGGCTTTATTACCCAGCTTGCCGGATTATCCTTTGCCTTTATGTGTATCGCCGTGCTGTTATGGCTGGTGGTAGTGGGCGCTGTTAAGGTCACGCAGAACTCGCGCTAAGCTAATATGACATCCGGTCGCAGGACATATCCGGCCGGTTGTTATCTCCTTACCGCGGCGATTATTTACTGCTGTTTTTTTGCTTTCACTTCCCTGATGTGGGCATTACACTGCGTGCGCTTTAAGCCATAAATCTGGCAAATGTAATATTTGCTTGCATTTCTTCACACCAATCTACTGATTGTCTTCAATATTGAATTTTATTTGTCTACTATGCTTGCAGGTATTTACTTAGCCTCTGACTGATTGACGTTCGGTAACTTAGACTGGTTTTCGACATCAGGAGACAGCCGCTCAGGCAGTTTCCTCAACAACAGTTAATGGTTGTTATACCTAAATAGCAGAAAAGGACACTATCATGCGTAAGTTATCTTCTTTAGTTGTAGCTGTTACTTTGGCATTGGGCGCAGCGAATATTGTTCATGCAGCGGCCGACACCATTACGCCACCGCCTGCCGGTGAAAAACCGATGATGGGTCATCCACCACATCATCGTGGTGGTATGCACGACATGTTTAAAGATCTGAAACTGACCGACGCGCAGAAGCAGCAGATGAAAGCCATTATGAAAGATGCCCGCAAAGATATGAAGCGTCCTTCAATGGAAGAGCGCCGAGAAGTGCAGAGCGTGATTGCGGCTGATAAATTTGACCAGGCGAAAGCTGAAGCACTGGCGGAAAAAATGACGGCAAACGGAAAAGCCCGCGCGCTGTCAATGCTGGAAACTCAGAACAAAATGTATAACGTGCTGACGGCGGATCAGAAAAAGCAGTTTAACGCTAACTTCGAAAAGCATCTGACTGAAAAACCTCAGCTGAAAAAAGGTGAAGTACCCCCACCACCAGCAGATGAATAATCGCTGAGCAGGGCTGTTGCCCCGGTTCAGACTGACAGCAGAGCTCGCATCTTTGATGCGGGCTTTTTTGTTATTTGCTTCTAAAATCAGCTCAAAAGTAAAAGGCAGGGGTTATTCCAGTGGGATCACCGGCAGTGCGCCGCCGATTAGCGGTTTACACAGAATGCGGTAGCCATCGCTGTCAAAACCCGGGGTGGTGGTGTTCAGCGTTGCCGCCTGTTGCAGATTATCTGCCGAACCCAGATACAGCCAGTTATTGATCACATGGATCTGGGTGCCACTGGCTCCCTGCTCCACCACGCCGACCGCACCGGCCCACGGCCAGCATTGGATGCGCAACGCTTCCAGTGCGGTAAGCAGGCGCTGCTGGTGGTCTGCCAGACTCTCTTTCGCGCAGCAGGCACCTGCGCAGCGCCCCAGACTGGCGCGGAAACAGGCCTTGCCAGGCGTAAAGGGTTCCAGGCCCAGTAGCCCGGTACATAAATGCTGCCCATCGGCAATCGCACGCAGTGCTTCCTGCGCTGCACGGCGGTTGGCGTACAGGCCAAACAAATTCCCGGTACGCGAGAAATCTACCTCCCGGGCTGACACCACTTCCGGCTGTTGCTGCGGATTAAGATGAATTGAGCACAGCTGACGGTTCTTGCGCAGTCGCTTATTAAACAGTGGCTGCTGCAGCTTAATCATCTGCGCTTCCAGCAGCAGCGCGCCCAGCTCGCCGGCGGTGGTGATAAAGCTGATACGTTTACTCTGACGCAGCATGCGCGCCTCTTTCGCGGTGCGCAGGTGCGACATCACCCTGGCACGAATATTCACGCTTTTGCCGATATACAGTGGCAGGGTTGCGCTGTCGCCGTGAAAGACATAGACGCCCGGCAAGGCAGGAAGATCGGCCAGCCAGGGGCGCAGATGTTCAGGATAGTGATAGATAGCTTCCGGGGTAAGTTCCGGGCGGGGACTGGCAGGAAGTTTGACCAAAACGCACTCCGTATACTGTTTACTTATCCAGTATAGCGCGTGTTGAGACAAAAATCAGTAACCCGCTCCGTTAATGAGCGGGTTGCACGGGTTATTTTTTCCAGAAATCATCGAAAACGGTAATCGGCGGGCGGCGTTTATGCTCGGTCTTTTGATACCAGCCTTCAATAATTTTTGCTGCAGCAGGATCGATGTTTTCGCCCTCAAGATAGCGATCAATGACCTGATAGGTCACGCCCAGGGCCACCTCATCTTGCAGGCCGGGGCGATCGTCTTCCAGATCGGCAGTGGGCTGCTTAAGATATAAATGCTCAGGGCAGCCCAGCGCCTGTAACAGCTTTTTTCCCTGCCCCTTGTTCAGGCGGAAAATCGGATTAATATCGGTGCCGCCGTCGCCGTATTTGGTAAAGAATCCGGTCAGCGCTTCCGCGGCGTGATCGGTGCCTACCACCACCCCGGCGGTCATACCGGCAATACTGTACTGGGCTTTCATCCGTTCACGCGCTTTTTCATTCCCGCGCATAAAGTCGGACAGGGTTATACCCGCCGCCTGCAATGCCTGCTCGCTGGCCAGCACCGCCGGTTTAATATTTACCCTCAGGCTGCGGTCGGGCTGGATAAAGGCCAGCGCATCCTGGCAGTCCTGCTCATCCGCCTGTTCACCGTACGGCAAACGCACGGCAATAAATTGCAGCGCCTGGTCACCGGTTTCGTTACGCAGTTCGCTGATGGCCATCTGGCACAGCTTGCCGGTGAGGGTGGAATCCTGACCGCCGCTGATCCCCAGTACCAGTGTTTTAATAAACGGATAAGTTTGCAGGTAAGACTTAAGAAAATCGACGCTGGTGCGAATTTCTGCCTGCACATTAATGGTGGGTTTTACCCCCAGTGCCGCAATTATTTCCTGTTGCAGGGTCATGGACTTCTCCTGAAAGTCAGAGCCGTAAAACGGCAAGAGTTTAGCTGTGATCTCATCACGTTAGCGTGGTCTGCGTCAGACGACAATACGCAAAGCCTGATATTCAGCGGCCACCACGGCCGCCGTGCCTCAGGCTTTTTCCGGTTTCTGCGCCAGTCGGGTAAACACCAGAATAGCCAGCATATAGCAGCCAAAAATGGTGGCACTCATCGACAGCACCGAGGTGCCGCCAATACCGGTCATCGGGATACTGATTCCGCCGAGGGTAAACATAGTGACACCGATTATCGCTGAAGCGCTACCTGCGCGCTTTCCCTGGCTTTGCATCGCCAGGGAAGAGGCAGTAACGGAAATCATGCCATTGCTGGCTACGCTAAAGAACAACGTCACCAGTACCAGCGGCAGTGCCGCATGCGTTGCCCCGGCCAGCAGCAGGCTGGCGGACGAGATAAAGGCCAGCGTCAGCCCGATTTTCAGCATCCGATACTCGCCCAACAGCGGGCTGAGGCGGGCAGCTACCTGAGAAGCGATAATCAGTCCGATGCCGTTAGCGGCAAAGCAGAAGCTGAATGCCTGGGGGGATAGCTGATAAATCTGCTGCAGCACGAAGGGGGACGCGCCGATATAGGCAAACATCCCGGACATCATAAAGCCCTGGGTCAGGCAGAAGCCCATAAACGGGCGGTGGGTAATCACTTTACCCAGGATGGACCAGGCAGAAAGCAGGCTGCCCTGGCTGCGGCGTTCCGGGCGCAGGGTTTCCGGTAGTTTCACCCGCGACAGCAGCAGCACGGCAAATGCCGCCAGCGACATAAAAATGCCGCGCCAGTCGAGGATGTCCATCATTCCGGCTCCGATCACCGGGGCGGCAATCGGGGCCAGGCCGTTGACCAGCATCAGAATGGCAAAAAAGCGCGTCAGCTCATGACCGCTGTACATATCCCTGGCGATAGCGCGTGACAGCACCGCACCACCGGCGGCAAAAATACCGCCAAACAGACGTGCCAGCAGCAGCTGTTGAATATTTTGTGCCAGCGCACAGCCAATACAGGCGATAACCAGCAGCGCCAGCGAAAACAACAGTGGACGAATGCGACCATATTTATCGCTTAACGGGCCAAAGAACAGCTGTCCTAACCCCAGCCCGACCAGGCCGGCGGTGAGACTGAGCTGGGCGACTGAGGGCGGTGCCGTCAAATCGCTGGCAATTTCCGGCAGTGCCGGCAGATAAAGGTCAATACTGAGCGGGCCAAGCGCCGCCAGCAGACCGAGCGCGATGGCGTATCCAATACGTTTGGAAGCAACAGATGTCATGATTCCTCTGGGTCAGATTGCAGGTGATTAGATTTTGTTGTCCGGGTTGCGCATGGTTTCTGGCCTCAGGTTAGCGCGCACCGGGTTAGCGTTTTGCGGAGCCCTGGTCAAAATACTTATCACAGGGGATGATGGCGTCTGTGCAGCGGAGCGAGCCCTGTTTCTCGCTGGTCAGTATAAGCAACGGGCAGGGCAGGAGAGAATCTTTTTAGTCGTTGCAGTTGAAATATCATAATTTATATTCCAGGCTGATAGTCACTGGCTCAATCAATGAGGAACGATAGATGCATAAATTAACAGGATTAATTGGCAGCGCGCTGACTCTGGCACTGCTGTCAGGTTGTAGTACCTGGGATCGTGCGGAAAGTTATGTTACCAAACCGGTAGTACAGGACGTGAAAAAAGGCATGACGCGTCAGCAGGTTCATGATGTCGCCGGGGCACCGGCAACGGAAATCACCATGGTTCATGCGCGCGGCACCTGTGAAACTTATGTACTGAAAGAGCGTGACGGCAAACTGCAAACCTATTTTGTCAGCTATAACGACACTGGCAGGGTGATGAACTACGGCTTCCAGAGCTGTAAAGAATACGATACCGATCCGCAAACCGGACAGTAAACCGGTCTGGTCTCCCCAACGCGGGGCCTTTGCTAACGCACTGGCCCCGTGTTTGTGTCTGGTTTTGATATCCAGGTTGATCAGCGGCGTGGTTACGAATTAGTTCTGCCAGTTAATCATTTCGTCAAGACCGGAAAGTAACGCCGGGAAATAGGTTTCATCGATTCCGAACGAATCTTTGACAATAACGCTTTCTGCCGGGTTTTCAGGTCTGAGCGTTATCGCCACTGCAACGCCATTATTAACTACAGGAATAAAATGCATATTGAGCTGATTTTCTGTGCTGTCGAAAACCACCTCATCTGGTTTGCCCCCGCTAATCAATGTCTGATAAAGCGCAGCAATATCACTTCTGAAATTAATCAATTCACCGATACAGAATGATGCCTGATATTGTGTTTTTAACTCAGAAAGATAATATTCAACCCAGGCGCTAATCCAGTCATATGCAGGGGCTTCTGGAGTATCCTGTCTTTCAAATGGCGTGATACGTAATGTCCGTGAACCACTTATAATCTCTGGCATGGTAATCTCTCGTCACTTATATAAAAAATGTGTAATCGTCCAGTCTTTTTCACGCACCACAACTTCAAGTGTGAAACGTTTATAGTGGTAGTATCATTTTCTGGACTTATCTTCTACCAGGCGGTACATCTCTGTTTCATAGCGATAAAGACCCGGCCATTTTTGTGGATCTGGTATCCTGCGTCCATAGCGGATGGTTTTTTCCTGCAGCTGTAAAGGTACATAGCGTCCAGGGTTATGCATATGCTGTGCAGGGGTTTTTGTCATTTTTAGGTTACGGGCTGACAGACCCATTTTTAACTGGCCACGCAACAGCTAATGGTTCCCTGGCTAAGTTTTACCGTAAGTCCTGTTCTGACAGTATTTTGCAGCAGTGCCCGACCTATGCTGAAAATACGGAAAACACCCAGAGCCAGTAACGCAATATCGGTTGGGTCAATCAGCGGTGATTCCAGCGGAGCTTATTCCATACTGACGAAAACGCCATCAGCATCATAAATACGTCATAGACCGGGACCCTGAGAACGGAATAACCTACGCAGGTTCCGCTTTCATCATCAAGAATCAGTTTTGGATTATGTGGCAACTGTTGTTGGGGACGAATTTCAAACAATTCACCCGCAGGTAACGGAGGGGGGGGGGGGAAAGGTATAATAACGACCAGGTTCCTCTCTGGCTGCAATTCCTGCTGTCATAAACATTCCTTTGAATTAATCAGATTTGCAGAGACCATATAATACTTTTTAAAGCACAACATCAACTGAAGATTTTCCCCTGTTCTGGCTGTTGACCTGGCTTTCATAACACAATAAACAAAAAAAACGCGGAGCCACCCCTATAACAGAATGGCCCCGCGCCAGCGGAATGCATCAGCAGGCATTCGCCTGCCACCGTGCTTAATGCTGCGTCAGCGTCGACTCATTCTCCGCATCATTACTCATCACTTCACGGTCAGTCTGCTTCAGCCACTGACTGGTCAGCATACCGGCGGTCATTGAACCATTCACGTTCAGGGCAGTACGGCCCATATCGATCAGCGGCTCAATGGAAATCAGCAGCGCTACCAGCGTGACCGGCAGACCCATGGTCGGCAGTACAATCAGTGCCGCGAAAGTGGCACCGCCGCCCACGCCAGCAACCCCGGCAGAGCTGAGGGTCACAATCCCAATCAGCGTTGCCATCCACAGCGGATCAAACGGGTTAATCCCGACGGTTGGCGCAACCATCACCGCCAGCATGGTGGGATACAGACCAGCACAGCCGTTCTGACCAATGGTGGCACCAAAGGAGGCGGCAAAGCTGGCAATGGACTCAGGAATGCCCAGGCGACGGTTCTGTGCTTCCACGCTCAACGGAATACTGGCAGCGCTGGAACGGCTGGTAAAGGCAAAGGTAATCACCGGCCAGACCTTACGAAAGAAGCGCAACGGATTGACGCCGTTCACTGACAGCAGCAGACCATGCACCACAAACATCAGCCCCAGGCCCAGATAAGAGGCGATAACAAAGCTGCCCAGCTTGATAATGTCGTGCATATTAGAGCTGGCAACCACTTTGGTCATCAGCGCCATCACGCCATACGGGGTCAGTTTCATAATCAGGCGCACCAGCTTCATTACCCAGGACTGCAGGGTATCAATCGCCACCAGCACGCGCTGACCTTTTTCCACATCATCCTTCAGCAGGTTCAGTGCTGCCACGCCAAGGAAAGCGGCAAAGATCACCACGCTGATAATCGAGGTTGGGCTGGCACCGGCCAGATCGGCAAACGGGTTTTTCGGCACGAAAGATAACAACAGCTGCGGTGCGCTGAGGTCGGCCACTTTACCGGCATAGTTGTTCTGGATGGCACTCAGACGGGCGGTTTCCTGCACGCCCTGCACCAGTCCATGGGCGTTAAGGCCAAACAGCCAGGTAACAAAGATCCCGACAGCTGCGGCAATCGCGGTGGTAAACAGCAGCACCCCGATAGTCAGCAGGCTGATTTTGCCCAGCGATGAGGCATTGTGCAGCCGGGCCACTGCGCTGAGGATAGAGGCAAACACCAGCGGCATAATAATCATTTGCAGCAGCTGGACATAACCATTACCTACCAGGTTGAACCAGCTGATGGACTCTTTAACAATGGCACTTTCTTCACCATAGATGGTGTGCAGCGCAAGGCCAAACAGTACCCCAGCCACCAGGCCGAACAGCACTTTCTTTGACAGGCTCCAGCCGTTACGGCCGGCTCTGGCAACCAGCAGCAGTATTAATACAAACACTGCCAGGTTGATAATCAGTGGAAAATTCATTCCGTTTTCTCCAAATAAAATACTGTATCAGCAGCACCGATCCTGCAGAGAGTCATTATCCGCTCCCGTACAGCCATCGGGCAGGATGAAATGGTAGCAGTTCGCGTGAACCGGAGCTTATACGTAAAAGTAATTAATTATAACCGATAGTGATTTAATCTGTTTATTGATTGCCAGACGGGCTGATAAGTCGGTTAACGGTGCCGCGCACGGAATTTACTGCATGCTGCGCCCAGGGTGGGGGAGTAAGCGGACTGCCGGCGGGGAACCAGACTGCGTAACCGACCAGAACCAGACAGAGGGCGCGTTCCAGCTGATTGCCTTTCTGGCTGTTTAGCAGCGGTATACGAAAGCGCCAGCGACAGGGCCAGAGCAGGGGCACCCCGGCGGGGGTAAGCATATCGGCGACAATATGGCTGAGATACCCCAGCACCATCGCCTGAAACACATCAGACGGTAATAGCCAGCTGGCAGGCAGTTTCATTTGCAGCAACAGGATGCCGGCCAGCACCGCCAGCAGACTGTGAGTAAAGCCCCGGTGCCCAAAGACGCGGGCTATCGGCTGAGAGATCCATTTCAGCCGCTGCCCCAGCAGTGATTTGGGATGATCGATATCCGGCAGCAGGCAGGTCAGCAGGGTGGCCGGGATCAGATGCCACCAGTCGGCGCTGGCCAGCACCGGGGTCAGTTCCGCACGTTTGGCAAAAATGGCGCTGGCTAGCGCGAAAACAAGATGGCCTTCGGCCGTCATAGCAATATCCGGGTAACTGACTGTCGATGCATCCAGTATAGGGAATATATACAGTAGAATAAATACGTGACGCTGTAACTAAAGATAACAAAGTCAAATCAGCGTGAGAAAGGTGGCTCACCGTGACAGCGGGAGCCGCACAGCGGCTTTATGCGATGCCGAGATCGGCAAGGGTCAGATCCTGCAGGCTGTTCAGCTGCACATCCGCCAGCGACCAACGGGGATCGCTGCGCTGAGAGGCGGCCGGGATGACGATGGAGCGCATTCGGGCGGCTTTGGTGGCGGTCATACCGTTAACCGAATCCTCCAGCGTCACGCAGTTAAGTGGATCGATAGCGAAGCCTGCGGCACTGTCCAGATAAACCTGCGGATGGGGTTTGCTGTACGGCAGCGTTTCCGCTGAGGTCAGGCTGTCAAAGAAGTGACGCAGCTGAAACATTTCCAGCACCTGCTCCAGCATAAACAGCGGTGAGGCAGAGACCAGGCCGATTTTTACCGGCTGGCTGCGGCACAGTTCCAGCGCCTGGGTTACCCCTGGCAGCAGCGGACGGTGCTGGTCAATCAGCTGCAGGGTACGGGCGATAATCCGCTGCACCACTTCGGTCTGCGACATGCCCTGCCATTGCAGCAGTTCGTGCCACATCCGTACCACCTGATCAATACGCAGTCCGCTGGTATCGGGCATGTTCTTGCGGCTGTTGAGGCCAGGATTCAGGGTGGCCAGGACATCCAGCTCCGCCTGCTGCCATAAGGGTTCGGAATCGATTAGCAGGCCGTCCATATCGAACAGCACCGCCTGTACCGGTCTGTGCCATGACATCACTACACTCCTTTCGCAATTTTTGTCACCTTAGCACGAGGACGCCGCGGAAAATATACTTTCAGATAAGCCTGATTAACGGGAAGTACCGGCGGTAACGCATTTTCCGGGCACATTCTTCCCGGTACAGGTAGAATTAACGGATAAAACGGTATCTGGCGGAGAAACAATGACGTATCAACAGGCTGGCAAAGTGGCGTTACTGAAACGCCTGGCAGGATGGATAATTTTTATAGTTGCACTGCTTTCAACCTTTATTTCACTGCTGGGCTTTATTGAGCAGACGCGGGAAAAAGAGCAGGGGATGAATGCGGTGATGCAGGACTTCGCCCATGTGATGATTGAGATGGTGCGCGCCAATACTGGCTTTTTGCAAAGTTTCTGGCTGCATTCGCCGGTGCCTGATTTTAATGGCGGCAGTAATATTGGTTTCTGGCTGATTTATATTTTGATTTTTGTTGGTCTGGCGTTACAGGCGTCCGGGGCGCGGATGGGGCGTCAGGTACGCCATGTGCGTGAAGGTATCGAGGATCAGGGGATTCTGGAGCAGGCGAAAGGTGAAAGTGGGCTGAGTCGTCAGCAGCTGGAAGCGAAAATCGTGATCCCGCGCCATACCATTTTTCTGCAAATTTTCCCGCTGTATATTTTGCCGGTGATGATTGCGGTGGCAGGGTATTTTATTTTTACTTTGACCGGTTTTATTCGCTAAGCGGGGAGTAGGTCCTGACCCGGTCCACTGCGTGGGTTCTGTTCAATAGCCAGGTCAAATTTCAGGGAGGTTGGGCAGGGGTATCAATATTCAGATACATCCGGATTTGATAATGCAATTGATTATCATTAATATCCGGGAATGATAACCGGCCGTCTAACAGGAGTCTTTTGTGATAAAACTGGTTAAATCCCTCTCGCTGGCCGCGCTGCTGACCAGCTCCTGGTCACTTTTTGCCAGCGTTTATCCCTTGACGTTAACCGATATGGATGGCCGTCAGGTGGAGCTTAAGCAGGAACCCCAACGTATTGTGCTGCAGGACGGACGCGATATCCTCATGCTGGCGTTACTGGACCGTGATGACCCGTTTAAGCGTCTGGTGGCGTGGAATAACCTGTTGAAGAAAAGTGATGCCCCCA
Organism: uncultured Erwinia sp.; assembly: GCA_945290265.1. GTDB lineage: Bacteria > Pseudomonadota > Gammaproteobacteria > Enterobacterales > Enterobacteriaceae > Erwinia. The sequence continues at coordinate 153,589 of CALYQW010000003.1, forward strand.
GCTGGAAACTGATGGCGCAGAAGTGGCCATATGCCACCAAAATTATCGATATGGGCTTCAGTGACAAGGGCGATGTCAATCTGGAAAGCGTCATCGCTCAGCAGCCGGATCTCATGGTGGCCGAACTGCGTTCCAAACCCGCGCTCAGCCAGGCCGGAGTGTTACAACAGATGACCCGGCTGCACATCCCGGTACTGTTTATCGATACCTTCAACCAGCCGGTGAAAGACGCACCCGCCAGTGTGACCATGCTGGGTAAGGCGCTGAATCGTGAGCAGGAAGCCAAAGCCTATACCGATTTCTATCAACAGCATTTCCAGGCCATTATTGCTAAAACCCGCACAGTGTCACCGCAGCCACGGGTGTTTTTTGAAGCCAAAGCCGGGCTGGGCGGGGTAGAGTCCTGCTGCTTTACCCACGGCAACGTCGGCTGGGGCGCGCTGGTGCAGGCCACCGGTGCCGTGAATCTCGGCTCACAGCTGTTGCCCGGCGCTACCGGCACTATTTCGCTGGAAAAAGCAATCGCCATGAAACCGGATGTATATATTGTTTCCGGCTCGCAGTGGGCCGGTAAAAATAATGCCGCAGTGCCGTTCGGTTACGGTGTCAGCCAGACTCAGGTGGATAACGCTTTTAAGAAGCTGCGTCAGCGCCCCGGCTTCAATCAGGTCTCAGCGCTACGTCAGCAGCGTTTTTATGGCGTTTACCATAATTTCTATAACCACCCGTGGAATATTGTTGGGCTGGAATATCTGGCGAAATTTATTTATCCCCAACAATTTGCCGGTTTAGATCCCGCCGACAGCTGGAAAACCATTGTGACGCAGTTCACCCACATCCCACTGGGTTCAGGGGTATTCGGTGCCCAGGCACCGGCTGAGTAACCACCGATTTTCACGCTCTTATCGGGCATTGCCGTGGGCCGCAGTGAGAATACACTGCGGCCCACGCTATTTTTGCCCTGTGAGCGGGTATAACCTTACAGATATTCCGGTGTTATCCTTCACCACAGCTACTATACTGTGCGTCGCCGATCGGCATAGTCTGATAGTTACGCTGAACAGGGTGTTTTTCCGGCCTGAGAGCCGGACGTTCACAAATTATTACTATGCTTACGATAAATGACATTGAACGTTTCTACCGATTGTTCAGACTGTTTCTTTTCTCACCGTTGTATGGGTCATATGTAATGAAAGTGTTTAACAAGCTATCTGTAGTTCTGCTGCTCTCCGGAGCATCACTCTGCCAACATGCTCTGGCAGATAATAACGTCTTTACGGTTATGGATGACCCAGTTACCGCCAAAAAATCGTTTGAAGGTAATGCGGCGGCCGGTTACCTGGCGCAGTCCGGTAATACCCACAGTTCTTCCCTGACTGCCAACACTAACCTGACCTGGTATCAGCCCAGCACGGCGTACAGCCTGTGGGGGAACGCCAGCAACACCTCATCCGATGACGTGCGCTCTTCGGAAACCTATCAGATCGGTGGCCGTAGTCGTTTCAACCTGAACAGCGCGGATTATCTGTTCGGACAGGCCAGCTGGCTGAGCGATCGTTTCAATGGTTATGACGGTCGTTCCACGCTGGTGGCCGGTTATGGTCGTCAGTTGCTGAATGGCCCGGTACACTCGCTGCGTGTGGAAGCTGGTCCGGGTGTGCGTTACGACGATTATCATGACGGTGGTCATGAAACCGAGGCGTTGGCTTACGGCGCACTGACCTATCAGTGGCAGCTGACGGACAACACCAAATTTATTCAGGGTGTATCGGTACTGGGTAGCGATGATACTACGGTGAACTCCGAAACCGGTCTCCAGGTAGGTATCAACGATCACTTCTCGCTGAAAGTGGCCTACAACGTCACCTGGAACCAGAACCCACCATCTTCTGCACCAGAAAGAACCGATACCAAAACTTCGGTACTGCTCTCTTACACCATGTAAATGGTCGTTGGCAGCGCAGCGCATCGCGCGTTTCGCTGCTGCTTTCCTCTGCGCCATGGCTTTTGTGCGCTCAGATATCACCGGCAGCACACTTTTCCCTGTGCCCGCCAGCGTGTAAGATATCCGCCCTGCCGTTTTATCTGACGTCATCACGGCAGGGCACACCAGCCTGAGCGCCAAACTGACAATCGTGAGTTGGTTTTAAGGCTCAGCGGTAGGATGTAAATAAATTCACACTCATTTTGTATGTAGCCTTGCGTATGGGTTACCACTGCAATTAAGGATGCAACATGCCAGTTATTACTCTTCCTGACGGAAGTCAGCGTAAGTTTGAACATGCAGTCAGCGTGATGGATATCGCACAGGATATTGGTCCGGGTCTGGCAAAAGCCTGTATTGCCGGGCGGGTAAACGGTGAGCTGGTGGATGCAGTTGATCCCATCAGCGCCGATTCCAGCGTGGCAATTATCACCGCCAAAGACGAAGCCGGTCTGGAAATTATTCGTCATTCCTGTGCCCACCTGCTGGGTCATGCGATTAAACAGCTGTGGCCGGATACCAAAATGGCGATTGGCCCGGTTATCGACAACGGCTTCTATTACGATGTCGATCTTGACCGCACCCTGACGCAGGAAGATCTTGAGCTGTTGGAAAAGCGCATGCATCAGCTGGCTGACACCAACTACGATGTCATCAAGAAGAAAGTGAGCTGGCAGGAAGCGCGAGATACCTTTGACGCGCGCGGCGAAAGTTATAAAACCACTATTCTGGATGAGAACATCAGCCACGACGACCGTCCTGGCCTGTATCATCACGAAGAATACGTGGACATGTGTCGCGGTCCGCACGTGCCGAATATGCGTTTCTGCCACCATTTCAAACTGCAGAAAATCGCCGGCGCTTACTGGCGCGGTAACAGCGATAATAAAATGCTGCAGCGTATTTACGGCACCGCCTGGGCGGATAAAAAGCAGCTGGCTGCCTATTTACAGCGTCTGGAAGAGGCGGCAAAACGCGACCACCGTAAAATCGGTAAGCAGCTTGATCTCTACCATATGCAGGAAGAAGCGCCGGGTATGGTGTTCTGGCACAATGACGGCTGGACTATCTTCCGTGAGCTGGAAGTCTTTGTGCGTACCAAGCTGAAAGAGTATGAGTACCAGGAAGTGAAAGGGCCATTTATGATGGACCGCGTGCTGTGGGAAAAAACCGGCCACTGGGAAAACTACAAAGAGGCGATGTTTACCACCTCGTCAGAAAACCGTGAATACTGCATCAAGCCGATGAACTGTCCGGGACATGTGCAGATCTTTAATCAGGGTCTGAAATCCTACCGCGACCTGCCGCTGCGTATGGCCGAGTTTGGTAGCTGTCACCGTAATGAGCCTTCGGGTGCGCTGCACGGTCTGATGCGCGTGCGCGGCTTTACTCAGGACGATGCCCATATCTTCTGTACCGAAGAGCAGGTGCGCGATGAGGTCAACAGCTGTATTAAGATGGTGTACGATATGTACAGCACCTTCGGCTTTGAAAAAATCGTGGTGAAACTGTCTACCCGTCCGGAAAAACGCATTGGCTCGGACGACCTGTGGGACCGCTCTGAAGCGGATCTGGCAGCGGCTCTGAAAGAAAATAATATTCCATTTGAATATCAGCCTGGCGAAGGGGCGTTTTATGGCCCTAAAATTGAATTCACCCTGCATGATTGCCTGGATCGTGCCTGGCAGTGTGGTACAGTGCAGCTCGACTTCTCCCTGCCGAGCCGCCTGAGCGCCTCATATATTGGTGAAAGCAACGAACGACAGGTGCCGGTAATGATCCACCGCGCTATCTTAGGCTCGATGGAACGCTTTATTGGTATCCTGACCGAAGAATATGCCGGTTTCTTCCCAACATGGTTGGCACCGGTTCAGGTTGTGGTAATGAATATTACCGACGGACAGTCTGAATATGTTGCAGAATTAACGCGAAAACTGCAGAATGCGGGCATTCGCGTAAAAGCAGACTTGAGAAACGAGAAGATTGGCTTTAAAATCCGCGAGCATACTTTGCGTCGTGTTCCTTATATGCTGGTCTGTGGTGATAAAGAGGTCGAAGCTGGCTTAGTGGCCGTTCGCACCCGCCGCGGTAAAGACCTGGGGAGCATGGACGTAAATGACGTGATCGCGAAGCTGCAGAATGAAATTCGCAGTCGCAATCTTCATCAACTGGAGGAATAAAGTATTAAAGGCGGAAAACGAGTTCAACCGGCGCGACCGAATCGCATTAACAGAGAAATTCGCGCTACTGAGGTTCGTCTGACTGGCGTCGATGGCGAGCAGATTGGTATTGTCAGTCTGAATGAAGCTTTGGAAAAAGCTGAAGAAGCAGGAGTTGATCTGGTCGAGATCAGCCCCAACGCCGAGCCGCCCGTTTGTCGTATTATGGACTACGGCAAGTTCCTCTACGAAAAAAGCAAATCTTCTAAGGAACAGAAGAAAAAGCAAAAAGTTATTCAGGTTAAGGAAATTAAATTCCGTCCTGGAACCGATGATGGCGACTATCAGGTAAAACTACGCAACCTGGTTCGCTTTCTGGAAGATGGCGATAAAGCCAAAATCACGCTGCGTTTCCGCGGTCGTGAGATGGCGCACCAGCAGATCGGTATGGAAGTGCTTAACCGCGTCCGTAAAGACCTGTGTGAAGATATGGATCTGGCAGTGGTTGAATCTTTCCCAACCAAGATTGAAGGCCGTCAGATGATTATGGTGCTCGCTCCTAAGAAGAAACAGTAGGCCATAAAGTAATGCTGCCGCGGCATCGCGGCATCATTCGCCTGTCTGGTTCATTTTTTTAACAATGCGAAGTGGATATTTTTTAAATGCCAAAGATTAAAACTGTACGAGGCGCGGCCAAGCGTTTCAAGAAGACCGCTTCTGGCGGCTTCAAGCGTAAACACGCTAACCTGCGTCATATTCTGACTAAAAAATCTACCAAGCGTAAGCGTCACCTGCGTCCGAAAGGCATGGTGTCCAAAGGCGATCTGGGTCTGGTTGTTGCCTGCCTGCCATACGCATAAGTATTTTTTTAAACTCATTCAGAATATAAACAGGAGAGCTAAATGGCTCGTGTAAAACGTGGTGTAGTTGCTCGCGCACGTCACAAGAAAATCTTAAAACAAGCTAAAGGCTATTACGGTGCACGTTCACGCGTTTACCGCGTTGCTTTCCAGGCCGTTATCAAAGCTGGTCAGTACGCGTACCGTGACCGTCGTCAGCGTAAACGTCAGTTCCGTCAGCTGTGGATCGCGCGTATTAACGCTGCTGCCCGCACTAACGGTATGTCTTACAGCCGTTTCATCAATGGTCTGAAAAAGGCTTCTGTTGAAATCGACCGTAAGATCCTGGCTGACATCGCCGTATTCGACAAAGCAGTATTTGCTGCTCTGGTAGAAAAAGCGAAATCAGCACTGGCGTAAGTCAGTAAAGATAAAAGGGGGGCTTGTCCCCCTTTTATCGTTTCTCTAACCTGAGCAAAAGATTGACTTTTCTGGCGCAGGGCCTTTCAATAACGCCTGAGTCAGTCAGGATAAAGCAGAATGAACGCTACTTTTCGTTTCTTTTTTTACTTTGGCGCCTGAATTACGGGGGCTTTTGCGCAAAGAGAAGAAACGAAAATCGCGCGGAAAGCCTCCCATGTGGAGGCTTTTTTCGTTTACAGTCAGATAACTAACGCAACAGGAACCACTGCCGGTGCAGTAACTGCCTTAAGCAGTTCTGCAACCAGAGCCTGGCAGCCGTTGCTTTAATGAAAACAGACCGGCGATAAGCGCCGGAACAAAGGGGAAAGCATGTCACATCTCGCAGACCTGGTGGCTCAGGCGAAAGCCGCTATCAATGATGCCGGGGACGTCGCTGCATTAGATAACGTGCGCGTCGAATACCTTGGGAAAAAAGGGCTTCTTACGCTTCAGATGACCACGCTGCGCGAAATGCCGGCAGAAGAGCGTCCGGCAGCCGGTGCGGTGATTAACGAAGCCAAACAGCAGGTGCAGGAAGCATTAACCGCACAGAAAAATGCGCTGGAATCTGCCGAGATGAATGCCCGTCTGGCAAAAGAGACAATAGATGTTTCCCTGCCAGGACGCCGGATCGAAAACGGCGGCCTGCATCCGGTTACCCGCACCATTGACCGGATTGAAACCTTCTTCGCTGAACTGGGCTTTAGCGTGGAAACCGGTCCGGAAATTGAAGATGACTATCATAACTTTGATGCGCTGAATATTCCGGGTCATCACCCGGCGCGTGCCGATCACGATACCTTCTGGTTTGATGCTACCCGCCTGCTGCGTACCCAGACCTCCGGGGTACAGATCCGCACTATGAAAAATCAGCAGCCACCGATCCGTATTATCGCCCCGGGACGCGTCTATCGTAACGACTACGATCAGACCCATACCCCGATGTTCCATCAGATGGAAGGGCTGATTGTGGATAAAGACATCAGCTTTACCAACCTGAAAGGCACTATCCACGATTTCCTGCGTAACTTCTTTGAGGAAGATTTACAGGTACGCTTCCGTCCGTCCTATTTCCCGTTCACCGAACCGTCCGCTGAAGTGGATGTAATGGGCAAAAATGGCAAATGGCTGGAAGTGCTGGGCTGCGGCATGGTGCATCCTAACGTTCTGCGCAATGTGGGTATCGATCCGGAAGTGTACTCCGGCTTTGCGTTCGGGATGGGAATGGAGCGCTTAACCATGCTGCGCTACGGCGTTACCGACCTGCGCGCATTCTTCGAAAATGATCTTCGTTTTCTCAAACAGTTTAAATAAGGGCGGGAATAACCAATGAAATTCAGTGAACTCTGGTTACGTGAATGGGTCAACCCGGCCATCGACAGCGCCGCCCTGAGCGATCAAATTACCATGGCTGGCCTGGAAGTGGACGGCGTTGATGCGGTTGCCCCAGCCTTTAACGGCGTCGTAGTCGGTGAAGTGGTGGAATGCGGTCAGCATCCTAACGCCGATAAGCTGCGGATAACTAAAATCAACGTGGGCGGTGAACGCCTGCTGGATATTGTCTGTGGTGCAGCTAACTGCCGCCAGGGGCTGAAAGTGGCGGTGGCCACCGTGGGTGCGGTTCTGCCGGGCGATTTCAAAATCAAAGCGGCCAAACTGCGTGGCGAGCCATCCGAAGGGATGCTGTGCTCGTTCAGCGAGCTGGGTATTCCCGACGATGCCAACGGCATTATCGAACTGCCGCAGGATGCGCAGCCGGGTACCGATATCCGTCAGTACCTGAAGCTGGACGATAACACCATTGAAATCAGCGTAACCCCTAACCGTGCTGACTGCCTGGGCATCATGGGCGTGGCGCGCGATGTGGCGGTGCTGAATAAACTGGCGCTGAATCAGCCAGAAATTAACCCGGTGGCGGCCACCGTGCAGGACGTTATTCCTCTGCGGGTTGACGCTGTAGCTGCCTGCCCGCGTTATCTGGCCCGGGTGGTGAAAGGCATTAATCTGCAGGCAACGACCCCGTTGTGGATGAAAGAAAAACTGCGCCGCTGCGGCATTCGTTCGGTGGATCCGGTGGTGGATGTTACTAATTTTGTGCTGCTGGAGCTGGGGCAGCCAATGCATGCCTTCGATCTGGATCGCATCAGCGGTGGGATTGTGGTGCGTATGGCGCAGGCAGGTGAAGCGCTGACGTTGCTGGATGGTACGGAAGCCAGGCTGCATGATGATACGCTGGTGATTGCTGACGCAGAAAAAGCGCTGGCAATGGCGGGGATCTTTGGCGGTGAACATTCCGGGGTTAATGACCAGACGCAAAACGTACTGCTGGAATGCGCTTTCTTTACGCCGCTGGCGATCACCGGTCGTGCCCGGCGCTACGGTCTGCATACCGACGCCTCACACCGTTATGAACGTGGGGTCGATCCTGAACTGCAGCACCAGGCGATGGAGCGTGCAACCCGTCTGCTGTTGGATATCTGTGGCGGTGAAGCTGGCCCGGTCACTGAAGCTGTGGATAATGCCGCGCTGCCGGTGCGCGCTACGATTACTCTGCGCCGCAGTAAGCTGAGCCGTCTGCTGGGTCATGACATCCCGGATGTCGATGTGACTGATATCCTTAATCGTCTGGGATGTAAGGTGAATGCAGGTGAGGGTGAGTGGCAGGTAGTAGCACCGGGCTGGCGCTTTGATATCGAGATCGAAGAAGATTTGATCGAAGAAGTGGCACGGATTTACGGCTATAACAATATCCCGAATGTGCCGGTACGCGCCGGGCTGGAAATGACCCGTCACCGTGAAGCGGCGCTGCCGCTGCAGCGGGTAAAAGCGTTGCTGGTGGATAAAGGCTATCAGGAAGCGATTACCTACAGCTTTGTGGATCCAAAAATTCAGGCACTGCTGCATCCACAGCAGGAGAGCCTGGTGCTACCTAACCCGATCTCGGTAGAAATGTCAGCAATGCGCCTTTCACTGTGGAGCGGATTACTGGGCGCAGTCGCCTGGAACCAGAATCGCCAGCAGCCGCGGGTGCGCCTGTTTGAAAGCGGTCTGCGCTTTGTCCCGGATATCGCAGCACCACTGGGCGTGCGTCAGGAGATGCTGCTGGGCGGCGTGATTAGCGGTAATCGCTTTGAAGAACACTGGGATCTGGCGCGTCAGCCGGTTGACTTCTATGATTTAAAAGGCGATTTAGAAGCCGTACTGGAACTCACCGGTAAGCTGGATGAAATTCGTTTTGCTGCCTGTGCTAATCCGGCACTGCATCCGGGGCAGAGTGCTGCGATTTATCTGGCCGATGAAGTGATTGGCTATATTGGCGTGGTACACCCCGAACTGGAGCGAAAACTGGATCTTAATGGCCGCACGGTGATATTTGAACTGGTGTGGGATAAGGTCGCAGAGCGCATTCTGCCTGATGCCAGCGTGATTTCGCGCTTCCCGGCTAACCGCCGTGATATCGCCGTCGTAGTAGCGGAAAATGTGGCTGCTGCGGATGTGATCTCAGTGTGTAAGAAAGTTGGCGTAAATCAGGTAGTTGGCGTAAACTTGTTTGACGTGTACCGTGGTAAGGGCGTGAACGATGGCTTTAAGAGCCTGGCTATCAGCCTGACTTTGCAAGATACCAGCCGGACACTCGAAGAAGAGGAGATTGCCGCTACGGTTGCAAAATGCGTAGAGGCACTGAAAGAGCGATTCCAAGCATCCTTGAGGGATTGAAACCATGGCGCTTACAAAAGCTGAAATGTCTGAATACCTGTTTGAGAAGCTTGGGCTTAGCAAACGGGATGCCAAAGAGCTGGTAGAACTGTTTTTTGAAGAGGTGCGTAGCGCTTTAGAAAACGGCGAGCAGGTAAAACTGTCAGGATTTGGTAACTTTGACCTCCGCGACAAGAATCAGCGTCCGGGGCGTAACCCTAAAACCGGGGAAGACATTCCCATTACGGCCAGACGTGTGGTGACATTCCGTCCCGGTCAGAAGCTGAAAAGCCGGGTGGAAAACGCCTCACCGAAAGAAGATTAATTTCTGTTGATAAAAAGGCCGCTTAACGCGGCCTTTTTTATATCTTTAAGCGCAGGAAACTTCCGGGATAATCCCGATAAGCGGGGCGAAGCATGGCGAGGATTGCCACAGTGCGCCAGAAAAGAAGGAACGAAGGGAATTCAGAATATGAATTTAGCCACAGTCATACACAGCGCTGCAATACCGATAATGGTGGCTGCAATCCATTTAGTTTGAGATAAGATCTCTTTGTGCATATCGGTTCTGATAGTCTGCATATCGGTCCTGATAGTCTGCATATCGGTTCTGACAATTTGCATATCTTCTTTGGTGGCGAAGGTTTCAGAACGCATGGTTAATGTTGCCACATCTAAACGGATCTGGTTTGTATCTTTTTCAAGCTGTAGCACGCGTCTGATTAAATTGTCCATTTTACCTCCGTTGCCCCCGTCATCAGATTTTCCAGCCCGGCGCGTTCCTGACTTAAACTGAAGGACGTGTTCTTTATTCATTTGTTATCCTCCTTTTGCTCCTTCAATTGTGGCGTCCGAAGCCAGTCCAAAACGGCGACAGCAGTAAATGCTGACTTGAATTCACTTAACTTAGCGTGAGTTTTATAATAGTGGTGCCGGTGAACGGTTCCGGCAGTCGCATTATGCCCGAACAATGTCGCTTATTCAGTCGTAGAATCGTGGAAATGTTTATTGCCACCTGCCTGCGGTGTGATGTGCTATTATCAGCTGACTTAAGTCATTAAATAATGACCACAACCCCGTCAGCGTTATCCGTTTTAAGTGGAAGGATTATCCTGTAATGCGTTACTGGCTTGTGCTGATTGTCCTGATCCTGGCCGGCTGTGCCAGCCATGCGCCGCCACCCAACAGCCGGTTTTCCGATCCGATTATGGTAGTAGCCACGTTAAACGACCAGTTGGGTCAGTGGCACGGCACTCCCTACCAGTATGGTGGCATGGGGCGCAGGGGGGTTGACTGCTCAGGGTTTGTGCTGCTGACTTATCGCGATCGTTTTGGCCTGCGTTTACCGCGCAGCACCTCGCAACAGGCACAGGTAGGAACCCGGATTAAAAAATCACAACTGTTGCCCGGCGATCTGGTCTTTTTTAAAACCGGCAGCGGCGAAAACGGCCTGCATGTCGGTATTTATGCCACCGACAATCAGTTTATTCATGCCTCCACCAGTCGTGGCGTGATGCGTTCATCGCTGGATAACGTCTACTGGAGCAAGGTATTCTGGCAGGCCCGGCGTATTTGATCTCAACCGCAGCATGCGTCTGGCACCATTTTTTTGTCTCAATCGCTGTTCAGTGCTGCCAGTGAGCTTAACCGACGGCGCTGATGATGGAGAAACTATGCAATTTAATAATACCTGGCACCGCGAACTGAGCGGTTTCTACAGTGACGTCCAGCCCACGCCGCTTCGCGATGCTCGCCTGCTGTATCACAGTGCCGCGCTGGCGCAGGATCTGCAGCTGGACAGCCGTCTGTTTACTCAGGGGCACAGCGCGCTGTGGAGCGGTGAGCAGTTGGCAGAAGGGATGCAGCCGCTGGCACAGGTTTACAGCGGACATCAGTTCGGCATCTGGGCCGGTCAGCTGGGCGACGGGCGTGGCCTGCTGCTGGGTGAACAGCAGCTGGCAGACGGGCGAAAATTCGACTGGCATTTGAAAGGCGCCGGATTAACCCCTTATTCCCGCATGGGTGACGGCCGGGCAGTACTGCGTTCGACGCTGCGAGAGTTTCTGGCCTCAGAAGCGCTGCACGCGCTGGGGATCCCCACCACGCGCGCCCTGACGGTGGTTACCAGCCATCAGCCGGTGCGGCGCGAGCAGGAAGAGCGCGGTGCGATGCTGCTGCGGGTGGCGGAAAGCCATGTGCGCTTTGGCCACTTTGAACATATGTATTACGCCGGTGAGCAGGATAAGGTACGCCAGCTGGCGGACTATGTGATCCGCCATCACTGGCCGCAGTGGCAGCAGGAGCCAGAGCGTTACCAGCTGTGGTTTACCGACGTGGTACGCCGTACCGCCCGGCTGATCGCCAGCTGGCAGAGCGTGGGGTTTGCGCACGGAGTACTGAATACCGACAACATGTCGATTCTGGGACTGACGCTGGACTACGGTCCTTTTGGCTTTCTGGATGACTACCAGCCGCAGTTTATCTGTAACCACTCCGACCATCAGGGCCGTTACCGTTTCGATTACCAGCCGGCGGTGGGTCTGTGGAATCTTAACCGGCTGGCACATACCTTATCCGGGCTGCTGAGTGCGTCGCAGTTACAGCAGGCGCTGGCAGCCTATGAACCAGAGCTGATGCGGGTCTGGGGGGAAAAAATGCGCGCCAAACTGGGACTGATGACGCAGGAGAAACAGGATAACGACCTGCTCACCGGCCTGTTAGCACTGATGGCGCGTGAGGGCAGTGACTATACCCGTACCTTCAGACTGCTCAGTGACAGCGAACAGCAGCAGCCGCGCTCAGCGCTGCGCGATGAATTTATTGACCGTGAGACCTTTGACGGCTGGTATCAGCAGTGGCGTACGCGCATCCTGCGCGATGGCGGCAGCGATGAGCAGCGTCAGCAGCAAATGAAGCGGGCAAATCCGGCGCTGGTATTGCGCAACTGGCTGGCGCAGCGAGCGATAGACGGTGCAGAACAGGATGATATTACTGAACTGAGCCGACTGCATCAGGCGCTGGCAAACCCCTGGGAAGCACCGGCTGACGCCGTCGATCTGCTACAGCGCCCGCCTGAGTGGGGTAAAAAGCTGGAGGTCAGCTGCTCCAGTTAACGCTGCAGCACTACCTGGGGGGTGCCGGTGCTGTGATGGCGCTGAACGCGCAAATCAGCCTGATACCAGCGGGTCAACAGGCTTTCATCCAGCACCGTGGCTGGCGTTCCCTGGGCGACCAGTTTTCCGGCGGCCAGCAGCAGAATGCGATCTGACCAGAGTGATGCCAGATTCAAATCGTGCAGTACGCAGCAGACGCTGAGCGGATACTGCTGCGTCAGGCGGGACAGCAGGCGCAACAGCTGTTGCTGATGATAAAGATCCAGCGCCGAGGTGGGTTCATCGAGAAACAGCCAGCCACGCGGGCCGTCAGCGTGCCATAGCTGCGCCAGCGCCCGCGCCAGCTGTACCCGCTGCTGTTCGCCGCCGGACAGCTGAAAAAAGTTACGCTCTGCCAGATCGGCACAGCCGCTGAGTTCCATCACCTGCTCAACCATCACCTGCTGCGGTTTACCTGGCCAGGGTGCGCGGCCCATTGCCACCAGCTCACGCACGCTGAGGGCAAACGTCATTGTGTTTTGCTGACGCATCACCGCGCGCGTCCGGGCCAGCTGTGCCGCAGACCAGGCCTGTAACGGCCGGTCGTTAAGCTGCCATTCGCCGTGGCTGGCGGGTAAAAAACCGCTCAGCAGGCGCAGCAGCGTTGATTTTCCTGCGCCATTGGGACCGATTAAACTCACCAGTTCGCCGCTGTTCAGGGTCAGAGAGACCTTGTCAATTAGCAGACGCCCGGCGTGGTGGTAACTCAGCTGCCTCACGTTCAGTTGCTCAGCCATGATGTTCTCTCTTTGGCCTCAGGATCAACCACAGAAACCAGGGGCCACCTATCAGACTGGTGAGTAAGCCCACCGGCATCTCTGCCGGTGCCACCAGGGTACGTGCCAGGGTATCCGCCAGCAACAGCAGGATTGATCCGGTTAACAGTGAGGCGGGTAGCAGCAGGCGGTGATCGCTGCCCAGACAGAAGCGCATCAGATGGGGCACCACCAGACCGATAAAACCGATCACCCCGCTTAAGGCCACGGATGCGGCTACCAGCAGCGCGCTGAGGATCAGCAGCCAGCGCTGAGTACCGGCGACATCTACCCCCAGGTAGTGCGCTTCTTCATCTCCCAGCTGTAACAGATTGAGGCGTGCGGCCAGGCGCTGGATCAGAATGATGCAGGGCAGGATCAGTGAGGAAGCGACCAGTACCCCCGGCCACTGCGCCTGACCGAGGCTGCCCATGCCCCACAGCGACAGCTGGCGCAGTTGCTGATCGCTGCTCAGCCATGACAGCACCCCGACGGCAGCACCGCACAGCGCATTAATTGCCACGCCCACCAGCAGCAAACGACTTAAGCCGCTGCCGCCCTGGCGACTGAGCAGAAAAATCACCAGGGTGACCGCCAGACTGCCGATAAAAGCGGCCAGCAGCGGCACATAAAGTGCCAGCACGCCGGGCAGGGTCAGTGACAGCACCACTGACAGCGCCACCGCCAGCGCGGCACCGCTACTGATCCCCAGTAAACCGGGGTCGGCCAGTGGATTACGGAACAGCCCCTGCATCACGCAGCCAGCCAGCGCCAGCGCCGCGCCGACCAGCACGGCCAGCAGCAGCCGGGGTAAACGCACCGAAAACCAGATCTGCCACAGGGTACTGTCGTGCCCGGCCTGCCAGAGTACCGGCAGCGACAGCTTCATCGCGCCGGTATTGGCGGCAATCAGCGTCATCAGCAGCAGCAGTGCCAGCAGCCCGCCGAGCCAGCGCAGGGAACGCAGGGCCATTATGGCAGCGCCTGTGCTGCCTGGCGCAGCGTCAGGATCGCTGCCGGGGTATCAATACCAAATCCGAGCAAAGCCATATCATCCACCACCAGCAGCTGACGCTGTTTGCCGGCCGGCGTAAACGCCATACCCGGCAGTTGCCACAGTTTGTCTTTCCCCCCCAGGGTACGCACCCCGTCGGCGGTCATAACGATCAGTTGAGGTGCGCTGGCAATCACACCTTCCTGTGACAGTGGCTGGTAGCGTTGCAGCGATCCCATGGCATTGGTCAGCCCGGCGGCACGGATCGCCGCATCGGCAGCGGTGCCCTGGCCGGCCGCCATCGCGCTCATGCCCTGATGGGCGAGGATAAACAGCACCCGCACCAGCAGCGGTGTGGCGGGAACGCTGTTCAGCTGTTGGCGCATTTTTTCCCGTAAGGCTTCACCTGCCGGCTCACGATGCAGGGCACTGGCAATGGTGCGGATTTTATCATCAATGGCGGACAGACTACTTTCCCCGGAAATATCCACCACCTTAACCCCGTTCTGAGCTATCTGCTGCAGCGCCAGAGTGGGTTTCGCCAGTTCGCTGGCCAGCACCAGCGTTGGCCGCAGCGCGAGAATACCTTCCGCATTCAGCTGACGCATGTAGCCGACATCCGGCAGCTTCTGCACTGAGATGGGATGCAGGCTGGTGCTGTCGCGTGCAACCAGATCCTGCTGTGCATTCAGGGCACAGACAATCCGGGTTACGTCACCACCAATGGTAATGATACGTTGCGCTGCCACTGCGGTGGACAGCGCCAGCGGCACCAGCAATAAGCTCAGCCAGCGCGCCTTCATACCGCGACCGCCTGCGGTGCCATCAGGGCATTAAGCTGCTCACGCCACTGGCTCTGTTCCGGGGTGCCCTCACTGCGCTGACCGTACAGCTGGGCAATCTGGGTGCCATCGGCGGCGAACAGCTCGAGACTGGTGACAATCCCATCGGCAGTGGGCTTACGGGTGATCCAGCTTTCGGCAATCTGCTGCTCCTGCAGATGCAGGGTAAAGGCCGGATTAAAGATATTCAGCCAGTTATGCATTGGCAGCACTTTTTCCAGTACGCCGGTAAAGATCTGCACACAGCCGCGGTTGCCGACAAAAATCATAATTTCGTTACCGTCTTCCCGCACCCGGTTGAGCAGGGTTGCCAGGCTTCGATTATCGACCTGACAGGCCAGATCGTCGCTAACGGCGCGAAACGCCTGCTGACGTGACAGGTTATGCTGCTTCAGCAGGCCAAAGAATTGATGCACATCGGTCATGGCGCGCCACTGGTTTTCCACCTGAGCGGGGTTCACTTCACTGGCATACACCGTTTCTGCAACCGGGGTGACAGAGAATTCTGTCGTTAGTGGCTGGCGGAAGTCGGCGATCACCTGCTGCCAGACTTCAGTGCTGGTGGCGTCAGTGGTATACACCTTTAATACCGCATCACCGTGGGCGTCAAAGATCTGAATGCTTTGACGCTCGCTGCCGGCTTCGGCCAGCAGGAACGCGCTGTGCCACTGGGAAATAAACACCCGCAGATCCAGCGCGCGTGGGTTCAGTACGATACCGGCATGAGGTGAAATTTTTTGATTGCTGAACGTCCCCAGGTGTTCATGTACCGCATACTCATTGCGGGTGATACATTTCGTTTCACCCACGCTTTCCAGTCTGGCCAGCAACGCGGCCATCTCCGGTCGCAGCCAGTGTGCATCCTGACCACAACGTGCTGCCATCAATTCAGCTTCGCTAATCCCCATCAGCGCCGCCAGGTCGCGGGCATATTTCTTTGGATGCTGCTGCTTCAGGTCCAGATAGCGTGAATAAACGTAGTGCATAATTGTGTTCCTCACCAGGAGAGTTAGCGGTAAAAAATCGGCTTCCCGCGCGATTAAAAAACCGGGGTGTCAGACGAGGGCACACCGGCCAGTAATTTATGAATGATAATCATTATCATTAAAAAGCCGGCGTGCGCAAGAAAAATAGCGCACAGCCGTTAACTGTGCGCGGAAAATCAACAGGGGAGAAGATAAACTGACCGCTTGAGGTGGGATCAGTACATGCGGCGGGTCAGCGCCATAATATCCAGAATTTTAGTTGCCATTTCCTCCACCGAGTAATTAGTACTGTTAAGAAACGGGATTTTCTGGATGCGGAACAGCGCGGCCACTTCGCCCACTTCCAGCCGGCACTGACGCAGCGAGGCGTAGCGGCTGTTTTCCGCCCGCTCCTGGCGGATAGCGCTCAGTCTTTCAGGATCAATGGTTAAACCAAACAGCTTGTGGCGGAATGGCTTCAGTGCCGCCGGCAGCGCCAGATTGTCCATATCATCAGCAATAAACGGATAGTTAGCGGCACGGATACCAAACTGCATGGCAAGGTAGAGGCTGGTGGGGGTTTTACCACAGCGCGAAACCCCCAGCAGGATCACCTGGGCTTCATCCAGACCGCGCAAGGAAATACCGTCATCATGAGCGAGGGTGTAATCAATAGCCGCAATGCGCGCATCATATTTGCCCAAATTACCGGCGGTCAGCCCGTGGGTACGGTGCGCCACCGGAGCGGGCGCAATGCCCAGTTCCTGCTGCAGTGGTGCCACCAGAGTTTGCACAATATCCTGACAGAAGCCGTCACTTTGCTGGATAATTTGCCGAATTTCCGCGTTAACCACCGAAACAAAGACCAGCGGACGAATGCCGCTTTGCTGAAACAGGGTATTAATCTGCGCCTTCACCGCCAGCGCGCGCGGCACATTCTCCACAAACGGCAGGGTAATGGTGCGTACCGTTACCGGAAACTGGGAAAGCACCGCGTGACCCAATACTTCGGCGGTGATCGCTGTGCCATCAGAAATATAAAACACGCTGCGCTCAGCGTTGACGTCCATGGTTATCTCCTGGGTTTACAGGGGCTGTAGTGAACATAGCGCGCCGCAGTCACGGCTGCAATGCCAGCCATCTCATGAGCAGGGTGTGTAATCTGAAAATTGAAAAAATGCGACGGCTTGAACGATTCACCATTTTGTCAATCGCTGGCACCTGTGCCAGTCTCGTAAAACTAATGCTTCTCACGCCATGACCAATTACCACTAACAAGGAACGCCGCCATGTCCACGAACAGCGAACAGCAACTGGTGCTCTGGTATAACCAACTCGGCATGCATGATGTTGACAGAGTCGGGGGAAAAAATGCCTCCCTGGGAGAAATGATCACAAATTTGTCGGCACTGGGCGTTTCCGTCCCGGACGGGTTTGCGACGACCTCTTATGCATTCAATCAGTTTCTTGATCAGAGTGGGTTAAATGAACGCATCTGGCAGCTGCTGGACAACACCGATATTGATGATGTCGATCGGCTGGCGCAGGCGGGTAAGCAGATCCGCCAGTGGATTGTGGATACGCCACTGACCCCGGCGCTGGAGCAGGCGGTACACGATGCCTGGAACCGGCTGGCAGCAGACGATGCCAACGCCTCTTTTGCGGTGCGTTCTTCGGCCACAGCGGAAGATATGCCGGACGCCTCCTTTGCCGGCCAGCAGGAAACATTCCTCAATGTGCAGGGTTATGACGCGGTGCTGGTGGCGATTAAACACGTCTTCGCTTCGCTGTTTAATGATCGTGCCATTTCCTACCGGGTGCACCAGGGCTATGAACATCGCGGCGTGGCGCTGTCAGCGGGCGTGCAGCGCATGGTGCGTTCGGACCTGGCTACCTCCGGCGTGATGTTCACCATTGATACCGAATCCGGCTTTGACCAGGTGGTGTTTATCACCGCCGCCTGGGGGCTGGGAGAAATGGTGGTTCAGGGGGCGGTGAACCCCGATGAGTTCTACGTTCATAAGCCGACGCTGAAAGCCGGACGTCCGGCAATTGTGCGCCGCACCATGGGCTCAAAAAAAATCCGCATCGTGTACAACGATTCGCAAAGTCACGGTGAGCAGGTGAGAACCGAAGAGGTGCCGGAAGCCCTGCGCGATCAGTTCTCTCTCAGCGACAGTGAGGTGCAGGCGCTGGCGGCACAGGCGCTGTTAATTGAGCAGCATTATCAGCGTCCGATGGATATTGAATGGGCAAAAGATGGCCATACCGGCAAGCTGTATATCGTTCAGGCGCGGCCGGAAACGGTGCGCTCATCCGGACAGGTGATGGAGCGTTACAATTTGCAGGGCAAAGGGAAGGTGCTGGTGGAAGGGCGGGCCATCGGGCACCGTATCGGGGCGGGTGAAGTCAAAATTATCCATGACATCAGCGAAATGAACCGCATTAAAGCGGGGGATGTGCTGGTCACGGATATGACCGATCCTGACTGGGAGCCGATTATGAAAAAAGCGGCCGCGATTGTCACCAATCGCGGCGGACGCACCTGCCATGCGGCAATTATTGCCCGTGAGCTGGGGATCCCGGCGGTGGTCGGCTGTGGTGATGCCACGGAACGTCTGCGCGGTAAGCATACCGTTACCGTTTCCTGTGCGGAGGGCGATACCGGCTACGTCTACGATCAGCTGCAGGATTTTGAGGTCACCAGTTCGCAGGTGGATGAAATGCCGGCATTACCGCTAAAGATTATGATGAATGTCGGTAATCCGGATCGCGCTTTCGACTTTGCCTGCCTGCCCGGCGACGGCGTGGGTCTGGCGCGGCTGGAGTTTATTATTAACCGCATGATTGGTATCCATCCGCGCGCGCTGCTGGAGTTTGAACAGCAGACACCGGAACTGCAGCAGCAGATCCGTAGCATGATCAAAGGTTATGACAATCCGGTGGAGTTCTATATCGCCCGTCTGACCGAGGGGATTGCCACCCTGGCGGCGGCGTTTGCGCCGAAGCGGGTGATTGTGCGTCTGTCAGACTTTAAGTCTAATGAGTACGCCAACCTGCTGGGAGGCGACCGCTATGAACCTGAAGAAGAAAACCCGATGCTTGGCTTCCGCGGAGCCGGACGCTATGTGGCTGACAGTTTCCGCGCCTGCTTTGCACTGGAATGTGCGGCCGTAAAACGAGTACGTAATGATATGGGGCTGACGAACGTTGAGGTGATGGTGCCCTTTGTGCGTACCGTTGCACAGGCGCAGGCCGTGACCGAAGAACTGGCGCGCCAGGGATTGAAGCGCGGCGAAAATGGCCTGAAACTCATTATGATGTGTGAAATACCCTCCAATGCGCTGCTGGCGGAGCAGTTCCTGCAGTTCTTTGACGGTTTCTCCATTGGCTCTAATGATATGACCCAACTGACGCTTGGCCTCGATCGTGATTCCGGCGTGGTATCGGAACTGTTTGATGAGCGTAACGAGGCGGTAAAAGTGCTGTTGTCGATGGCGATCCGCGCGGCGAAAAAGCAGGGGAAATACGTCGGTATTTGCGGTCAGGGACCGTCTGACCATCAGGATTTTGCCGAGTGGTTAATGGAAGAGGGTATAGACAGTCTGTCACTTAACCCGGACACCGTGGTGCAGACCTGGCTTGCACTGGCAAAATAGCCGTTCACTGGCAGCAGGTCATTGTCTGGCCTGCTGTTTGCTGAATGACAGACAAAAAAAAGCCCACAACAAGGATGGGCAAAGACTACACACAGCAATATAGGTTTTCAGTGAATAGGGTGGTTAAAATCAGTTTGCTGATGTTCAACACATCGCAACTATAAGCTGTTGATATTCCACTGTATGTAAGAATGCTCTTATTAAGTGGCCAGCTGGTGACTTTTACCGGGCAGAGCTTGCAACAGATTAAAAGACTATTAATTTGTTTTAGGGCTTTGCTATCTGCTAAACATGCACGCATTATGAGCGCTTACCTTTAAAAGGGACAGGGAGAAAATGCACAGTGCCAATTTTGACCTTTAATTTTTGATTTTATCTCAAAATGGCTGCTTGCAGTTGCGCTGAACCACTGACTGCAGCAGGTGACAGTAAGATAATCCTTTATTTTCTACTGGCGCCGTTCAGCCAGAATTTTTTATAACGCGCAGGAGGTACGCCGACAATATTTTGGAAAATACGGTGAAAATTATTGACGATATCGTAGCCAACCGCATGTGCCACTTCAGTGATACCTAAAACGGTGCTTAATAATATAGTCTGCGCCTCACCAATACGGCGGCGGGTTTGATATTGTTTGGGAGAATAGCCTGAGTAGTCTTTAAAGACATGTGACAGATAAAAATGGCTGATATTCATTGCGGCGGTCATTGAAGCGAGCGCTATATTATCTTTATAGTGTTTATCGATAAAATCTTTAATTCGCTGGCCGAGAATAATCCCGGAGCTTTTTACCATTTGTTCATTTTTATCCCACATTCTGTAGCAGATTAGCAGCAGTGCATTAAGCATATTATCTGCAATTTCTGCACTGTGCGGCTGCCTGGCAGTAATATGGGTCCACATCATATCAAACAGCTATCAGTGGAATGAGGTGGCGATCCCCTGGTGGAAAAAATTTGTGCTGCATGCCAGAGAACATGGCGTTGAGCAGATTGCCCTTGAAGCGTTCCCGAGCCAGCTGGTGTATAACCCTGCAACCCTGTTGCGTCTGCGTAACGCTGTGGATGACATGATTGGTATCAACCTTGATCCCTCACACCTGATAGCGATGGGGGCTGAACCGATTGCTGCGGTGCGCAAGCTGGGAAACACCCTACTTCATGTCCACGGTAAGGATGCGCGTATTGAGCGCGGTCTGGTTGATATTGATGGATTGATGGAATATCAACCCGTGACCCATACCAACACCCGCACCTGGAACTATGTGGCAGTAGGCTGTGGCCAGGATCTGCGCTGGTGGAAAGAATTTTTCTCGGTGCTGCGGATGACAGGGTTTGACGGCGATATGTCGCTGGAGATGGAAGATCTTACCATGAGTGTTGAAGCCGGTTTACGAACCTCAATTGATGCCCTGAATATGACTCTCAGCCGTTAAGCCATCCTGAACCCGGATGACCCGAAGCCTGCACTCAGCTGGCTTCGGGTGGATATCGCTTAACTGGCTTACTCTTTAGCCTCAGACGGAATAATATCCAGTTCCGCCAGCTCTTCCAGCACATCATCAGGATCCTGGCTGGGGGCGGGCACTTCATGCACCCAGACCCAAATCAGTCGGTAAGACACCGCCAGCACCACCGGGCCAATAAACAGGCCAATCATACCGAATGCCACCAGGCCACCGATAACCCCGGAGAGGATCAGGATCATTGGCAGGTCGGCACCCATACGGATCAGCATCGGGCGCAGGACGCTGTCGAGCATGCCGACCACGCAACTCCAGATCAGCAGCACGGTGCCCCAGGTGGTATCCCCGCTCCAGTACAGCCAGATAATCGCTGGCACCAGTACCAGCAGGGGGCCGAGCTGCACCAGACAGGAGAGGATCATCAGCACCGTCAGAATGGTGGCGTAAGGGATACCGGCAATTGCCAGGCCAATACCGCCAAGCACGCCCTGCACCAGCGCCGTAACGACCACGCCCAAAGCTACAGCACGTACCGCCTGTCCGGCCAGCAGCACCGCAGCATCACCGCGATGGGAGCCAAGACGGAATGCGAAGTGCCGAATACCGTGGCTAACCCGCTCTCCGCGCCAGTACAGCAGTACGCTGAACAGCAGCATCAGGCCCAGATGCAGCATAAAGCGGCCAAAATGGCCGGCTTGGGCGAAGAAAAAACCGGTAGTACGCCCAACATAGGGCTGTAGTTTCGCCAGCAGGGTACTGCTGCTGCCGGTAGCCAGACTGTGCCAGGCATACCACAGTTTGTTGCCGGCCAGGGGAATATCCTGCAGCCACTCCAGCTGCGGCAGACTGAAATGCCCGGCGCTGACCCAGGCCATAATTGGGCCACTGTTTTCCAGCAGGCTGTTTACCAGTATGGCGGCGGGGATAATAAACACCAGGATTAACAGAATGGTCATTACCAGCACGGCCAGGGAACGGCGTCCCCACAGCCAGCGCTCTATCCTGATCATCAGCGGCCAGGTGGCAATCACCACCATGCTGGCCCAGGCAAAACCGAGAATAAAGGGCTGCACCACCCAAAAACTTGCCAAGATCATAATGCTGACAAACATTAGCGAGAATACAATCTGCAGCAGATCCCAGCGTTTATAGATATCCTTCATTTTTACGTCAACCTCAGGTGAAAATCCGTATTAACTCAGTGCCGTGGCGATGTATTCAATCCCCACAACCACCGGACGTCAGCCATACTGCCACTCTGGCGGAATAATGTAGCAAAAATTTTGCATAAACTAACAATAAAGAGGGCAGGCGATGTTAGAGGAAAGCGCGACAGCAGAGAAAAAAATGTGATAAAACAGAACTCAGTCCAGGCTCAACGACAACCATTGGTCACCCGATAATGATCCCACAAATTTCACAGGCACCCGGTCTGACCCGGCAGGTGCTGAACTTTTTGGATGCGTTAACTCAGCAAGGTTTTACCGGCGACAGTGCCACCAGTTATGCCGATCGCCTGATTATGTCCACCGATAACAGTATCTATCAGCTGTTGCCCGATGCGGTGCTGTTTCCGCGCTCGACCGCCGATGTGGCGCTGATTGCCCGTCTGGCCGGCGAAGAGCGCTTTGCCTCTCTGGTGTTTACCCCGCGCGGCGGTGGCACCGGCACCAACGGGCAGGCGCTGAATCAGGGCATTGTGGTGGATATGTCGCGTCATATGAATCGCATTCTGGAAATTAATCCGCAAGGAGGCTGGGTTAAAGTCGAAGCCGGGGTGATTAAAGACCAGCTGAATGCGTATCTTAAACCTTTTGGTTTTTTTTTCTCGCCTGAACTCTCCACCAGTAACCGTGCCACTCTCGGCGGTATGATCAGTACTGACGCCTCTGGTCAGGGATCGCTGGTGTACGGTAAAACCTCCGATCACGTTCTCGGGCTGCGTGCGGTGCTGTTGGGGGGGGATATTCTTGATACGCGCCCGATGCCGGTGGCGCTTGCTGAACAGCTGGCGGCAGAGCCGGACGCTCAGGGTGAGATTTATCGGGTGGTGCTGGAACGCTGCCGTGAGCAGCGCGAGCTGATTGTGGCAAAGTTTCCATCGCTGAACCGATTCCTGACTGGTTATGACCTGCGTCATGTATTGAGCGACGATCTGCAGCAGTTCGATTTAACCCGTATTTTGTGTGGTGCAGAGGGCACGCTGGCGTTTATTACCGAAGCGCGTTTGAATATCACCCCGATCCCCAAAGTACGTCGGCTGGTGAATATCAAATACGACTCGTTTGATTCCGCGTTACGCAATGCGCCGCTGATGGTGGAAGCGCGCGCGCTGTCAGTGGAAACCGTGGACTCCAGCGTGCTGAATCTGGCGCGCGAAGATATTGTCTGGCACTCGGTCAGCGAGCTGATTACCGATGTGCCGGATAAAACCTTGCTGGGGCTGAATATTGTTGAGTTTGCCGGCGACGATAACGCGTTGATTGACAGCCAGCTGAATGCGCTCTGTCAGCGGCTGGACGGGCTGATGGCGCGGGGCGAGGGCGGGATTATCGGCTGGCAGCTGTGTGACGACCTGGCGGGGATTGAGCGCATCTACGCAATGCGCAAAAAAGCAGTGGGTTTGCTGGGTAATGCCAAAGGCCGTGCCAAACCGATCCCGTTTGTTGAAGATACCTGCGTACCGCCAGCCCACCTGGCGGACTTTATTGCCGAGTTTCGTAAGCTGCTGGACAGCCACAATCTGAGCTACGGCATGTTTGGTCATGTGGATGCCGGGGTGCTGCACGTCCGGCCGGCGCTGGATATGTGCGATCCGCAGCAGGAAGTGCTGATTAAACGCATCAGTGATGAGGTAGTGGCTCTGACCGAGCGTTACGGCGGGCTGCTGTGGGGCGAACACGGCAAAGGCTTTCGGGCGGAATACAGTCCGGCGTTCTTTGGTGAAACGCTGTATAAGGAATTGCGGCGCATCAAGGGGGTGTTCGATCCTGCTAACCGCCTCAATCCGGGAAAAATCTGTGCGCCACTGGAAAGTGAGCAACCGGTATACCGGGTGGAAGCGGAAAAACGCGGCACCCTCGATCGCCAGATCCCGCTGCAGGTGCGCACCGACTGGCGTGGAGCGATGGAGTGCAACGGGAACGGGTTGTGCTTTAATTTTGACGTTAACAGTCCGATGTGCCCGTCGATGAAAATCACCGCCAATCGCCTGCACTCGCCAAAAGGCCGCGCTACCCTGACCCGTGAATGGCTGCGCCTGCTGGCAGAGCGCGGCGTCGATCCGCTGGCGCTGGAGCAGCAGTTGCCGCAGCGCTCGGTTAGCCTGCGTGGCCTGATCGAACGCACACGCAACAGCTGGTATGCCCGACGCGGGGAATATGACTTTTCCCATGAAGTGAAAGAGTCGATGTCAGGCTGTCTGGCCTGCAAAGCCTGCTCCACTCAGTGCCCGGTTAAAATTGACGTGCCCAACTTCCGCTCACGCTTTCTGCAACTGTATCACACCCGCTATCTGCGACCGCTCAGCGACTATCTGGTGGCCGGAGTGGAAAGCTATACGCCGCTAATGGCGAAAGCGCCGCGGGCAGTGAATTTCCTGTTGCGCAAGCGCTGGGCAGGGGCGCTGAGTCAGCGCTGGCTGGGGATGGTTGATCTGCCGTTACTGTCCACGCCGACGCTTAAACAGCGTCCGGCAGCACGGCGCGCGTTGCAAATTACCCTTAAGCAGCTGGAAACGATGGATGCCTCACAGCGACAAAACCATGTGCTGGTGGTACAGGATCCGTTTACCAGCTACTACGAAGCGCAGCTGGTAGAAGATTTTATTCAGCTGGCGGAAAAACTGGGTTATACCCCGGTGCTGTTACCGTTTTTACCCAACGGCAAAGCGCAGCATGTAAAAGGCTTTCTGCAGCAGTTTTCCCGTACCGCGCAAAAGACCGCTGACTTCCTTAATCGCGTAGCGCAGTTGGGGGTGCCGCTGGTGGGGGTCGATCCGGCGCTGGTGCTCTGTTATCGCGATGAATACCGTCAGGTGCTGGGGGAACAGCGCGGCGGTTTTCATGTCCAGCTGGCGCATGAATGGCTGCTGCAGGTGCTGGAGCCGCGCAGTTCAACTGTGCCACAGGGAGAAAGCTGGTATCTGTTCGGTCATTGTACCGAGGTGACGACGTTGCCAGGGTCCACCGCACAGTGGGGGACGCTGTTTGCCCGCCTGGGCGCGCGGCTGGAAACCATCAGCGCGGGCTGTTGCGGCATGGCGGGCACCTATGGTCATGAAAGCCAGAATCTCGACAATTCTCTGGGTATTTATACCCTTTCCTGGCACCCGGCGCTGCAGAAATTACCGCGTCAGCGCTGTCTGGCCACCGGCTACTCATGCCGTACCCAGGTCAAGCGGGTGGAAGGTAATGGATTGCGCCATCCGTTGCAGGCATTACTGACACTGATCTGAACCCTAAAACCCGCCAGCAGAAATGATAAACCAATTATTTTATGTGGTTTTATTTTCTCCGGCGGGTTGACTTTCTTTAACACTTTATCCGGTGCGATCTTCTTTTTCAGTCAGCGCACGGTATAATAGTCAGCGTGATTACATTATCCACGCCGCATGTTTCATGAAATTGCTCTGCAGTTCGTTGATGCGTTGCCAGTTGCCGTGGTGCGCCAGCTGCTGGCATAACTGCGACAGCGTATGGCGTGCCAGTTGCCAGGCCTGCATCCGAAAGAGGCGTTCGCGCGAAGTATCACTCAGCTCTGCGATAAGCCGTTGGTGAAGTTTATTAATCGCATGCAGCCAGCTTTGATCGTCGCCATTAAGCTGACAAAGTTCAGCCATATCAAGGCAGGTATCATTGAATTTGCGTAACTGCGTAATGGTACATTCCGCCCGGTTGAGTCGGGCCTGCGCCATATAAAAATCAACGATGATATCCCGCAGGGACGAGTGGTAATGATCTATTTTGTGTTGCAGCCACGCGTTTATCGGCAGGTTCATTGCGGGTTCCTGATACGTTAATGATAATCATTATCATATTATAACTATGAGCAGATTCAACGGCTGGACAGAATTTTTTAACGATTAATGTTACCTGTCAGAAAAAACGGTAACACCTTTGTTTTCATGCTGAGAAAGATTTGAAATGCTTTTCGGGCATGGAGGTTGTAAAATTACAAGAAATAAACATTTCCTTTTCAAGTGTTTATCTTTTGCCATTTTTAACCCTATTGGCAACGTGTGATCTGTTTTGCAGGTGCTGAAGTTAACTAAATGCAGTTTAAACGCCAGTACATTCTTTATCCCTGCAAAACAAGAGGTTGAAGTGATACAGGTTATCACTAACATAAGGGGGATAAGCCCATCGGGCTTTGGTAACGCGAGGTAATTTATGCAATCAGCTAACCCTGCATCTTTTTCTCCGGACGAATATGTCTGGAAAGGCCTGACGCTTACTGACAGCGCAGCAAAACAAATTATTGCCCTGGCAGCGGGAGACCCGGAAATTAAAGGCTTGCGTCTTGGGGTGAAAACCTCCGGCTGCGCCGGGTTTGGCTATACCATGGATATGGTGAAAGACCCGCAACAGAATGATCTGGTTTACAGCCATAATGGCGCGTTGCTGTTTGTTCCTCTTCAGGCTATGCCGTATATCGACGGGACTGAAGTTGATTATGTTCGTGAAGGCCTGAATCAGATATTTAAATTTAATAATCCTAAAGCTCAACACGCCTGCGGTTGTGGTGAGAGCTTTGGCGTTGAGTAAACTTTATGTCGCGCAATACTGACGCATCTGACGATGTACTGGTGTGGGAAAGTGGTCATCAGAAGTATAAGGAAGGCTTCTTTACCCAGCTGCAAACGGAAGAGTTCGAGCATGGCATCAATGAAGATGTGGTGCGGGCGATCTCGGCCAAACGTAATGAACCTGAGTGGATGCTGGAATTCCGCCTGAAGGCGTATGCTGCCTGGCTGGAAATGGAAGAGCCTCACTGGCTGAAAGCGAACTATAAAAAGCTGAACTATCAGGATTACAGTTATTATTCTGCGCCTTCCTGCGGCAGTTGTGATGACAGCTGTTCATCTGAATCCGGTGCCACCCAAAGTTCTGCCGGCGAAGCCCCGGACTATCTGACGAAGGAAGTGGAAGAAGCTTTTGAGCAATTGGGTGTGCCGGTGCGTGAAGGTCAGGAAGTCGCTGTCGATGCGATTTTTGACTCGGTGTCGGTGTCTACCACCTACCGTGACAAGCTGGCGAAAGAGGGTATTATCTTCTGCTCGTTTGGCGAAGCGATCCACGAACACCCTGAGCTGGTGAAGCAGTACCTGGGCAGCGTGGTGCCGGCAAATGATAACTTCTTTGCCGCACTGAATTCCGCCGTTGCCTCCGATGGTACCTTTGTGTATATCCCCAAAGGCGTGCGCTGTCCGATGGAGCTGTCTACCTATTTCCGCATTAACGCGGCGAAAACCGGTCAGTTTGAACGTACCATCCTGATTGCCGATGAATGCAGTTACGTCAGCTATATCGAAGGCTGCTCTGCGCCGGTGCGCGACAGCTATCAACTGCACGCTGCGGTGGTTGAAGTCATTATTCATAAAGATGCTGAAGTTAAATACTCCACTGTGCAGAACTGGTTCTCTGGCGGCGATACCGAAGGCGGCATCCTGAACTTCGTGACCAAGCGTGCGCTGTGCGAAGGCGAAAACAGTAAAATGTCCTGGACCCAGTCGGAAACCGGCTCGGCCATCACCTGGAAATACCCCAGCGTGATCCTGCGCGGTGATAATTCCATCGGTGAGTTTTTCTCCGTGGCTCTGACCAGCGGCCGTCAGCAGGCAGATACCGGCACCAAGATGATCCACATTGGTAAAAACACCAAATCGACCATTATCTCCAAAGGCATTTCAGCCGGCCGCAGTGATAACACTTATCGCGGTCTGGTAAAAATCATGCCAACGGCGACTAACGCCCGTAACTTCACCCAGTGTGATTCGATGCTGATTGGCACCGATTGTGGCGCGCACACCTTCCCCTATGTGGAAGTACGAAACAATACCGCCCAGCTGGAGCATGAAGCCACCACCTCGCGTATTGGTGAAGATCAGCTGTTCTACTGCCTGCAGCGGGGCATCAGCGAAGACGATGCGATCTCGATGATTGTGAATGGCTTCTGTAAAGACGTTTTCTCTGAACTGCCGCTGGAGTTTGCGGTAGAAGCACAGAAGCTGCTGGCGATCAGCCTGGAACACAGCGTTGGTTAATGCCGCGCCACAAGAACTATCATCAATGCTTGTTAGCATTGCGAAGGAAAATCTATGTTAAGAATCAAAGATCTACAGGTCAGCGTTGAAGATAAAGCTATCCTGCGCGGAGTGAACCTTGAGATTAAACCAGGGGAAGTACATGCCATTATGGGGCCTAACGGATCGGGCAAAAGCACGCTCTCTGCTACCCTGGCGGGCCGTGAGGATTACGAAGTCACCGGCGGCTCGGTGGAATTCAAAGGCAAAGATTTGCTGGCGCTGGATCCGGAAGAACGCGCCGGTGAAGGGGTGTTTATGGCCTTCCAGTACCCGGTAGAAATTCCGGGCGTCAGTAATCAGTTCTTCCTGCAGACCTCAGTTAATGCGGTACGCAAATATCGTCAGCAGGAGGCGCTGGATCGCTTCGACTTCCAGGATTTTATTGAAGATAAAATTCAATTGCTGAAAATGCCTGATGACCTGCTGACCCGTTCGGTTAACGTAGGTTTCTCCGGTGGTGAGAAAAAGCGCAATGATATTCTGCAAATGGCAGCGCTGGAACCAGAACTGTGTATCCTCGATGAAACTGATTCCGGTCTGGATATTGACGCGCTGAAAATCGTCTCTAACGGCGTTAACGCGCTGCGTGATGGTAAACGCTCATTTATTATCGTCACCCACTATCAGCGTATTCTTGACTACATTAAGCCGGACGTTGTCCACGTGCTGTATCAGGGCAAAATCGTGAAATCCGGGGATTTCTCGCTGGTCAAACAGTTAGAGGAGCAAGGCTATGGCTGGCTTATCGACGAGGAGTGAGAATGCGCTGCAGCAGTGGCATCATCTCTTTGAGTCACGCGATGGTGGCCGTTCGATGCAGGCTCAGCAGCACTGGCAGCAGTTGCTGCGCAGCGGCCTGCCCACCCGTAAGCAGGAAGACTGGAAATATACGCCGCTTGACAAGCTATTCGATCATCGCTTTGTCTTCCCTCAGCCATCGGCACTGAGCGCCGGTGAGGTTAACGCGCTGGGACTGGGGCTTGATTCAGTACGTCTGGTGTTTGTTGACGGACGCTTTGACGCCGCGCTGAGCGACAGCCAGCACGACCTGTTCAGCGTGCAGATCACCCGCGCTTCTGAGCGTCGTGAAGTGGCAGAGCCGGTGCACCCGGAAGTGTTCATGCACCTGACGGAAAGCCTGACGGAAGAAGTGACTACCGTACGTCTGGCCCGGGGCAAGGCGGCACCGCGTCCGCTGTACCTGCTGCATATCAGCAGTGGCAGCAACAGCGGAGAAATGCACACCAGCCACTACCGTCATCATCTGCAGCTGGATGAAGCGGCAGAAGCCACGGTGATTGAGCACTATGTCAGTCTCAATGAACACAGCCATTTTACCGGTGCGCGCCTGACCGCTGAAGTTGGCAATAATGCCCGCCTCAATCACTTCAAGCTGTGCTTTGAAACCGCCAGCAGCTATCACTTTGCTCACAACGACCTGATCCTCGGCCGTGACGTCAAGGTACAGAGCCACAGTTTCCTGCTGGGTGCCGGTCTGACCCGTCACAATACCAGTAGCCAGCTGAACGGTGAGGGCAGTGAGCTGGTGATGAACAGCCTGATGCTGCCGGTGGAAAAAGAAGTGTGCGACAGTCGCAGCTATCTGGAGCATAACAAGGGCCACTGTCAAAGCCGTCAGCTGCATAAAACCATTGTGCGTGACAGCGCGCGGGCGGTCTTTAACGGCCTGATTAAAGTGGCAAAACACGCGCTGAAAACTGACGGTCAGATGAACAACAACAATCTGTTGTTAGGCCGTCTGGCGGAAGTTGATACCAAGCCTCAGCTGGAAATTTACGCCGATGATGTCAAGTGTGGTCACGGTGCCACGGTTGGACGTATTGATGAAGAACAGATGTTCTACCTGCGCGCGCGCGGCATTGATGAAGCTGCTGCACAGCGCATGATTATTTACGCTTTTGCTGCCGAGCTGACCGAAGCCATCACTGATGCCACGCTCCGAGAGGCGGTGATGCAGCGTATTGCCCAGCGTTTCCCGGGAGGGATGTAATGACTTTCGATCCGGCACGCATCAGAGCCGATTTTCCGTTGCTGGCGCGGGAGGTCAACGGGCAACCTTTGGCCTACCTCGACAGTGCCGCCAGCGCGCAAAAACCGCAGGTGGTGATTGATGCAGAATGCAGTTTCTATCAGCAGGGTTATGCGGCGGTGCACCGGGGGATCCATACCCTTAGCGCCGAGGCGACCAGCGAAATGGAAAAGGTGCGTCAACAGGCGGCGGACTTCCTTAATGCGGCGTCCGCGGAAGAAATTGTCTTTGTCAAAGGCACCACTGAAGCCATCAATCTGGTGGCGAACAGCTGGGGTGGCAGCACGCTACAGCCGGGTGACAATATTATTGTTACCGAAATGGAGCACCACGCCAATATCGTCCCCTGGCAGATGGTGGCTGCGCGTACCGGTGCGGAAGTGCGCTTTATACCCATCACCGACAGCGGCGAACTGGATCTCTCCACGCTGCCACAGCTGATGGACAGCCGTACCCGCATGCTGGCAGTGACCCAGGTGTCCAACGTGCTGGGCACGGAAAATCCGGTAAAACAGCTGGTGGCACAGGCGAAAGCGGCTGGTGTTGCCACCCTGATTGATGGTGCCCAGGCGGTAATGCATCACCCGGTGGATGTTCAGGATCTGAACTGTGATTTTTATGCCTTCTCTGCGCATAAAATCTATGGTCCTACCGGTATCGGGGTTCTGTATGGTCGTAAGGCGCTGCTAAATCAGATGCCACCCTGGGAAGGCGGCGGGGCAATGATCGCCACCGTCAGCCTGACGGCCGGAACCACCTATGCTGCAGCACCGTGGCGCTTTGAGGCGGGTTCCCCCAACACGGCAGCCATAATTGGTATGGGCGCTGCGCTGCGCTATGTCAGCGATATCGGGCTGGAGGCGATCTGTCTGCGGGAACGGGCGCTGATGTGTTATGCGCTGGGTAAACTCTCCACGGTGCCGGATTTGACGATTTACGGCCCGGCTCAGCGTTCCGGGGTGATTGCCTTTAATCTTGGGAAGCACCATGCGTTTGACGTCGGCAGCTTCCTCGATCAGTACGGGATCGCCATTCGTACCGGCCATCACTGTGCGATGCCCTTAATGCAGCATTATCACGTGCCGGCAATGTGTCGTGCTTCCTTTGTGTTATATAACGCCGAAGAAGAAGTTGATCGCCTAGTTAGTGGTTTAATCCGCATCCAGCGCCTGCTGGGCGGCTGAGTCTGTATAGTGGTGTTTCTTGCTATCCCATAAGGGCGAGGCTTTGACCTCGCCCTTAAGCTAATCTGGACGGTGTATTTCAGCATTATGGTAGCCAGGCTTCAACAAACCTGCCTGCTGAGATAAGCTGTCAGTTCAGTAATAATTTTAAGTGAGGATGTAATGGCAACGTTGCCAGATAGAGACAAGCTGGTGCGCAACTTCAAGCGCTGTGCCAACCAGGAAGAGCGTTATCTGTACATCATCGAGCTGGGAGGTCGTTTGTCACCCGCCACTGAGGCGCTGCACCAGCCAGAGCATGTCATTCCCGGCTGTCAGAGCCAGGTGTGGATTGTGGTCAGTCGCAGTGAGAACGGCACAGTCGCGCTGCAGGGAGACAGTGATGCGGTGCTGGTGAAGGGGTTGATCGCCATTGTGTTCGCGCTCTATCAGGGCATGACGCCACAGCAGATTGTAGAGTTTGACGTGCGCCCCTGGTTTGATCAGCTGTTACTGACCCGTCAGCTGACGCCATCACGTTCACAAGGACTGGAAGCGATGATCCGCGCTATCCGTCAGCAGGCGGCGCTACTGGTACCGCAGCCTTAATCTCGCGGTGACACAAATAGCAGGCAAAAAAAATGGCGCTTTACGCGCCATTTTTTGTTACCAGAACTCTTACTTACGGTAAGAGTGAGCCTGGTTGTCCAGACGCTGGTTAGCGCGAGCTGCATCTTCTTTAGCAGCCTGAACGTCAGTGCGAACTGCCTGAACGTCGTTGCTCAGCTGGTCAACTTTGGTGTTCAGAGTCTGAACATCAGAAGACAGCTGGTCGATTTTAGCGTTGCCTGAGCAACCAGCCAGCAGAGTTGAACCCAGGATTACCGCGCCCAGAACCAGTTTAGTACGATTCATTATAAATACCCTCTAGATTGAGTTAATTTCTGTGTAGCGTTACAAGTATTACACAAAGTTTTTTCTAATGAGAATATTTTTTTAAAAGAGAGGGGGGTAAATCGGTGCGTTCGCTCAAAGAAGCACCGGGTTCAGGAATGAAATGAAAAAAATCTGTGAAAACAGGTGATTTTAATCAGAAATCTCTCAGTTTACATACGCTGAAAAACGTGGTTTTTCAGAAAAAATAAGTTTAGTGGGGCGGAAAAGAGCACAAAAAAAGCGCCCCTGAGAGCGCTGTTAAATAACGTACAGAAATGGATGCATTACAGCACGTGAACGGAAGCCGTATTGGTGGTGCCACTCGGCACCAGCGCACCGGATACCATCACCACCACATCACCTTTCTGGCAGTAACCGCTGGCCAGCGCCGCTTCTTTACCCAGACGATAGAAATCATCGGTAGAGGCAATCTCACGGGTAACCGTGGTTTCAACGCCTTTAGTCAGCAGCAGCTGACGAGCGGTCTGTTCATTGGTGGTCAGCGCCAGGATGGTGGCATGTGGGAAGTACTTACGAATAGACTTCGCTGATTTACCGCCTTCTGTTGCCACCACAATCAGCGGTGCTTCAAGTTTCTCAGCGGTCTCTACCGCACCACGGCAGACGGCTTCGGTAATGCGCATTTTGCGGCTGTCATGCTGAGTATCAATGCGGCTTTTCATCACGCGATCGGTACGCTGGCAGATGGTGGCCATAATTGTCACGGTTTCCAGCGGGTATTTTCCCTTGGCGCTTTCACCGGACAACATAACCGCATCAGTGCCATCGAGAATGGCGTTAGCCACATCACCGGCTTCGGCACGGGTAGGGCGTGGGTTTTTAATCATTGAATCCAGCATCTGGGTCGCGGTGATCACCACTTTACGCGCGCGGTTACACTTCTTGATCATCATTTTCTGCGCAAAAATAACTTCTTCTACCGGGATCTCAACCCCCAGATCGCCACGCGCCACCATGATACCGTCAGAGGCATCGAGGATTTCGTCAAAGTTGTTCAGACCTTCCTGGTTTTCGATCTTGGAGATAATCTGGATATGCTTACCGCCGTGGGCTTGCAGATGCTCGCGGATTTCGATCACGTCAGAGCGCTTGCGAATAAAGGAAGCGGCAACAAAGTCTACTCCCTGTTCGCAGCCAAAAATCAGGTCGCGTTTGTCTTTATCCGCCAGTGCAGGCAGCTGGATATTAACGCCTGG
Source organism: uncultured Erwinia sp. (assembly GCA_945290265.1). Taxonomy (GTDB): domain Bacteria; phylum Pseudomonadota; class Gammaproteobacteria; order Enterobacterales; family Enterobacteriaceae; genus Erwinia. Next base: position 187,233 of record CALYQW010000003.1, read on the forward strand.
AAGGTTAACCCCTTTGTTCTCACCCAGTTCACCGTTGTTCAGTACCTTACAGACGACGGTACTTTCGGTGACTTCGGTGACTTCCATTCCAATCAGGCCATCGTCAACCAGTACGGTATTACCGATTTTCAGGTCAGCCGCAAAGCCAGGGTAGGTTACAGCCACGCGCTGGTTATTACCGATCACCGACTGCTCAGTGGTAAAGGTAAAGGTCTGACCCGCTTTCAGCGTCACATCATTGCCGCCTTCCAGCTTCATGGTCCGAATTTCAGGGCCTTTGGTATCCAGCAGGATCGCCGCCTGTTGACCGGTTTTGGCGGTCACTGCGCGCAGATTAGCAATACGCTGACCGTGTTCGGCGTAGTCGCCGTGAGAAAAGTTAAGACGCATTACATTCATGCCCGCATTAAGCAGGGCACCCAGCATTTCTTCGGACTCAGTTTTCGGGCCGATAGTACATACGATTTTGGTCTTTTTCATGACGTTTTATCTGTTTAAGTTGTGAATGATAATAAATTTGAGTTCCGCCGGCCTGACCCGCGGGAAGGAAATGAAGTGCTGCAGATGTAGTCAGTATCGCGCAGGCGTTATTGTCATAAACAGGACAGACAGGACGAACCGGGGTGTGGTTTCGTGATCGGTGCACGGGATGTGCACATCTGGCGCAGGAGCTGCACGGGGTGTCTGCCATTCGCTGAAACCATTCAAGTTGGACAACGACCAGTATTATAGTCCCTGCGCAGGCGAAAACCAATCAAAAAGCGTAACAGTGCCGCATCATCTGTTAAAGATCATGGAGTTATACCGAAAAGGTTGGCAGAAAGTAGGATGCGGTACGAAAGATGTAAACAACTGCATTGAGAGTGCAGTTAATGGTGCGTCCGAGTGGACTCGAACCACCGACCCCCACCATGTCAAGGTGGTGCTCTAACCAACTGAGCTACGGACGCACGCTGGTGCGTTCTAGAGGACTCGAACCTCCGACCCCCACCATGTCAAGGTGGTGCTCTAACCAACTGAGCTAAGAACGCACGATTACCGTCTGGGTGACAGCGGGGACGAATATTAGCGGCAGCCTGCACAACTGGCAAGGAGAAAAATTTATTTTCTCGCTGACTGCTGCGCATCTGTGCGAAGTGCAGCATTTTTAACCGCTTTAGTCTCTGGTGTCGGGTTAGCGTGCGGCGCGCTGCAGGATCCGCTCGTCGCTCTGGCGCTGCAGACGGCGTATGCGCCACACCATCATAATTGCTGAGCTGGTCAGACCGATAATAAATCCGGTCCAGAACCCGGCAGGGCCCATTGCCGGTACCAGCCAGTCAGTCATTGCCAGCAGGTAGCCGCTCGGCAGCCCCAGCACCCAGTATGCAATAAAGGTAATAAAGAATATGGCACGGGTGTCTTTATATCCACGCAAAATGCCACTGCCAATCACCTGAATCGAATCCGAAAACTGGTACAGCGCGGCTAACAGCATCAACTTAGCGGCGAGAGTGATGACCTGCGGATTGTCGGTATACAGCTGTGCGATATGCTCGCGAAAGGTAATGGTAAACAGCGCGGTCAGGCAGGCGAGGCTGACGCCCACGGCCTGACCGGTCCAGGCCGCACGCCTGGCGGCATCCGGATGTCCCTGTCCCAGACGATAGCCAATGCGGATCGCCACCGCCACGCCAAGCGACATCGGCAGCACGAACATTAGCGAGCTGAAGTTAAGGGCAATCTGATGGCCAGCGACCTTTACAATGCCCATTGGTGAAACCAGCAGGGCGACTACGGCAAACAGCGTGACTTCAAACAATAATGCCAGTGCTACCGGTAATCCCAGAGCGAACAGGCGGCGTAATACCCTGAAATCCGGCATGCTAAAACGCGTTGGCAAATGCAAGTCGTGTACAAAACGTGCCCGGCTGACCCACAGCTTCATCGCAACAAACATCACCCAGTAGACGGAAGCCGTGGCAACACCACAGCCTACCCCGCCGAGGGCCGGCATGCCGAGGTGGCCGTAAATAAACACGTAATTGACCGGAATATTCACCAGCAGGCCAATAAACCCCATCACCATACCCGGGGTGGTTTTGGATAACCCTTCACACTGATTACGGGCAACCTGAAAAAACAGATAACCGGGTGCGCCCCACAGCAGGGCATGCAGATAACCTTCGGCCTTCTGCGCCAGCAGGGGATCGACGTTGTGCATCGCACTGATAAAAAAGCCGGCATTATACAGCACCAGCATAATCAGCAGTGAGGCGGCAGCGGCCAGCCAGTAGCCCTGGCGTACCTGATAAGCAATACGATCGCGGCGTCCGGCGCCGTTCAACTGAGCGATAACCGGCGTCAGCGCCATCAGCAAGCCATGACCAAACAGAATGGCGGGAAGCCAGATGGAGGTGCCCACCGCCACGGCGGCCATATCGGTGGCACTGACCCCGCCAGCCATCACGGTATCGACAAATCCCATGGAGGTTTGCGCCACCTGCGCAAGGATAACCGGGATCGCCAGCGTCAGTAACTGACGCGCCTCAGTAAGGTACTTCTGCACGTTAACACCTGTTTATAAACTTGCCTGCGTCAGACACGCTGAAACGGTAAACAGGGGGGTACAGTGGGCATGTCCTGTCGCCGCGTGACATTCGGAGGATGATGAATTGAGGATGGCAGCCGCAAGCCAGTGAAGATTCAAGCGGTAACCGCACAACTGTCTTATATCTTAGAGGTAACTGCACCAATAGTCAGCAATAAGCGAACGTTATGGTGTTTTTTGTTGCACAGAATGTGCTGTCGGGTTGGCAATACGCTGTTGCCAGGGCAAACTGGCTTGCAGTTAATTAGCCTTTAAGGACAGTCTATGTTTACCGGTATTGTGCAGGGCACCGCTGAGGTGCTGGAAATTGAAGAGAAACCTAATTTTCGCACTCATATTATAAAAATGCCCCAGGCGCTGTTACCCGGTCTGGAATTGGGGGCCTCAGTGGCGCACAACGGCTGTTGTCTGACGGTAACCGCGGTTGCCGGAGACCAGGTAAGCTTTGACTTAATAAAAGAAACCCTGCGCCTGACCAATCTGCAGGATCTGCAGGTGGGGGACCGGGTAAATATTGAGCGTGCGGCTAAATTCAGTGATGAAATTGGCGGTCATCTGATGTCGGGACACATTGTGACTACCGCGGCGATTGTAAAAGTAATTAATTCAGAAAATAACCGTGAAGTCTGGTTCAAACCCCAGGATGAGCAGCAGATGAAATACATCCTGCATAAAGGTTTTATCGGTATTGACGGCATCAGTCTGACGGTGGGAGAAGTCACGCGCACCAAATTCTGCGTGCACTTAATCCCGGAAACCCTGGCCCGAACCACTCTGGGCAACAAACGCCTTGGTCAGACGGTAAATATTGAAATTGACCCCCATACCCAGGCGATTGTCGATACGGTTGAACGCATGACGTTACAGCGCGAAGCGGCGCTGGCTGCGGCCACTGAAAAATTGATCGAAGAATAAACCGTGACAGGGTGACAGACAGCATCGCCCTGCATCCTTTTCCGTCAGCGTGGAACCCGCAAGCCGCCGTCAACGCCGTGGCTGAATACCACCTGCCACAGTTGAATCTCCCGCGCACGAAAGGCTCCGGCACAGGCATTGAGATAATAGGTAAACATACGCTTAAAGCGTTCACCGTAATTATCAGCCAGCTGTGGCCAGGTCTGGAGGAAACGCTGAAACCATGCCATCAGCGTCAGGTCGTAATCGCTACCGAAATTATGCCAGTCTTCCATAATAAAGTGTGGTTCGCTGGCATTGGCAATATGCGCTACTGATGGCAGGCAACCGTTGGGAAAGATATATTTATTGATCCAGGGATCCACTTTATCATTGGTGTTATTCCCACCAATGGTATGCAGCAGGAACAAACCGTCAGGCTTCAAATTGCGCGCAACCACCTCGAAATAAGTGGCATAATTTTTCGGGCCGACGTGCTCAAACATCCCAACGGAAACGATACGGTCAAACTGCCGATGCAAATCGCGATAATCCTGTAGCAGAATGGTGACATCCAGACCGGCACAGCGCGCCTGAGCCATTATTTGCTGTTCGGCTGAGATAGTGACGCCGAATACGCGTACACCATAGTGTCGTGCGGCATATTCCGCCAAACCGCCCCAGCCACAGCCGATATCCAGTAGCGACTGACCGGGCTGCAGCTGCAGTTTTTCGCAGATCATTTTCAGTTTAGCTTCCTGCGCCTGTTCAAGGGTTTCAGCCTGTTTCCAGTAGCCGCAGGAATACTGCATATAGGGGTCAAGCATCTGAGCGAACAGATCATTCCCCAGGTCATAATGCTCTTTACCCACCATCCACGCTCGGCGGCGCGACTGCAAATTGATTAACCGGGTGGCGATGATGCGCAGGGTGTCGCGGAAATGGTGCGGAAGTTGCTTATCAAGACGGGCCTGCAGCACGCGTTGGAAAAAAATATCCAGCCGTTCACACTGCCACCAGCCGTCCATATAACTCTCACCCAGCCCCAATGACCCCTGATTTAACACCCGCTTAAAAAAGTCCGGATTACTAATCTGAATGTCCCACGGCCTTGAACCATTAATCTCAATATCCGCTTTGCTTAGCATTCCGTGGGCAATTCGATACCACTGATTATCTTCCCGACTTACTTCTTCTATGCACGATGAACTCATAGCTTCTCCATCACCCTGTGTGACTGCAACCGCAGAAAAGCACATTCAGTCTCTGGCGGTTTTGAGAAAACTCACATAACCTTCGTGAGCAGTTATCCGATGTAGTTTAGAAAGTATTGAAAAGTGTAACCTGGCGAGGTCGTAACGAATGTTACGTGAAAGAACACCATGACAACCTTGTCAGAAAGCTAATTAAATCCAAATAAATATAGTACTGGTTACGTGATTGTGCGGCTTTATGAACTATTTTACATAACCTTACGCAGTATATGCTTGCGTAAGGCAATATACAATATTTTATTGTTAGCAAGCTAACCAGTTAGTCATGCTTCAGTCCGAAATGCCAGAATTCTGCTGAGAGAGGCGGCGCTCGGCTTTACGTTGTCCCAAATAACCAACGGCCACCAAGGGGATAGTGCTTAACATCACCAGGGTTGTGGTTTGCAGGGCGCTGGCAATCCAGGCTGATACCGCCATGCTGGCGATAAAGCATAAGCCGAGCTGCATCATGTTTTGCAGGGCGGCGGCCTTACCGGTAGCGTTCGGGAAAGGCAGCAGGGCACTGGACACCACGATGGGATAGGTGGCGCCATTGGCTAACGCCATTACGCAGAAAGGTAACATTATTGCCATCAGCGACGGCTGCGCCTGCTGCGCTACCAGCCAGGTGGCCACCACGCTCAGGGCATAGGACAGCAGCAGCCAGGGGAGCAGAGTACGGCCGGCAAAGCGGTTCAACAGGGCGCGACAGCTGAAGCCACCGGCCAGAAAGGCAATGGTCTGCGGCACATAGCTCAGTCCGATATCCGCAGGCGACAGTCCCATTTTCGCCAGAATGGTCGGCGAGCCGGTCAGCCAGGCAAAGAAACTGGCCGAGCAGGCAGCATAAATGGTGACATTACCGGTGTACACCGGTGATTTCAGCAGGGTCAGAAAGCCTGGAGCCGGGTCGGTTTGCGTTATGGCGTCTGATTTTTTGCGCCCCGGCAGGGTTAAGGTTGCCGCCAGCAGCAGCAGGGTAATCATCAGCAGGGCGACAAAAATCGAGCGCCATGAGAAATGATTTAACAGCCAGGCACCCAGCAGGGGAGCCAGCGCCGGGGATAATGCCACCAGCGGCATAATGGTGGCAAATACTCGGTTGACCTGATGGCGGTTAAAGCGATCCACTACCAGCGCCTGCCAGCTGACTGCCGCCGCACAGACACCGATTGCCTGCACAAAGCGCAGTACCAGCATCCACTCGGGCGATGTGACCCACACCATGGCGGCACAGCCAACGGCGAACAGGCCCAGACCCAGTATCAGTACCGGTTTACGTCCGATGCGGTCAGACAGCGGCCCCCAGATCAGCTGGGCGCAGGCAAATCCGCCAAGAAAAATACTCAGGCTGGCGCTGATAAGGCTGGCGTCAGTCTGCAGATCCTGCTGCATTTCCCCGAAAGAGGGTAGATACATATCCGTTGCCAGAAAGCCCAGCATACTGAGTAGCGCCAGATAAATCATAAAAAGTTTGGATTGCATAAGGTAATAACCTGATAAGAACAATTTTTACGCTGCGCAGTGTAAACGGGTGCAGGGCGCTCTGTGAAACGCTAATATTCGTTAGTTGTGATGAAAAATTTTGTGAGCAAACTATGTGGTCTGAATATTCCCTTGAAGTCATTGAAGCCGTAGCCCGAACCGGCAGCTTTACCGCTGCGGCAGCGGAACTGCACCGGGTGCCATCGGCCATTGGCTACACCGTGCGTCAGTTGGAGGAGTGGCTGGCGGTTACCCTGTTTGAACGCCGCCACCGCGATGTGGTGCTCACCGAAGCCGGACGGGTATTTAATGAGGAAGGGCGGTCTGTTATCAAAAAAATGCTTGCCACCCGTCATCGCTGTCAGCAGGTGGCGAATGGCTGGCGCGGGCAGCTAAATATTGCTGTTGACCGCATTGTGCGCCCGGAGCGTACCCGTCAGCTGGTGACCGATTTTTACCGGCATTTTCCGGACATGGAGCTACATATCTCGCCGGAAGTATTTAATGGTGTCTGGGATGCGCTGGCTGGTAACCGGGTGGACGTAGCGATCGGGGCCACACAGGCGGTGCCGGTGGGGGGGCGTTTTCCGTTCCGCGATATGGGTAACCTGAACTGGCGCTGCGTGGTGGGCAAACAGCATCCGCTGGCGAGTAAAGCATATCCGCTGGAAGACGAGAGTATTCGTGAGTGGCCTTCACTGGTGCTGGAAGATACCTCACGCGCGCTGCCAAAACGGATGACCTGGACGCTGGATAACCAGCGGCGGCTGGTGGTGCCGGACTGGGACAGTGCCATTGACTGTCTGCGGGCCGGGTTATGCGTTGGCATGGTGCCGGGCCATTTTGCCCGACCCTGGCTGGAGTTGGGTGAATTAGTTGAGCTGGAACTGTTCACCACTTTTCCCGCCAGCCCCTGCTGTCTCAGTTGGTCGGAAGAGAGCGCCTCGCCGGCACTGTCGTGGGTGCTCGACTACCTGGGGGATACCATGACGCTGAATGCCGAATGGCTCAGCGAGGTGCCGGCGTTTCGCAACAGCGATAACGCCAGCGCGCTGGATTAACGGCGATAATCGATAAAGGGGCCGTCAGCCACCGAACGTCGCTCAATCAGCGACGGCTGCACTTCGATAGTCTGCGGTTCTTCTCGCTTGCTGGTGATGCGGTCGAGCAGCATATCGAAAGCGGTTTCCCCCAACCGCTCTTTAGGCTGGTGAACCGTGGTCAGCGCCGGCGTGAAGTAGCGCGCGTTGCGTACATTATCATAACCGATCACCGAAATATCCTGCGGCACTCGCAGCCCCATCTCGTTGGCGGCGCAAATGGCACCCATCGCCATAATATCACCGCCGCAGAACACGGCGGTGGGGCGCTGTTTTTGCGATAAAATCTGCTGCATCGCGCGATAGCCAGACTCCGGTTCAAAATCGCCCTGCACCAGCCACTCATCACGCAGGGTAATACCGGCTTCCTGTAATCCCTGTAAAAATCCGGCATGACGTCCGCCACCGGTATTACGCTTCAGCTGCCCGGGAATGGCACCAATATCGCGGTGCCCGCGCTCTATCAGATAGCGGGCTGCCAGATAGCCGCCCTGAAAGGCGTTATCAAGCACGGTATCGGTAAAGTCGCCGCGCGATTCGCCCCAGTCCATCACCACCATTGGGATATTGCGGTGATCTTCCAGCATGCCAATCAGCGCGTCCGGATACTCAGAGCACATCACCAGCAGGCCATCAACGCGCTTCTGCGCCATCATTGACAGGTAGGCCTGCTGTTTTTCCAGATTATTATGGGAGTTGGCCAGGATCAGGGTATAGCCCTGAGCAAAACAGCGATTTTCAACGGCTTCAATAATCTCGGCAAAATAGGGTGCCTCGCTGGAGGTTGCCAGCAAACCGATGGTTTTGGTGTGGTTCACTTTCAGACTGCGGGCAACGGCGCTCGGCGAGTAGTGTAATTCTTTAATCGCCGCACTGACCAGCTTGCGCGTGTCTTCAGCTACAAAGCGTGTTTTGTTGATTACATGGGAGACGGTGGTGGTGGACACACCGGCACGCTTTGCCACATCCTTAATTGTTGCCATTACTGTTGGGCTCCTGGCGTAAGATAACTAACTGAAATTTACGTGGTTAAACGTTTGCCTGGCTACAGCAGATTCTGACTGGCTGAAATAAGCAGAATGCTGTGGTATACGCGTAGGGAAGGACTAAATCTTTCACAAGGTGGCTCAGGCTGTTACACAAGCTTTTTTATCTGTTTTTATGAAACAGAGTAGTCGATTCTAGCAAGGCCGGGCGAGGAAAACGAGATTTTTACTGCCTGTGACCGGGAAAATTGCACATATCGCGCTACCCACAACGATTAACCTGGCCTGCTAACGCCGGGAAGGGAAAGATATTGGTAATAAGGGTTAGCGGATAGTGCCTGGCGTCATTACCCGGCGGGCACCAATATAATGATGCTGCCAGTATTCTTCATTGAGTGCTGTCACCTGGATATCTTTACCGGTACGTGGGGATTGAATAAATTTGCCATCGCCGACATAGACACCAACGTGGTCTGCGGCACCACGGCGATTAATGCGGAAAAACACCAGATCACCTTTCTCCAGACGATCGCGTCTGACCGGAGCGGCATCACGAAGATGGTACATTTCATTGGCGGTGCGCGGGATCTTAATTTTCACCAGATCCTTATAGGCGTACCACACCAGTCCGCTACAGTCGAAACCGGTTTTTGGTGAAGAACCGCCCCACTGATAGGGTTTACCCAGTTGCCCCATCAGTTTGTTCATCACCGTTTCACGGGCTTCCTGATAGCGTGCGCGATGTATTTTGGTTAGTTTCAGCGGGATGCTGCTTTCATGCTCAGTGCGCGCCAGACGACGTTTTTCCGCGCTGCGGCGACCATAGCGCACCTTTTCTTTAGCCAGGCGGGCAGAATTTTTTTGGTTTTTATCCGCAACAAGGTCGGTACTTTTCTTCAGAGTGTTCTTTTTCACTGCCGCCGGACGGGTATTTTTTACATTAAGGCGACTCTTTTTATTCAGCGGTTCTTTTACTTTTTTACCAGAGTGATTTTTAACCGGGCGGCGCTTACGACGATCATCTTCACGGGCAACAATGCGCTCAGCTTTATGTTTTTGCTGAGTGACATTAACCGGTTTATGTGGCGATGCGTGCGCCACATTGAACAGGAGCTGGGCAAATGCCAGCATCAGAAGGGAGATCAGTAAACGCATTTTGCCCATTATCCGTTGGTGCCCTGCAATAACGACTGCGATGCAGTCAGTAAAAGACGTTTCTACCACTGGCAGAAAAAGTTACTTAATATTAATCTAATTTTTCAGAAAAAGGTAAGGTGTTTTTTGTTTCAAAATCACAGGGCGGGCTGTTTCACTAAATATGCAAAACAGGGTGTTGAATAATCTTTTGTTAATCATTCATGTCCGGAATAAGGGTGAAAGCTATCACAGCGGCGATATTCTTACCTTTTTAGGACAATAAATACTTTCGTCCGTGGGCGGCCGTATAAAATTCTCATTTTCATCCTTCCGGCAGAGTCGTTACAATAAGCAGGTTCCAAAAAAGAGCCTGGCACCTCAGGCTCTCATTACCCAGGTTCCTGAGGAAGGCATTTATGAGTACTCTTGAAAAAATTCAGCGCCAGATTGCAGAAAACCCGATTCTGCTGTACATGAAAGGCTCACCGAAGTTACCGAGCTGTGGTTTTTCTGCGCAGGCGGTACAGGCTCTGTCGGCGTGTGGTGAGCGTTTCGCTTATGTGGATATCCTGCAGAACCCGGATATTCGTGCAGAACTGCCAAAATACGCCAACTGGCCAACTTTCCCGCAGCTGTGGGTTGATGGTGAGCTGGTGGGTGGCTGTGACATTATTATTGAAATGTATCAGCGCGGTGAGTTGCAGCAGTTGATCAAAGAGACTGCGCAGAAGCATCCTGCCGCGCCGGCAGAGTAAGGGGGGGTAGCCCCGGGCGATTAGTTTGGCGTTCTGAATCTAAGCCTGCACTTTTTAGTGTGGGCTTTTTTTTGTCTGTTATTTGATTTTTAAAGGTCAGGGCAAGGTCAACTACGTTTCACCATCCCGTTTCACGGGCTGGCGACAAGGGGCCTTCAGTCGCAAAGGCCCCTTGACCCCGTGCTTGCGGCGTCACTTCGCCCGCTGTCGCGGGTTTCCTCGGCCACGCCAATTTCTGGCGGACCGGCGTGATTCGACATCCTGTCTCAACACGCCTTTCGCCGCCGTCCTGGCGGCTCTTTCCGGGAATTTACGTTACCTCGGGTGCGTTCCTGATGCCGCCCAAAGGTCAAGGTCAAATTCCAGGTCAAAATCAAGGTCAACGGCCAGGGCGGTGTAAGTTATTACGCCGTGGCGGCTGACGGCGGGTTATCAGGGGTTTCTGCTGGAGGGGGTGGGCAGTGGCCAGCCTCCCAGACGTTTCCAGCGGTTGACCAGTTCGCAGAACAAATCGGCAGTCTGGACGGTATCGTATAGCGCGGAGTGTGCCTGGGCATTATCGAACGGCAGACCGGCAGTGGTACAGGCTTTTGCCAGTACCGTCTGGCCGAGCACCAGGCCACTTAAAGCGGCGGTATCAAAGGTGACAAACGGATGGAAAGGGTTGCGCTTCAGGCTGGCTCGTTCAGCGGCGGCATTCATAAAATTAAGATCAAATGTCGCATTATGCGCCACCATAATCGCCCGGCTGCAGCCCTGGTCTTTAATGCCTTTGCGTACAACTTTGAAAATTTCATGCAGTGCAGTGTATTCACTGACTGCAGCCCGCAGCGGGTTGGTCGGGTCAATACCATTAAACGCCAGTGCTTCCGGCTGCAGAACTGAACCGACAAAAGGTTCGACGTGAAAATGCAGGGTCTGGTCTTTCTCCAGCCAGCCATCCGCGTCCATTTTCAGGGTGACCGCCGCAATCTCCAGCAGAGCATTGGATTTGGCATCAAAACCGGCGGTTTCCACATCAATCACTACCGGGTAAAACCCACGAAAGCGGCTGCTCAGGGTATTAAATTCGTTTGATTCAGACATCAGCATCTCTCGGGAGCTAAAAGACAGCGCGCATTATGGCAAAAATACGCCGCTGATGCAGCATCAGGAACAGAACAGGGTACCGCAGCACCCTGTCAGAGGATTAATTCCCCAGGCCGTGACCGGCGTGTTTGTTTTCAATCAGTTCGATCTTATAACCATCGGGATCTTCCACAAAAGCAATAATCGTGGTACCCCCTTTAACCGGACCGGCTTCGCGGGTCACGTTGCCACCATCACGACGAATACGTTCGCAGGTGGCAGCCACGTCATCAACCCCTAGGGCAATATGCCCGTAAGCGTTATCGAGATCGTAGCTTTGCACGCCCCAGTTATAGGTCAGCTCAATCACTGCGCCTTCGCTCTCTTCGGTGTAACCCACAAAGGCCAGCGAATACTTATACTCGGCGTTTTCACTGGTGCGCAGCAGGCGCATACCGAGAACCTGGGTATAAAAATCAACAGAACGCTGCAAATCGCCAACGCGCAGCATGGTGTGGAGTAAACGCATAATATCCTCTTAATGTGGTTATCCGCAGATAACCGGTAAAAAAATCAGTTTGCGCAATCAGTATAGCGGTAACCTTAACATGTCACCGCGTCAGGTTCATGGCTGACGGCACGATCGGATCATATCCATATCAGCATGATATTCGTTGGTTTCCACATTTATCATCCCCAACAGGGTATGGAAAACATTATTCTGCGAGACGTTATTGTTCTGCGCCCGCTGGCGTAAACAGCGCTGGTCGATGCCCTGAGCCGCTGCGTATTCCGGTGACAGCCACAGCAGCATCGGGATATGGGTTTGCTGAGAAGGCGCAAACATCCACGGCGTACCGTGCAGGTACATTCCGCGCTCGCCCAAGGATTCGTCATGATCGGACAGATAGATCAGTGCTACGTTGTAGCGGTCACGGTAAGAATTTAACAGCCTGATGGTATCGTCCGGGATGGTATCGGTATACAGCAGGGTGTTGTCATAGGTATTGGTCAATGCGTGACGATCGCAATCCTGAATCTGATTACAGTCACAGGAGGGGGTGAACTGGCGCATGGACGCCGGGTAGCGCAGATAATAGGCCGGGCCATGGCTACCTATCTGATGCAGGACAATCAGGGTATTCTGTTGCCTGATGCAGTCAATATAGCGGTTCAGGCGATGCAGCAGCACTTCATCCTGACAGTAACCGTCACGGCACAGGTCTTTCAGTTGCCACCTGGTTATATCGCTATGAGGAATGCGATCGCAGGCCACTTTGCACCCGCCGTCATTTTCCCGCCACAGCAGATTAACGCCGGCATGGGCCATCACGTAGAGCCCCCTTTCCTGGTAATGCGCCAGTGCCGTATCGTAGTCGGTGCGCGCCATTCTGGAAAACATGCAGGGCACTGACACGGCGGTTTCAGTACCACAGGAGGTGGCGTGGCGATAGTAAATCACCTGCTGCTGTTTTAACCCGGGGTTGGTTTCCCTGGCATACCGCCCAGAGAAAAGTTTTCTGCCCACGCCGTTTCTCCCAGCACAAAGATAACCAGGGTCTTTTCTGCGCGCTGTTAGCGGTAACGGGCGTTTGTCTGGCATCCAGTCCGGTGCGCACCAGCTGCTGGCTGCCGCTGAACCAGCGATTATCAATATAATGGCTCAGGCCGCTAATCACGTTGGCTGGCGTAACCACTTTTACCAAATATTTGTTATTGCGTATCAGCGACGCATAGTCCTTATAAAATAATGCGGCCATCAGCAGAATGAACAGCGCAGCCGCCAGCGCGGACAGAAGGCGTTGCAGCAGCGTCCGCCACCAGCAGTGGCGGGGACGATCTTTATCCTCCATAGCAGCAATAGCGGTATTCCTGCGCCTGCCAGCATCCATAACACCAGACGCAGACTGACCAGCGCAGTGGCTTCCTGAATATCGATTTCGAACAGATTCTGCAACATATTGGTATCGATTACGGTACCAAAGCTCCAGATAAAATAGCTGGCAGCAACGCTAATGAGGATCAGGATGGTCAGCAGTGGCTTGCGTAGCCAAGGTAGCGACAGCAGGCTCAAGATGGCGAAAAAGGCACTGCTCAACACCAGCGGCAGTGAGGCCGCAAACAGATAATCATGAAATGTCTCAAAGGGAATTGCCCTGATGGCCCGTACCAGAAAAATGCTGTTTAACACTAGTGAGAAGAGGGCAGCACTGGCGAGATTCAACGTCAGACTACGACAACGTAATGCAGGTACTAATTTCATAACTTTCCGGTTACCGAGAATTCTAACGATAAACTAACGGTGATTGATTGGTAATATCTTATTTATATCGGGTTTGGATGCACAAATTGTGAAGAAATTAAGTAATAATTAGTCAAGTCTGGCGGTAATAATCATTAATGGCGAAAACATAGCCATTACAGGATAAAGTTATTTACATGACCTTGCACCGTCCCACAGAGCTGCCTTCAATTGAAGTAAGCCTGTTATCAGGAGTGCGACCATGACCGATCGGCAGTTAGAGCTATTTCCCATCCCTAACCCCTGTCGGGGTATTTGCCAGACTGACCAACGCGGTTATTGTTTGGGATGTCTGCGTAACCGCGATGAGCGCTTTCGCTGGATGTCGTTAAGCGATGCGGAAAAACGTCAAGTGCTGCGTTTATGCTATCAGCGAGCACTGCGTATGCAGCGTAACCAGGCTGCTGAACCGCCGCCGCCGCCTTCCCAACCGGGATTGTTTTGATTTTATGCATAACCAGACTACAGGCAGCAGATCTGTTTGCGGCCTGATGGTATTGGACAAGCGGCAAAACCAGCCTGTTATGGCACCTGCCGATGACACTTTGCAACACCTGCCTGCCGAGTCAGGCCCGAGGAGCAACAATATGAAAATAAACGCAGTTGTTTTGCTTATTTCTGCACTGGCGTGTAGTGCCCAGGCCGCAGTCATCAGAGTTAAACTTAGTCTGGTCACCCCTGAGGGCATCACCAGCCCTGTCGGAGAGGTCACCATTGTTGAAACTGACTATGGCTTGACTTTTACACCGCATCTAACCGGCTTAACGCCGGGAACACATGGTTTTCATATTCATGCCAATGGCAGCTGTGCGGTAAGTATGGTTGACGGGAAGGCGGTAGCGGCGGGCGCTGCTGGCGGCCATCTCGATCCGGCAGGCAGCCATCAGCACCTCGGCCCGTGGCAAAACGGACATCTGGGCGATCTGCCGGCGCTGGTAGTTAACGCCGACGGCAAAGCCGATTATCCGGTGCTGGCTCCACGGATTAAAAAAATAGCAGAAATCAGGGGTAAGGCACTGATGGTGCATTTGGGCAGTGATAATTATGCCGACCATCCTCAGGCCCTGGGTGGGGGCGGTGCGCGCGTTGCCTGTGGCGTGATTACAGGCTGATAGCTGCGAGGGGGGGCAGAGGACGCAGATGATAACTGTGAGCCAATGCTCAACCTCGTATAGGATGGAATTGTAATTTAGCAGGCAAACTCGCAGAATAGACCGGTATGAAACGTGACAACTAGCAAGCTAATTATAAGGAGAAGCAATTGGATACCGCATTAGGAACAGACCTTGCCAGACTGGTACGTTTATGGCGTGCGTTGATCGACCTGCGGTTAAAACCGCTGGAACTGACGCAAACTCACTGGGTCACTCTGCACAATATTCACCAGCTGCCACCAGAGCAGTCTCAAATACAGCTGGCAAAGGCGATTGGTATCGAACAACCTTCTCTGGTGCGCACCCTGGATCAACTGGAAGACAAAGGATTGATTGTGCGCAGTACCTGTGTCAGCGACCGTCGGGCCAAACGTATCAGCCTGACCTGTGAGGCTCAACCGGTAATTAATGAGGTTGAAAAAGTCATTGCGGACACCAGCGGCGATATTCTGGCCGGCATTTCACCTTCAGAAAGATCCATGTTGGTGGCTATGGTTGCCCGGCTGGAAAAAAATATTCTTGAACTGCAGAAAAACGGGCTTTAACCGCTGATAACCTGCGGCCGGCGGTTAGCGCAGGGACATTGTCACACGGTTATCTTTTGTAATCTGATCTGCTCCTTGCCCGGTAACGTCATTGCCGGGTACCCGTTTTAGCACCGGCATCACCGTTTCATCTTTAGTTGCGTCAGAGTTAAACCATAAAACAACCCCGCAACGTGCTGATCTTAATCAGGCGCGTTACAGGGTAGAATGCACCGGTTGCAGTAACCGGCGTAGAGCTTAGCGTGGAGAAACCGTGATTTGGCTTCCGTTGGATGCCATAGCAACACGCTGACCGGCGGAGAAACGGCTGGCTGCCTGCTTCTGCACCACAATAATAGTGTTGCCGTCATCTTTCCGGATTTCCAGCTCAACACCGCTGGTTTTATTCAGCGTACTTTCAACGCCCTGCCCAGCAACCCCACCGGCAATAGCACCTGCTGCTGTTGCCAGGCTGCGTCCGGTGCCGCCGCCAACTGTGTTTCCAAGGAATCCACCGAGGACCGCACCCCCAATGGTGCCGATCACATTGCTGTCATTACCGCCCTGAATTTTAATCGGGCGAACCGAAACCACAGTACCGTAAGAGACGGTCTGGATCTGTTTGGCTTCAGAAGCGCTGTAGGTATCACCAGAAAGAGTATCGGTATTTGCACACCCGGCCAGCGTTATCCCGGCCAGTGCGACGACTAATGCACGCTTAATCATAGTAAAACTCCTTTTGTTACGGGTACTGCGTTCTAATCAGGCTGCGAGATACAAACCTATTATAGGTGACAACTCAAGAGTTTCTCACTATAAGAATGAAAAATCAGGTAAGAAACCGTAGCCTGGATTAACTAAACGGCGAATCAATTGAGACATTAATGTAGAAAACGCCGTAATTCAGACGGGCTTTAATTAAGCGGTTAATTTCACCGTTTTAACAACGTCCGGGAAAATACCCGGTTAGCGATGGCATAATCAGGCCAGATCTGCCAGGCTGGCACAATGTAATTGTGCCCATTAACAGCAGAGTAACCAGATGAAATCAGGACGTTATATTGGTGTGATGTCAGGAACCAGCCTCGACGCAATTGATGTAGTACTGGCGGCCATTGATGCGCAGGGGCTGACTCAGCAGGCCAGCTACAGCCATCCGGTGCCTGCTGCGTTGCGTCAGCAAATTCTGGCGATTTGCCAGGGTCAAACGCTGACCCTCTCGCAGCTGGGGCAGTTGGATACCTACCTTGGACGCCTGTTCGCCGATGCCATTATGACGATGATGCGGCGTCAGCAGTTAAGCAGCAGCGATATCATGGCCATCGGCTGTCACGGACAGACGGTATGGCATGAGCCAGGGGGTGAAGCCCCTAATACGCTGCAACTGGGCGACAATAATCAGATAGCGGCGGCCACCGGGATTACCGTGGTTGGGGACTTCCGCCGGCGCGACCTGGCGCTGGGCGGGCAGGGAGCACCGCTGGTGCCGGCTTTTCATCAGGCGGTCCTGATGGATCCTGAGGAACGGCGCATGGTGCTGAATATCGGGGGAATTGCCAACCTCTCTCTGCTGCTTCCTCAAGAACCGCTGCGTGGATTCGATACCGGACCGGGCAATATGCTGCTGGATGCCTGGATCTGGCAACAACAGGCAAAACCTTACGATAAAGACGGTGCCTGGGGCGCTGGCGGCGTGGTAAATCACGCGCTGCTGCATCAGATGCTGGCCGATCCCTTTTTCTCCCTGCCGGCACCGAGAAGTACTGGCAGGGAGCACTTTAATCTGCACTGGCTGGAACACCATCTGGCCCGCTCTCCGGGCATTGCACCGGCAGACGTGCAGGCTACGCTGGCAGAACTGACGGTAAAAACCATTGTCGACCAGGTGCTGCAGCACGGCGGCTGCCAGCGGCTGCTGGTCTGCGGCGGTGGGGCGCACAACCGGCTGCTGATGGCACGACTACAGGCGTTACTGACATCCTGTCGCGTAATGACCACTGACCAGATGGGGATCAGTAGCGGCGATATGGAAGCGCTGGCCTTTGCCTGGCTGGCGTGGCGTACCCTGAACGGGTTGCCGGGGAATCTTCCTTCGGTAACCGGGGCGCGGGCTGAAAGCGTACTGGGGGCGATTTTTCCGGCCAATCGTTACCCGGCAGACGGCTAAGTTAACTCATTGAAATCCTGACAGGGGGAGCGCACAATAACGCTTCCCCTTTCTCAGCTGAAGTCTTTGAAATGAGCGATAACGATCATCTGCAACAGATTGCCCATCTGCGCCGTGAATATACCCGAGGCGGCCTGCGCCGTGAGGATCTTCCTGCTGACCCGTTGGATTTATTTGAACACTGGCTGGATCAGGCGATTGCCGCTCAGCTTCCCGATCCCACTGCCATGTGCGTGGCCACCGTTGACCCGCAGGGGCAGCCCTGGCAGCGCATTGTACTGCTGAAGCAGTTTGATCAGCGTGGCATGGTGTTTTATACCAACCTCGGCAGCCGCAAGGCGCAGCATCTGGAAAATAATCCGCGCATCAGCCTGCTGTTCCCCTGGCATATGCTGGAGCGTCAGGTGATGGTGACCGGCAGCGTTGAACGGCTGTCGATGCTGGAGGTGATGAAGTATTTTCACAGCCGTCCGCGTGACAGTCAGTTGGGGGCCTGGGTATCAAAACAGTCCAGCCGCATCAGCGCGCGTGGGGTACTGGAAGCCAAATTCCTTGAGATTAAGCAAAAATTCCAGCAGGGCGAGGTACCGCTACCCAGCTTCTGGGGCGGCTACCGGATAATAATGGAATCGGTGGAATTCTGGCAGGGGGGCGCGCACCGCCTGCATGACCGCTTTTTCTACCAGCGTGGAGTTGATGGCTGGGAAATCGATCGTCTGGCCCCCTGAGAAACGAAATAATCACGCTAAGCGCTGGTACCAGAAGCGTCAGCGCTTTATCCTGTAGCCCTGATTTTTTCCGCGCACCGGCGGAAAGCCTGGTACCGGCAGAGGTACAGACTGTTTTAGATGGAGTCTTTCTTTGATGGCAAGCAGTAACCTGATTAAACAATTGCAAGAGCGGGGCCTGGTGGCCCAGGTAACGGATGAGGACGCGTTAGCAGAACGACTGGCGCAGGGGCCTGTTGCTCTCTATTGTGGCTTTGATCCCACTGCCGACAGCCTGCACCTGGGACATCTGGTGCCGCTGCTCTGCCTGAAGCGCTTCCAGGATGCCGGGCATAAGCCGGTAGCGCTGGTGGGCGGTGCCACCGGTCTGATTGGCGATCCCAGCTTTAAAGCCGCAGAACGTAAGCTGAATACTGCTGAGACGGTCAATGAGTGGGTAGAAAAAATTCGTGGCCAGGTGTCGCCATTCCTCGACTTCGACTGTGGTGATAACAGCGCCGTTGCCGCCAATAACTACGACTGGTTTGGCAGCATGAATGTGCTGACCTTCCTGCGTGATATCGGTAAGCACTTCTCGGTTAATCAGATGATTAATAAAGAAGCGGTGAAACAGCGCCTGAACCGTGACGACCAGGGGATCTCCTTTACTGAATTCTCCTACAACCTGCTGCAGGGTTACGACTTTGCCTGCCTGAACGAACGCTACGGCGTAGCGCTGCAGATTGGCGGCTCTGACCAGTGGGGCAATATCACCTCCGGCATCGATCTGACCCGCCGTCTGCATCAGAACCAGGTATTTGGATTAACCGTCCCGCTGATCACCAAATCGGATGGCACCAAATTCGGTAAAACTGAAGGCGGCGCGGTCTGGCTGGATGCGAAGAAAACCAGTCCGTACAAGTTCTACCAGTTCTGGATCAACACCGCCGATGCGGACGTGTATCGCTTCCTGAAGTTCTTCACCTTTATGAGCATCGAACAGATCGATGCGCTGGAAGCGGAAGACAAGCAGAGCGGTAAAGCGCCGCGGGCACAGTACGTGCTGGCAGAAGAAGTCACCCGGATGGTACACGGTGAAGACGGACTGGCTGCCGCGCAGCGCATCACCCAAAGCCTGTTCTCCGGTTCGCTGGGTGAACTGAATCAGCAGGATCTGGCGCAGCTGGCGCAGGATGGGATGCCATCCGTCACCTTGGAAATGGGGCAGGATCTGCAACAGGCGCTGGTGGATGCCGAACTGGCACCGTCACGCGGTCAGGCGCGTAAGCTGATTGAAGCAAAATCCGTCAGTATCAATGGCAGTCTGCAAACGGCTGCCGACTATACCTTCAGCGACAGTGACCGGTTGTTTGGTCAGTACACGCTGCTGCGCCGTGGTAAAAAGAACTACAGCCTGGTGTGCTGGAAATAATAAACAGTCAGAGCCTGATGGGACAGACTCTGAGCCATCGGGCTTACCTTCAAGCCGGTTCTGCCGGCTTTTTTAATGGCAAAATGACAGGTTTGTGCGATGAAAAACATCCTCTCTATCCAGTCTCATACCGTTTTTGGTCACGCCGGGAACAGCGCCTCAGAATTTCCTATGCGTCGTCTGGGCGCAAACGTCTGGCCGCTGAACAGCGTTCAGTTTTCCAATCATACTCAGTATGGCAAGTGGACCGGGGCAGTAATGCCCGCCAGCCATCTGACCGATATCGTGCGCGGCATTGCCGATATTGACCGCCTGAAAACCTGTGATGCGGTACTCAGTGGTTATCTTGGCTCGGCAGAGCAGGGGGAAGCGATCCTTGAGATTGTCCGCCAGGTCAAACAGGCCAATCCGGCAGCCTGGTATTTCTGCGATCCGGTGATGGGGCATCCGGAAAAGGGCTGTATCGTAGCGCCCGGGGTGGCGGAGTTTCATGGCCAGGCGGCACTGCCTGCCAGTGATATTATTGCGCCAAATCTGCTGGAGCTGGAGATCCTCAGCGGTCACGAGGTGGTCAACGTGGATGAAGCGGTGCAGGCTGCGAACGAACTGATTGCCCGGGGACCGCGCGTGGTGCTGGTTAAGCACCTGTCACGCGCTGGCTATCGCAGTGACCGCTTTGAAATGCTGCTGGTTACCGCAGAGGAAGCCTGGCATATCAGCCGTCCGCTGATTGATTTCGGCGTGCGCCAGCCAGTGGGCGTGGGTGATCTGACCAGCGGTCTGCTGCTGGTGGATCTGCTGCACGGGCTGTCGTTACGGGCGGCACTGGAGCATATTACTTCCGCGGTGTATGCGGTGATGCTGCAAACCCATCAGATGAATGAATATGAATTGCAGTTGGTGGCGGCACAGCAGGCGATTGCCGAGCCGAAACAGCTGTTTACGGCGGTCAGACTGTAATTTCAGCGGGCAGGAAACCCACCTGTCCGCTGGCGTATTATTTAATCAGACCTTCCGCAGTTAATGCAGCCACCACGGCCGGCCGTGCTGCTACCCGCGCCGACCAGCTTTGCAGATGTTCCAGCCCGCTGATATCCAGGTTCTGCAACGCCGCCCAGCGAGAAACGGTAAACAGCGCGGCATCGGCCACGGTGAAATGCGCCCCGGTCAGCCAGTGGCGGTCACGCAGTATCTCATTCAGATAGCTGAACTTTCTCAGCAGTTCGTTGCGGGCAATTTCCCGATACTCTTCCGGCGTCGCCGGCTTGAACAGCGGGGTGAACACTTTGTGCAGTTCAGAAGCGGTATAACTTAACCATTCCAGGGTGTGATAGCGCGTCAGGCTGCCGACAGGAGCCAGTAACAGACGATCGGGCTTCAGGTCGGCAAGATACTGCACGATGGCTGTCCCTTCTGCCAGCATTGCGCCATCCCGTAGCAGTAAACCCGGCACCTGACCCTTCGGATTGATATGCAGGTAATCTTCACCCTGTTCGGTCATTTTGGTTTTCAGGTCGACTCTGACCAGGGTGAAGTCCAGTCCGGTTTCACGCAGGACAATATGCGGGGTCAGAGAGCAGGCTCCGGGCGTATAGAACAGTTTCATTGTGTGGCTCCATATAGAGGGGAACTTTGAGGTGGCACCATGCTAGCGCGAAACTTATAAAAAAGCAGTGGATTAGATCATAACTGGCGGGGAAATATGCTGCCTGTCGGGTGAAAGGCAGCGTTTACAGCGGGGGGTTAGTCCTGGATCATGCGGTTAAGGCGCGGTGCGATTAACAGCATCAGTACCGCGATCACTGCGGTGATAATTCCAATCTTCATAAATACATCACCGTAAATATGCAGTGACTGCAGGGGGTCGGTCACATTATCCGGGATAGCCATCAGACCGGCGACCTTACCGGAGATCATGGCTGCGCCTGCGGTGGTCAGGAACCAGGCACCCATAATAAAGCCCATCAGGCGCTGTGGCACCAGCTGCGCGACCATTGCCAGCCCCAGGCCGGAAATCATCAGCTCACCGGCACTCTGCAGGGCATAACTGAAAATTAACCAGTAAACCGACACAATGCCCTGCAGGCTGGCAAAGTGAGCCCCCAGACGCAGTATCAGGAACGCAGCGGAGCAGAAAACCATGCCCAGAGCAAACTTATGCGGCATTGGCATACGATCGCCCAGCTTGTTATACAGCGTAGCCAACAGCGGGCTTAACAGCATAATCCAGAACGGGTTCAGCGCCTGGAATTGCTCCGGCACCACCGGGAAGCCCAGAATATTGTGCTCAACGTTACGGATAGCAAAAAAGTTTAGCGAGGTTGGCATCTGCATATACAGCACGAAAAACACTACCGCCTGCAGCATCAAAATAAACGTCAGGATCATCTTACGGCGTGCTGCGCCTTTCAACGTCATGGTCTCTTTGGCAAACACCAGCAGGATCAGGATGGAAACGATACTTAACACCAGACGGGCGATGCCCTGGTTATGCAGCATCCAGTAAGATGCTGCGATCAGCCCCGCAATGGAGAGCAGTGATGCCAGCAGTTTGCCGACATTAACCGGGGCAAAATCGGGTTTGGAACCGTGATTTTTTACCCAGCCGCGCATCAGCATAAAGTTGCCCAGCGTCAGCAGCATACCGATAAACGACAGCGAGAAGGCCACGCTCCAGCCGTAGTGCTCGGCCAGCCAGGGGGTTGCCAGCATGGAGAAGAAGGAGCCAAGATTAATTGCCATGTAGTACATGGTGAAAGCCCCATCCAGACGGGGATCGCCTTTCTCATAGCAGGTAGACAGTAATGCTGACGGATTGGCCTTAAACAGCCCGTTACCCACGGCGATGGTGGCCATGCCCAGATAGACCAGCGATACGCTGTTTCCGGACCAGGCAACCAGCCCGTAGCCCAGCGCCAGCACAATGGTGCCCAGTACGATAACGCGTTTAGTGCCCAGCACTTTATCGCCCAGCCAGCCGCCAATGGCCATCATGCCGTATACCAGGGCGCTGAAGGAGGCGAAAAGCGTCATCGAATCGACTTCGGCCATTCCCAGCATTTTTACCAGGTAGACCGCCATAATGCCCTGCAGGCCGTAGTAACCGAAGCGTTCCCACAGTTCGATTGAGAAGATCAGATAAAAAGCCTTTGGCTGAGCAAAGACGTTCGAGCTTGCTGGCCCGGATTGTTTGTTTGCAGCTGACACGGGTACCTCTGGAGTTAAAACCATTTTTTCAGGTGTTAGCGGGTGTAACAGGATGCGTATGACGGCCTGGTGACGGGTAAGGTTAAGCAGGCGCCAGTCAATTTCGCTGATTGTTGCCTGTCAGGCAAGTTTTTTTTCTGAGTGCAAAATATGAGCCACCCATGAAACATTAACGGAATTACAGATTTTGCAGTAATTTTCAACTGCACAAATAGCTGGACTCAATATTATGTTCTGTGATACTGCAAATTTTCAGAGAGGTTGAGTTAAGCAGTACTGGCATAACAACAGTTGAATATTATTAATGTAGTTATAACGTTAAATAATAGTTATAATTTATTGCAGAATTATTTATTGTTAGTTAAATCAATAAATTAATAAGTCACAGCTAACATAATAGCAGTAATGCTCGCAGTTGTGATTAAAATCACAGAAAAGACAACGTCTACTATACTTTAGTCGTATCAAAATTAAATATGCCTCGATGCTGAAGAAAGCTAATGCATCAGATCCTGCTTGCATTGTGTACGAATCGTGAGGCGATTTATCCGTAAATGGCACTAATCGGGGGATCGCAGTCGAATGAATAGCAAACTGAACTATGCTGAATCTCGTCAGCAGCGTATCGATCCTGTTGGGTGCGGGCTAAACCGGTATTTATTTTTATTGATTGAACGTTCAATATAAAACAACTACACTGTTACCCACAGTTAAGATGGAAGCTGATGCGATGCCAAAGATTGGAATGCGTGAAATACGTCAGACCCAGCTGATCAATGCGACGCTGACCGTTATCGACAGGGTGGGGCTGGCGGATGCCAGCCTGGCGCTGATTGCAAAGCAGGCTGGTGTTTCCACCGGTATTGTCAGTCACTATTTTGGTGACAAAAACGGTTTGCTGGATGCCTGTATGCGTCAGATCCTGCTGGATCTCTACCAGCGGCTGCAGTTTCACCGTGAACGAGCGACAGACAGCCCGCAGATGAAAATCCGCGCCATCATTGATGCCAATTTTGACACCGCAGATACTTCCGTACCGGTGTTAAAAACCTGGCTGGTATTTTGGGCGGAGAGCCTGCATCACGACAATTTATTACGATTACAGCGCATCAACGATCGCCGGCTGTACTCAAATCTGACCGCCCAGCTGCGTCGGGTGCTACCTGAAACCCAGGCTAAAGCCGCCGGCAGTGCGCTGGCGGCTCTGATTGACGGTTTATGGCTGCGACTGACCTTATCACCGCAGCCGCTGGAGCAAGGGCTGGAACATGCCCGCTCCGTTTGCTATCAAAATCTTGCGCTCTGGCTGAACAGCGCACCAACCCCCTAAGGAGGAGACATGGCCGATATGCAACGCCGTGGTTTATATATCAACGGACGTGAAGTACCCGGACAGGGCGACATCTTCACCACCATCAATCCTGCGAATGGCGAAGTGCTGGCGGAAATTACCGCTGCCAGCCAACAGGATATTGATGCTGCCGTGGCTTCTGCCCGTGAGGGACAACGCATCTGGCGCAGCTATACCCCGGTAGAACGCAGCCGCGTGCTGTTGAAAGCGGTAGCACTGCTGCGCGAACGTAATCAGCAGCTGGCCGAGCTGGAAACCGCCGATACCGGCAAGCCAATTAGCGAAACCGCCGCGGTAGATATCGTGACCGGTGCCGACGTGCTGGAGTATTACGCCGGACTGGCGACCGCCGTGGAAGGGGAATCTATCCCGCTGCGTGACAGCGCGCTGGTGTATACCCGCCGTGAGCCGCTGGGGATCTGTGCCGGTATTGGCGCATGGAACTACCCGATCCAAATAGCGTTGTGGAAAAGTGCGCCGGCGCTGGCTACCGGTAACGCGATGATTTTTAAGCCCAGCGAAGTCACGCCGCTGACTGCGCTGGAGCTGGCGAAAATTTACACTGAAGCCGGTCTGCCGGACGGGGTATTTAACGTGGTGCAGGGCGCAGGCACCGTCGGTCAGGGGCTGAGCCAGCATCCTGGGATTGCCAAAGTCTCGTTCACCGGTGAAGTGAAAACTGGTAAGCGCGTAATGGCCGATGCTGCACTGGCCAACCTGAAGTCAGTCACCATGGAGCTGGGCGGTAAATCGCCGCTGGTGGTGTTTGACGATGCCGATCTGGAGCGTGCCGTGGATGGCGCGATGATGGCCAACTTCTACAGCAGCGGTCAGGTTTGTACCAACGGGACTCGCGTGTTTGTCCAGCGTTCACTGCTGCCGGCATTTGAAAAACGCCTGGCAGAAAAAATGGCCAACATTCACTGCGGCGATCCGACCGATCCGGCGGTGAACTTCGGCCCGCTGGTGAGCAAAGGTCACTGCGAGAAAGTGGCGTCTTACCTTGAGCTGGGTAAACAGCAGGGCGCACGGGTACTGGCGGGCGGTAACCGCATTACCGAAGGCCCACTGGCGAAAGGCTACTTTGTTGAGCCAACGGTGTTTACCGACTGTCACGATGACATGCGCATTGTGCGTGAAGAAATCTTTGGCCCGGTGATGAGCATTCTGGCGTTTGATGATGAAGAAGAAGTTATCAGACGTGCCAATGACACCGAATATGGCCTGGCCGCCGGGGTATTCACCCAGTCGCTGAACCGCGCGCACCGGGTGATCCACCAGCTGGAAGCCGGTATTTGTTGGGTTAACAGCTGGGGCGAATCACCGGCACCGATGCCGGTTGGCGGTTTCAAGCAGTCAGGCGTGGGTCGTGAAAATGGTCTGGAAACTCTGATGCACTATACCCGTACTAAATCCATTCTGATTGAGATGGGTGACTACCCGTCTGCATTCTGATGACTGGCCGTGGCGGTGATGCCACGGCGTTTTTCCCGGAGGGATAAATGAAAAAATTTGACTATATCATTATTGGTGCTGGCTCAGCGGGCAACGTGCTGGCAACCCGACTTACTGAGGATGCTGACGTATCGGTACTGTTACTGGAAGCGGGTGGTAAAGATTACCGCTGGGATTTTCGTACCCAAATGCCAGCCGCTTTGGCTTACCCACTGCAGGGTAAACGCTATAACTGGGCGTTTGAAACCGATCCTGAGCCGCATATGGACAACCGCCGCATGGAGTGCGGACGCGGTAAAGGTCTGGGTGGCTCCTCGCTGATAAACGGGATGTGCTATATCCGCGGTAATGCGATGGACTACGATAACTGGGCAAAGCTTACCGGCTTCGACAACTGGTCGTATCTCAACTGCCTGCCGTATTTCCGTAAGGCGGAGAAGCGTGATATCGGGCCAAACGACTGGCACGGTGGCGAAGGCTATCTTAGCGTTACCACGCCGAAAGCCGGTAATAACCCGCTGTACCGCGCCTTTATTGATGCGGCGGTGCAGGCCGGACATCATGAAACCGATGATCTGAACGGTTACCGACAGGATGGTTTTGGGCCAATGGATCGTACCGTTACGGCGCAGGGTCGCCGTTCCAGTACCGCACGTGGGTATCTGGATGTGGCAAAACAGCGTGCCAACCTGACCATTATCACCCATGCGCAGACCGATCGAATTCTGTTTGAAGGTAAAACCGCCACAGGCGTGACCTGGATGTGTGACGGTAAGCAGGATCAGGCGCAGGCCACGCGTGAAGTGTTGCTGTGCGCTGGGGCAATTAACTCGCCGCAGATCCTGCAACGTTCCGGCGTTGGCCCGCAGGAGTGGCTGCGCGAGCTGGATATTGAGGTAGTACACGACCTGCAGGGCGTCGGACGCAACCTGCAGGACCACCTCGAAGTGTATATGCAGTATGGCTGTAAAAAGCCGGTCAGCCTTTATCCGTCACTGCTGTGGTGGAACCAGCCGGCTATCGGTGCGGAGTGGCTGTTTAAAGGGACCGGTATCGGTGCCAGTAACCAGTTTGAAGCCGGTGGCTTTATCCGCAGTGATGACAAGCCGGACTGGCCGGATATTCAGTACCACTTCCTGCCAGTGGCGATTAACTACAACGGCAGCAGCCCGGTTAAGCAGCACGGCTTCCAGGCGCACGTGGGGCCAATGCGTTCCATGAGCCGTGGTCGGATTAAACTGACCTCGAAGCATCCCTATGCTGCACCGTCGATCTTCTTTAACTACATGTCGCACGAGCGTGACTGGGAAGAGTTCCGCAACGCGGTACGTCTGACGCGTGAGATTATGCGCCAGCCGGCGCTGGCGGAATACTGCGGTGAAGAGCTGCAGCCAGGCGCACATGTGCAGAGCGATGAAGAGATTGATGCCTTTATTCGTGAGCATGCGGAGACCGCTTATCACCCGTGCGGCAGCTGCGCCATGGGCAGTGATGAAATGGCCGTAGTGGACGATCAGGGGCGGGTACACGGCATGCAGAATCTGCGCGTCGTTGATGCCTCGATTATGCCGCAGATTACCACCGGTAATCTGAATGCACCAACGGTGATGATTGCCGAGAAGATTGCCGATGCCATCCGTGGTAAGCCAGCGCTGCCGTTGTCGACGGCGGAGTATTATCGTTTGTCTCGGGTGACTCAGGGGGAGACAGCTGTCAGCAGTGCTGAGTAGTTAATCTGATTGTTACAGTGATTAAGCCTGCATCGTTGATGCGGGCTTTTTTATTGGGTTCGTTGGAAGTTTTTTTAAAGGCCAGGGCAAAAGCCAGGTCAAAGAATAAAAGGCTAAATCTCAGTCTTCTGTTTATACTCACACAAATCTTCAATCAGGCAGGAGCCGCAGCGCGGTTTGCGCGCCACGCAGGTGTAGCGGCCGTGCAGGATCAGCCAGTGGTGGCAGTCAACCTTAAACGCTTTTGGCACCACTTTAATCAGCTTCTCTTCCACCTGCTCAACGTTTTTACCCGGGGCGAAGTTGGTGCGGTTACAGACGCGAAAAATATGGGTATCCACCGCAATTGTTGGCCAGCCAAAGGCGGTGTTCAGCACCACGTTCGCCGTTTTACGCCCAACCCCTGGCAGGGCTTCCAGCGCTTCACGGCTTTCCGGCACCTCACCACCGTGCTGCTCCAGCAGAATGCGGCAGGTTTTAATCACGTTCTCGGCTTTGCTGTTAAACAGACCAATGGTCTTAATATATTCTTTAACCCCGTCTACCCCCAGTTCGAGGATCTGTGCCGGGGTATTGGCGCGTGGATAAAGCTTTGCCGTGGCTTTATTTACGCTGACATCCGTGGCCTGAGCGGATAACAGTACGGCGATCAGCAGCTCAAACGCTGAGGTAAAATTCAGTTCGGTGGTTGGGTGCGGATTGTCATCCCGCAGCCGGATCAGAATCTGCGTGCGCTTTTCCTTATTCACAGGGCTCCCGTTTTTCCTTCCGGCAGTGCAACATCCTGTTCAGCTTTGCTGACTGCACGCTGTTTTACGCGGTTATCAATCAGATATTTTACCGCCAGCAGCATCCCCAGGCCGATAAAGGCACCCGGTGGCAGCATCGCCAGCAGCATCGGTGAATCAAAGTGCACCACCTCTACCCGCAATACCTTCGCCCAGGAGCCCAGCAGCTGGTCAGCACCGTTAAAAATAGTGCCGCTGCCAATCATTTCACGAATACTGCCCAGTACTACCATCACGCTGGTGGCACCGAGGCCAATCGCCATGCCGTCCAGCGCCGACAGCGGGATGCTGCTTTTCGACGCCACCGCCTCGGCACGACCTACTACAATACAGTTGGTGACGATCAGCGGGATAAAGATCCCCAGCGACTGATACAGGCCATAGGCGTAGGCGTTGATCAGCATCTGCACGCAGCTGACTACCGCCGCAATAATCATTACGTAAATTGGAATACGTACTTCTGCCGGCACCCAGCGGCGGGAGAGGGAGATCCCGCTGTTGGTGCAGGTCAGTACCAGGGTGGTCGCCAGACCTAACCCCAGCGCATTGGTGGCGGTTGAGGTCACCGCCAGCAGGGGACAAAGTCCCAGCAGCTGAACCAGCGCCGAGTTATTTTTCCATAATCCGCCGACCAGCAGGGTTTTAGCTTCACTCATTTCGCATCGTCTCCACAGGCGGGCAGCGAGGAGAGCTGTCCGGGTAAGGTTTCAATATACAGCGCTGTGCGCTTAACCGCATTAACCACCGCGCGCGGGGTAATGGTGGCACCGGTAAACTGATCGAAATCACCGCCATCTTTTTTCACCGCAAAGTGAGTGTCACTGGCACCGGTGACTTTTTTACCATTAAAGCTGTTGATCCAGTCAGAAATACGCAGCTCGATTTTATCACCCAGCCCCGGCGTTTCATGATGCTCCACCACCCGGCTGCCGTATACCGTTCCGCTGAAGTCAGCACCGACAATCATCTGAATGGCACCGGAATAGCCATCCGGAGCGGTAGTTTCCAGTGCCACCGCGACCGGCTTATCGTTCATGCGCGCCACGTACAAATGATGCGCACTGTTATTACCCAGCGCCGGATTAGTGACAACGTAACACTCATCCTGAATAGGGTTATTATAAAGTTCCGGCGGGACCACCTGATCCAGTAATACCTTCTGTTGCAGTGCGGTTTGATGGGTAATTGTCGGTTTGGTGACGGCATTAATCACCGCCGTCAGGCCGGTAGTAATCGCGGCAAACACCGCCAGGGTTACGCCGTTTTTACGAATGGCATCCAGCATCACTTCTCCTTACGGTGTCCGTAGACGCGCGGCTGGGTGTAATAGTCGATCAGCGGCACGGTAATATTTGCCAGCAGCACGGCAAATGCCACGCCGTCAGGATAGCCTCCAAAGCTGCGGATCAGCCACACCAGCACCCCGGCCAGCGCGCCGTAAATCAGACGCCCTTTATTGGTGGTGGACGCTGTCACCGGATCGGTGGCGATAAAAAAGGCACCCAGCATAGTGGCGCCGGAAAACAGGTGAATCAGCGGTGAGGCGAGGCTGCCGGGTGAAATCAGCCAGCCGATGCAGGCGCACAGCGCCAGCGAGGCGAGAAAACTCAGCGGAATATGCCAGCGAATAGAGCGGTTCCACAGCAGGAACAGGCCGCCCAGCAGGAAGCCGAGGTTAATCCACTGCCAGCCCAGACCTGCCAGCACGCCGCTGTAAATCGGCTGTGCCAGCAACTGTTCGGCTGAATGACCGGCGCGCAGTCCGGTTTTGAAGTTATCCAGCGGCGTTGCCTGACTGACGCCATCGATGCCGATCTGCAGCTGCTGCATGGTATGACCATCAAGAGTGTGGGCGTGGAAAATCATGCTCAGGGTGTCGCCAAAGCCCGGGGTAATGCTCTGCAATGCATCTGGCGGCAGCCAGCTGGTCATCTGTACCGGGAACGAGATCAGCAGTACCACATAGCCGACCATTGCCGGGTTGAACGGGTTCTGTCCCAGTCCGCCATACAGCTGCTTGGAAATCACCACCGCAAACAGCGTACCAATCACTACCAGCCACCAGGGCGCCAGCGGGGGAATGCTGATGCCTAACAGCAGAGCGGTCAGCAGCGCCGAGTTGTCTTTTAGGGTTTCCGCCAGCGGCAGTTTGCGCAGCCGCAGGATCGCCGCTTCGGCAGCAATCCCGGCAATCGCCGCAATCGCCACCTGGATCAGGTTACCCCAGCCAAAATAAAACCACTGGGCAGCCATACCCGGCAGGGCGGCAAGTAGCACCAGCAGCATAATACGGCTGGTGCTGCGGTGGTTATGGGTATAAGGCGAACTTGAAATGCGAAAAGCCATTTAATCCTCTTGCTCTGTAGGCTGCTGCGTTTTACGCGCTTTTACGCGGGCGATGGCAGCGGCAACCGCCGCTTTACGGGCATCATCGGCACTGACAGGGGGTTTTTGATTATCTTCAGCAGCGGCCAGCGCCGCTTTTTTCGCTTTGGCACGGGCAATGGCCGCCGCTACGGCGGCTTTACGCGGATCGACCTCTGCGCTGTCAGCGGCAGGCTCAGCTGGCGTTTCGC
>CALYQW010000004.1 GCA_945290265.1 uncultured Erwinia sp.
CCCTGTTTAATCGCCGGCTCCCGGTGCAGGAGAGTCAGCCGGTGAAAAATTAAGCCACGCTGGCACCGAGCGCCTGCGAGGCAGGCGCTGAACTGACTGAAATTGGTGAGTTACAGTGTGATCTCCATTTGCTGTTCAGCGCGCTGAATCTTCAGTTTAAGTTTACCTGCCGGGGTCAAGGCCAGCTTTTCTCTCAGGCGATCGATCTGCGCTGGCGGATAGCTGATACCGTTAAGCGCCAAAATAACATCGCCGTTACGTAATCCGAGCATGTCCATTGCCGCTTCATCGTTATAAAACACTTCGATATTCGGGTTGTTATAACGCACTTTAATATGACGGACACTGGCCAGCTCGTGACGTTCCAGAGAGTCAGCGTCATAACAGAACATCAGGCGTGACGGAATAAAGGCATAGCGTGCAAAACGCGCCAGAAAGCCCATCCCCAGGCTGTACTGCTGATTCTGGTTGATCTCCAGTTTGACTTCAGCCAGAGGCATTTGGTTGAAGGTTAAACCCTGGAAAATATACAGCGGCGCATTTTTCAGCCCGCTGCCATCCATCGCCGTATCGTTGGGATTATCCAGCATCAGGGCGGCATGATGATCTTTGGCAAACTGAATAAATTCCCTGTCTGCCGTAACCCCATTACCGCCGGTATCTATGCCAAACGCGATATCGGTATTCTCATAGCGTAACCACAGTTGCGGCATACTGTTATAAGCATCACTGTAGCCGGTACAGTAACGATAGTCGGACGCTGAGGGCGCTTCCCGGGTGATCAGCAGACGCTTTTTTTGGTTATCCACCTGCCAGTTTAATTTTCTGAAGGTATCAACGCCAATAATCCCATCAATATCACTACCAAGCGCTTCCACCATTTGTGAAAGATCGAGACTTATCCAGGGTGTATCGTCATTGATTTGCTGGCTACCGATGGTTAAGGGGCGGGGTCTGATAATGGCGTAGTCATTGCGGCTCATGCTGCCATAGGCGGTGGTGATACCAGAAAGGTTTTCCCGATAAAATGCAGGCAGCTCGGCAGCAGGATAAGGTTTGGTGATCTCATCTGCCACTTTCTGATTGAGAATGGTGAAACTGGATCCGGTATCCACCAGGAAGTGCCAGGTTTTATTTTCAATGGCCACCGGAATAATAAGATTGCGGTCACTGGTGATATCCAGTACCGCCGATGCCGGGTTGTGATTGGTTGCGGAAACGGTTGGTTCAGAATTGTCGTTGCAGGCAGATAAAATCCCGATCCCGCACGCCAGCAATAAACCCTTTTTTTTCCCTTTGAGTAATCTCATTGATTGTCCTTAATCGTCAGATCGATTTCGTAGATATGATAACTAACAAAAGTTAAATTTACCAGGCGAGGGATGTGATATCGGAAAATTAAATATTGATTCAAAGCCGGAGTATTAATGATTAATACCAATGGATATATTTTTCAAATAAATTATTTACTGTCTGATTAATTATTATCCCTGAACAATATCATTAAATAAAATTTATTATTAGGCTTTTGCTGGTATTTATCGTAAAGATAAATACCGGAGAAAATATGTCTGCAGGAGAGAAAATAATACCTTGATTAATGGTGCCCGATTTTATTACCAGTCAAAATCGTCAGCATCCTGCCAGGCTGGAAATACTTCACGATAGTGACGCAGTACTTCCAGCGAAAGGTCGGCATCCAGCCGGGCGGGATGATGAGGTTCAGCGCGGGTCAGTATTTCCCCCTGCGGTCCGAGAATCAGGCTGTCACCGCTGTAAATATGACCTTTGGGATCCTCACCCGTACGGTTGCAGCCTGCGACATAACTCTGATTTTCTATTGCCCTGGCCTGCAATAGCGTCTGCCAGTGTTGAATACGTGCTTCAGGCCAGTTCGCCACATACAGGGCCAGATCGTAGTCATTACGGTTGCGGGAAAATACCGGAAAGCGCAGGTCATAACAAATTTGCAGCAGAATGCGCCAACCACGCCATTCAATGACCGTACGTTGATTACCTGCCTGATAGTGTTGATGCTCCCCCGCCATACGGAACAGATGCCGCTTATCATAAAAATGGATCTGCCCGTCAGGTTCACAGCAGTAGAAACGATTGACAGCCGCACCGTTCTTCTGCACCGCAGCGCTCCCGGCCAGCATGGCGTTGGTTTTAGCTGCCTGCTGCCGCATCCAGGTCACCACGTCATTTTCCGACAGTGAATGGGTGGCGGCTTCCATGGCAAAACCGCTGGTAAACATTTCTGGTAAAACAATCAGGTCGCGATAGTGGATCTCATTAAGTAGCTGTTCAAAAAAACCAAGATTGGCTGCGCCATCCATCCAAACCAAAGGCTGCTGTAACAGGGTGAGTTTCAGAGTTGACATAAGCGCTCCGCAGCGGCATCCAGGGTTGCATCCTGTTTGGCAAAACACAGGCGAATAAGTTTATGCGGGAAGGGGCCGGCACAGAATACCGACAGCGGGATCGCGGCAACGCCAACTTCTTTGGTCAGCCAGTGGCAAAAATCTACATCATCCAGATCGGAAATCGCGCTGTAGTCGGCCAGCAAAAAATAGGTACCGCTGCATGGCAGTATCTTCAGGCGGCTGCCGCTCAGTGCATTAATAAAGCGATCGCGCCGCGCCTGATAAAACTGCGGTAGCTGATGATAGTGCTGAGGTTGATGGCGTAGCATATCCGCCAGCGCATGCTGTGCCGGCGTATTCACCGAAAACGTCAGATACTGATGCACTTTACGCAGTTCAGCACTGAGTGCTGCAGGAGCCACACAGTAACCAACTTTCCAGCCCGTCATATGAAAAGTTTTACCAAATGATGATACCGCTAACGCCCGCTGACGCAATTGTGGATGCGCCAGCACGCTGGCATGGCCTGCGGCATCAAAACAGATATGCTCATACACTTCGTCGCTCAGAACATAGATCTCATGCTGTGCTATCGCCTGCCATAGCTGAGCAAAGTCACTCTGTTGCCAGACGGTGGCCGAAGGATTATGCGGCGTATTGAGGATCACCAGCCGGGTGCGTGGTGACAGCAACTGATTAAACGCCTGCCAGTCGACAGCAAACACAGGCGGCTGCAATGTCAGACGCTTCATTTCACCCCCCGCCAGAGCCACCGCAGGCGCATAGCTATCATAGCTGGGATCGAAGCAAATGACTTCATCTCCGGCGCGCACCAGCGCGGTGATGGCGGCGTAAAGCGCTTCAGTAGCACCGGCAGTGACGGTGATCTCGTTTTCTGCGTCCGGCTGATAACCAGAGAGTTCTGTGGTTTTTTCAGCAATAGCCTGACGAAGCGCCGCGACACCGGTCATTGGCGCATACTGGTTCGCGCCCTGGCTGACGTGGTGCGCCAGGCGCTGCTGTAAATACAACGGACCGTCAAAATCAGGAAATCCCTGCGAAAGATTAATCGCCTGGTACTGCTGTGCAAGGGCGCTCATCTGACTGAATATCGTGGTACCCAGCGTCGGGAGTTTACTTTGCGGGGTAAGATCTGCGCTAACAACTGTTTCAGCCATAACATAAATCCTTGCGAAAAGTCGGTGTGATAGCCAGGGCCATATTGCTGGCAACTATAGCATGATGCTAGTATTTGGCAATCAAGACGTTCAGACGTCTGAATTAGTGCGGTGATTTTATCTGACCAAAAATTAAGGATAACTATGAGCACACCTGATGCGTTAGCGCAGTTGATAGCTACCTGTCACTGGATCGGTGCTCGTGGCTGGGCACCTGCTACCGGGGGCAATATGTCGCTGCGTCAGGACGCCCGCTATTGTCTGTTAAGCGAATCGGGTAAAGATAAGGGTTCACTGAGCGCTGACGATTTTATCCAGGTGGAGATTGCCAGTAATCACGTATCCTCAGGTCGCCGTCCGTCGGCGGAAACCGGACTGCATACCCTGATTTATCGCCTGTTTCCCGAAGCAGGGTCGGTGCTGCATGTCCATACGGTGAATACCACCGTGCTGTCGCGACTGACGACAGGGCCCACCCTGGAAATTCAGGGTTATGAAATGCAGAAAGCGTTGGCTGGTCAATACTCACATCTTGATACCGTGACTGTTCCCCTGTTTGATAACGATCAGGATATTGCTGCGCTGGTACAGCGTATTGAAGCGTCTGCCGACAGCGCGTTATTGCGTTACGGGTTTCTGCTGCGCGGTCATGGGTTGACCTGCTGGGGCAGGGATGTCAGTGAGGCACGTCGCCATCTTGAGGGACTGGAATTTTTGTTCCAGTGTGAATTACAACGCCGAATTCTGGAGAAATCATGATCCGCGCAATTGTAACGGATATCGAAGGGACGACCAGTGACATTGCCTTTGTGCATCAGGTACTTTTCCCATGGGCGCGTCAGCGGCTGCCTGCGTTTATTGCTGCCAGGCAACATCAGCCTGAGGTTGCCGAAGCACTGGACGATTTACGCAACGAAACCGGGCGCCCCCGGGCTGATATTGATGAGCTTAGTGTGATTCTGGCAGCGTTTATGGATGAGGATCGAAAATCGACCGCGCTGAAAGCCCTGCAGGGGATGGTATGGCGTGAAGGTTATCTGAACGGGAATTATACCGGTCACTTATACCCTGATGTGTTACCGGCATTGAGGCGCTGGCAGCAGCAGGGGATTGCCCTGTATGTCTATTCTTCCGGCTCGGTAGCCGCACAGCAGCTGCTGTTTGGCTTCAGTGATGAAGGGGACATCACCGGATTATTTAAGGGCTACTTCGATACCCGCGTTGGGGCGAAGCGCGAAACCAGTGCTTATCGTACCATTGCCGAAAAAATCGCCTTGCCGGTGGAGCAACTGCTGTTTTTATCGGATATTCATCAGGAACTGGATGCGGCCGGCGAGGCAGGATGGAACACAGTACAACTGATTCGGGGCGAGCCGGATCTTCGCAGCCGGCATCGCCAGGTCACCACCTTTGAGCAGATCAACGAGGAGTTACTGAACCCATGAGTGCACTGACGATTTTTACCGATAACGATGCTAACTTTGCTGTCTGGCACAGTACTGACGCCAGTGAAATAGCGACTAAACTGGGCGAATCTGGCGTGCGATTCGAGCGCTGGCAGGCCGACCGCGAGCTGGGGGATAATCCGGATGCGAACAGCGTGATCACCGCTTATCAGCATGCTATCGATCGGCTGGTGGCTGAAAAAGGGTATCAGAGCTGGGATGTTATTAGTATGCGTGCTGATAATCAGCAGAAAGCGGAATTGCGCGGTAAGTTTCTCTCAGAGCATACGCATGGCGAGGATGAAGTGCGTTTCTTTGTAGAAGGCGCGGGACTTTTTTGTCTCCACCTGGCCGGATTTGTTTACCAGGTATTATGCGAAAAGAATGATTTAATTTCAGTGCCTGCCGGCACGCCACATTGGTTTGACATGGGGTCGGAACCGCATTTCACTGCCATCCGTATTTTTGAGAATCCCCAGGGCTGGATCGCGCAATTTACCGGTGACAGTATCGCCGACAGCTATCCGCGTCTGCCTTGAAATTTACTGCGCTGTTCTGACGTTTTAACAGGATAGCGCACGTGAGTATCAGCCTTCACGGGTTTCAGGTCAGAATTATCTGTATCCAAAGGCGTTTTTTTAAAAGTTTCTGCACGCTGTTTTTATTATAAGCAATTTATATTCTAAATAGCGTATGGGAGCAGGGGATGCCAGAGACTATTACCAAAAGCGGTTTTTTACACGCAGGGTCTTCCACAGGTCGTTTCCACCAGGAGCAAAAAAGTACACTTCTGCCAGATATTATGACCTGTCTTAAAAATGTCACTGGAATTAATGGTTGCCAGAAAAGAAAGAGTGAATTTTATCTGCGCAAGGGCGCTGAGTTAAGAGCGCTGGTATACCGTGGCGAAGAATTCACTTACCCTCCCGTGATAAAGTTTGATAAAAAAACAACGTATTCTGCGCTGTTATTTTTCCTTTCTACGATAAACAGTAAATTAATCACTGGCTATAAATCTCAACCAGATATCCGTTTTCCGTCACAGAAGAATTATCCCGGTCATTCAGTGTTGATGCTGGCTGAAAACAGACTTACGCCTGAAGAGGCTTGCTATCATTCAGGTGTTTTACACTGCCGACAAAATAATCCCGGCAGCGCGATGGCTGCCCAACCAACTGTTGAGCTGTACACATTCAGAAACAGGCGAGCCGCGAAAGATGGTTCCGGTTTGCAGAAAAATAATAGCCCATTGGCAGGTATTCTCTGCCTGGAAGCGTTACAGCAGTCTCTGGAGACGGTACCGGAGAATCTGAAGCAAAGTGTATCATTTATCTTCGATTCACTATTGATGATGTTTTACAATGCCAATATACGTTTGGGAATAAAACGCAGACTCAGTCATATTGTCGCAGTTAGCTGTAAGTCGGCCGCGGTACAGCAGGAATTGTTGATCGAAAAAAAAGCGCTGGCATTATTATGGGAAACAATATGCCACGTAAAGGCAAAGATTAAAAAGAAATATCGCCGACAGCATGTCTTTCGTTCAATTAACTACTGGATTGAAGTCATTGATCATTTGTTGCTGATTTACGCCAGAACGATGATGATGACCTGTTCTTTTCCCGGTCCTCTGGCGGTAGCGAATATACCCTATCGAAGCGTTATTCCTGTGGATGATACAGTTTCTCATAAAAGAGAGGAACACTATCAGAAAAAAAGCAGGCGTAAAGAAATTGTTATTGATAAACGGAGAATCTCCGGAGATGTTCAGTTTAACGAAGAAGAGGGTGATATTGTCGAAATTGTAAAACTGTTTGAAAAACAGTGTGCTACTGATCGAGAAAATATAGATTTCAGCAGCACATTAAGAATTATAAGTAAAGTGTTAAAAGCTCCGTTGCTCAAGTTAACGGAAGAATCGATGATTTTATACAACTTTGAAATATTGAAAAAAGGCTGCGTTGATAATGAGAAAACGCTGGAAGTTGTCGAGAGTCTGGAGTCAGTGGTTAGTGGAATTTTAACGTTATTACCCAAAGTCTCTACGCTTAAATCCATTATTTCTCTGACATCCATGGTGTTCAATATGCTGGCTGACGCCATAGATGACAAAGACTTAACGGTAAAATCCAGCGATGAAATTGAAAATCTGGCAAGAGACATCCTGAAGGATGTGGTCTCATCAGCCAGGCTGGGTGAATTCAGGTTAAAGACTCCTGAGTTTACCAGCATTACGCTGGTGGAGATGGTCGAAAAAATAAGAATTAAAAAAAACAAAATAAATATTCAAACTGATGTTGCCGGGAAAGATATTCAGGTAAGCAGCCACTATAATCATTTTATCGAAGATGCGACCGGGTTTTTAATTTTCTATAATTTTGATAAAAAAAACTGGTTTGTCGAAATTAATGATAATTTTGGCCGAATGGTTAAAGAGGATGCCGATAAATTATATTCTGTCTTTTATAATGCTGACCTGCTTCTACTGAGGAATGGCTCGCCTAAATACTATAATGATGGAGTTGTAAATTTATATGATAATGCCTTTTATGTTGTTATTGGTAATAAAATTTGCTACACTGAAGAATATAAAATAAATAATGGTATTTATCGTTATCTGTCATCAAAAACCCCCTTCCCGCAAAAAGATGCTGAATTATTTCCGATCATCTATATAAATGGAACCTGGCGATTTGAAGAGGAAACCAGTCCCGGCGTTACCCGTGAACTGTTGCTACTGCTTGATGCTGATAATCAATTGAAACAGAGATTGATG
This sequence comes from uncultured Erwinia sp., assembly GCA_945290265.1. Taxonomy (GTDB): domain Bacteria; phylum Pseudomonadota; class Gammaproteobacteria; order Enterobacterales; family Enterobacteriaceae; genus Erwinia. The sequence goes on from CALYQW010000004.1 coordinate 7,766, forward strand.
AGCAAAGATATTACGCACAGCAGCGTTACACCTTTTGATAATGTTTATTTAACCCAGTTTGATGCTCATAATTGGGAGTATTTAAAAGCAGACAATGTATACTATCGTTTGAATTTTAATTTAGGCAGTTTTTTTTATCTTCAGGGCGAGCAGAATGTATTTCAACTGGAAAAGAGAGGATATATCTATCACCTTAAAAAAAATAAAGAAGAAAGAGTCTATGGTGCTTATAAAGAAGAGTTATTGCCTCTTGGAGCCGTTGCATTTGATAAAGCTGTTTATCTTGACAGTAGCATTGTCAGCATTATAAAGAATATGGCATATTTTCCACTGTCTAAATTCAACACAGAATCTGCAACAGTCAGCCGGTTAGCAGGATCAGTTCGGCTGAACTGGTATAATTTTATTCGTTTCGGCAATCGACTGTTTAAAATAACCGATCACTCAGATGGTACGCTTTTGATTAGCGGAGCAGATCAAAGTCAGCCGGGGGTGATCGTTTATAAAAACATCCGCAGCAATACCTATTTTTTGTATGATAAGCACTACAGTTTGGAACAGACCAAATTAATCAAAAAAAATTCCTTTTCAGAGGATGAGAACGCTTCCGGATTAAATAGTAACTATTATGAGACCCTGGCATTAAATTCCATACTGCGCACCCATCTTGATAGTAGTGTCAGCATCTATCACAGTAATGTCTCGCTGAAACCCTATGGTAATGGCCTGTTAAACTTTTATCGCTTTGTAGAACGCGAAGAAATCATCATCTATCACTTTGAACAGGACATTTATTTTTATGTGGTTGAAAGTTCTTCAGACCAGGGAATGCCGGCTCCTGCCTGGTTCAGAATTTATGGTACCACTAACGGATGGCAAATGGATTTGAATCACTCATTGTGTGATATTAGTATTCTTTATCATCCGGGAAATATGAACGTCGTCTTATCGTTGCAACAGGAAGCCCTGCGCATACTGTTTAATGATACTCTGGTGGATCATTTTTCGCAGCTAGAGCTGAATAACAGGCCATCAGTACCGATTACACCTTATGATCTTTCCCTGCTCAGCGAAAGATTATTAAAAAACAACCTTAAATTTGACGCAACCGGGTTATTTTCATTCTGTGGTAAAAAAACATTAATTTCAGTAAATGAAACAGATAGTCTGATTTCAGAAAAATTCAAAAATGAAAAAGATGACGAAAATGAGTTAAGAGAATTTTCAATTGAAACGCTTAACCGATATCAACTTTTCCCACATGTTAGCAAATTATTTAATTACGCCTATCTGAAACTTCATCTTATTCTGTTAAAGGCACAGACTGCCATTTTTAAACCTGATTTTGATGAATATCTGCGATATAAGTTAAAAATAACAAATTCTGATGCACAGGATATTTTTACTCAGTCGCTAATCCAGATTATTGAAAGAATGCAGACATTCTTCAATCCAAAAGATAAGTCTAATATTATTATTTATCTGAGAAATAATTTCAAATCAGAAAAGGCAACGGGTTGGGACTGCGCCGTTCCAAAACCTCAGAATATCAGTCTGGCAGATGGTGCGGTTTTAGGCTTTGTTTTTTTGCAGGATCCACTGGATCGTATATTCATCAATGGTGATATTTTTCCTCTCTGTTTTGATGCGACTAAACAAACAGAGGTTGTTGATATATCATCCTACGAAAATATTATCATTGATATTATGAACCGTCAGGCGCTACAGATTGTTAATGGCAGTCCGGATATTGACCGTATGTACACTGTATATAATGGCCGACGGCTTGATGAAAGTATTGAATTTTTCATCAACCAGATTGGCTCTGATATACTGAGTGAATATTATCGCAATGAAGTGGTGATAACACAGCTCAACAATTACTTTACTACTAATCTGTTCTACACCAAATATTCGCTCAGCAGTTTGCTGCAACAAAAAAATCTGGCGGAAATTTTCACTCACGATGATTATGTCAAATCACTGTTTATCTTATATAACCAGGATGCCCTTAACGCGATTATCAGAGACCTGGCCTTGTCGGAAGAACAGGCGGCGGTCATTATTCCAACTGCCGATGAAAATGCCACCGAATTCAGTCACAGCGATATCAATTGATGATACTCAATGATGCGCGGTTATTCATCAACAGTGACTGAACTTTTGCCAGTCGCTTTAATACCCGACACTGTCAACCCGGCTGAAACGCACCTGCTGAGACCTGTTGCGGCGTGACGATCCCGGTATCCAGTACCCAGCCGCCGATCAGTGCGGCTGGCGTAACGTCAAATGCCGGGTTATAAACCGCAATATCCTGTGACGCCCATTGCACCGCGCCAAAGCTGCCTGAAACCCCAGTGACCTCGCTGGCCGGGCGCTGTTCGATCGGAATATCGCTACCGCTGGTACAGGCCCGGTCCAGGGTGGTATGAGGAGCGGCAACAAAGAAAGGGATCCGGTGATAACTGGCCAGAACAGCCAGGCTGTAAGTACCAATTTTATTGGCAACATCGCCATTGGCCGCAATACGGTCGGCGCCGACCCAGACAGCATCAATTTGTCCCTGTGCCATCAGGCTGGCCGCCATTGAATCACAAATAAGCTGACAGGGAATGCCCTGTTCACTTAATTCCCAGGCTGTCAGGCGTCCGCCCTGCAGCAGCGGCCGGGTTTCTCCCACCCAGACATGGGCGACCTTACCCTGCTGCCAGCCCAGACTTATCGCCCCCAGGGCGGTACCCACGCCGGCTGTTGCCAGGCCGCCGGTATTACAATGGGTCAACAGGCGGCTGCCGGGCGCGATGAGCGTACTGCCAGCGTGGGCAATGCTGTCGCACAGTACCTTATCTTCGGCCACCAGGCGTCGGGCCTCGACGCTCAGCGCACTGACAAAATCTTCTTCCGCCAGTGCCAGCTTCATACGATCGAGATTATTCATCAAATTGACCGCCGTCGGACGCGCAGCGCGAAGCCTGTCCAGCGCCAGCGCCAGTTCTGCCTGTGGCATTCCCTGCTGTGCCAGCAAGGCCAACAGCAGGCTGGCGGATAAGCCAATCAGCGGCGCACCCCGCACCCGCAGCGCCTGAATATGGGCGGTCAGGCTGGCGACATCCGGGGCCGGACACCAGATTTTTTGCTGCGGCAGGGCGTGCTGATCGAGGATCCATAACTGGTTATCGCGTATCTGTAAGCTGGTGCTGCTGAAATTCTGCATTGGATAAATCCCGGTTGCTTTGCGATGGCACATTGTGCCAACATGCGGAACAGAAGTATAGACGTCTAAACGGCTTATTTTACTCATTTTCCAGGATAATAAGGATCAGGCTCATGTCGCAATATCGTACCTTCACTGCCAAAGATGCTGTGGAATATGCCCGTCAGTTTGGCGGCATGGGAAATCCTGACAGCCTGGTCGATGCGCAGGAAGTGGGGGATGGTAATCTTAATCTGGTGTTTAAGATTTTCGATGTCGACGGTGTCAGTCAGCGGGTGGTCAAGCAGGCACTCCCTTATGTGCGCTGCGTGGGTGAGTCCTGGCCGCTGACGCTGGATCGCGCCCGGCTGGAGGCGGAAACCCTGTTGGAACACGCCCGGCACTGTCCGCAGCATACTGCCAGAATACTGCATTACGATCCGGCACTGGCCGCTATGGTGATGGAAGATCTCTCAGATCATGCCATCTGGCGTGGTGAACTGATGGCGGGTAAAGCTTATCCTCAGGCGGCGGCACAGCTGGGAGAGTACCTGGCGCAAACCCTGTTTCATACCTCTGATTTCTTTCTGCCGGCACAGCAGAAAAAACAGCAGGTCAGTCGTTTTATCAATCCGGAAATGTGTGCGATCACCGAAGAACTGTTCTTCAACGAACCTTACGAACAGCATGAGCGTAACAGCTACCCGCGTGCGCTGGAGCGCCTGGTCTCCTCACTGCGTTACGATAACGAGTTAAAACGTGCGGTGGCCGCTCTGAAGCACCGTTTCTTTTCCCACGCCGAAGCGCTGTTACATGGCGATGTCCACAGCGGCTCTATCTTTGTGGCGCAAAATCGTCTGAAAGTGATTGATGCTGAGTTCGGGTTCTATGGCCCGATGGGCTTTGATATCGGCAGTGCGCTGGGTAATTTACTGCTTAACTACTGCGCGCTGCCGGGCTTACTTTCCCCACGTGAGGCGGCAGATGCGCGTGAGCAGCGCTTCCGGCAGTTGCGTGAGCTGTGGTGGGGCTTCAGTGAAGGTTTCAGCAATCTGGTGGCGGAGAAAAGTTATGATCGTGCGCTGGCCTGCTCAGGTTATGCCAGTGACTTTCTCGATAAGGTCTGGCGTGATGCGCTGGGCTACTGTGGCACTGAACTGATCCGCCGTAGCGTGGGGATGTCACCGGTGGCGGATTTGACGCAGATTGCTGATGAAGCGATGCGCACTGAATGTATCCGCCACGCGATCACTCTGGGGCGCAGCCTTATTTTGCTGAGCAATCATATTATTGATGTGGAAGCACTGATTGCCCGCATTCGCCAGAATGGTTAATCAGTAAAAAGCTGGCCTGAATTCAGGCCAGCTTTTTGCGTTATGCCGCCCGGGTCTTTTTAGTGCTGACCGGACGGGGCACCGCCAGCGCCGCCGCATCAAACTCGTCAACGTTAATCGCATACAGGCGGCTGGCTTCAGCCCGTTGCAGAATATCCGCTTCTTCCTGAGTGATCCTGCCTGACTGTAGCTCGTCTGCTGCCAGTTTATCCAGCCGGGTAAAAGGCAGATGTTTCTGCAACTGCTGACAGAGTCTGTCGTGGATGGGTTCAGCCGCCATCACGTCCAGCAGCGCCTGCTCCAGCTGTGCGGCGGGATTATGTCCATCCGGCGTCAGATACTGGCCGCGTCCCAGACGACTGCGGGTCGCTGAAGGCTGCTGTAAGATCTGTGCCAGCTGATGATCCAGCTGGTCGGAAGGGGCGTGACAGTGACGTCCGGTGGGGAAGATCACTAACTGCAGCAACGCCGCAATCCAACGGTCCGGAAAGTTACGCAGCAGGTCGCTGATGGCATTCTCCGCCTGATGTAGCGCATCCTGTACGCTCCAGTGCAGCAGCGGCAGATCCGCCTGCTGGCGTCCTTCCTCGTCATAACGCTTCAGCGCGGCGGATGCCAGGAACAGCTGGCTGAGGATATCCCCCAGACGGGCAGAGATACGTTCACGGCGTTTCAGGCTGCCCCCCAGCCGTGCCATAGCGATATCAGACAGCAGGGCAAGATTGGCACTGAGGCGATTAATCTGCTGATAGTAACGGCGCGTGCCGTCAGCGGTGGGGGAACGACTGGTACGACCGGCAGTCAGCCCCAGCCACAGGCTGCGTACTTTATTACTGCCCACATAGCCAATATGGCTGAACAGCGCTTTATCAAACGCCGGGACATCTTTACTTTGCGCGGCGGCCATTTCGGTCAGCAGATAAGGATGGCAGCGGATAGCCCCCTGACCGAAGATAATCATGCTGCGGGTAAGAATATTGGCACCTTCAACGGTAATCGCCACCGGTGAACCCTGGTAAGCACGCGCCAAAAAGTTACTGCTGCCGAGCATAATGCCTTTACCGCCGGCAATATCCATGGCGTCAATAATCCCGCGCTGGCTGCGGTGGGTGCAGTGATATTTAACGATGGCAGATAACACCGCCGGTTTTTCACCCAGCATAATTCCGGTGGTAATCAGCGTGGCGGCTGCATCCATTATCCAGGCATTGCCGGCAATGCGTGCCAGCAGTTCTTCAATCCCTTCCATTTTGCCGATGGGTAAACGGAACTGGCGGCGGATATGGGCATAGGCACCGGTCGCCAGAGCAATGGTTTTCAGGCAGCCGGTGGAGTTGGAAGGCAGAGTGATACCGCGCCCAACCGACAGGCATTCCACCAGCATGCGCCAGCCGTGGCCAGCCATTGCCGGGCCACCGATAATATAATCAAGCGGCACAAACACCTCACTGCCCCGGGTAGGTCCATTCTGGAAGGGCACATTCAGCGGGAAATGGCGCTTGCCGATTTTAACGCCGGGGGTACGGGTGGGGATCAGGGCACAGGTGATCCCCAGATCGTCGGTGTCGCCCAGCAGATGTTGCGGATCGTAGAGTTTAAATGCCAGCCCGAGCACGGTGGCAATCGGTGCCAGAGTGATATAACGCTTATTCCAGCTCAGGCGCATGCCCAGTACGGTTTCGCCCTGCCACTTACCGTGACAGATAATGCCGCTGTCCGGGATCGCTCCGGCGTCAGAACCCGCTTCCGGGCTGGTCAGGGCAAAACAGGGGATCTCTTCACCACTGGCCAGACGCGGCAGATAATGTTTTTTCTGTTCGTCAGTGCCATAGTGCTGCAACAGTTCACCCGGGCCCAGCGAGTTAGGGACACCCACGGTAATTGCCAGGATCCCGGAAACGCCCGCCAGCTTTTGTAACACCCGCGCCTGGGCATACGGAGAGAACTCAAGACCGCCGTACTCTTTTTTAATGATCATGGCAAAAAAGCGCTGTTCTCTGAGATACGCCCACAACTCCTCGGGCAGGTCGGCCAGTTCATGGGTGATTTCAAAATCATTGGCCAGTCGGCAGGCCTCTTCTACCGGGCCATCAAGAAATGCCTGCTCTGCGGCGGTCAGCAGCGGCTGCGGATACTGATGCAGCTTCTTCCAGTCAGGATTACCGCAGAACAACTCGCCTTCCCACCAGGTGGTGCCGGCATCAATCGCTTCTTTTTCGGTGCGCGACATTGGCGGCATGACCCGCTGAAAGCTGCGGAGAAGCGGTGCTGAAATCAGGCGCTGGCGCAAAGAGGTCAGATTTAGCGGCAGCAGGCTAGCCAGTAGCGGGATCAACAGCCACGCGCTCCACAGGTCGGCGGTGCAGCACAGCAGAGTCCAGAGCGCCAGTACTACGCTGGATACCGGCAAACTGATTCGGTGATAAAACAGCACCGAAATCAGCAGGATTGTCGCGAGAATACTGAGAACCATCATAATATGAGCTCCATACGGGGTAAGAGGTCTGACCTGTTAATAATATGTTTAGTTTTATCGTATGGAAGCTGCAATTTATTTTCCTGATAATTGCTGGCGGGTTCACAAAGCAGCGGGATTGTGTATTTATCCTCTGGTGGGCTGGGGGCAGCGCTTTGCGACAGCCATCGAACCTGGTAAACTCATCTACCTTCCCCCTTAACAAGGATCTCCTATGTATCAGGACATTATTCGCGCAGAGCTCAATGAAGCGGCGGACACGCTGAATAAATTTCTCAGTGAGGACGCTAATATTCATGCGATCCAGCGTGCGGCGGTGTTACTTGCCGATGCATTTAAAGCCGGTGGCAAGGTACTATCCTGCGGTAACGGCGGTTCACACTGTGATGCCATGCATTTTGCCGAGGAACTGACCGGGCGCTACCGTGAAAATCGTCCTGGCTACCCGGCGATTGCTATCTCTGACGTTAGCCATCTCTCCTGCGTCAGTAACGACTTCGGTTATGACTATGTCTTTTCCCGTTATATCGAAGCAGTCGGAAAAGCCGGTGATGTGCTGCTGGGGATCTCCACTTCCGGCAATTCAGCCAATATCATTAAGGCGGTGGCTGCGGCGCGCGAGCAGGGGATGAAAGTGATTACCCTGACCGGTAAAGACGGCGGCAAAATGGATGGTCTGGCGGATGTGGAAATTCGCGTACCGCACTTTGGCTACGCCGATCGTATTCAGGAAATTCACATCAAAGTGATCCATATTCTGATGCTGTTAATTGAAAAAGAGATGGTTAAATAAAAGCCTGTCTTAACAGGTTCTGCGTGATAGCGTAACCGGAACACGCATATTCCGGTTTACCGTTGCGGCAGGTAAGGAGTGGCTATGTGCGAACTTCTCGGGATGAGTGCCAATATTCCGACCGATATCTGTTTTAGTTTTAGCGGGCTGGTGCAGAGAGGGGGCGGCACCGGTCCGCATAAAGATGGCTGGGGGATAACCTTCTACGAGGGTAAAGGCTGTCGTACCTTTAAAGATCCGCAGCCCAGCTTTCAGTCACCCATTGCCCGGCTGGTGCAGGAGTACCCGATTAAATCGCACTCGGTGGTGGCCCATATTCGTCAGGCTAACCGGGGGGAAGTCTCGCTGGAAAATACCCATCCTTTTACCCGCGAACTTTGGGGACGCAACTGGACTTATGCACATAACGGTCAGTTGAAGGGATATAAAACGCTGTCTGGCGGGATTTATCGCCCGGTGGGGGAAACTGACAGTGAGCTGGCATTTTGCTGGTTACTGAATAAGCTCAGCAGCCGTTATCCGCGTCGTCCGGGAAACTGGCAGACGGTATTCCGTTATATTGCGCAACTGGCGGCAGAACTGCGTGAAAAGGGTGTGTTTAATATGCTGTTGTCTGACGGGCACTATTTAATGGCATTCTGTTCGACAAATCTGTTCTGGATCACCCGCCGGGCACCTTTCGGCAAAGCTACGCTGCTGGATCAGGATGTTGAAATCGACTTCCAGCAGCAGACAACGCCGGATGATGTGGTGACCGTGGTGGCGACGCAACCGCTAACGGCGAATGAAACCTGGCACAAAATTGCGCCAGGTGAATGGGCGCTATTTCGTCTGGGTGAACGCCAGCGTTGAACTCGCAGGTTCTGAGCTGCCCATCAGCGGGCGGTTCACCACATATTTCCCCATGCTGACGCTGACGGTAGGGGGAATATTATTTTGCACAAACTGCGCATAGGCAGGCTGCAGTTGTTGCCAAAAACTGTAATCGCTGGAATAGCGGTGACGGGCCATATTGCTGTCGGTCATACGAAACGGATAGATAGAAATCTCAACCCGCGCCTGGCCATTACGCAGCGCGGCTTCAACATACTGGTAAATATCCGCCATATAGCCATCGGTCATGGCATAGCAGCCAATAGACTTACAGTCACCGTGAATCATCAGATAATCACCCTGATAACCCTGCTGACGGTCATATTCATTGGGAAAGCCAACGTTAATGGCGCGATAGTAATGGCTGTCCGGCTTAAGCTGCGATAATCCCACGCTGTAAAAACCTTCCGGACTTTTAAAGTCACCCTGGCGACGTTTGGGGCCCAGTCCGCCGGAGAACTTACAAATATTGTAGCTGTCCAGCATACGATACTGGTTACCGACCTTACCGTATAATTCCAGCTTGCGCTCTTCTTTGAGGATCTGGATATAAACTGGCGTACCCAGTAACTGTTTCTTTAATTCTTTGCTGACTGGCACCTGAGGTGAAAACGGGGCTACGGGTTGCGAAGCCCCGGCAAACGCCACGGCAGGCAGAAAAAACACCGCGCAAAGCAGTGCGATCTTGCTCATTCTGTTTCCCTTGAAATAAGAGGGGAGGATAAAAATTACACCAGCAATTGTTTATCCCATCAGGCGGCATGACTCGCCATAGTGTTTCCGGGCTGTGCTCAGAATGGCTTCAACAATTACAGGTTTGTGTACCGGCGACTGCGCCATCTTCAGGCTGTCGCCGACACACCTTATCATTGTTTATTTTTTTAGCAAGTTGCCGGTAAGAAATCTCTCAAGCGGGCTGAATGCTGCCAGTCATCGCAGATGATTGAAATTTGCACTTCTAACTGTATACTTGTCCAGTATTAATGGGGGGCGTATGCGTAAGATCATTCACGTTGATATGGATTGCTTTTTCGCTGCAGTAGAAATGCGCGATAATCCTGCCCTGCGTGATATTCCCCTTGCGATTGGTGGCAGTCAGTTACAGCGCGGGGTAGTCAGCACCGCCAATTATCCGGCGCGTAAATTTGGCGTTCACAGTGCTATGCCAACGGCAACGGCGCTGAAATTATGTCCTCACCTGAAAGTGATCCCCGGCCGCTATGAAGTTTATAAGCAGGTCAGCGCGCAGATCCGCGCGATATTTCTGCGTTATACCGCGCTGGTGGAACCCCTGTCGCTGGATGAAGCCTATCTTGATGTGACCGACAGCCCCTACTGTCAGGGGTCGGCCACGCTGATCGCCAGAGAAATTCGCCAGGCAATCAGTCAGGAGCTGGGGCTGACCGCCTCTGCCGGCGTGGCACCGGTGAAATTTCTGGCAAAAATTGCTTCAGATATTAATAAACCTGACGGTCAGTTTGTGATTACTCCGCAGCAACTGCCGGACTATCTGCTGACGCTGCCGCTGGCAAAAATTCCGGGGGTTGGCAAAGTGACGGCGCGCAGGCTGGAAGAACTGGGGCTGCATACCTGTGCTGATGTGCAGCAGACGGATCTGGCAATGCTGCTTAAACGCTTTGGTAAATTTGGTCGCGTACTGTGGGAACGCTGTAACGGGATTGATACCCGGGACATTGTGGTTGAGCGTCAGCGCAAATCGCTGGGGGTGGAACGCACCCTGGCCAGTGATATTCAGGAATGGGACAGCTGTCTGGCGATTATTGATAATCTGTATCAGGAGCTGGAGCGGCGGCTGAGTAAAATCCGTCCGGATAAGCAGATTGCCCGCCAGGGGATCAAACTGAAGTTCAGTGATTTTCAATTGACCACCCAGGAGCATAGCTGGCCGGAACTGAACAAGGATGATTTGATAGCGGTGGCGCGTAAAACCTGGGATGAACGCCGAGGAACGCGCGGCGTGCGGCTGGTGGGGTTACACGTCACGCTGCTTGATCCCCAGCTGGAGCGGCAGCTGCTGTTGAGACTGTAAAATCCCAAAAAAACGGGCTGAGCACCGGTCGGCGTCAGCCCGTATTTTATGTGACCCTTATTTCTGCGGAATCGCTTTCAGCAGCGCGGTCAGCAGCTGCCAGTACAGCGCAACGCTGGCAATATTCACCTGCTCATCCGGTGAATGCGGGCCGGTAATGGTGGGGCCAATGGAAACCATATCCATCTGCGGATAGGGCTTTTTAAACAGGCCGCACTCCAGACCGGCGTGGATCACCTGGATATTCGGGGTTTTATTAAACAGCTGTTGATAAGTTTCCCGCACCAGCGCCATGACCGGCGAGCTGTTATCCGGCTGCCAGCCTGGGTAACTGCCTTTCGCCAGACTTTGCGCACCAGCCAGCTGTGACAGCGCACTCAGCATTTCCACCACATACGCTTTACCGCTGTCAACCAGCGAACGCACCAGGCAGTTGATACGCGCCGCATTGCTTTCAAAGGTGACCACGCCAACGTTGAGTGAGGTCTCCACCACGCCTTTCATCACATCGGAATTGCGGATAACGCCATTTGGCATGGCATTCAGTAGCGCCAGGAATCCATCGCGACTGCTGCTGGTCAGGGTGTGCTGCGCAGCGGCAACCGGCTCCAGCGTCAGCACGATATTTTTCTCTTTCAGCGCCAGCTCATTTTGCAGGGCGGTCAGATAAGCGGCCACCTGCGCTTTCAGCACATCAGCCTGCTCAGCGCTGACCGCCAGGGTGGCAACGGCTTCACGCGGGATGGCATTGCGCAGCGTACCGCCGTTAAAATCCACCAGACGCAGATCGAGACTGGCGGCGTGGGCAAACAGAAAGCGCGCCAGCAGTTTATTGGCGTTGCCCAGTCCCTGATGGATATCACAGCCGGAATGTCCGCCTTTTAAGCCTTTCAGCGTCAGCTTCAGCGTCTGATATCCGGCGGGCAGCGCTTCATGGCTGAGGGGCAGAGTGCTGGTGAAATCGATGCCTCCTGCACAGCCCATATAGATCTCACCTTCTTCTTCCGAATCGGTGTTGATCAGGATCTCCGCCTGCAGCCAGCCCGGCTGCAAACCAAACGCACCGTTCATACCGGTTTCTTCGGTCATGGTTAACAGCACTTCCAGCGGACCATGTTGCAGGCTGCTGTCGCTCAGCACGGCCAGGGTGGAAGCCAGCCCAATGCCGTTATCCGCGCCCAGGGTGGTGCCACGGGCTTTGACCCACTCGCCATCGATCCACGGCTGGATCGGATCTTTGGTGAAGTCATGGACGGTATCATTGTTCTTTTGCGGCACCATATCCAGATGCGCCTGCAGGGCAACGGGTTTGCGGTTTTCAAACCCCGGCGTGGCGGGTTTACGGATCAGAATATTGCCGGTTTCATCGCGCTGGTTCCACAGCCCCCATTCAGTTACCAGGCCGGTAATATAATTCGCCAGCTGCTCTTCATGCCCGGAAGGATGCGGGATCGAACAAACTGCGGCAAAGATATCCCACAGGGGTTGCGGGGTGAGTCGGGATAATTCAGACACGTTAAGTCTCCTGTGTCAGCACCAGCGATGCGCGCCGGGAAAACTATGATAATTGAACAAATAATCGGCGTCATATTGGTGACACGCTGAAAAAATCATACCATTCTTTCAGGGCCGGCGCGTTATCCTGTCGGAGAAAAATAGCATCACTGCGCTGTCCGGTGCTGGTTTTTAGCTTCCCGGATCTCTATAATGCCGCGCAACTTTCCCCACTGCCTGTTTTTAAACCAGATTACTGGTCGGAATTCTTTTATGAGTGAAAAATACGTCGTTACCTGGGACATGCTGCAAATTCACGCGCGCAAACTGGCGCATCGCCTGCTGCCGGTGGAACAATGGCAGGGCATTATCGCCGTCAGCCGTGGCGGACTGGTTCCTGCCGCGCTTTTGGCGCGTGAGCTGAATATTCGCCACGTCGATACCGTGTGCATCTCCAGCTATGACCATGATAACCAGCGCGAAATGAAAATCCTGAAGCGTGCAGAAGGGGATGGTGAAGGCTTTATCGTGATTGACGACCTGGTGGATACCGGCGGTACCGCCCAGGCGATCCGCGAAATGTACCCGAAAGCGCGCTTTGTCACGGTCTTCGCCAAACCGGCTGGACGTCCGCTGGTTGATGAATATGTGGTTGATATTCCACAAGATACATGGATTGAGCAGCCGTGGGATATGGGCGTAGCCTTTGTGCCGCCGATTGTTAAAGGCTGACCGACAGGATCTACAGTGCGCCCGGCTTTGCCGGGCGCACTGCTTTTAACGCTTCGACTGGAGCGCGGACTGTGCGAGACTGAACCCCGTCTGACAGAGCCGCATTCAGCAGGAGCGTTTCGTTATGTCGCCGAAAAACCTTAGCGAAGAACTGTTTAAACCGCGCGTTACCCATCCGGAAACCTCCACCCTGGTGCGCCACGGGCAGCCTTCCCGTCCGCTTAGTATTCAGGGGTTTGATAACCCGTCACACCCTGGCTGGTATCGCATTATCGATCGGTTGTTATGGAGCTGGCGTGGCCTGGCACCACAGGAAATCGCCGAAGTGCTGGCGCGCATTGCCGCCAGCAGGATGACGCGTAGCGATGAATGTTTGCTGGATACGGTCACCGGCTACCGGCGCGGTAACTGGATTTTTGAGTGGTCGGCCCAGGCGGCGCACTGGCAACAACAGGCCAGCGCCTGCGAGGATGATGCCCGGGCAGGTCTGCACTGGCTGCATGCCGCCGCCCTGTACAGCCTGGCCAGCTATCCGCATCTGAAAGAAGATACGCTGGCAGAGCAGGCACAAACCCTCGCTTTCCGTGCCTACGAAGAAGCCACCCGGCGTCTGCCGGGTGAGATCCGGCAGCTGACATTTAGCGTCAGTGAAGGGGCCGCGGTCAGCGGCTTTCTGCATCAGCCCCCCGGGGTCAGCGCGCCTTATCCCACGCTGCTGGTATGCGCTAACCTCGATGAATTACAGTGCGACCACTATCGCCTGTTCCATGATTATCTCGCTCCGCGCGGCATCGCCATGCTGACCCTGGATGTGCCCTCGGTCGGTTTCTCCGGTAAGTGGCGGCTGGATCATAACGCCAGTTTTCTCCATCAACAGGTGCTGCGTCAGCTGGATCAGATCCCGTGGATTGATCATACCCGGGTAGCCGCGTTTGGCTTCCGCTTTGGTGCGGCGATTGCGCTGCGTCTGGCATATCTGGAACCCGGCAGCCTGCGTGCGGTCGCCTGCCTCGGGCCGGTGGTTCACAGTCTGCTGACAGATGCCGGCCGCCAGGCGCATATTCCGGATATGGCCATGGATATGCTGGCCAGCCGGCTGGGGATGGCTGCCGTTGCTGACAGTACATTGCTCACCGAACTCAGCGGCTTTTCTCTCAAATTGCAGGGGCTGCTGGGACGGCGCTGTCCGCTACCGCTGCTGGCTGCGTGCTGGCCAAACGATCCTTTCAGCCCGGAAGAAGAGTCACGGTTGATTGTGAACTCTTCTGCCAGCGGACATTTGCTGAAACTGGCTCCGGCACCCGCGATGGGTAATTTTGAGCGCGGGATTGGCGATATTTGTCGCTGGATTGCAGCCAGATTAGCAGTATGAGTTGCTAAAATAACTGATTTTGTTACAACTATAGGCTCAATAAAGGAGAGTAAAACATGGCGTTAGCGAGTGGGCATCCCAGGGGCCGCATAATGAAGCAGTTTAACGCTTTAGGTCCGTATATCCGTGAGAACAAGTGTGAAGGCGATCGTTTCTTCTTCGATTGTCTGGCTGTGTGCGTCAACGTGAAACCGGCACCGGAAAGCCGTGAATTTTGGGGCTGGTGGATGGAAGTGGAGGCGCAGCCGGATCATTTCACCTACGAATATCGCCTGGGTCTGTTTGACAAAGAAGGCAACTGGAAGCCGACAGCGGTAAAAGGCAAGGATAATCAGGCGCGGGTTGAAGAGACGCTGCGCAACTTCCATCAGCGTTTACAGGCGCTGCTAAAGGACATGGAACTGAAGCTGGTTCCGGCTGTGGGTTTTGACGAACAGCCGGTAAAATTAAGCGCATAATCCATTGCTGCCCGGAGCCTGGCGCTCCGGGCACGGCGGTCATCAGAACTGATAAACCAGTCCTACGGCCACCACATCATCGGTATTTAATGCCAGCTTATTGTTATCGCTCAGCCGGTTAATTTTATAGTCCACATAGGTGTTCATATTTTTATTGAAGTAGTAGCTGGCACCGACATCAATGTATTTCACTAAATCGGTGTCACCTATCCCGTTCTCAATATTTTTCCCTTTGGTCTGCACATACCCCAGTGACGGACGCAGGCCATTATCAAACTGGTACTGTGCCACCAGCTCAATATTCTGTGCATTATTTGCCATCCCGCTGACACTGGTATGGGCAATGGTGCTGGTGCCACTAATCGGCGTCATATTGCGGGTTTCGCTGTAAATTGCCGCCAGATAGAGACTGTTGGCGTCATATTTTATCCCGGTACCCCATGCGTCTGCTTTATCGCCATGACCATAACTCTGTGCCTGCTGGCTGACGGTACGATTGGAGGTGCTGTAGGCTGCGCTGACGCTGACACCGCTCTCTCCCAGGGCATAAACCGCTGACAGACCGTAACCGTCGCCGTTCTGACGCGCCACGTTGGTACGGGCATTGGCGGAATCGGCATCATTTTTCCCCTGGTATTGCAGGGCAAATTTCAGGCCGTCAACCAGGCCAAAGAAGTTACTGTTACGGTAAGTCGCCAGTCCTGACGCGCGCTGAGTCATATAGTTATCGCTGCGGGCAGAGCCATCGCCACCAAACTCCGGGAACATATCGGTCCAGGCCTCAACGTCGTACAGCACGCCGTAGTTACGACCGTAATCCACTGAACCGTAATCGCCAAACTTCAGACCGGCAAACCCCAGGCGGGTTTTATTGCCATTCTGCGCATCACTGCCGCTTTCGCTGTTATTGGCACTGAACTGATATTCCCACTGGCCGTAACCGGTCATCAGCTCGTTTATCTGCGTTTCACCCTTAAACCCAAGACGGATATAGGATTTATCGCCATCGCTACCGGCGTTATTACTGAAATAATGTAGCCCCTTTACCTTGCCATAGAGGTCCAGTTTATTGCCGTCTTTATTATAAATTTCTGCGGCCTGCGCCGCGTTGACGGTCATCAGTCCAAGAATAAACGTTGCCAGAGTGCTTTTTTTCATTTGTTGTCATTTCCATACAGGATGAAGTGTCAGTGAGCCAACAGGCTCCGCTAAGGCAGTGACGTTTTACCCTGAGGAGATGAAATATTTATGACAGTTTTCGATTTTTCCTGACAAAAATGAACTTTTGGACTAATGCCGAATCCGGCTTTTTTCGGCTTTTCACCGGCTGTGTGTTGGCTTCCGGCAGCACACCTGATAAAACGTGGTTTTGCATTCCTGTAAATCTTACGGCAGATAACAATGAGTAGCAGTCAGACCCTGGTGGTCAAACTTGGAACCAGCGTACTAACCGGCGGATCGCGCCAGTTAAACCGGGCACATATTGTGGAACTGGTGCGTCAGTGCGCCCGGCTCCATGCGGCAGGGCACCGTATTGTGATTGTAACGTCTGGCGCGATGGCAGCCGGGCGTGAACACCTGGGCTATCCGCAACTGCCACCCACCATTGCCTCCAAACAGTTGCTGGCTGCCGTGGGGCAGAGCCGCCTGATCCAGCTCTGGGAACAGCTGTTCTCTATCTATGGTATCCATATTGGTCAGATGCTGTTAACCCGTGCCGACCTCGAAGATCGTGAGCGCTTTCTTAATGCGCGCGACACGCTGAATGCGCTGCTGGATAACCAGATCGTGCCGGTAATCAACGAGAATGATGCGGTCGCCACGGCGGAAATCAAAGTGGGTGATAACGACAACCTGTCAGCGCTGGCGGCGATCCTGGCGCAGGCGGATAAACTGCTGCTGCTGACCGATCAGCAGGGGCTGTTCACCGCCGATCCCCGCAATAATCCGGATGCAGAGCTGATTCAGGATGTTTATCAAATCGACGATACGCTGCGCGCGCTGGCGGGTGGCAGCGTCTCCGGGCTGGGCACCGGTGGGATGATGACCAAACTGCAGGCCGCTGACATTGCCTGCCGCGCCGGCATTGATACCATTATTGCCGCCGGCAGTCGCCCGGATGTGATTGGCGATGTGATAGCAGGGGAAGCCGTTGGCACCCGGTTCCATGCCTTTGCAACCCCGCTGGAAAACCGCAAACGCTGGATCTACGGTGCCCCCCCGGCAGGGGAACTGCTGGTGGATGACGGTGCGCTGGAAGCCATCCTCGAGCGGGGAAGTTCACTGTTGCCGAAAGGCGTGCGCGAAGTCAGCGGTAACTTTTCCCGTGGTGAGGTGATCCGTATTCGCAGCCTGCAGGGGCGCGATGTAGCACACGGGGTATCACGCTATAACAGCGATGCAATGCGGATGATTGCCGGGCAGCACTCACGGCAAATCAGTGAGATTTTAGGTTATGAATATGGTCCGGTGGCAGTACACCGTGACGATATGATCGTCAGTTAAGGACTCCCCGATGCTGGAACAAATGGGTAAAGCGGCGCAGGCCGCGTCTTATCAGCTGGCAGCCTTGTCTGCAGTAGAAAAAAACCAGGTACTGCTGAGTATTGCAGATGCGCTGGAAGCACAGAGTGCGCAGATTCTGGCGGCCAACCAGCAGGATCTGGCGGATGCCCGCGACAGCGGGATGAGCGCCGCGCTGCTGGATCGTCTGACGCTGGATCAGGCACGGCTGAAAGGCATTGCGGATGATGTGCGTCAGGTCTGTCATCTGGCGGACCCGGTGGGCGTGGTGATCGATGGCGGGCTGCTGGACAGCGGGCTGCGCATTGAGCGCCAGCGGGTGCCGCTTGGCGTGGTTGGGGTGATTTATGAAGCGCGGCCCAACGTCACGGTGGATGTTGCCAGCCTGTGTTTAAAAACCGGTAACGCGGTGATCCTGCGCGGAGGTAAGGAAACATATCGCACCAATGCGGCCACCGTGCGGGTGATCCAGCAGGCGCTGCAGCAGCACGGACTGCCGGCCGGGGCGGTGCAGGCGATTGAAAGCCCCGACCGTGAGCTGGTCACGCAGCTGCTGAAACTGGATCGCTACGTCGATATGCTGATCCCGCGCGGTGGAGCCGGGCTGCATAAGCTGTGCCGTGAACAGTCCACCATTCCGGTGATCACCGGTGGTATCGGGGTTTGTCATATTTATGCTGACAGCAGCATCGATGTTACGTCCGCGCTGGAGGTGATTGTCAATGCCAAAAAACAGCGCCCCAGCGCCTGTAACTCGCTGGAAACGCTGCTGGTGGATGCCAGCATTGCGCAGCGCTTTTTACCCTTACTCAGCGAGCGCATGGCCCGGGAGGGTATCAGCCTGCATGCTGATGCTGCGGCGATGCAGCAGCTTGAAGGCGGGCCGGCTACGGTCAGTGCGGTGACGGATGAACAGATGCGTGACGAGTGGCTGTCGCTTGATCTCAATGTCTGTCTGGTAAGTGGTCTGGAGCAGGCGGTCAGCCATATTCGTGAGTATGGTACCCGGCACTCGGATGCGATCCTGACGCGGGATATTGTCCGGGCCAGACGGTTTATCAGCCAGGTGGATTCGGCGGTGGTCTATGTGAATGCCAGCACTCGCTTTACCGATGGTGGGCAGTTTGGCCTGGGCGCAGAAGTGGCGGTCAGCACGCAAAAATTACATGCCCGTGGTCCGATGGGGCTGGAAGCCTTAACCACCTATAAATGGGTGGCGTGGGGAGAGGATACCCGGCGCGGGTGATTGCCACTGCGTGGTGCCTTAGCTTTGCCGCCAGCCTTTTTACGGGCAGTGGCTGGTCAAAGTGGAAGGCGACGGACAAAAAAATAGCGCCCCGAGGGGCGCTATTTTTTTGGTGCCGGGTTACAGCGTACCGGTGCCGCCGTCGGCGCACCACACCTGGCCGGAAGCATAGCTGGTTTCCGTTGATGCCAGAGTGACGTACAGCGAGGCAATTTCCGCCGGTTGACCCGGACGGCCCAGTGGTGAACTTTCGCCGAATTCAACCACTTTATCCTGTGGCTGACCGCCGCTGGACTGCAGCGGCGTCCAGTAAGGGCCGGGTGCTACGGCGTTGACCCGAATACCTTCCGGCCCCAGCTGTTTTGCCAGTGATTTGGTGAAAGCGACAATACTGGCTTTGGTTTGGGCATAATCCAGCAGGATATCACTGGGATTAAAGGCCTGAACCGATGAGGAGTTAATAATCGCCGCCCCGCGCGGCAGATAATCTACCGCCGCTTTGGTGATCCAGAACATGGCATAAACATTAACTTTGAAGGTGGTATCAAAGTCTTCTGTGCTCAGAGTGCGGATAGATTCATTGAACTGCTGGTGACCGGCGTTATTTACCAGAATATCAATTCCCCCCAGCTTCTCCGCCGCTTCTTTCACCAGTTGCTGACAGAAGGCTTCAGTACGAATATCACCTGGAATGGCAATCGCTTTGCGCCCTTCGGCTTCAATCAGCTGAATGACTTCTCTGGCATCAGGTTCTTCTGAAGGCAAATAGTTAATTGCTACATCAGCCCCTTCACGGGCGTAGGCGATAGCAACGGCACGGCCAATCCCGGAATCTCCGCCGGTAATCAGGGCTTTGCGTCCCGCGAGGCGTCCGCTGCCACGGTAGGTTTTTTCACCGTGATCGGGAACAGGGATCATTTTGCTGGCCAGACCTGGAGACTTTTGTGGTTGTTCGGGAAAAGGTGGTGCCGGATAATCGATAGTTAAAATAGATTTTTTATCACTAACAGACATAGGTGTTCTCCCGCTTAGTTAACAGATAATTTAAGTGTGGCACATATTTGATACCTGTCACATAAATAGAGTTATTTAATCCGTTTGTTATTGATTTGCGGTTTTTTTTAGTAGCTTCGGTCAGGCGGTTTGTTTAGATAATAAATAAAGCGGCTGACTGAAAAAGCAGCCTGATTGTAAAAAAGTATTTCCCACAGCCATATTCGCCATTAAATTTTCTATCTGTGCTACAGGAAAAATTGGTGCACGCAACATCTTTAAGATGATGATTAGTTAATAGGATTAATCCTGCTGAATTACAGGGTGGTAGTGGTAAAATAATATTGACATTGCGGGACGATCTGCAAAACCAGGATGACCTGGGCAACAGTTAATATTTTGATCCCGCGTTGAAAAAATAGTCTACACTTATTCGTTGTCTGTTCACGGGAATCAATGAGGACACTATGAAAAAAACAGTATTCGCACTCTCAGCACTTCTTCTGACTTCGTCAGCCTTTGCCGATACGGTTACTCATGATACCGATGAGACCGTTGCTACGGCGCACAAAAACGAGCATACCGCAAAAGAGAAGCTGCATCAGGCACAACATAAAGGTGAGCAGATGAAGCAAAAAGCGGGGCATGCTAAAGAAGGTAAAAGTAACAGCACCGGCAGTAAGATTTCTGAAGGTAGCAAAAAAGCCTGGGACAGTACCAAAGAAGGGTCTGAGAAAGTCTGGGATAAAACCAAAGAAGGCACCGAAGACCTGAAAAACAAAGTGACTAATTAACAGTCCGCCATGACTGATTAAATTAGTTTCAAATCCCCGGGTAATTACTGTCTGTCCGGGGATTTTGTTTTAATGGAATTAAGGAAGTTCAGTGTTTATCTTGCACTTACCCACCCGGATGGATAAGAGCCTGTCCCATTAGGCTATTTTATTCGTTATTTTGAGCCTGGGCAGTGCTCAGAATCCTCACGTACTTCGTGTACGCTGCGGTTCCTGTGCGCTGTCCGTGTTCAAACTAACTTCAACAATGACGCCTAATGAGACAGGCTATAAGTGCGGGGCAGGGATTAATTATCCAGCTCACTCATATTGCTAATCTGACTGCGATTAATCTGCTGAGTTTTTCCGGTTTGCGCATCCTTATAAGAAACCAGGCCGGTATCATCATCAACCTGTGGCTTACCGTCAGTAATAATGGTTTTTCCATCGGTGGTTTTTATAGCCTGATTGGAAGAGCAACCGGCAACAAACAGTAATGAAAGGGCGGTTGCTGTGGAGGCAATCAGTAATTTAGCATTCATGGCATCGTTCCTCGATATTTAATATAACGCTTTCAGTATAGACGTTATCTTATATTTTTCCCGCCACTGGAAAACCGGTGGAATCTGATATAGTGCTGAAAAGCGGGAGTTGCAAACCCAGGCAGGTCTGATTATCTTAAGCCCTCTCAGGTGATGGTGTTCTGCCCTTGCCGCCACATAAGGAACAGACAGGTGAAGCCACTACTGGCGGTAATGATTGGCGGCTGTGCGGGCTGTGTTATCCGCTGGTTGCTTGCCGTACGTCTCAACGCCCTTTTCCCGCAACTGCCGCCCGGCACCCTGCTGGTCAACCTGGTGGGCGGTTTTATTATAGGTGGCGCAATGGCGTGGTTCATGCGTCATCCGCAACCTGATCCGGCCTGGAAACTGCTTATTACTACCGGGCTGTGTGGCGGCATGACCACCTTTTCTACCTTCTCCCTTGAAGTTGTTACCCTGATGCAGGCCGGGAATTATCTCTGGGCGGTGCTGTCGGTGCTAATCCATGTGACCGGTTCATTGTTGATGACGGTGGCGGGTTTCTGGCTGGCATCGCTGTTGTTTTGAAACGAGTGACTCAGGAATAGAATAATGGGTACACCTGAAATACGTCAGACAGGAATTAACAATATCACCTGTGGTGAGAACGTGGTGATCTGCCAGCCAGCCAATCTTTATGGCTGTACGCTGGAAGATGACGTCTTTATCGGGCCTTTTGTGGAGATTCAGCGTAACAGCGTGATTGGTGCTCACAGCCGCGTGCAGTCGCACAGTTTTATCTGTGAATATGTCACCATCGGGCAGCACTGTTTTATCGGGCATAACGTGACTTTTGCCAACGATCTGTTTCGTCAGGGAGCACCTGATCCCGATCCGGCAAGCTGGGGGCGAACCCGGATTGGTCATCATGTGTCGATAGGCAGTGGCTCAACCCTGTTAGCGGTGACTGTCTGTGATGGGGCAGTAATTGGTGCCGGTAGCGTGGTGACCCGATCGATTGAGGTCAAAGGTATTTACGCAGGGAATCCGGCCAGATTACTACGCCGGTTATAAGCTGAGTGAATTTACTGAGCCTGATCCTTTTCATCACGGTAAACTTCACCGCACAGTAATACTGCCGCCGGGCGGCGCTGATGAATACGTGTCGCAATTTCTTCACAGGCAGCTTTGGTAGGGAAAATATGTTCCGAAACCGGCAATGCATCGCAGGCATCATGCCCACAGGCACTGACAAGTAGCACAAACCCAATTAGCATCCTCTCTCTCCCTGTTCAGCTGAAGACCACCACAGTATAGATGAAAGTGGCTGCGACGTTTGATGCAGCACACAAACTGCCTGTTATGTTTGCCATGATTTTATTATCGGTGGTGTGGTGCCAGTTCGCCCGTATTTGCTCAAAAAGGGCTCTACATTAGGATTACTCCGTCTGTTATTCAGACTTCCTTCTTATTTGCTATGCTTAAGTTTAAAGCGAAGAGGAGGGAAGTATGCGCAACTACGCAGATGTACCTGTATCCAGTGAAGATGAAGTCTGTCATATCATTGGGAAAGCGGCGGTCGATCTGAGCCTGTCCGGCCAACCAATTAATAACGCCACCCTGGGCGTTAAACTCTCAGCGATGGCCGACCGGGATAACGATGATGAACGCATTCTGCTTTACTGGATCGCGACTAAAGCCATTAACCAGCCGCGCCGTTTAATGCGTACCCGTTAACACTGGTTCTTTACCCTTAAACTGGCAACCAGGACTGGCGTTTCCAGTGCTGACAGCCGATGGTCAGACAAAATGTCGCAGTACGGGGATACGTTGAAGAACCCAGACAATCACGGCTGAAATCAGATAGCAGGCCAGAGCCAGCAGCGGAATAGTCACAACCGAGTAGTAGCCAATGAAACTTATGCCCTGAAAACTGAATAAATTTTCCAGCACCAGCATATGCACAAAAAAGATGCCAATACTCATCCGCGACAGGCGATGAATGCACTGGGTGACGCGTGCCGGAAACTGCAGAGGTGCTTTCAATACCATAAAAAAGCAGGCGATTGACAGCGTGACGATGGTGGGAGACGAGTAAAACAAAAATATCTCGTTAGGCAGTCCAACACTGCGCGACAGTGAATAACACATGGCAGCCGTAAATACGGCAGATAAGATAAAAATTACTGTTGAAATAATCACGTCAGGTGTTTTTTTGTGATGCCGTATCATCCCTCCAATGATATAAAACCCCGACATAAACACGGCCATTTCAATATTGCCGGGGGCCGGTAACACCTGATTTTTAAAAATGCTTTCTTTAAAATTATCAAACAGCATATAAACACAGCATAAGCTAAACCAGACCAGCAAAATGGTGTTAACACGCTGCTGGCTGGCATGCTGGATAAAAGTATTAAGTACCGGCGTAGCCAGATAGAGAATAATCAAAGTATAAGCAAACCATAAGTGCCCGTAGGTTGGTGTTCTTAGCATATCCAGCAGGCTGAACTGCACGGGAGGCCCGCCAGAAAAACGATTGTAAAAGTAGTAGAAAACGCTCCAGGCGCACAGGGGTATCAGCACGCTGATAATCTGGGTTTTCAGCGTGGTACGCAGTGGTCCGGTTTTATCCAGAAACATATAACCGGCGATTAATATAAACAGAGGAAAGCTGATGCGTCCCAGCGTTTCATACATCACTGCTACCGACCAGCCCTGATGGAAATAGCTAAAAGGGATAACTGCCGTATGCAGCAAAATAACCAGCCAGGTGGCTATAATCGTCAGTAACTTGATATTAATAATTTTCAAGCAGTCATTCCTTTATCATAAGCTGCACAGCGTTACCCGGGTCCCGAGGTCAGGGAGATAAAGGTAACATAGCTTTAAAAAAAATAATGGAAATTTAGTACCAGTGTTAGCCGTAACGCCCGATAAGTCAAAATCCTGCAGCAGTTATTGTTTGCGGCTTTAAGAGGATTTTAGGGGGTTATACGACTCTCAGTGACGGCACGCTGGCAAACCTGCTAAAGTCTGCTTTTTACCAAACGGCGGCGGGATACTTATGTCACACGAAATTGCGCACCCTTCTAACTGCCCTAAGCAGGCGGCACTGCAACTGGTCATTGAACTGGTTCGGGCAGGAAAACTCAGCCCTTTGCAGGGCGATGCGGCAAATATGATTTCAATCTATGAGCAGTTTAAAACCCACTTTGAAGCCGATAAACATAAAAGCTCCTCCCATTCGGCTATCTCCTGAGTGCAGGTTAACGCCAGAGCCTGTCAGTGCTCTGGCAGATACAGCAGAAAATGGATTACTGCCACTCAACTGCACGGTCGCACATATGATCAATCACATCACGATCGTGACTGACCATTACCATCGTCAACTGCTGCTGCTTTAGTTGTGTCAGCAGGTTGAGGATCTCTGCCTGTACCGACATATCCAGCGCCGACGTAGGCTCATCCAGCAGCAGGATCTTCGGCTTAAGCAGTAACGCGCGAATGATCGCCACGCGCTGACGCTGGCCGCCCGAAAGCTGATGAGGATAACGATCGGCCAGCAGCGGATCGAGACCGACCTGCTGAAAACCCTCATCAATACGCCGATCAATCGCCTCCATCTTTAACAGCTTCAGCGGCTCTGCCAGTGTGCGACGCAGGCGGTGACGTGGGTGCAGCGAGGCATAAGGATCCTGAAATACCATCTGCACATCGCGGCGCAGCTGCCCGCGGAACGGGCTACCGGGCTGAGCCTGATGACTGGCCAGTTGCATTTCTCCCTGCCAGTGTGGATTCAGACCGGCCATTACCCACAGTAGTGACGACTTGCCGCAGCCTGACGGCCCCACCAGACCAAAACACTCGCCCTGGCTGACCGACAGAGAGAAATCGCTGATGACGGTACGACGTTCGTTACCCTGATGATGGGCAACGCTCACATTTTTCAGCTCAATCATGGTTCATTCCTGCTGTCAGCATGGCGCGATCCAGCACCGGTAACAGCGTGCCGTGCGTTGCCTTGCCGGGGCGACACGCCCACAGCGTACGGGTATAAGGATGGGTGGCCTGAGGCAAACTGGCAGCAGGCAGGGTATCCAGCAGATCGCCGCGATACATCACCATCACCTGTTCACAGTGCTCCGCCACCAGCGGCAGATCGTGACTGATCAGCAACAGCCCCATATTGCGCTGTTCGACCAGGTTGTGGATCAGCGTCAGCACCCGTTCGCGCATCACCTGATCCAGGGCGGAAGTGGGTTCATCGGCGATCAGAAACTGCGGTTCGGCAATCAGCGCGATGGCCAGCATTACCCGCTGACCCATACCGCCGGACAACTGATGTGGATAGCGCTGCATTAACGCCGCTGGCTGTGGCAGACCCACGGCATCCAGCATGTCGCAAACCCGCTCATTAATTTCCCGTCGACCATAGCGGCGATGCAGATTCAGCGGCTCAGCCACCTGCCAGCCAATGGTACGCTGCGGATTCAGGGCATATTTCGGATCCTGCATGACCATTCCCAGTTTGCTGCCGCGCAGTTGGTTCCAGCCATGCTTATCGAGCGTCAGCCCGTCTGTGCCAGCAATATTCAGGGTGGTGGCCTGCATCTGCAGGGCAGGAGACAGTAAGCCCATCAGGGTGCGGGCAGTAAGAGACTTACCGGAACCGGATTCCCCCACCAGTGCCAGACGCTGTTTCCCGAGGTTGAAACTCAGATTATTGATCAGCGTACTGCCCTCCGCGCTGCGCACGGTAAGGTTGTCCACCACGATGGATTGAGTTGCATCAGTGTTCATTACGGCTGTCCAGTCGGTCACGCAGGCCGTCGCCTGTCAGGTTAAACGCCAGGCTGGCAAACAGGATGGCCGCGCCGGGAACTGCAGCGACCCACCACTGGTCGAAAATCACTTTACTGCCTTCCGCGACCATGGTGCCCCAGTCGGCTGTTGGTGGCTGGATCCCCATTCCGAGAAAGCCCAGGCCGGCTGCGGCCAGAATAATCCCACCAAGACTTAACGCTCCGCGCACCACGGCACCCGGCAAACAGAGTGGCAGTATATGACCAAACATAAGACGCAGTCCGGTGATGCCCTGCATACGTGCTGCCGCCAGATATTCACTGCGGCGCAGCGCCAGCGTTTCGGCTCTGGACTGGCGGGCAAAGGCAGGCCAGCTGGTAAACGCCAGCGCCAGCGCGCCGTTCATCAGTCCGGGGCCGAGGGTGGCAACCAGCGCCAGGGCGATGACCAGGCTGGGCATCGAGAGAAAAATATCGGTAATGCGCATCAGCACCCGCTCATATCCGCCGCCAAGATAGCCGGCAGCAATCCCCACCAGTAATCCACAGGGGATAGCCAGTAGCAGGATTAGCGACACCAGCAGCAAGGTAGGGCGGGTACCATAGATCAGGCGTGACAGCAGATCGCGACCAAAGCCGTCGGTGCCCAGCCAGTGGCTGGCAGAGGGCGGCATCAGCCGCACCGCCATCTGCTGGGCATTGGGATCAAAGGGTGCCAGCACTGGAGCCAGCAGGGCGCTAGCCAGCAGCACGGCAACCATGATCAGGCCAAGGCTCAGGGTATAATTCAGGCGCAGACGGCGAAAAATACCCGGGCGCGACGTGGCTGTGACAGGGGAAGTTATCATCGGGTTCTCGGATCGGCAAGCCAGGTTAATCCATCACTCAGCGCATTAATCACAATAAAGCAGCAGCCGATAAGCAGGGTCGATCCGAGGATCGCCGGCGTATCGGCCGCAAACAGCGCGGTGGTCATATAGCGCCCAACGCCCGGCCAGGCAAAAACGGTTTCCGTTAACACCGAACCTTCCAGCAGCGATGTGTAAGAAAGCGCCAGCACGGTGATCAGCGTCCCGCGCACGTTAGGAAAAATGTGCAGTAACAGAATACGCCCCCGGCTGGCACCTTTTGCCTGAGCCAGGGTGACGTACTCTTTATTGCTCTCTTCCAATAACGCCGCCCGTAGCAGGCGGGTGATGGTGGCCATGGACAGCAGGCCGAGGATAGCTACCGGCAGCCACAAATGGGCGAGGGCGTTGAAAAACATCTGGCGATCGCCCGACAGCCAGCTGTCAATCAGCACCATCCCGGTGACCGGCTCCATAGTCCAGGTATAAATATCATCCAGCCGCCCTGGCCCGGCAGACCAGTGCAGCCCGGCATAAAACAGCAGCAGCCCCAGCAGCCCCAGCCAGAACACCGGCACCGAATAGCCGAGTAGCGAAATAAAACGCACCAGATTATCCTGTAGGCTGCCGGGTTTCCAGGCGGCCAGCAGCGCCAGCGCGATGCCGCCAAAGGTGCCAACCAGCATGGCACAGGTGGCCAGCTCGAAGGTGGCAGGGAAGGTACGCAGCAAATCTGCGGCAACCGGCTGACCGGTAATGGCGGAAACCCCGAGGTTGCCACTTAGCAGTTGGCGCAGATAGTGCCAGAACTGCAGCGGCAGCGGCTGATCAGCGCCCAGTTGCTGGCGGATTTGGGCATAGGTCGAGGCGCTCGCATGTTCACCTGCCAGTTGCAGCACCGGATCAATCGGTGACAGGTGCGACAGCATAAAGGTAAAGAGTAGCAGTCCCAGCAGGGTGACAGCCAGTGACAGCAGGGCGGTGATACCCCGGCGGCCACGCCGCCAGAACAGCTGGCTACGCGCGGATGCCGGCGCAGCGGGCAGTATGGCCATTACTTACTCACCTTGCTGTAGTAAACCATATCCGGGTTAATGCCCTGCTGATACCCTTTCAGGTTAGCGCGCAGCGCCACCAGGTTACGCGCCTGCAGGCCAATCACATACGGTGATTGTTGCAAAATTTCCCGCTGCAGCTGGTGGTACAATGCAACCCGCCTCGCCGGATCGGTTTCGGCACTGGCGGCCAGCGTCTGTTTATTGAGGTGTGGGATATGCCAGTTTGAGCGCATTGCCAGGGTGGTATTGCCATTTTCCGGATTGTAAGCAAACGCCGAGGCATTGGTATTGGGATCAAAATAGTCGGCTCCCCATGCATTCAGCGTGGCCTGATACTGGTGTGATTTCACCCGGGTAGCCACTTCCGAACTGATGCCAGGCAGTACGTCAACCTTAACCCCACCTTTGGCAAAGCTGGCCTGCAGTGCCTGCGCGATATCAAGATAAGGCGGCTGATTACTGACTGAGAGAGTGAAGCTGACATTATTCAGCCCGGCCTTTTTCAGGATCGCTTTGGCTTTTTCCGGATCATAGGTGAACGGGTTGTCTTTCAGTGCGCCGGGGAAGCCCTGTGGCAAAAAGGTCTGGTTAACCTGAAACTGTCCTTTCAGCAGGTCGTCAGCAATACCTTTATAGTCAAACAGATAACGTGCAGCCTGCCACAGCGCTGGGTTTTTCAGCGCCGGACTGGCTTCGGTATTGAACTGCAAATAGTAAAGTGATGCCATCGGCACCCCGAGGGTGGTGATATTGTTTTTATGCTGCAGGGCGCTGAACTGATCGACGCCCAGGTTACGGACGATATCCGCATCCCCCTGTTCCAGCAGCAGGCGGCGCGTGGCAGCATCCGGCACGTTTTTAATCAGCAAATTCTTCAGCACCGGCGCTCCGGCGGGAGAAGACGGATTGGCGCTCATCAGCACCACTTCGTGGGGAATATATTTACGGATTTGATAAGGGCCACTGCCGGCAGAGTGCAGCTTCAGCCATTTATTACCAAAGTCACCGGCCTGGGCATGGGCCTGAACGGTTTTCTCATCCACCACCGATGCCACCGGTGCCGCCAGCAGGTTGAGCACATAAGCAGGGCTGACGCCGGCATCCCAACTGATTTGCAGATGCTTATCGTCAATTTTTTTCAGATGGCTGTCGATATTGTCTTTGTTCCAGCCGAGCTGGGTAAGAATAAAGGACGGGTCGAGATTCAGTTCAATCACCCGTGACAGGGAAAAAATCACATCTTCCGGCCGCACCGGGTTACCCGAAGCAAAGGTTGTCCCGTCACGCAGTGTGAAAATCATGCTGCGATTATCGCTTCCCGGTTGCCAGCTACTGGCCAGCGTAGGTTGCAGTTTTACCGGATCGGCGGGGTCGGACTGCACCAGACGCTGATAAAGGTTGGTAAACGCCTGCATTGAGGTCAGTTCAAATCCCTCTGCCGGATCGAAACTACTGGCATCATCAATGGACTGCGCGATAACCAGGGTATCTGTCGGTGTGGCGGCCGAGGCGGCGAAAGCATAGGTGAGTACCAGTGCCAGAACTGAGGGAGCAGTAAGTTTCATAGCGTTTCCTGAGCTGATGTTTTCCGCGAGTGTAAGTGAATAATCACTAAGATAAATAGTAGATTAATCGCTAACAATATTTAGAAAAGTTATAAAAACAGGAAAACAGTTATAAATAGCCAGGTATTATCAGGAGGTTTATTCTGCCAGCCACCACAGCGAGCACAGGCTGAGGAAATTATTCAGCATATGCAGCACCAACGGCAGCATCAACCCGCCCGAGCGCAGGCGGGCATAACACAACAGCAAGGATAGCAGCGTTAGTGAAAGCAGCGATTGCCAGTGGCTGTACTGACTGTGCAGGGCGGCAAAAATAAGTGAGGTCAGCAGAGCGCTGAGCCAGCGTTGGTTGGCCAGCATCAGACTTAACCCCTGAAACAGAAAGCCGCGGAACAGTACTTCTTCGGCCAGCGGTGCCAGCACCATGCTGGCAGCAAAAAACAGCAACACGGAAAGCCGGTCGCCGGCGAGTTGTTCAACACCCCAACTCTCCGGCTGACGGTACAGCGACTGGGCGAGCAGCAGCAGTAACAGTAACAGCGTACTGGCTGACAGAGTACGGCAGTGCAAAGATCCGCAGGGAATATCCTGATAGCGCCGCTGATAGATAGCATAAAACGGCAACAGCAGCAGGCATTGTGCCAGGCAGAACAGCGGCACCAGCAGATGACTGCTGAGAAGCGGTCTGAAAACGGGGAGCGTCAGCGCCATCCGCAGCGCGTACCAGATCAGCAGCACGGCAGCGCAGAACAGGATGCGCATCGCGCGATCATTGGTACGGGAAGTCATCATGGCTTTCTCAGTCGACGGGCAGGGGAAAGTGGCGGATGGTAACAACCGTATGAAAGCGTGTCGAGTGACAGGGAGGGTGACCGGTTAGCGAACTTTAATCGCTACCAGCGTCATCACCAGGGCAAATGTGATAAACACGGCCAGTTCCATCAGGGTCTTCTCCTTATAAAATTTGTGGTAATGCTACGCCGACGATAACGGGTTTTTTCAGCCGTTAGTGCTGTTCTGGTGGCAGATGGGTTAAAAATGGCGGTTAATTTGTCGTATTACCTTATTACGAAAGCATACATGTTGTACGCTGGGATGATTGCCGCCATCAGCGGTGGGTCACCTGCTTAGCGATTAACAGGAGGAAAATTGTGAAACTGGTTGGAAAAATGGCGCTGGTAGCGCTGCTGGCCACCCTGGCAGGCTGTCAGTCAGGCGGTTCGTCAGCGTCGGTCGATCCCGAGCTGGATCATTGTGAAGCGTCAAAATATCAGAAGTACATTGGTCAGCCGCTGTCCGTGATTGACGCGATGAATTTCGCTCATCCGGTGCGTTCCATTCCGTACAACGCTTCGGTCACAATGGACTTTAATCTGAACCGGATCAACTTTAGTGCCGACAGCAAGGACAATATCAGCCAGGTTTATTGCGGCTGACCGGTTATGACTGGTCATTCTGACCGGTCATTTACCCGATTGTTGATGATGTTACGTTGTCTGCACGCTGAAACCCGTGATTTTTCTGTCGGAACGGCTTGTACTGAGCGCAGGATTATGCGTAAATGAGCGCGTTGGTTTTGAAACAGACCCACGTATGCGAGCAATTTTAGTAAAGCAGTCTTCAGTTTAAGCATCCCAGCTTCCTCCTGACTTCCTTCTTGAGTGCCTCATAGTATCCCTGTTGACAAACCTGGTGCCCACTGTGGCGTATATTCTTTAGAAGGAAAGACAAATGTCTAACAAAATGACTGGTTTAGTAAAATGGTTCAACTCTGAGAAAGGTTTTGGCTTTATCTCTCCAACTGACGGCAGCAAAGACGTGTTCGTACACTTCTCTGCAATCCAGAACGATGGTTACAAAAGCCTGGATGAAGGTCAGCAGGTTGAATTCACTATCGAAAACGGCCAGAAAGGTCCTGCAGCTGCTAACGTTGTTGCGCTGTAAGATTTCCCCTCAGAGATAAAGCGCTAAGGCTTTGGTCTCTGTCAGGTAAAAAACCCACCCTGCGGTGGGTTTTTTTATGTCTGATTATCTGAAAAAAAGGAAAAACAGCGCAGTACACTCAGGTGGCCACAAACCCCAGCGTTACCTGATAACGGTAGCTGTTGTCCATTCAGCCGCCAGACATCGGCTACGCCGGGGCTCCATGAATCATCGCCGCCACCCCCATATGAAAGCCATCAAGGATCAACCATCAGCCGGGCTCCGGGCGCAACAAGTGGCGGTGCGAAGTATCCCGCAGTTGTTCCACGCTAAAGTGGCTGAGGGAAAAATGAAAATCGCCGCTAACCGTTAACCGGCCGAAGTTTAGCTGGCGGGTGTTACCGCACAGGCCGTTTTCACAGGGGAAAACATAGGGGTGTGCATGGCGCTCAGCGGCTGTTGCCAGCGGGAAAAGGTCGCGGCCAGACGGCGATCCGGGTAGTTCTCAAATGGCCCATAACCCAGCCAGCTGACCTGCTGCGCTGATTCTGTGAGCTGGCAGCGCAGGCCAATACGTGCAGGGGGGGGGCTGACCGGCGGCGGTAGTGACTTCCACATCCAGCTGCAGGCTGCCGTCGCGGGCGATCAGATAGCGCTTGCGGCTGACAAAACGCGTTTTGCCGCTGGCCTGCCAGACATGCTGGCTGATAATCTGGATGCCGCTGCTCAGCGTATCCACCTGCCACGCCAGCAGCCGCGCTTCCAGCCGATCGTAACCGGCCTGCTGCCAGCGGGATACTCAGGCATTGGGATCGATCTGGCTGGCTTCACTAATGCTGATATCGTTATCCGGCGGCGCGCGCACAAACAGATCGCGCAGCGGCGACAGCAACTGGGGGCGATCCGCCAGCCATCACTGCACCAGTTCTCCGCGCAGACAGCAAAACTGCCAGCGCTGTTGATCCCGGGTAATATCCAGCCGATCTGTCGTCACGGCCAGTACCGGCTGCGACCCTTCAGGCGCAGCTTGGGCTTCAGCCAGCAGAGCAGGCAGCTGCCGGTTTGACGGCACCGACTGCGGGCTGCTGAAATAGCTGAACCCCCACTCACCATTCATTACGCGCTGGCGGTCTGAGGTGGCATCGTCACGGGCGTCCTGGCACTCGCGCCAGCTGTGGAATGGGGCGTGCGCAGGCAGGCGATTGATCTGGGTAATGCCGGAATTTTCATAGTAATGCATCGACAGCAACTGCTGCAGGTCGGGAAAAGCACGTTCGGTCATGGGGGAAGTCTCGGGAGACGGAGTCTTACGTTCACGTGGATTTTTTATGATGTGAAGTGAGCAAACAACAGGTTGAGAGCATGCTCTCAACAATCTGTGATGCAATGGGTGTTGAGACGGACCGGGAGTGAATTCTGTAGGTAAAGTCGCAGGAAAGTGTTAACCAGGGTAACCGCAGGTTAAAACCGCGGGGAACTGGAGTAGTCTGGATTGTGGTGCGGGTAAACGCTGATTACTATCCACGCATAACGTCACAATGAGGTCCGGTATGAGTCGTATTATTAAAGCAGTGAGTATTGTTGCCTTGGTGGCAGCGTTGAGTGGATGCCTGTTCCCACCTCCAGGCGGCGGTGGTGGTGGCTGGGGTGGCGGCGGCGGTCCGGGAGGGCCACGCGGTTTTGCTGAGCAGGGACGTTAAGCGTCAGTGTATTCAGGGGCAACAGCCCCTGAATAACACGTTTTTTTCCCATTTTTAAGATAAATTGTATTGAGTGAGTTGTGTTTTTGGTCTGCCATCACCTTCCCCCTTTAGCAGATAATTCAGATTTTTGTATAATTCCACCATAAGCAATGTTAACGTCCTGTTTTATAAAATCGGAATGTACTTATGAAGAATCTCATTGCTGAACTCCTGATTAGGCTGGCAGATAAAGAAGAAGAAGCGAAAGAACTGACGGCTCAGGTTGATGCGCTGAATATTGTGGTGACAGCGTTACTGCGCCAGATGGATGAGCAACAGTTCGACAATATTAAACAGAGTATTGTCGCGGCCATGCCCGCGCAGTACGGATTTGTTTCCCAACACTCCCATGAAGTAATGATGCTGGAAAGCTGCATTAACCGTCTGCTAAGCCGTCCTGGTTGTTAACGTCAGTATAGCCCCCCGCCATAATCTGTGTTTCTGTGGAACTGGTCTAAAATTAACGGTACCGTACCGGTTACCGGTACTCATCCACACAGGAGAACAGAGATGAAGGCTAAAATTTTTGCGGTGGCATTATTATCACTGGCGACCGTAGGTTATGCCGCTGCTGCGGAAAAAACCCCACAGCAACAAAAAATGACGGTGTGTAATCAGCAGGCTGGTGCCAAATCGCTTAAAGGCGATCAGCGCAAAGCCTTTATGAGTACATGCCTGAAAAAAGATGCGATTACCCCCCAGCAGGCGAAAATGAAAACCTGTAATGCGCAGGCGGGTGATAAAAAGCTGAAAGGGGATGAACGTAAAAGCTTTATGAGCACTTGCCTGAGGAAGAGTTAAAGCGCCGGTTATTCGCGCTAATGGCTGGAATATGAGCGGCAACGGGTGCGCTGTCTCCGCACCCGTTTGATTAAGCGCACAAATAGCTAATATCAGCGCTAATCAGGGAATAGAATTCTCTGACTCAGTTTATTCCGACACTTTCATGGCAGGCATCTGCCGCTATGATGTGTGTCACTTGCAACTCAAGGAACCCGTTGTATGGTGGCTCTGATTATTATTGGTATTTTTGTTATCAGCGTGATCTATGCCCATTCACGCGGTAAAGTGAAGCAAAAATTTTCCCGCCAGCTGTTCGACCACTCGACCTTTATGGCACCGGTAAATATGTTTATGACCGGGTTTTCAGCGATCCCATCGCAGCCTTATTATGATGAAAAAGAATTCCCGGAATTAAAAAACCTGACCGATAACTGGCAGGTTATCCGGGAAGAAGCGCTGCGTCTGCAGGATCATATCAAAGCCTCGCAAAGCCATAATGATGCCGGTTTTAATACCTTCTTCAAGCGTGGCTGGAAACGTTTTTATCTGAAATGGTACGACGACGCGCATCCTTCTGCCCGTACTTTGTGCCCGGTCACCAGCGAGCTGCTGGAAAAAATTCCCTCAGTTAAAGCGGCGATGTTTGCTGAACTGCCGGCAGGCAGCCATCTGGGTAAGCACCGCGATCCTTATGCCGGATCGGTGCGCTATCACCTGGGGCTGAGTACGCCAAATGATGATAACTGTCTGATTGATGTAGACGGTGAACCTCACAGCTGGCGTGATGGTCAGGCGGTATTCTTTGACGAAACTTACGTCCACTGGGCGCAGAATAAAACCGATAAAACCCGCATTATTCTGTTCTGTGACGTTGAGCGGCCGATGAAATATCGCTGGGCGCAGGCGGTAAACCGCTGGGTGGGATCGGCGCTGATGTCAGCGGCCAGTTCACCAAATGATGAAAACGATCGCACCGGCGGTATTAACCGTATTTTTAAATACGTAAACAGCATTCGTGATGCCGGTCAGAATCTGAAAAAACGCAACCGTAAGCTCTATTACTGGGTCAAACACGGACTGATCGTGGCGATTTTCGCGCTGATAATCATCCCCAGCGTCATTTTGTAGCCAACAGCGGCGGGGATAACCCCGCCGCTGTGTAATCGCCTCAGGCTTTACTCATTGCTTCTGATTTTGCCATACAGCGCTGCATTGACCTGATCACCGCTGAACGCAGTCCGGTTTCTTCCAGCGTGGTCACTGCCTCAATGGTGGTGCCGCCAGGTGAACAAACCATATCTTTCAGCTCTGCCGGATGCTTACCACTCTCCAGCACCATCTGCGCCGCCCCTTTTACCGCCTGAGCCGCAAACTGGTAGGCCTGCGCGCGCGGCATTCCGCCCAGTACGGCGGCGTCAGCCATCGCTTCGATAAACATAAACACATAGGCGGGGGAAGAGCCGCTGACGCCCACTACGGCATGGATCAGATATTCCGGCACCTGAACGGCCTGACCAAAACCGTTGAAAATTTCAATAATTTCATCGGTTTCTTGCTGTGTCACCACCATGTTGGGCGTTACTGAGGTCATGCCCTGGCTCACCAGCGCTGGCGTATTCGGCATCACCCGAACAATCTTGCGATCGTAGCCCAGCACGCCCGCCAGCTGCTCCAGGGTGATACCGGCGGCAATCGACACTACCACGGTATCTTTATTCAGGCTGCCGGCAATCTCCTTCAGCACGCTTAGCATCACGTTTGGCTTAACCGCACCAAACAGAATATCTGCCTGTTTTGCCACTTCCGTGCTGCTGCTGGCGGGGGTAATCCCGTACTGCTGCTGCATCTGGCGATTGGTTTCCGGCTTGCGATCGAAAACCCAAATATTTGCTGGCTTAAACTGACCTGCTGCCACCAGGCCCGCAATGATCGCCTTTGACATATTACCGCAGCCAATAAATCCAATTTTTTTATCCATCATATTCTCCTGCCGGCGGACTGAAATAAAGAGACTCACCATAACCCAGCCAGTGATTAGCTTAAACCTTCGGATGAAATTCAGTGCAGATTTATTGTCGGCAACAGCCAGGCTGAAATTAATATTCCCGCTGTGCGCAGAAATGTGGGAAGATCGCCGCACTTGATCAGCGTTGAATAAAGGAGCCACAGATGCCTGTCTGGGTGGATGCCGATGCCTGTCCTAAAGTGATTAAAGAAGTGCTGTACCGCGCGGCGGTACGCGCGCAGATGGTGGTCACGCTGGTAGCGAACCAGCCGTTAAGCGTACCTGCATCTCCCTTTCTGCGTACCCTACAGGTGGCCGCGGGATTTGATGTGGCGGATAACGAAATTGTGCGCCGTGCGTCTGCGGGCGATCTGGTGATCACCGCGGATATTCCGCTGGCGGCGGAAGTGATGGAAAAGGGCGCGGTAGCGCTGAATCCCCGTGGGGAACGTTACAGCGAGGCGACGATCCGTCAGCGGCTGACCATGCGTGATTTTATGGATACCCTGCGCGCCAGTGGAGTACAGACCGGCGGTCCGGCGGCGCTGAATCAGCGTGACCGGCAGCTGTTTGCCAATGAGCTGGATAAGTGGTTGCAGCAGCAGGCCAGAGGCTGATCCCTTCTTCCGCCAGGCGGGAGAAGGGGCAGAGACTAGAGAAAGCTGTCGTCGTTCATATCGTCGTCGAAGCCATCATTACTGAAATCATTGTAATCGCTGGCGGAATTGCCCTGATCCTGGCCCGGGAATACGCCGTTATCATTACTGCCGTTAAAGATATCCTGATTATTATCAAAGCCCTGCTCCGGCATGGCCGGTTCATTAATGATATTTACAATCTCTTCCGGCTGGGAGTGGTGAAACATACTGGTCAGCATATCGGCCATCACCACGCCACCGGCCACCCCGACCGCGGTTTGCAGTGCACCACCGAGGAAACTGCGTCCGGCGGCAGGTGCCGCGGCAGCACCCGGATTATAGCCCTGAGGTGCCTGCTGCTGCTGGGGGGCCGAGGCGCGATTCCAGCCAGATGACGTTTCCGGCTGTGACTGATGGCTGCCGCCGCCAAACAGCCCGGAAAGAAAACCGCCGCTGCTTTGCTGCGGTGCCTTTTTCAGCCGGGCTTCCAGCTCGCTGACCCGGCTATTGAGCTGTTTCATCGCGGCTTCCTGGATCAGGATCGCCTGAGCCATATAGTAGGGGGCGGCTGGCTGCTGCTGCAGTTGCTGCTGAATAAACTTTTCTGCCTCGCTGTCGCGCGGAGCGGTGCTGGCCTCGGCCTGTTTCAGGCGGCTGAACAGACTGGCAATCAGCTGTTGTTCTTCGTTTTGCATTATTATTCTCCGAAAACGGGTGATAAAGTTAATTGTGGCAAGCGATGGAAGAAAGTAAATCTGACCAGCGTAAGAAAATGTTGCGGCTGAACACCATGTTTACTGATGAATGTAAATAAATAATTACATCCTTATGTAGCGTTATTACAGGGTTTGTTCTGATTGTAAGGCCTGATGGCTGTAAATAAATCGTTACCACTGGCTCGCAGTAAAATTGTCAGGTATTATGCGTGCCAACACTCACCTTTTGCGGGTTCCACTCCCTGACGCTGTGCGTCCCCCCTGTTTCAAAGGAAATGCCGGTTATGTCGTTACCTGTTTATCTTATTGGTGCTCGTGGCTGCGGGAAAACCACCGTCGGCCAGGCGCTGGCGTTGGCGCTGGGCTATACCTTCTGTGATACCGACCATTATTTGCAGCAAATCAGCGCGCGGACGGTGGCTGAAATCGTGGCACAGCAGGGCTGGCAGGGCTTTCGTCTGCGAGAAAGTGACGCGTTGAAAGCGCTGACTCAGCCCCAGGTGGTGATTGCTACCGGCGGTGGTATGGTACTGACGCCGGAAAACTGCCACTTTATGCGCCAGCAGGGGCAGGTATTTTATCTCAATGCTCAGGCCAGCGTGCTGGAGCAGCGGATTATCGCGCAGCCGGAAAAACAGCAGCGCCCGTCCTTAACCGGCCGGCCGATTGCGGAAGAAGTCAGTGAAGTACTCGAGGCGCGTGATGCGCTGTATCGTCAGACGGCCCACCATATTATTGATGGCATGCAGCCACCAGCGGCGGTGGTGCAGCAGGTGCTGAATGTGCTGATGGCGGCGCGTGCCAGTTAATTTCTCTGTCCGCCGGGTAGCGGTGACCTTCCCCTGCCACTGCTAAAAAACAGCGTTTGGCTATACTTACGTATTCACTGCGACTGGCGGTGATACTGACAACCTGATTAACCAGAAGGGGAATAATATGGCAGGTAAACCACCGTATCCACGTACTGCCCGCGTTGTGGCAGTTGAGAAGGGCGCAGCCGGAAACACGGTCACCTGGTATGAACTGCGCGCCGACCACCCGTCACCGAACTCCCTGATCAGTGAACATCAGAGCGAGCATGAAGCGCATGATGCGAAAGCACGTTATGAGGATCACACTAAAGATTAAGCGCCGGGTTGTGATGATTTAACAGGTGACAGGCTGGCAGTAATCCCTCTACACTGCCAGTCAGTATTTGTCTGTTACAAGGAACTTATATGCTTAATGTTAGTGAGTATTTTGACGGCAAAGTAAAATCTGTGGGCTTTGAAAACGCCACCAGCGGACGTTCCAGCGTGGGTGTGATGGCGGAAGGGGAATATACCTTTGGCACCGCGCAGGCGGAAGAAATGACGGTGGTCAGCGGTTCGCTGAAAGTGCTGCTGCCGGGTGAAACCGAGTGGACGTACTATCAGGCAGGTCAGGTATTTAACGTACCGGGCCACAGTGAATTTCATCTGCAGGTGGCCGAGCCAAGCGCCTATCTGTGTCGTTATCTGAAAGATTAATCTTAAGATTTTTCCCGTCACCGCTGTTGTGACAGGCCATGCAGGCTGAGGTTTTCCTCAGCCTGCAGCGCTTTTTAGCGCGGTGCTTCACCGCCCAGTGCGGCAACCGTATCGGTTATCAGGGCGCTTAACTCACCGGTCATCAGGATAAAGTCGGCGTCGAAACGGCCGCTGACATCCTCACGGTCGATATCATCATTCTTCTCGCGCAGTTCATCGCTGAATTTCAGTCGCTTAACCGAACCGTCATCGCAGAGCACCAGCTGCACCCGCTGCTGCCAGTCCAGCGCCAGTTTGGTCACCCATTTACCGGCTTCAATATGGTTGGCAATCTCATCGCACACCAGATCCTGCTTTTTGCAGCGGATCACGCCGCCATCTTCCTGCAACGCTTTCAGTTCTGCTTCATCCAGCAGGGCAAAGCCCTGCGGCAGCTCGCCGGAGCGCACCCACTGGGTCATGGTCATCTCAATCGGGTTTTCCATGGTCAGCGGCACCACCGGCAGTGAGCCGAGGCTTTTACGCAACAGCGCCAGGATATCTTCCGCTTTTTTGGCGCTGGCGCTGTCAACCATAATCAAGTTATTGGTGGTATCAATCCATAGCAGGGTCAGACTGAAGCGGCTGAACGCCCGTGGCAGCAGGCTGTGCAGCACTTCATCTTTCAGCGCGTCTTTCTCGGTTTTTTTCAGCTTGCGTGCCTGTTCGGCTTCCAGCTTGCTGATTTTGGCTTCCAGCGCCTGTTTAATCACCGGGGCAGGCAGAATTTTTTCTTCTTTGCGCGCACAAATCAGGATCTGACCGTTGCTGGCGTGGGTCAGCGCATCGCCGCCGCGGGGGCCGATGGGGGAAACCCAGCCGGTTTTCGCGATATCCTGGCTGCCGCAGGGGGTAAACGCGAGGGGTTCGAGCTTTTTTTCCATTTCGTCTGCCGTTAATGGGATGTCACGATTCAGGCGATAGACCATCAAATTTTTAAACCACAGCATGCTGCATTTCCTCCCGGGACGCACCGAAGCGCGAAATCAAAGTCAGCGCGCATGATAGCGAATTGGCTGATGGGTTTCATTGCCTTTGCGGCAGGAATGCTGAATTGGTGGTTGGGTGTTTGCTTTTTTTACAGGCCAGGGCAAGAGCCAGGTCAACGACGTTTCACCATTCCGCTGCGCGGACTGGCGAGAGGGCGGCCAGTCGCCGCCGCCCTGCACCCGGGCTTTGCGGCGTCACTTCGCCCGCTGACGCGGGTTCCCTCGGCCACG
Source organism: uncultured Erwinia sp. (assembly GCA_945290265.1). Lineage (GTDB taxonomy): Bacteria > Pseudomonadota > Gammaproteobacteria > Enterobacterales > Enterobacteriaceae > Erwinia. The sequence goes on from CALYQW010000004.1 coordinate 47,447, forward strand.
CCGCTTTCTGGCGGACCAGCGTGATTCGACGTCCTGTCTCAACACGCTTTTCGCCGCCGTCCTGGCGGCTCTTCCTGGAAATCAGCGCAACCCCGGCTCCGTTCCTGATGCCGCCTGAAGGTCAACGGCCAGGTCAAAGTCAAAAGCCAGGGCCAGATCAACTGCCTGGCCCGGGGGATTATTCGCCCTGCAGCATGGCATCGTGCGGGACGCTATCGCGCAGGTTTTTAGTCAGCAGGAACCACAGGTAGCCGGCAGCCATTAATCCACCAAATATCGCTGCCAGTAACGGGTTAAACCATAGCATTGCCAGCAGGCAGATCACCGCCAGCAGTAGGGCGATGGCAGGCACCAGCGGATAGCCTGGAGCGCGGAAGCTGCGCACCATCTGCGGCGCGGTGCGGCGCAGGCGAAACAGGCTGAGCATACTCATGATATACATCACGATGGCACCGAACACCGCCAGGGTGATCATCGCCGCCGTCAGCGACATCCCCTGTAACTGGATCCAGTTATCACTCAGGATGGCGATAATCCCAATCACCCCACCGGCAATAATCGCCCGGTGCGGGGTTTGAAAGCGTGATAGTTTTGCCAGCCCGGCAGGCAGGTAACCGGCGCGCGCCAGGGCAAAGAACTGGCGTGAGTAGCCAAGGATAATGCCGTGGAAGCTGGCGATCAGACCAAACAGCCCAATCCAGACCAGCATATGCATCCAGCGCGAGTGCTCGCCAACAATCATCTTCATTGCCTGCGGCAGCGGGTCGTTAATTCCGGACAGGGTGCGCCAGTCACCGGCACCGCCCGCCATCAACATCACGCCAATCGCCAGCACCACCAGGGTCAGAATACCGGAGATATAGGCACGCGGAATGGTACGCGCCGGATCTTTGGCTTCTTCCGCCGCCATTGCTGCCCCTTCAATTGCCAGAAAAAACCAGATAGCAAAGGGAATGGCGGCGAAAATGCCGGAAACCGCAGGCAGACCAAAATGATCGCTGCCCGCCCAGCCGTGGGCGGTAAAGTTCGCCAGGCTGAAGCCCGGTGCCACCACGCCCATAAACACCAGCAGCTCCAGCACCGCCAGAATGGTGACCACCAGTTCAAACATCGCCGCCAGCCGGACCCCCAGAATATTCAGCGTCATAAACATCAGATAGGCGGCAACGGCGGCATACTTCGGATTCAGCTGCGGGTACTGCACGTTAAGGTAGGCACCAATCGCCATTGCAATTGCCGGCGGGGCAAAGACAAATTCCACCAGGGTTGCCATACCGGCGATCAGTCCGCCGGTTTCACCAAAGGCGCGGCGGCTGTAGGCAAAAGGACCACCGGCGTGGGGAATGGCCGTGGTCAGCTCGGTAAAGCTGAAAATAAAGCAGCTGTACATGGTGGCGATTAACAGCGTGGTCAGCAGAAAGCCGAGGGTGCCTGCCACGCCCCAGCCGTAGCTCCAGCCAAAATATTCGCCTGAAATCACCAGCCCGGTGGCGATCCCCCAGAGATGAAGCGTGCCCAGCGTGGGTTTAAGTGTGGCTGTCATAACGTTATCCCCGTAATTGGTTCATCAGTGCCGTCTGGCGGCGTCAGTGACTGTGGTTATTTTCCGGCTGTGCGGCCTCTCGCGGACAGCTTCGGTCAGCTGATAATGCCGCGCTCAGTGACGGGAAACTTGACCGCGTTGTGATCAGTTCTGCGCGCTACGGTCAACTGACAGGCAAGATCGGTGCCAGCTGCACTTTGGGGTCAACAGTCTGTTACCTGCGGTCAGGCAGGAAAAGTGACAGGGCGGGATGCTGACAGCCTGACTCATATGGGGAGCACGCTGATGACCGCTAAAGATTATGAAACGCTGACCAGTGCTGCACTTGGCTCGCTGGCAGAGCTGGCGCTGAGCCGTTATCCCGCTGAGCTACAGGGCAGTCTGCGTCTGCTGTGTCGTTCGGAAAATGCCACCTTTCTGCTGCAGGCCGGTGGGAAACGTTATGCGCTGCGTTTGCACCGCGCCGGGTATCATCAGCGCGCGGAAATTGAAAGCGAACTGAACTGGCTGGACGCGCTGGTGGAAACCGGGATTATCGTGCCGCAGGCGGTCAAGGATCGTCTGGGTGAGCGGGTTCAAACCCTGGATCTGCCCGGTGGCAGCCAGCGTTACGCGGTGCTGTTTCACTGGATCGACGGCGAAATGCCGGGCACCGATGTCGATCCGCGCGCCTTTCGCCAGCTGGGGCAAATCACCGCCCGTTTGCATCAGCACAGCCGCCGCTGGCAGCGCCCGGACGATTTTCGACGCATTATCTGGGATCATCACACCATGACCAGTGCGCAAAGCCACTGGGGAGACTGGCGCGATGCCCCGTTTTTATCCGCACACCATCGGCCGGTCATTGAGGAGACCGTGGCGCAGGTGGGATCGCGCCTGGCGGCCTTTGGTCAACATCAGCAGCATTACGGCCTGATCCACGCCGATCTGCGTTTAACCAATCTGCTGCTGCACAAAGGGGAAACCCGGGTGATCGATTTTGATGACTGTGGCTTTGGCTGGTATCTGCACGATCTGGCGGCGGCGATCAGTTTTGTGGAGCATCATCCGCGCGCGGCGGAGTGGATCGACAACTGGTTACAGGGGTATGAGCAGGTGGCGCATATCAGCGATGACGAAATGGCGATGGTCCCGACGCTGCTGATCCAGCGGCGCATTCAGCTGATGGCCTGGGTGGGTACCCATCGCGATACCGGGATGGCGCGCAGCCTGGGCAATGACTGGGCGGGGCACTCGGTGCGCTTATGTCAGCGTTATCTTGAGAGTGAGTCGCTCCCGGTCGGTGCATAAATCTGCACCGTTGCCGGGCAGTGCTTTGCCGCTGCTGCCGCTCGCCCGCCGCTAACGGGTTGCGCCGGATTGGTATAAAAGTTGCTGCTGTTAACGGAGTGATGGCAGCGAGGAGTGATAACGATGCAACCTTTACTGACGGCATCTGCCGTGCTGTATGACAGCACGGTCAGCAATCAGGGGGTACTGGCGGCGGCGGCCAGCGGCCTGAGTGAATTTATCAGTCTGAACGGGGGAGATGCCGGGCGGATTTTCGGTATCAGCGGTATTGATGCCGAACTGCTGGCGCAGCCAACCCTCAGCCTTGGCCTGATCAATTACTGCCGGGTAATGGAAGAGGCGGCGCGTTATTCCGGCTGTGATAACTTCGGTTTACGCTACGGCAGGCAGTTTAAACCGCAGTCATTAGGCCTGATTGGTTATATTGGTCTGTGCAGCGCCACCCTGGAGCAGGCGTTGCATAATGTGGTGCTGGCTTTTCCCTGGCACCAGCATGACACCCTGACCCGGCTGGTGGATAAAGGTGAGTGCTGGCGTCTGGATTATCAGGTGCGCCACGGTGCGATCCTCAGTCGCCGTCAGGATGCAGAGCTGACGCTGGGCATGTTTTTGAATCTGATCCGCCACGTTACCGGCGCGCACTGGGCACCGCGTGAAGTCCATTTTGAGCATCCGCGTCCGGAGCAGTGGCATGAACACTGTAAAGTGTTCGATGCGCCGGTCTGGTTTGATCAGCCTTTTAATTCGCTGTTGATCCCGAAGCGCGATCTGTTACGCCCCATGCCTGACAGCGATCCACTGCTGCTGGGGGTCATGCAGGATGCGATCCGCCGCCTTAACAGCGCCACGCCGCGCCAGAGTCTGGTGGAGCGGGCGCGTACTCAGGTGCACCTGATGCTGTTACAGGGGGAGCCGGTGCTGGAGGAGGTCGCGGAAAAGCTGGGGTTGTCCAGCTGGTCACTGCAGCGCCGTTTGCGTGAGCAGGGACTCAGTTTTACCAGTCTGGTGGATCAGGTGCGTTGTGAGATGGCGCGCCATTATCTGCAGCAGCGCCAGTTGCCGATTTCGGAGATGGCGTTGCTGCTGGGGTATTCAGAGGTGAGTGCGTTTTCGCGTGCGTTTCGGCGCTGGTTTGGGGTGAGTCCGCGTCAGTGGCGGCAGGAGCTGGTCGGGACCAGGACCTGAGGCTGGTCCACTGCGTGGGGCTGGGTTTGGATTTGTTGTTTATGTTTTTAAAAGCCAGGGCAAAAGCCAGGTCAACCACGTTTCACCATCCCGTTTCACGGGCTGGCGACAAGGGGAGCACATCGCCTGCTCCCCTTGACCCCGCGCTAGCGGCTGGCACTGCGCCCGCTAAAGCGGGTGCCCTCGGCAATGACATTTCCCGACGGACCAGCCTGATTCGCCGTCCAGGCGAAGCAGGCTTCTCACGGGCGTCCATGCCCGCTCGTCCTGGGAATTGTCATTACCTCGGCTCCGTTTTTAAAGCCGCACCAACGTCAAAATCCAGGTCAAAATCTAAATCAACGTCAAAATCTTAAAACCCAAACCCAAACCCAAACCCAAACCCAAACCCAAAAAAATTGTTTTGATTTTTATGCCTTTGTCTTTGTCTTTGTCTTTGTCTTTGTCTTTGCCTTTGCCTTTGCCTTTGCCTTTGATTTTGATTTTGATTTTGATTTTGAAGTTGACCTGGTTTTGGGTTTTGACCTTTGGGCGGCATCAGGAACGTCGCCGAGGTTGCGCGGATTTCCAGGAAGAGCCGACAGGGAAGTCGGCGAAAGGCGTGCTTCGCCTGGATGGCGAATCACGCCGGTCCGCCAGAAAGCGGCGTGGCCGAGGGAACCTGCGTAAGCAGGCGATGTGACGCCGCAAGCACGGGGTCAAGGGGCCTTTGCGACTGAAGGCCCCTTGTCGCCAGTCCGCGTAGCGGAATGGTGAAACGTAGTTGACCTGGCTTTTAAAAAACAAAGCGCTGGCTGCAAAGCCCACTTCCCCCGCTCAACCGGGAAGATCCAAACGACTGAACCCCAACCCATTGACCTTGCGTACCCGGATCTGTACCGGGATACGCTCCTTCATCGCCTCAACATGGCTGATCACCCCAATGGTTTTACCGCTGGCGTTCAGCGCATCCAGCGCATCCAGCGCGCTGTCCAGCGTTTGCGCATCCAGGGTGCCAAAGCCCTCGTCGAGAAACAGCGATTCAATTCGCGTCTTATGACTCACCAGATCGGACAGCGCCAGCGCCAGCGCTAGGCTGACCAGAAAACTTTCTCCCCCCGACAGGGTGCGGGTATCACGGCGCACGTCCGCCTGCCAGGTATCCACCACCTGCAACTCCAGCGCCTCCTGACTTTTGCGCTCCAGACAATAGCGCCCGTGCAGCCGGTTAAGCTGCTGGTTTGCCAGCCAGACCAGATGATCGAGGGTTAATCCCTGCGCAAAGCGGCGGAATTTATCCCCCTGGCTGGAACCAATCAGCTCATTCAGATAGCCCCAGTCATCCAGCTGCTGCTGATTTTCGGCGATCTGCGCCAGCAGGCTTTGCTGCTGCTGCCGCTGGCGATCATCGTGGTTTAACTGCTGGCGCAGCTGTCCCTGTTCTTCCGCCAGTTCACGCAGCCGCTGTGTCAGCGCCGTCAGGCTGGCGCTAAGAGTGGACAGGTCACTAATGTCTGTCGCCGGACGGTTCTGCTGGTGCGCCGCCAGCCGGGTTTCCGCCTGGCTGAGCAGGGTCGCAGCCTGCTGGCGCTGCTGCTGTAACTGCTGCTGAATCATCTGTAAACGCTGGCTTTCTGTTTCGTCCAGTAGAGCCTGCTGCCACTGATTTTCCGTGGCAAAGGGGCCGTCGGCAAGTGCGCTGTTAAACTGCTCTTTCGCCTGTTTGCTGCGCAACTCTGTGGAATATTGCTGTTCAGTTAGTGATTTATGCTGTCCGGTCAGAGTATTTAATTGCGCCTGCTGCTGCTGCCACTGCTGTTGCGCCTGCTGTACCTGCTGCTGCCAGTGTTCTGACTGCTGGCGCAGCTGTTGCTGTACTTCCGCAACCTGCGCGCTGCCAAACAGCGTCTGGCGCTGCGTGCGACAGTCGTCCAGCTGTTGCTGCACGGCGTGGCGACGCTGTTCAAGTGCCTCCAGCTGCTGTTGCTGCTGCTGCAACTGTTCTGCCAGCGTCTGCTGGCGGCTGTGCAGTGTTGCCAGCTGCGGCGCCAGTGCCTGTAACTGCTGCTGATGCTGCTGCCACTGCTGCCATTCCTGCTCCCGCTGTTGCAGCCAGTTCGTATAGTCTTCGCTGGCGGGCAGGGTCAGCTGCAGCGTACTCAGGCTGGCGGCCAGTTCACTGCTGGCGCTGTCCGCCTGCTGCTGAGCCTGCGCCAGCTGCTGCTGCTGGCGGGTGAGATGGGCATCGGCACTGTTCTGCTGCTGTTGCTGCAGCTGGATTTGCTGTTGCAGTTTTTGCCACTGTTGCTGGTGCTGATGCAGCGCCTCTTTTTGCTGCTGCTGATGGTGCAGCGCCTGCTCCAGCGCCGTCAGCTGTTGCTGTAACTGCGTTTCCTGCTGCTGTTGCTGCTGCAGCCAGTCGCTGACCTGCTCCGGCTGTTGCGGGCTAAGCGTTACCGTCAGTTCGCTGGTGGCCTGCTGCCATAGCCGATCCAGCTGCTCCAGCTGTGCTGCCAGTTCCTGTTGTTCGCTGCCGATCTGCGCCTGCTGCTGTTGCAGCTGAGCCAGCCGGGCTTCGGCAGTGCTCAGCTGCTGGCCCAGCGTCTGCACCTCCTGTTGCAGGGTCAACAGGCGCTGTCGGGTGACGTCCGGCTCCAGCGCCTGATAGTCGGCAATCGCCGGGTGTTGCAGAGCGCCGCACAGCGGGCAGGGCTGCCCCGGCTGCAGCGCGCTGCGGTGCTGTGCCAGATCGGCAATACGCTGCTCCAGCTCGCGGCGCTGTTGCAGATCCTGCTGATGCTGCTGCTTCTCCTGCCAGCGCTGACGCAAAGTGGGTAACTGCTCACTTTGCTGCTGGATCTGCTGTGTCAGCGTTTGCAATACCTGCTGCTGCTGAGTGCGGCGCCGTTCCAGCTGTTGCCACTGGGGCAGCAGGGTTGCCAGCTGCTGGCGGGCGCTGCGCTGAGCGGCAAATCCGTGCAGCGTGCTGCGCAGCTGCTCAACGGTCTGGTGCTGCTGCAGCGTCTGCAACTGTTCTGTGGCCTGTTGCAAATCGCGCTCCGCCTGGGCGGCCTGCTGTTGCAGCGGCTGGCTTTGCCGTTGCAGCTGTGCGCCCTGCTGCTGTAACTGCGTCAGCGCCAGGCGATCGGCATCAATTTGCTGACGCTGCTGAGTAAGCGCCTGCTCACGCTGTGCCTGCTGTTGAAAGCGCTCGCGCCAGAATGCCAGGGTTTCACCAAAGCGCGCGGCCTGACCGTGTGCTTCCAGCCACTGACTCAGCTGTTGCTGAATCGCCTGCTGCTGCCGGCTATGCTGCTGATTGTGCTGCAATTCCGCCTGACGCTGGTCGCGGGCGTGTTGGTACTCACTTCGCTGTTGGTCCAGCTCAGCCAGCTGTGTTGTCAGGGTGCGGATTTGATGATCGCGCGGCAGGATCTGGTCGGCAATCAGGGTTTCCTGCTTCTGGCGCGTTGCTTCGTGCTGCTGTTGCTGGTTTACCACCTCACTCTGCTGTCGATTGAGCGTCTCCAGCTGCTGCTGCTCGCGCGCCAGCTGCTGTTGCAGCTGACTTAGTTGGTGCCGTAACTGCGCTTCGTCATGCTGTAACTGGTTGCGCTGCTGCCACAGCGGGCGCAGTTTTTCCGCCGGTGCGGCGCGCGCCAGGCGTTCAAGCTGCGGCTGCTGCGCCTGCCAGTGCTGCTCTGCCTGCTGCTGCTGTTGCTGGCACTGGCTCAGGCCATCCCTCAGCGTCTGTAATTGCTGCTGCCACTGTAATTGCTGTTGCTGCTGATGCTGCTGCTGAGTAAGCGCCTGCTCATCGTCCAGCAGCGTTGTCAGGCGGTCACTCAGCATCTGACGCTGGTCATTATCCAGCAGCGCCAGCGCCGAGGCGCGTCCCTGTAAATTGTCCAGGGCAACTTTCGCCTGCTTGTGGCGCTCAAATACCGCCGCAGAGAGGCGGCCATAAATCTCGGTGCCGGTCAGTTCTTCCAGCAGTTCGGCACGCTTGTTGGCATCGGCATTCAGGAAGGCGGCAAACTGCCCCTGCGACAGCATCATCGATTTGGTAAAGCGTTCAAAATCCAGCCCGGTGAGGCTGGTGATGATATCCAGCTTCTCTTTAATTTTATCGGCAACAATTTTATTGTCGCTGCAGCGCGCCAGCTCAACGCGCGGCAGTTGTAAATTGCCGTCTGCCGCGCCGCGCGCGCGGTTCTGGCTCCAGAAGGCGCGCCAGGCTACGCCTTTCACTTCAAACTCCACCTCTGCCAGACATTCCGCAGTATCACGGGTCATCAGATCATTCTGCGACTGCGATATTTTGTCCAGCCGCGGGGTCTGGTGATACAGAGCCAGGCAGATGGCATCCAGCAGGGTGGTTTTACCGGCCCCGGTGGGGCCGGTAATGGCAAACAGACCGTTACTGGCAAAGGGTTCATCGCGGAAATCAATCTTCCATTCCCCTTTCAGCGAGTTCAGGTTTTTAAAGCGCAGGCTGAGAATTTTCATGGCTGTTCCTCATGACGCACCGCGTCCAGAACGTCGGCAAACAGCGCGCTGGCGCGCGCCTGACGTTGCGGCGTGGCGTCTTCCAGCGCCAGGCGGCGGGCAAACACCTCTTCCACGCTCAGTTCGCTCAGGGTTTCATTATTCTGGCGGGCGATAACCTGCTCACGCTGTTCACGGCTGCGGCGCAGCAGCACCACCTCCACCGGCAGGTCGGCGGTCAGCGCCTGAATGCGCTGCTGCATCTGGCTCAGCCAGTCGCTGCTGACAATCTCGATATCCAGCCACACCGGTTTTTCCGGGCTGCCGCCGTCGAAGGTGGTCAGCTGCTGTTCAATTTCCTGCAGCGAGCCTTTGATCATTTGCATCGGCTGAAACAGCGGGATGTCCAGCGGCGTGACCTGTGATAGCTGGCCGTCGGCAAAGTCCACCTGCAGCACGCACTTATTTTTTCCCAGCTCATCAAAGCTCAACGGAATGGGGGAGCCGCTGTAGCGAATATGCTCGCTGTCGGCAATGCGCTGGGCGCGATGAATATGCCCCAGCGCAATATAGTCCGCTGGCGGAAAGGCGCTGGCCGGGAAAGCGTCGAGGGTGCCGATATAGATATCGCGCACCGCATCGCTTTGCGTCACCCCCAGGGTGGTCAGATGGCCGGTGGCAATAATCGGTAGCGGCAAATCAAGGGCGGCGCGCTGCCGCTGCGCTTCCTGCCAGCAGCGCTGATAATGGTCAGTAATCGCTTCCAGCAGCGACTGCTGTTTTTCCCGCCCGGACTGACCGCTCTGGCTGTGTAAAATATCGCGCGGACGCAGAAAAGGGATAGCGCACAGCAGGGCACCCGGCTGACCGTCACGGCGGTTCAGCTGCAGCACCTGTTGATGAATATCTTCACTGGCAGCGGCAATCACCCGGGTATTCAGGCAGGCCAGCAGCTCGCGCGATTCATTCAGCATGGCAACCGAGTCATGGTTGCCCGCCAGGATCACCAGCTGGCAGCCGGTTTGCTGCAGTCTGACGACGAAACGGTTATAGAGTTCACGCGCATAGCTGGGGGGCGAACTGGTATCAAAAATATCTCCGGCAACAATCACCGCATCCACCTGCTGTACTTCCACCTGCTCCAGCAGCCAGTCAAGGAAAGCCTGATGTTCAGCGGCGCGGCTTTTGGTATAGAAATATTGTCCCAGATGCCAGTCGGCGGTATGAATAATGCGCATGAAACTCCCTGCAAAACGATAAGCCAGCGCACAGTATACTCCAGCCGGTTGGGGGGGGAAGCGGCGCTAAACGGTGGGGGCGGTTGTATGTATTGTCCGCACGCAGTCCGGTTAGCGCAACAGTCAAAAAAGTGTCATAAAAGTGACGTATAATTCTGCTGCCTATCCCCGTGACAACTGTCACATTAGCAGGAGTAATAATGGCTAAGCGCGTTCTGGTGGTTGAAGATGAAGCGGCAATTCGTGAGATGTTATGTTTCGTGCTCGAACAGAGCGATTATCAGCCAGTAGAAGCGGCAGATTATGACAGCGCGCTGGCGCTGCTGACCGAGCCCTGGCCCGATCTGATCCTGCTGGACTGGATGTTGCCAGGCGGCACTGGTATTCAGTTTATTAAGCATCTGAAACGCGAAGCGATGACGCGTAATATCCCGGTTATGCTGCTGACGGCGCGCGGCGAAGAAGAAGATCGGGTGCGTGGTCTGGAGTCGGGCGCAGACGACTATATTATCAAGCCATTTTCTCCCAAAGAACTGGTTGCCAGGATTAAAGCGGTCATGCGGCGCGTATCGCCGATGACCGTGGAAGAAACCATTGAAATTGACGGGCTGAGCCTCGATCCTTCTTCACACCGGGTGACCTCCGGGGCGCAGACGCTGGATATCGGGCCAACCGAATATAAGCTTTTGCACTTTTTTATGACCCATCCTGAGCGCGTCTGGAACCGTGAACAGCTGTTAAATCACGTCTGGGGCACCAATGTGTATGTGGAAGATCGGACCGTGGATGTGCATATTCGCCGTTTGCGTAAGGTGCTGGAAGTGGCCGGGCATGAGCGTATGGTGCAGACGGTGCGCGGTACCGGTTATCGTTTTTCGGCACGTTACTGACGATTAAAGCGGGGTAAGCCAGGTGCTGGAACGGCTGAGCTGGAAAAAATTACTGCTGGAAGTGCTGCTGGTGGGGTTACCGGCGCTGGTCACTGGCTTCTGGCTGGGGCAGGTGGCCTGGCTGCTACTGGCTGCGGCACTGGGCTTACTGCTGTTTCACGGCTATAACCTGCTGCGACTGTCGCACTGGCTGTGGGTTGACCGGCGCATGACGCCGCCCACCGGGCGCGGCAGCTGGGAGCCGCTGTTTTATGGCCTGCACCGGATGCAGGCGCGGCATCGTCAGCGGCGGCGCGAGCAGGGCAGCCTGATTAAGCGCTTTCGCAGCGTGGCGCAGTCGTTACCTGATGCGGTGGTGCTGATCACCACCGAAGGCACCATGTTCTGGTGTAACCGCCTGGCGCAGCAGATGCTGGGGCTGCGCTGGCCGGAGGATAACGGCCAGAATATCCTCAATCTGCTGCGTTATCCGGAATTTACCCATTATCTGCGTCAGCGCGATTTTTCCGCGCCGCTGACGCTGCTGCTCAACAGTCAGCGTTATCTGGAAGTGCGCATCATGTCTTACAGCACCGGTCAGTGGCTGCTGGTGGGGCGCGATATTACCCGGACGCGTCAGCTGGAAGGGGCCAGGCGCCACTTTTTTGCTAACGTCAGCCATGAGCTGCGCACCCCGCTGACGGTACTGCAGGGTTATCTTGAAATGGCCGGCGATGCGCCGTTAAGCGCCCGCACCGTGCAGACGATGCAGGAACAGACCCGGCGCATGGAGAGCCTGGTGAATCAGCTGCTGACGCTGTCGCGCATTGAAGCCGCTCCGGCCGTCGATCTACAGCAGATTGTCGATATGCCGGCGCAGCTGGCGCTGTTACAGCGAGAGGCCGAAACCCTGAGCGGCGATCGTCATCAGATCCGCTTCAGCGTCGATCCGGCACTGCGCGTCTGCGGTAATCAGGAGCAGCTGCGCAGTGCGGTGTCTAACCTGGTGTATAATGCGGTCAATCATACGCCGCCAGGCACGCAGATTGACATCGCCTGGCAGCGCCATCAGCAGGGGGCGCTGTTCAGCGTCACCGATAACGGACCCGGTATTGCAGCGGAGCATCTGCCGCGCCTGACCGAACGCTTCTACCGGGTGGATAAGGCACGTTCGCGCAATACCGGCGGCAGTGGCCTTGGCCTGGCGATTGTTAAGCATGCCCTCAGCCATCATCACAGCCGGCTGGAAATTACCAGCGTCCCCGGCAGCGTCACCCGCTTCAGTTTTGTGCTGCCTGCTACGCTGATTGCCGACCGCCAGACTTCAGCATAGTTGCCCTACGGGTCAACGCTATTTCCTCTGATCATTCAATTTCCTGTCTGCTATTGACGAATTTAAGTCGTCACTGTAAAGCCGGTAATGCGGTTTCCGTCGCCAGTTACTTCCGTGAAAATCACCGTTCGTACAGGGTTGGCACCAGGCTCGGACTGTTTACTGGTTTTTAGCGAGAATTGACGGATAGCAGTATTAGCACTATGAAGAATAAAAGCACGCTGCTGTTACTGACGTTGTCAGTGGCGGTTTTTGGCGTCATCACCACTGAAACTGGCATCATCGGGCTGCTGCCAAAACTGACTTCACAACTGCATGTCAGTGCCATCCACCATCAGACGCCCTGAAGGCTGGGCAATATGCGAGGTTAATTCCGTTTCAGTCTGTTCCAGAATCGCAATGGCGTGCTGACTGCTGGCAAGAAAACGCTCGCCGTCTGGCCTCAGACTCAGACGTCGGGCGGCGCGGTGAAACAGGGTCAGGCTCAGACGCTGCTCCGGCCAGCCAACGCTTTTGGTAACGGCAGATTTGGTCAGCCCCAGTCGCTCGGCGGCGACAGTAAAACTGCCGTGCTGCGCGCTGGTAACAAAGGCAGTGATCTCACCCAGATGATCGGTTTTACGCTTCAGCATGATCCAAAACTGTTCGGTAACGCTTCGCACTCAATCGCAAAATATAACCTGGGTTGGTCGCGCTGTCGGGAATTGAGGAATTTATGTCTACATCTTGTTGGATTATCGGCGATAAAAAGCCACAGATGCTGGGGGTTTTGTAAGACGCCAGTACGTGATAAAGCCGTACAGCGTGGGCTGACAGTATCAAACAGGTCAATTACAGGCCATTGGCACCGAAATCCTTTGCTGGCGGCTAAAAATGATACAAATCATCTAACGCTTTCCGGTATCAATCTAAGAATATCCACTGGTTATGACTTTTTTTGCGCTATATCATTCTGCATTAGCAAACACGTATTGCCTTTCAGCGCTATAAACGGTTTACTTATTGTCGTTTTTACATCCATCCCTGCACACAGAGAATAATTCACTCAGATTCGCTGCTGCTTTGCGCCATTAAACGTGTAATACACTATACCGGACTGAATTGGCGGCGTTTTTAGAGAAATCGGGGATGTACGCAACATTGCAACTTCACCATCGGTACAGGCAGCACCATTTCCTATGAAACATCGTTTAACTTCTAAAGATATTCTGGCGCTGGGCTTTATGACATTTGCCCTGTTTGTCGGAGCCGGAAATATCATCTTCCCGCCAATGGTGGGGATTCAGTCCGGTCCTTACGTTTGGGTTGCCGCTGTCGGCTTCTTGATTACCGCAGTAGGCTTACCAGTGATTACCGTTATCGCCCTGGCACGCGTTGGTGGCGGGATCGATGCCCTCAGTTCTCCAATTGGTAAAACCGCCGGTCTGATACTGGCAACGGTCTGCTATCTTGCAGTCGGGCCGCTATTTGCCACGCCGCGTACCGCCACCGTGTCATTTGAGGTTGGGATTGCCCCGTTAACCGGGAGCGGAACCACGCCGCTGCTGGTGTACAGCGTGATCTACTTTATGCTGGTGATCGGTATTTCGCTGTACCCGGGCAAACTGCTGGATACCGTTGGGCACGTGCTTGCACCGCTGAAAATTGTCGCTCTGGCTATCCTCGGGATTGCCGCGCTGGTATGGCCGGCAGGCGATCTGGCTCTGGCGATGCCTGATTATCAGCAGGCGGCCTTCTCCAGTGGTTTCGTAAATGGCTACCTCACCATGGATACCCTGGGCGCGCTGGTTTTCGGGATTGTGATCGTCAATGCCGCGCGTTCCCGCGGTGTCAGCCAGCCAGTGCTGTTAACCCGTTATACCGTGATTGCCGGTCTGATTGCCGGTATCGGCCTGACGCTGGTTTACCTGTCGCTGTTTAAACTGGGTTCTGACAGTGCCTCGATTGTTGAGCAGGGCGCTAACGGTGCCGCCATCCTGCATGCCTATGTGCAGCACACCTTTGGTGCTACCGGCAGCCTGTTCCTGGCCGTGCTGATCTTTATCGCCTGCCTGGTCACGGCGGTGGGGCTGACCTGCGCCTGTGCGGAGTTTTTTGCCCAGTATCTGCCGTTCACTTACCGTCAGCTGGTGTTTATCCTCGGGCTGTTCTCCATGCTGGTCTCCAACCTGGGGCTGAGCCAGCTGATCCAGATTTCAATTCCGGTATTAACCGCGATTTATCCGCCATGTATCGTACTGGTACTGCTGAGCTTTACCCAGCGCTGGTGGAAAAACAGCAGCCGGATTATCGCACCGGCGATGCTGATCAGCCTGGTGTTCGGTATTATTGATGCCCTGAAAGGCAGCGAGCTAAAAACCCATTTGCCTGCCTTTATCCAGCATCTGCCGCTGGCCGATCAGGGGTTGGCATGGCTGCCACCGTCACTGGCAATTATTGTAGTGATGGCGATTATCGATCGTATGATGGGCCGTCCGTCGCGGGCTGCCGCTTAGTAAAAAAAGATGTTCTATGCCCCTCCGCCTGCTGAGGGGCCAGATTAGTGGATATTATGACAAAAAATGCGCTTAAAAAGGGACTGAGTACCCGCCATATTCGTTTTATGGCACTGGGTTCAGCTATCGGCACCGGACTTTTCTACGGCTCCGCTGACGCGATTAAAATGGCCGGTCCCAGCGTCATTCTGGCCTATATTATTGGCGGTGTGGCGGCGTATATTATTATGCGCGCGCTGGGCGAAATGTCGGTTAATAACCCGCAGGCCAGTTCTTTCTCGCGTTATGCCAGAGACTATCTTGGCCCACTGGCTGGCTTTATCACAGGCTGGACCTACTGTTTTGAAATCCTGATCGTGGCCATCGCCGATGTCACCGCTTTCGGCATCTATATGGGCTTCTGGTTCCCGGACGTTCCGCACTGGATATGGGTACTGAGCGTGGTGCTGATTATTGGCGCCATTAACCTCGCCACGGTTAAAATCTTTGGTGAAGTCGAGTTCTGGCTGTCGCTGTTTAAAGTCGCCACCATTATCGTGATGATTATTGCCGGGATCGGCATTATCTTCTGGGGTATTGGTAACGGCGGGCAGCCAACCGGGATCAGCAACCTGTGGAGTAACGGCGGCTTCTTCCCCTATGGCTGGACAGGGATGCTACTGTCGCTGCAGGTGGTGATGTTCGCTTACGGTGGTATTGAGATTATCGGCATTACCGCCGGTGAAGCCAAAGATCCGGCCTCCTCGATTCCGCGCGCGGTAAACGCCGTACCGGCACGTATTCTGGTATTTTATGTCGGCACCCTGTTTGTGATTATGTCGATCTACCCGTGGAACCAGGTGGGTACGCACGGCAGTCCGTTTGTGCTGACTTTCCAACATATGGGGATTGCAGCCGCCGCAGCTATTCTGAACTTTGTGGTGATCACCGCGTCCCTGTCGGCGATTAACAGCGATGTGTTCGGTGTGGGCAGAATGTTGCACGGCATGGCTGAACAGCGTCATGCACCAAAAATGTTCAGCAATGTTACCCGTAATGGCGTACCCTGGGTAACGGTACTGGCGATGATGCTGGCGATGCTGGTGGCGGTGTATCTAAACTACCTGATACCGGGCAAAGTTTTCCTGGTGATTGCCTCACTGGCAACCTTTGCTACCGTCTGGGTGTGGATAATGATCCTGTTCTCCCAGATTGCGTTTCGCCGCACCCTGACCCCGGAGCAAAAAAAAGCGCTCAATTTTCCGCTGCCGGGTGGCGTCTTTACTGCTATGGCGGGCATCCTGTTTCTGGCGCTGATTATTGCTTTGATTGGTTACTTCCCGGATACCCGCGTATCACTGTATGTGGGTATTGCATGGATCGTGCTACTGATTATCAGCTGGCAGTGGGTAAAGCGCCGCAGTGGGGCATAGTTCTTTCGCGGATTATCATCGATGATCCGCGAAAGATAACGTTCGCTGGCGCCGGTTGCCACGACCGCAGATGATAAACTAATAATGTGTAATACGGGCCGGTCAGTGGATCAGGAAAGGATCACTGACATGGTGGCCGCGCCAGCGGTCACTTTTTTATAAGGATATTTTTATGGCGTTCAAAATCCGCCGCGTCCGGCGTGACGAAGGAAAAGACATTCTCTCTATCTGGCGTGACTCAGTTGAGGCCACCCACCATTTTCTGTCGGCTTCAGACAGGCAAAATATTGAACTGGAAGTGGGCAAATTTTTGCCTGAAGCACCGTTATGGGTGACGGTCGATGATAAAGATAAGCCGGTAGCCTTTATGCTGCTTTCTGAGCATCACCTGAAAGCGCTGTTTGTCGCGCCTGAAGCGCAGGGAATGGGGGTAGGGCGACTGTTGGTGGCGTATGCGCTGTCATTAATTCCGCGACTGACGCTGGATGTTAATGAACAGAACCAGGCAGCGTTGACCTTCTATCAGAAACAGGGGTTTGTGGTTACCGGCCGCTCTGAAGTGGATCAGCAGGGGCGTCCTTATCCGCTGCTGCATATGGCGTATCGTAGCGAGTAAACCGTTTCCGGCTGCCGGGGTCTACAGTATCTGGCGGCTGGCTTTATTCATCATCTGCGGATAAAACTGCCAGAACAGCGTTTCAAGCTGCTGATAGTGAGTAACAAAATCCTGATAACTCTCCGCCAGAGCGGCCAGCTTTGGCCGGCGACTGGCCATGCCTGCCAGCACCCGTTGCAGAAAAGATGCCTCTGCATAGCGCTCCATCCAGCGTTCGCGCCATAAATACTGATTCAGCCGCTGAAAGCCCGCCGGGGTAGCCGTTAAATCCGGTGTAATCACCCGTTCGGCCTCGGTGACAAAGGCGCTCAGCGTCTGTTGCGGCATCAGCCTATCCCAGTGCAAAGCGAGAAAATGATCCCAGACCACATCGAGGGTAATACCGGAAACGCGCCGGGTTTGCGGGCGGAACAGACGTCGGGCCGCGCTGACTTCTGGCAGTGAGTCGGTCAGGGCATCAATCCGGCGGTGCAGCGCAATGCCTTCTGCAATGGCGGGTGACCACTGCTCAGCGGGGTTGCCGCGCACATAGTCGGCCAGCAGATTGCCGGGTAAGGAGCTGTCAGCCAGGCTGGCGAGGTGAAGATGAGCAAGATAATTCATTGGTCTACTATACGGGGTTTAGATCCAAATGATGTAAAAAATTATGCTCAGGAGATAATTCATTGTTCAGGGAGTCTGCCAACGCAGCCCGGCTTCGCTTCTGATGGCTCACCAGCTGTGGCCAGGCATCCGTTAAAAAATCATCTAATCAGTGGATAGCACGCTGACATGCCGTTGTTAAGATAACGGGATCAACGCCCATCGAGTCTGGCTTTTGGTCTGACCTTAAAGGGCTTCAAATCGCGCGGGGCATCTACCGAAATCGAATGCCTGAATAATGTTTGCGAGGTTAAAGGAAATGAATAAGAGATTCTACATTAAGATGTTTTTATTCAGTCTGGCTTTCTGTGGGTTTATTTGTGTCTTAGGGTATGTAAGATTCCCACATGAGCTCGATTCAGCAGACCTGAAAATCGCTGTTTTTGGGATAACATCATCAATTTTTTTCCTTTTGCCTATAAATTAGTTGAAAGAATATATCCGGCACTATGTGATCCCGCACACTGGAATAGAGGTGCGGGCGTAATTATTTTTGCCTTGGCTATACCGCCTGGTCTGCTGGAGCTGATTTTTAGAAAAAGACCGGGTTCGTTTGTTAATTAAAAATAGTATCGTTAATTTCTCTGACCAGAGAGTCATCAATAAGCGTGCCAAACATGGCCATTAACAGAGCGAATCCCAAAATTCCCAGAGCAGAGCCCGTTATGATTGAGAAGACTAATGCGACCGCTTCGGTTGCATAATAACCGACTAAAAAGGTTTCAACCTTTAAGTAGAAGGCTTTGTAGTCTCCGGTCTTTATTGATGTCACTGATACCGGAATTATATCAAGTATATTCAGGCCATAGCTTATAAAGCCAGGTGCACGAGTGCATATTTTTAATTTTTTGGCAAGTTCTGCCTGTTTTAATCCAGCAATAGCATTCGCGATGGCTTCCCGATCTTTTTGGCTGAATTTTTTATTGATATTTCCTTTGTATTTATTAAATGCAGCCAGAGCTTTATCTGCATTCCTGATCCGTTTACCTTTTGCTGTATAAGAAAATTTTTTGGCGGAGGTCTGAGCTTGTTCGTCAAATTTCGCAGCGACTTCCTTAAAAATCAGTTGTAAATTGTATTGCAGTCAAAATTTCCTCTGTTGCTGACTGCTGATTTGGTCTTGAAGACTGAAGTTGCGATAAGTTTGTCTTATCAGCATTAATCGAATCGACAATGTTTTTTTTATCGATTTGACGAATGTCAATATACTTTTGAGCTTCAGCAGCATCCTCTTTACTCGATGGCCACCAGATACGGGCTTTGTTTAGTATAATGTCCTGGTCTACATAGTCAGCAGCATTTAGCTCTGATGCTATTTTGGCCTTGTCACTAAATTCATGCCAAAACCGGTATTTACGCCACTAAGATTATAGTCGTCTAATCCAACGCCATGATCTGTATTCTTTACTGTCAGCGACTCCTGTTATAAAAATAAGCACACGTCCCTCAGACGTGTAAGGGATCCCATCTCTATAGTAAGCAACGCCGTTTGATTTGCTCATGAAAATAATCCTTTTTTCTGGGGGGATGGTGAGGTTGTACGGGGGAAATATAATCACTGGCCTGCCCGGTCAATGATAATTTTGCTCAAAATATTTTATGTTGTTAAATTGGTTTTTTCTGCATGCAGAGTTATACTTAAATAAGTAAAATCCTTATTCGATTTAATTTTATTTATTATTTTCTCGCGCATCATTTATTTTGATGTTAAGGAAAGATTAAATGATGTGAAAACCGCCTCAGTCATCATTCTTCCTGATCTGAATAAAGTGATTTCTCTGCCTTTTGCCGTTTTCTCCGGTGCTGTGCCTGTCTGAAGTGCAATTCCCGCCGTCGGCAGTATAGCCTGAGCTTGAGGTTTAGCTGTGAGCGCTTTTCAGCTAGACTATGCGGCCTGATTTCCCGAACACAGATTGCTTATGCGCGTTGCCGATTTTTCCTTTGAGTTACCCGAATCTTTGATTGCCCACTATCCGCAGGCGGAACGCAGTGGCTGTCGTCTGCTGTCACTTGACGGCAATGATGGCGCGTTAAGCCACGGCGTTTTTACCGATCTGCTGGATAAACTGCATCCGGGCGATTTGCTGGTGTTTAACAATACCCGGGTGATCCCGGCGCGCCTGTTCGGACGCAAAGCCAGCGGCGGAAAAATTGAAGTGCTGGTAGAACGGATGCTGGACGATAAGCGCGTGCTGGCCCATGTGCGCGCCTCTAAATCACCGAAACCTGGCAGCGCATTACTGCTGGGAGATGATGACAGCATCCAGGCGACCATGGTGGCGCGCCACGATACGCTGTTTGAAATTGAATTTAACGATGCGCGCCCGGTGCTGGAAATTCTCGAAGCCATCGGCCATATGCCGCTGCCACCCTATATTGACCGCCCGGATGAAGAGTCCGACCGCGAACTGTATCAGACGGTCTACAGCCAGAAGCCCGGTGCCGTCGCTGCGCCCACCGCCGGGCTGCACTTTGACCAGCCGCTGCTGGATGCGCTGAAGGAAAAGGGCATTGAAACCGCCTTTGTCACCCTGCATGTAGGTGCCGGAACCTTCCAGCCGGTGCGAGTAGACAGTATTCAGGATCATGTGATGCACGCCGAATATGCGGAAGTACCGCAGGAGGTGGTGGATGCGGTGCTTGCCTGTAAGGCGCGCGGTAATCGCGTGGTGGCGGTTGGCACCACCTCGGTGCGTTCGCTGGAGAGCGCCGCGCAGGCGGCGGAAGGTGCGCTGATTGCGCCGTTCTTCGGTGATACTAAAATCTTTATTTATCCCGGCTACCGGTATCAGGTGATTGACGCGCTGGTGACCAATTTCCACCTGCCGGAATCCACCCTGATTATGCTGGTATCGGCATTTGCCGGTTACCGTAATACCATGCAGGCATACCAGCAGGCGGTAGCGCAGCAGTATCGTTTTTTCAGTTATGGTGATGCGATGTTTATCACCCGTAACCCACAGGCGTTTACTGAAATTCCGGGCAAATAACCCCTTAAGATCTTAATCTGCAACGCATCAGCGCTGCGTTAGCTTGTACAGCCGCTTTCCGGGTTGCTAGAATGCGGCACATTTTGTAAGAAACCGGACTGTTTCTCTGGTGGAGGCTCTGTGAAATTTGAATTAGATACCACCGACGGGCGCGCACGGCGCGGCCGCCTGGTGTTTAAACGTGGTGTGGTGGAAACGCCGGCATTTATGCCGGTAGGCACTTACGGCACGGTAAAAGGGATGACCCCGGAAGAAGTGGCTGCCACCGGCGCGCAGATCATTCTGGGTAACACCTTCCACCTCTGGCTGCGTCCGGGGCAGGAAATCATGAAGCTGCACGGCGATCTGCATGACTTTATGCAGTGGCAGGGGCCGATCCTCACTGACTCCGGCGGTTTTCAGGTCTTCAGCCTCGGCGATATCCGTAAAATCACTGAGCAGGGCGTGCATTTCCGCAACCCGATTAACGGCGATGCCATTTTTCTTGATCCGGAAAAGTCGATGGAGATCCAGTACGATCTCGGCTCAGATATCGTGATGATCTTCGATGAGTGTACCCCATACCCGGCTGACTGGGACTATGCCAAACGTTCGATGGAAATGTCTCTGCGCTGGGCGCAGCGCAGCCGCGATCGTTTTGATTCACTCGGCAATAAAAACGCGCTGTTTGGCATTATTCAGGGCGGGGTTTACGAAGATTTACGAGATGTCTCGGTGAAAGGGCTGGTGGATATTGGCTTTGATGGGTACGCTGTGGGCGGCCTGGCCGTGGGTGAGCCAAAAGAGGATATGCACCGCATTCTGGAGCACGTCTGTCCGCAGCTGCCTGAGGATAAACCGCGTTACCTGATGGGCGTGGGTAAGCCGGAAGATCTGGTAGAAGGCGTTCGTCGCGGCATTGATATGTTTGACTGCGTAATGCCAACCCGCAATGCGCGGAACGGTCATCTGTTTGTGACCGGCGGCGTAGTGAAAATCCGCAATGCAAAATATAAGGACGATACTGCGGCGCTGGATGCGGAATGTGACTGCTATACCTGTCGTCACTACAGCCGCGCCTATCTGCATCATCTTGACCGTTGTAATGAAATACTGGGCGCGCGTCTGAATACCATTCATAATTTACGCTATTACCAGCGTCTGATGGCTGGTTTACGTCAGGCGATTGAAGAGGGTAAATTGGATCTCTTCGTCGCTGACTTCTACCAACGGGCTGGCAAAGTTGTACCGCCTTTACACTCTGACAAGTAAACAATGAGGAAGAAACAATGAGTCTGTTCATTTCTGATGCCGTGGCGACAGCCGCTCCCGCTCAGGGAAGCCCTTACTTCACGGTGCTGATGCTGGTGGTATTTGGTCTGATTTTCTACTTTATGATCCTGCGTCCGCAGCAGAAGCGGGCAAAAGAGCATAAAAAGCTGATGGACTCCATTACCAAAGGTGATGAAGTGCTGACCACCGGTGGTCTGGTCGGTCGCGTGACCAAAGTGGCAGAAACCGGTTATGTTTCTATTGCTCTGAATGAAACCACTGAAGTGGTTGTAAAACGCGATTTCGTAGCCGCCGTTCTGCCGAAAGGTTCAATGAAGGCGCTGTAATTTACTGATTTCCCGAAGGGAACTGCCGTGCTAAACCGTTATCCTTTATGGAAGTACATCATGCTGGTCGTCGTGCTACTTGTCGGCCTGCTGTATGCACTGCCCAACCTTTATGGTGAGGATCCGGCTGTTCAGGTCACTGGTGCGCGCGGAAGCGCCGCCAGTGAGCAAACGCTGGTTCAGATCCAGACCGCTTTAAAACAAGACAATATTCAGAGCAAATCCATCGCCCTGGAAAACGGCGCGATTATGGCGCGTTTTGCCAACACCGATGTGCAGCTGCGCGCGCGTGAAGCGATTACCAAAGTGCTGGGTGAGAACTACGTCGTCGCACTGAACCTGGCACCGGCTACCCCGATGTGGCTGAGTATGCTGGCCGCTGAGCCAATGAAACTTGGTCTCGACCTGCGTGGTGGCGTTCACTTCCTGATGGAAGTCGATATGGACACTGCCCTGAGCAAACTTCAGGAACAGAATATCGACGGCCTGCGCAGCGATCTGCGCGATAAAAACATTCCTTACGTTAGCGTGCGCAAAACCGATAATTACGGTCTGGAAATCCGCTTTCGTGATGCCGATGCCCGTGACAGTGCTATCAGCTACCTGACTGGCCGTCACCGCGATCTGGTGATCAACGGCAGCGGTGCCAATGCCCTGAGCGCGGTAATGAGCGACGAGCGTCTGCGTGAAGCGCGCGAATACGCGGTACAGCAAAACATTACTATCCTGCGTAACCGTGTGAACCAGCTGGGCGTGGCCGAGCCACTGGTACAACGTCAGGGCGCTGACCGTATTGTGGTCGAGCTGCCGGGGATTCAGGATACCGCCAGGGCGAAAGAGATCCTCGGAGCGACCGCCACCCTGGAGTTCCGCCTGGTGAATACCAGCGTTGATCCGACTATGGCTGCCAATGGCCGCGTGCCGGGTGACTCGGAAGTTAAAGATACCCGTGACGGTCAGCATGTGGTGCTGTACAAGCGCGTGATCCTGACCGGTGACCATATCACCGACTCCACCTCCAGCACCGATGAGTACAACCAGCCGCAGGTGAATATTTCCCTCGACAGCGCGGGCGGTAACGCCATGTCTAACTTCACCAAAGATAACGTTGGTAAAGCGATGGCAACCCTGTTTGTGGAATATAAAGACAGCGGTAAAAAAGACGCCAATGGCCGTGCGATGCTGGTGAAACAGGAAGAAGTGATCAACGTGGCGAATATTCAGTCACGTCTGGGTAACAGCTTCCGCATCACCGGCATCAATAACCCGAACGAAGCGCGTCAGCTGTCGCTGCTGCTGCGTGCCGGTGCGCTGATTGCCCCAATCCAGATTGTTGAGGAACGTACCATTGGTCCAACCATGGGTCAGCAGAACATCACTCAGGGTCTGGAAGCCTGCCTGTGGGGGCTGATTGCCTCTATCGTGTTTATGGTGGTGTGGTATCGCAAATTCGGCGTGATCGCCACGACGGCGCTGGTGGCGAACCTGGTGCTGATTGTCGGTATTATGTCGCTGCTGCCGGGGGCAACCCTCACCATGCCGGGGATTGCCGGTATTGTGCTGACGCTGGCGGTGGCGGTAGATGCCAACGTACTGATCAATGAGCGTATTAAAGAAGAATTGAAAAACGGGCGTTCGGTGCAGCAGGCGATCCATGAAGGTTATAAAGGCGCATTTTCCAGTATTGTGGACGCCAATATCACCACGCTGATTACTGCGGTGATCCTGTATGCCGTAGGGACCGGTTCGATTAAAGGCTTTGCGATTACGACGGCAATCGGGGTGGCGACCTCCATGTTTACCGCCATTGTCGGTACGCGTGCCATCGTAAACCTGTTGTACGGCGGCAAACGCATCAACAAGCTGTCTATCTGAGGAGTGCGTTGTGGCACAGGACTATAGCGTTGAACAACTGAACTACGGCCGTAAAGTCCATGACTTTATGCGCTGGGACAAGCTGGCCTTTGCCCTTTCGGGCCTGCTGTTAATCGCATCATGCGTGATTATGGGAATTAAAGGATTTAACTGGGGACTGGACTTTACCGGTGGTACGGTAATCGAAATCTCTCTGGAAAAACCGGCGGACATTGATGCGCTGCGTACCGCACTGCAGCAGTCCGGCTTTACCGATCCGCAGGTGCAGAACTTCGGCAGCAGCCGTGATGTGCTGGTGCGTATGTCACCACACGAAGGCAATGCCGGTGAAGAGCTGGGCAACAAAGTGGTGACGGTGATAAACCAGACCAGCCAGCAAAATGCTACCGTAAAGCGCATTGAGTTTGTCGGCCCGACGGTCGGTAGCGATCTGGCTCAGGCTGGCGGCATGGCGCTGCTGGTGGCGCTGATTGCCATCCTGATCTACGTGGGCTTCCGCTTTGAGTGGCGTCTGGCGCTGGGTGCGGTACTGGCGCTGGCACATGACGTGGTGATCACCATGGGGATCCTCTCTCTGTTCCATATTGAGATTGATCTGACCATTGTGGCCTCACTGATGTCGGTTATCGGCTACTCGCTGAACGACAGTATCGTGGTATCAGACCGTATCCGTGAGAACTTCCGCCGCATCCGGCGCGGAACGCCTTACGATATCGTTAACGTCTCCCTGACGCAGACGCTGAGCCGTACCATTATGACCTCGGCGACTACGCTGATGGTGGTACTGATGCTGTATATCTTTGGCGGCGCGCTGCTGGAAGGGTTCTCGTTAACCATGCTGATTGGTGTGTCTATCGGTACCATCTCTTCCATCTACGTGGCTTCGGCCCTGGCGCTGAAACTGGGGATGAAACGCGAGCACATGCTGCAGCAGAAGGTAGAAAAAGAGGGCGCCGATCAGCCTTCGCTCCTGCCTTAAGCGGTATCTGAAACTTAACGGCCCGTCAGTTAATCGCTGGCGGGCCGTTTTTTTATCTGCTGGCTACAGCCGCCACAGCTGGATCAGCGTGTGCGGATTGTTGATGGCATCGGCCAGGGTGTAGCCATCAAGGTAGCTGTAAAACTGACTGAGTGCGTCACTGAGTATTGCACGCAGATGGCAGTTAGCTTTCAGAATACAGGCGGGATGGTCGCAGTTAACCAGCGCATCAGAGCCATCAATATGGCCTTCGAGAGTTTTAACCGTACTGCCCAGCGGGTAACTGGCCGGTTCATGCGCCAGGGCAATACCGCCATTTCTGCCGAGGGTGGTTTTTACCCAGCCCTGGCGGGTCATAAAGTGCACCACCTTTACCAGATGGTTTTTTGAGACATTGATATCTTGGGCAATTTCACCAATGGTAAACGGCGTGGCGCGCGGTGGTTGCGTCAGGTAGATCAGCGTTCTCATACCCAGGTCTGTAAACTGATTTAATTTCATTGATGAGAACCTTTACCCGCCACCTGCTACCGGTCAGGTGGCCTGGGTCATAATGCTGCCGCCAGCAGGAATGATCGCCCTGGCGGCAGCCTGGTCAAAGCTGTACCCCTCCGGTATTAAAGGCTTCGCTGTGAATATGTTGCTGCGGGATACACAGTGCCAGCAGCGCGTTATTTTGTTCCTGCATAAACGGCATCGGGCCGCAGAGATAGTAGTCAGCATCCGGCGGCAGCAGCGCTGACGGCACGCGCGTTAAATCCAGCCGTCCGGCCTGATTAAAGTCTTTACCCTGGATATCGGCAGGAGTGACGGTTTCACAGGCGATATACAGATGGAAATCAGGATTTTTTTCTGCCAGTTCGCGTAGCTGATTGCCGATCGCCATCCGCCCGATACTGCGGGTGGCGTGCAGGAAGTATATCGGATTTTGCGAAGTGGATGAATCCGCGTTAAGTGGGGCAGTCACCAGCTGGTTAAGCATGGCGATCATCGGGGTAATACCAATCCCGGCGCTGATCAGCACATTTTTCTTAGCCGGGTTTAGCAAATAAAAATTCCCGGTTGGTGCGCTCACTTCGACGATATCGCCTTCTTTAATATCGCGGTGCAGGGTAGAGGAAACGTAGCCCGGATCCTGACCGGCGACCCGGCCATCTTCACACTTAACGGAAATACGGAAATATTCACGGTTAGCGCAGTCTGACAGACTGTATTGACGCGGCTGTTTCAGGCCCAGTTCAGGGACGGGCACTCTGACGGAAATATACTGACCGCCCTGATAAAGCGGAATATCTTTTCCGTCCTGCGGCACCAGATAGAAAGAAAACACATCATCATTTTCTTTCACCTTGCGCTGCACCACAAAATTACGCCAGCCGAGCCAGCTGCCTTTGGTTGCCATATGGCGATGGTAAATGGTTTGTTCGCTGGAAATTAAAATATCGGCCAGCTGTCCATAGGCCACGGCCCAGGCCTTAATTACCTTATCTTCCATCGGAATAGTCAGCACTTCACTGATGGAGTGCAGCAGGTTTTCGCCGACGATACTGTAATCCGGTGCCTGAATATTCAGGCTGACGTGCTTATGGGCAATCAGTTCAATCACCGGTGCCAGCACGCTGGGATCGTCAATATTTTCTGCATAGGCAAGGACAGAACCGGCCAGTGCTCTGGCCTGTGCGCCATCGCGCTGATGCCCCATATTAAAGGTTTCTTTCAGGTAAGGGTTATTACTCAGCATACGCTTGTAAAAATAATCGGTTAGTGCCACGCCGCTTTCGCGTAATACCGGTACGGTGGCTTTTACTAACTCTTTTTGTTCCAGGGTTAACGTTTCCATTGCTCACTCCTTTAAAAGATGTATTTTTAATACATCTTTTAATTCGGGCAAACAAGATAAAAAAAGAACCTTTAATGCGGTAGCGGGAAAGGCGACTTAACGAAGCGCGAAGAGAAAGGGGAATTATCAGACAGAAATCGCAATAATTGCTGAAAATAAGTAGATGACCTGGTGGAGACAAAAAGAAGCGCAAAGATAATTTTTTTATCCTTATAAATCATAATGTTATTTTTTTCAGTATTGCGGTTTTTTCTGGTAGAATTTTACCCGCAGGAAAATTCTTTAAAAATCAGGCAACTGTAGTTGGAGTGTTCCCCGCGCCAGCGGGGATAAACCGAATTCCTACCGAAAAATAGCGTGTAAATAAGTGTGTTCCCCGCGCCAGCGGGGATAAACCGGTGCTGTCATCAATGACAGCCAACCTATAAAAGTGTTCCCCGCGCCAGCGGGGATAAACCGAATACCGGCAATCCGGTTACCGGTTTCTGCCAGTGTTCCCCGCGCCAGCGGGGATAAACCGCGCTTGCCAATATAATCTGGTTACTAGCGTCGGTGTTCCCCGCGCCAGCGGGGATAAACCGTTAGCGCCGCTTATCACCGCGTTAACCGCCAGGTGTTCCCCGCGCCAGCGGGGATAAACCGTCTACTTCGCTGATTTCCAGAGCGCGGCGAATGTGTTCCCCGCGCCAGCGGGGATAAACCGTAACGTTTACCAGTAAAGTAGTTAACCGTACTGTGTTCCCCGCGCCAGCGGGGATAAACCGTTGCGCGTTATTGTGTCAAAAAAATAAACGGTGTGTTCCCCGCGCCAGCGGGGATAAACCGTTTAGCAGGCAGACGCGTTTTGACCACTATTGGTGTTCCCCGCGCCAGCGGGGATAAACCGTCAATAACTAATTTCCCGCCCTGCTATCAAATGTGTTCCCCGCGCCAGCGGGGATAAACCGCTAATAACGGAAAGCCACGGGAGCCGCGCGCATGTGTTCCCCGCGCCAGCGGGGATAAACCGCCGCCATTTATCCACATTTTCACCCTTAGACAGTGTTCCCCGCGCCAGCGGGGATAAACCGGACCGGGTGTTAATTTAGGTTTGAGTGGTAACGTGTTCCCCGCGCCAGCGGGGATAAACCGCTCCCGCGGGCGGTTTCCCCGTTGGCAGTATTGTGTTCCCCGCGCCAGCGGGGATAAACCGCAACTCCGACAGCTTACGGGTAACGTAGCGCAGTGTTCCCCGCGCCAGCGGGGATAAACCAGTTTGCGGCAAAAGACAGCAATGACGGCCGTCGTGTTCCCCGCGCCAGCGGGGATAAACCGCGACGTTCCAGAATGAGTCGCCGGCACAGCCGGTGTTCCCCGCGCCAGCGGGGATAAACCGTAGCTTTGACCCGGAAAACACTGGGATTTCTGGTGTTCCCCGCGCCAGCGGGGATAAACCGCTGCTAATGCGCAGTTTGAGCGGGAGTATCAGGTGTTCCCCGCGCCAGCGGGGATAAACCGATTTGATTCGCGGGTTCAACACGGGGATCGGTGTGTTCCCCGCGCCAGCGGGGATAAACCGCTGTTAACGTCGATAACGTGTACACCGTGTAAGTGTTCCCCGCGCCAGCGGGGATAAACCGCTCATATTTTATCCTTTCTTCATAGTAAACGTGTGTTCCCCGCGCCAGCGGGGATAAACCGGGTCGCATGTTCCTGAACTAGCTACCCTCTTTGTGTTCCCCGCGCCAGCGGGGATAAACCGTTGGGACGGTTAACATTCGGTGGAATTGTCCACGTGTTCCCCGCGCCAGCGGGGATAAACCGGAATTCGTTAATGTCTGGCTTATCGGGGAGATGTGTTCCCCGCGCCAGCGGGGATAAACCGGAGTGGTACAGATTCAACAGCGGACAGGCCTAGTGTTCCCCGCGCCAGCGGGGATAAACCGGACTACACCAAAGCGGGTTACAACCTGGCTGGGTGTTCCCCGCGCCAGCGGGGATAAACCGTATGTTTGCATAGTATTATCCTCAGTGATTTTGTGTTCCCCGCGCCAGCGGGGATAAACCGCTGCTTTTTGCTGACAGTTAACGCCGCTTTCGGTGTTCCCCGCGCCAGCGGGGATAAACCGGCGGAGCACATCCACGCCGATTTATACCGGCGGTGTTCCCCGCGCCAGCGGGGATAAACCGTAACTTTCGGCGTTATTCATGCGCTCGAATAGGTGTTCCCCGCGCCAGCGGGGATAAACCGTTTTACCACGCGGCCTGAATTCAGGCCAAACCGTGTTCCCCGCGCCAGCGGGGATAAACCGAAAAAACCTTAGTCCTGTTCTCAACAAAATTAGTGTTCCCCGCGCCAGCGGGGATAAACCGTCGTTTGGGATTCCAACGCCAAACAGCAGGACGTGTTCCCCGCGCCAGCGGGGATAAACCGAGAAAACCGTACAGACAATGATGCAAGTTTTGGTGTTCCCCGCGCCAGCGGGGATAAACCGGCGATATGAACACTGAATCCATTGAGGCAAGAGTGTTCCCCGCGCCAGCGGGGATAAACCGGGAACAGCGAACACGATCAGGGGGCGGACGGTGTGTTCCCCGCGCCAGCGGGGATAAACCGTCTCGCAATTTTCTGCACACTGACGCTAAAAGCCTGAACAGGCATCATCAGGGAACGTTACTGTACAAAAAGCATTAAAAAACCGCCATCAGATAATGGCGTCTGGAAAATCTGTTGCCTGATTATTTTACATCTTCAGGCGGGAGGTGTGAGGTGTGAGGTTTCATCCTGGCACAGAATTCAAGGGATCCTATGGGGTTATTTCACCAGCGATAGCACCCTGATGCAGCTGGTTTCTCGCTCAAAAAAGTCACTACGCTACTATGATGCAACCATCAGTCAGCACTACTCAAGGGGTTTGATTGTCTCTTATCAGGTTGAGTAAAACGGTAACCCGAATAAAGAAGGGAGGCCGGTATCTGTGGATATTTTTAGGAAATCTAACTGGTAGCCGGAGCATCAGGGACTGAACTACTGGCTACTGCGCCACCACATCATAAATCCGCACATAGTCAGGTAAGGCCGGTGGTGTTGTCGGTAAATGGAGCAAAAGCGTGGCGGCGCTTCCGGCCCCAGCGGGTGCTGTCAGTTGAAACGCCTGTGTGGCAGATGCATCTGTTTGCGGCAGTCCGTCATTATCCCGTTTTCCCCACTGCACCTTCCCGCGTAGTCGGGGCAGGGCGCGGTTATCACTGCGCTGCAAATGCAGAGTTAGCTGGCTGCCATCGGCGACGGTGGTGACATCGGTCAACCACAGGCGCAGTTCACCGGCTCGGGTTGGCATCAACTTCGGCGTGGCGGCAGTCGGAATCAGCCAGGCACCGGCCACAGGCTGCTGGTTCAGCTTTTTCTGCTGCTTTATCGCGGTTAGCTGATCGGTTAAGCGCAGCATCTTTTGGCTGAGTCTGTTAACGTCCCTGTCCAGCTGCTGCGCCTGACGATCGCCGGGGGTTGCACAGCCTGCCAGCAGTGAACAACAGACTGCCAGCGCGGTCAGATAACCGCGCCGGCAGGGGAAAAATATTTTCAACGTAACTTTTTATCCTGGAATGCGTAGCGTCTGTCCTGGATAAATTTTATCCGGGTGACTGAGCATCGGTTTATTGGCTTCAAAAATTTTATTGTACTGATTAGCATCACCGTAAACGGTTTTGGCAATCGCACTCAGAGTATCACCTGACTTCACGGTATAATAGCTGGACGCCGTGGCGCTGTCACTGGTGGTGACCTTATCATCAACGTTGCTAATTCCTTTGATATTACCGGCAGCCACCAGAATTTTCTCTTTCTCTTCCTGGGTCAGTCCTTCACCGGTCACTATCGCCTTATCACCATTGACTTCAACTTTGACTTTATCAGCGCCGGGAATACCCTGCTTTTTCAGGCTGTCTTCGATCGCTGTCCCCTGCGCATGGGCATTCCCCATCACTGCATCAAGGATCTTCTCACCCGCATCTTTTACAAAATCAAATAATCCCATTACTGACTCCTTTTGGTTGATCCCCGTTAGGGGAGACAGTTTAAGCATAGCCGCTTTTTTCCAACAGGTAAGACTTAACTGATTTTTGTCGTGCAGAATGAGATGAAATTGTTAAATAAAGTTTAAAATATCTTAACTATTTCAGTTGGCATCAGCGACAGAATCAGTATAGTAACAATTAAATTGTGGGATTATTCTACTGCGAAACGGCAGTCTGAAAACAGATATGACAGGGACGCAGCGATGTCAGCAGAGTATCAGAAATACTGGGGAAAAGCCGACCGTAAACAGCCAGGGCGCTATCATCTGCTGGCGTATCATGCGCTGGATGTGGCGGCCTGTGGCGTGCAGATGCTGCGACAAAACCGCTTTGGTCTGGCCGATCTGTTTGCTCAGCTGGGGATGGATAGTGAGCAGGCCAGCCACTGGTGCGGCTACTGGTGTGGGCTGCATGATATTGGCAAGTTTGCCAGCGGTTTCCAGAAGCTGGCAACGTTACCTACTCCGCCACTGGTTAAACCGGCTGCGCAGGCGATTTATCCCTGTCGTCATGACAGCCTGGGCTACTGGCTGTGGCAGCGGCTTTATCAGGGCTGGCGTCAGGGTGAAAACGTCATTCTGCCGCCAGTGCCCGGCGAGCAACGCTATCGCTATGATACGGCGCTTAACATCTGGATGGAAATAAGTTGCGGACATCACGGCAAGCCGCCGGAAAAAGATTCCGCGGGCGTATCACTGGCTTTCGCGCCAGCGGATATTGCCGCTGCCTGCGCTTATCTTTGCGATTTACGCGCACTGTTTAATGTTAACGATCTGCCGCAGGCATGGAGTACCAAGCCTGGCCGACGGCTGCTTAAGCAGCTTAGCTGGCAGCTTGCCGGCATTATCACCCTTGCCGACTGGCTGGGATCTGATGAAAACAACTTTCCTTTTGACCCCCAACCCACGTCGCTGGCGCAGTACTGGCCGCAGGCACTGGCTAAAGCCGAACTTGCGCTAAGCCGCATCCCGTTATCTGCCAGCTGTAGCGCTTACCAGGGCTTTCAGCATCTGTTTCCCGATATCTATGAGCTCACCCCTTTGCAGCAGCGCGCGGAAACCCTGGCGCTGGATGCGCCCGGCCCGCAGCTGATTGTGCTGGAGGATGTGACCGGGGCGGGCAAAACCGAAGCCGCGATGATCTTAACTCATCGTCTGATGGCGGCAGGTAAAGGTGACGGGCTGTATATCGGGTTACCGACGATGGCGACCGCCAATGCCATGTACCGGCGGCTGGGAGAAAGCTATCGGGCGCTGTTCAGCCAGGAGCAGCGTCCTTCACTGGTGCTGGCGCACGGTGGCAGGCAGATGTCAGACGCCTTTCGTGATTCGGTGTGGAGCGCGGAAACCCAGGGGCAGCAACATTACTCCTCAGAAGATGCGGCGGCAGGTGCTGAATGTCATCGCTGGTTTGCCGACTCGCGTAAAAAAGCCTTACTGGCCGATGTTGGGGTTGGCACCCTCGATCAGGTACTGATGGCGGTGATGCCTTTTCGTCATCAGTCGCTGCGCCTGCTGGGGATGCGCAATAAAATTCTGCTGCTGGACGAAGTTCATGCTTATGACGGCTATATGGTCAGGTTGCTGGAGGGATTACTGCATTTTCATGCTGCCCAGGGCGGTAGTGCCATTGTGCTTAGCGCCACGCTCAGTGCCAGCCTGCGCCAGCGGCTGCTGAACGCCTTCAGTCAGGGCGCGGGGCTGGCTAATCCCGAACCCGAAGAGAATGCCGGATATCCCTGGCTCAGCCAGCTGAGTGCCGCCAGGCTGCATGAAGAGCCTTTGCAAACCCGTAAGGAAGTGCAGCGCAGCGTTGAGCTGAACTGGCTGACGGAAATCGATCGCGCGATTGCGATTATTTACCAGGCACTGGCCGCCGGGCAGTGTATCTGCTGGGTACGCAATACCGTGGATGATGCCAGTGAGATTTACCGGCGTTTACAGCAGGAGGGGAAAATCCCATCTGAGGATCTGCTGCTGTTTCACAGCCGCTTTATCTTTGCCGATCGCCTGAGTATTGAAGATCGCACCCTCGACTGGTTTGGCCGTCAGGGCGATGCCAGCCAGCGGCGCGGTAAGGTACTCATCGCCACCCAGGTGGTTGAACAATCACTTGATCTTGATTTCGATGTAATGATCAGCGACCTGGCACCGGTTGATTTGCTGATCCAGCGTACCGGACGGTTAAAGCGCCATATTCGCGATGCGCACGGGCGCTGTAAAAAGAACATGCCGGATGAACGTCCGGCGGCCTGTTTACATATCCTCGCCCCCGAATGGCAGCCATCTCCTGACAAAAACTGGCCGGGCGAGCAGCTGCGCGGCACTGGCAGGGTGTATGGCGATCATGCCTGCTTATGGCGCACTCAGGCACTGCTGCATGAGGCGGGAAAAATTACTATGCCGCAGATGGCGCGTCAGCTGGTGGATGGCGTTTATGAAAAGTTAACAGAGGCACCGCCAGCGTTGCAGTCCAGCGAAGACGATATTTTCGGCCAGTTACTTAGTCAGCGCAGCGCTGCCAGTCAGAATCTGCTCGAACGCGATAGCGGCTATGACCGCGAGTCCAGCGACTTTATGTGGAGCGAGGAGCAACAGCTGAGCACCCGCTTAAGTGAACTTAGCGTCGAGCTTTATCTGGGCTGGCTGGACAGCAACGGCGAACTGCAGCCGCGCATTAACCGCGGGGAGTTTAGCTGGGAGCTGAGCCGGGTCACGGTACGCGCCAGCTGGTGGCAAAAGCACGGCGCGCAGCTACCGCAACTCAGTGCTGAACAGCTGGAACAGTTTCGTAAGCAGCGTTATCGCCCGGCAGCTCAGCTGCTGCTGGCCGACCCGCAGCAGTCGCTTAGC
The DNA here is from genome assembly GCA_945290265.1 of uncultured Erwinia sp. Taxonomy (GTDB): domain Bacteria; phylum Pseudomonadota; class Gammaproteobacteria; order Enterobacterales; family Enterobacteriaceae; genus Erwinia. The sequence continues at coordinate 80,727 of CALYQW010000004.1, forward strand.
TGGTACAGCGCGGAGATGGGGTTGTGCAGCAATGTTTAACCACAGAGCAATTTACGGATTAAACACCAACCTTAACGGAGTCAACTGAATGGATTTACTTAAAGAACCCTGGCTACCGGTTGTTCTTGACTCACAGCAGCAGCGCAAAATTTCACTGTCAGACATCCTTGATAATCAGATACGCGATCTGGCCTGTCCGCGCGCTGATTTTCAGGGAGCCGCCTGGCAGCTGTTAATTGGCCTGTTGCAGTGTACCGTGGCACCGGAAGATGGCGATGACTGGCAGGAGGTGTGGCAGCAGGGGATTGACTCGCAGCAGTGGCAACGGTCACTGGCTACGGTTTCCAGCGCCTTTCAGTTTGGCGCAGAGAAACCGTCTTTTCTGCAAAGCTTTGAGCCGCTGGAGACCAGTGATAAAACCATTGCCGGGTTATTAATTGAAACCCCCGGAGAACAAACCTTAAAACAGAATAAAGATCTGTTTACCAAGCGAAACGTTGGCCGCCAGATCTGCCCGCACTGTGCGGCGCTGGCGCTGTTTACTATCCAGACCAACTCGCCTGCCGGCGGTGCCGGTTACCGTACCGGATTACGCGGCGGTGGTCCGTTAACCACCCTGGTGATGCCAGAGGACGCCAGCTTACCGCTATGGAAAAAGCTGTGGCTGAATGTACTGCCCGGCACGGCGCAACCGCAGCCCGATAAGCTGGCGCTGATTTTTCCCTGGCTGGCCGCTACCCAAAGCAGTGAAAAAAAGGGCAGTCAGGTTACCCCGCAAAATTCCCATCCGCTGCAGCTGTACTGGGGAATGCCGCAGCGTATTGAGCTGGATTTCAGCCAGACGCAGCAAGGTGAATGCCAGCTGTGTGGCGAATATCATTCCGAATTACTGTCGCAGATGCGCACCAAAAATTATGGCGTGCAGTATGACGGCTGGGTGCACCCACTTTCTCCTTACCGCCAGGCGCTGAAAGATAAAGGGGGGCTGTGGCTGGCATTAAAAGGGCAGCCGGGGGGGCTGTGCTATCAGGACTGGCTGGGGCTGACATTAACCAGCGAGGATAAGTTTAACCTGACCCAGCCCGCCAAAGTGGTGCGTGAATTAAGCAATTACTATGGACTGCCGCCTACGTATCTCTGGTGCTTTGCCTGGGATATGGATAACGCCAAAGCGCGCTGCTGGTATCAACACCGGGTGCCGCTTATTCACAGTGACGAGCAACAGCAACTGGCAGATGTGCTGACCACCGTGCTGCAACTGGCAGATAACGCCCGGCTGCTGCTAAAGAAATGGCTGAAAGAGGCCTGGTTTAGCAGCCCGGGTGAAGTGAAAGGCAGCTTTGGCTGGCTGGACAACGCCTTCTGGCAGCAGACCGAAGGAGCATTTCGCCGTTTATTGCCTTATCTGCAGCACGATCCTGCACGCGCCAAACCCGGTACCCGCCAGGCGCTGCGCCAGTGGGAACAGGCCTTATCCGGCTATCTGTTTGACCAGTTTGACCGCGAAGCATTTACCGATCCGGACAGCGATAACCAGACCTTAAGTCGTCAGCTGGCGGCGCGTGGCAAGCTGGAACGGTTCTATTTCACCCATAAACTGCGTAAAGAAGTTATCACGCTGGCCAGCGAGCCGGAGGCTGAGGATGTCGCAAAGTAATACCGCTAAAGAAAAGGTGTTTACCACCAAAGAGATGCGCACTGCGCTAACCAGTTGGTTTGGACTATTACAGGAAAGAAACGTTAACAGTGACGGTCAGAAAATCAAAGGTCGTGCCTGGCGTGCGGAACTGCGCCGTATGGAACCACCTTATGAAGTGCTGATTAGCGAAGCCTATGCCGAGCTTTATCGTCGGCTGGCTCCGCTGATGGCGACGGGGGAAATGACGGCAACAGATAAGCTGGCGCTGGCGCTGTTTATTTGTGTCGCCGCCCAGGCAAAAAGTCATAATCCACTGGCATATCAGCAGGATAAAGACAGCAAGGGAAAAGCGAAAAAAGACCAGGACGAAAAAGGCAGGTGGCTCAGCTTTGCCGCTCAGTTAGGTGAAAAATTAAAGGGTACACCCTGTCTTTCCCGCCTGCGCTTTAACCGGCTGCAGGAGGCGCGAGATCCTCAGACCTTCTGCCTGCAGTTAATCCGCGCTGTCAGGCTGCGTGGGGAAAAGGGCGTCAATATTATCTCGCTGGCGGACGGCATCTTTTTATGGATGCGTGAATGGCAGGCACAGGAAACGCATCAGCCGCAGGATATCAACCCCTTTAACCGTAACCGTATTCGCTGGGCCAGTGAGTATCTGTCTACCGCCGGTGAGAAATAACTTTTCATAATAAGGATTTTGCTATGACCACGTTTATTCAGCTGCATGTACTGACGGCGTATGCCCCTTCTAACCTGAACCGCGATGACAGCGGCAGACCGAAAACCGCCAGAATGGGCGGCTATGAGCGGCTGCGCATCTCCTCACAAAGCCTGAAACGCGCCTGGCGCACTTCAACGGTATTTGAAGACGCACTTGGGGGGCATCTTGGGGTGCGTACCCGGCGGATTGGATTGGACTATGTGTACAAGCCGATGCTGGCTGCTGGTATGGATGGCAATCTGGCCAGCGCAGCGGCTAAAAAAATTGCTAATGAGTTTGGTAGTCCCAAAAAAGAGGACCCGCGTGAAATCGAGCAACTGGTGCATATCAGCCCCTGTGAGCGGCAGCTGATTGACCAACTGGTGGCAACCTTAATCAGTGAACAACGTGAGCCTGGTGATGAAGAGGTAAAACTGTTGCGCAAAACCGCCAATGGCGTGGATATTGCGATGTTTGGTCGTATGTTGGGCAGCTCGGCAAAATTTAACGTCGAAGCCGCCTGCCAGGTTGCCCATGCGCTGGGGGTCAGTGCGGTGACGGTAGAAGATGATTTCTTTACCGCCGTGGATGACTTAAGTCGTACTGAAGATATGCAGGGTGCCGGTCATATGGGTGAGCAGGGCTATGCTTCCGCGCTGGTCTACAGCTATATCTGTATCAGCCGCGATCTGCTGCTGGCAAATCTTGATAATGATGAGGAGCTGACCCGCCGTGCGATTGCCGCGCTAACCGAAAGCGCCTTAACCGTGGCTCCCACCGGTAAACAGAACAGCTTTGCTTCCCGTGCCTGGGCCTCTTACGCGCTGGCGGAAATCGGCACCCTGCAACCACGTTCGCTGGCGGTAGCATTTTTTCAGCCGGTCACCAATAACGACCAGATTAATCAGGCAATTACGGCATTAAAAGATCAGCGTGAGAAGTTTGCCGCTGCCTACAGTCTGGAAAAAGATAACAGCTATGAGCTGAACGTTCAGCGTGGCGAAGGCACCCTGGCGGAGTTAGTTAAGTTTGTCAGCCAGTAAGGAAGGCATGATGAAGCAATATCTGATATTTCAGCTGTATGCGCCGCTGGCCTCCTGGGGCGATGAGGCGGGGGGAGAGATGCGCCGTAGCGCCACCATTCCTACCCGCTCTGCCGTGCTGGGGCTGCTGGCGGCGGCGGTGGGTATCCGGCGTGATGAAGAGCAGCGTCTGGAGAGTTTTAATCATGCTTATCATCTGGCGGTACGGCCGCGTTCCGGGCGTGAAAGCTGGCTGGAGGATTATCACACTACCCAGGTGCCGCCGGTAAACCGTAAGCGTCGCTATTATACCCGGCGCGAAGAACTGGACAGACCTGCCTCTGACCTCGGAACCATCCTTAGCCAGCGCGAATACCGCTGTGATGGCTACTGGCAGGTTGCCGTCAGCTGTGATGGTCAGCCGGAATTCAGCCTTGAGGCATTACAACAGGCATTAATGCAACCCTGTTTTCCGCTTTATCTCGGGCGCAAATCCTGCCCGCTGGCGCTGCCGCTGAAACCGGAGCTGAAAAACAGCACCCTGCGCGAGATTTTTTATGGCGCAGACCAGCTACAACCTCCTGCGGAACTGGAGTTAATTAGCGGCGCGCGAGGCCCCTGCTACTGGGACGATCCGGCAGAAGACAGCCTGCCAAAGCAGTCTGAGCAGCAGTGTTATCACCAGCCATTGAGCCGGGCGCGCTGGCAGTTTGCCAGCTATCTGCGTTTCAGCGGCCAGCCAGCGGAGGAGCAATAATGTATCTGTCACGCGTCCAGCTGAATATCCGCCAGCTTACCCCGGAAACCTTACCCAAATGGCAGCAGGCCACCCCTTATGCTGCCCATCAGTGGTTGTGGCAGCTGTTTCCTGAGCAGCAGCAGCGTTCATTTCTGTTTCGTATGGAAGCGGGAGGACGCTTCTGGCTGCTGTCCTCCGTTGCGCCGCTGACTGACCATGCGCTATTTAGCGTAGAAACCAAAGCGTTTCAGCCGCAGCTAACCGCAGGACTAAAGCTGGATTTCCAGCTCAGAGCCAATCCGGTGGTGTGCCGCAATAAAAAGCGCAGTGATGTGCTGATGAACGCTAAATATCAGGCTAAACAGCAGGGGCTGCCAAAAGAGCAGTTGTGGCAACTGCAAACGCAGGCGGCGCAGCAGTGGCTAATCCGTCAGAGCGAGCAGCACGGTTTTAATCTACTCCCACCGGCCAGTAATGAATTTGCCGACTGGGCTGGTACTGATGATGCTTCTGCGCAACTGGTCACCATAGACGCCTACCAGCAGCACCGTTTTCGCCGCCGCGCAGGGGAGAAGATGTTTATCTACAGCAGCGTGGATTTTAGCGGCTGCCTGCAGGTCACCGATCCTGAGCGCTTCACCCGGGCGCTGGCGGCCGGGCTGGGGAAAAGTAAGGCTTTTGGCTGCGGGATGTTAATGATTAAACGGCATCACCCATGAGCTGGTTACCGCTGAGTCCGCTGCCGCTAAAAGATCGGGTTTCAATGATTTTTCTGCAGTATGGTCAGATCGACGTGATTGACGGTGCCTTTGTGCTGGTGGACAAAACCGGTATCCGTACCCATATTCCGCTGGGATCGGTGGCCTGCATTATGCTGGAGCCGGGCACGCGCGTTTCCCATGCAGCGATCCGGCTGGCGGCAACCACAGGTACACTGCTGGTCTGGGTGGGGGAGGCGGGTGTCAGAGTCTACGCCAGCGGTCAGCCGGGCGGGGCGCGCTCTGACCGGCTGCTGTACCAGGCAAAGCTGGCGCTGGATGACGATTTGCGTCTGAAGGTGGTGCGTAAAATGTACCAGTTACGTTTTGGTGAAGAGCCACCCAGTCGCCGCTCGGTAGAACAGTTGCGCGGGATTGAAGGCAGTCGGGTACGGGCAACCTATGCCCTGCTGGCAAAGCAGTACGGGATTAAGTGGCACGGAAGGCGCTACGATCCTAAAGACTGGGAGAAGGGCGATATTATTAACCGCTGTATCAGTGCGGCTACCGCCTGCCTGTATGGGGTCACGGAAGCGGCGGTACTGGCAGCAGGCTATGCGCCGGCAATCGGCTTTATCCATACCGGCAAACCACTGTCGTTTGTCTATGATATTGCTGACATTATCAAGTTTGATACCGTGGTTCCTGAAGCCTTTAAAATTGCCCGCACCGATCCAAATGAACCGGATAAAGCGGTGCGTCTGGCCTGCCGCGATATTTTCCGCAGCAGTAAAACCCTGGCGAAGTTAATTCCGCTGATTGAGGAAGTGCTGGCGGCAGGTGAGATCTCACCGCCGACAGCACCGCCCGATGCGCTGCCGATCGCCATTCCGGAAGCGCAAAGTCTGGGCGATGTCGGTCACCGGAGTCACTGATTATGGCGATGCTGGTGGTAGTAACGGAAAATGTGCCTGCGCGTTTGCGTGGTCGTCTGGCGGTCTGGCTGCTGGAGGTCAGGGCGGGGGTGTATATTGGCGATACTTCCGCGCGGGTACGTGAAATGATCTGGCAACAGGCGGAATTCTTTGCTGAGCAGGGCAATGTGGTGATGGCCTGGGCAACCAACAGTGAATCAGGATTTGAGTTCCAGACCTGTGGTGCCAATCGACGTATGCCGGTGGATCTGGATGGCCTGCGGTTGGTCTCATTTTTTCCTCAGGAAAATCAATAACCTGTTATTCTTTAAAAACTGAGAAAAGTTGGTGGACTGTTAAAGGGTAAAAAAATTCATATAATTCAGTGATATATTTTTAGAGTGTTCCCCGCGCCAGCGGGGATAAACCGCTTCCAGATGCTCCCATCATTTTTACTGCACACGTGTTCCCCGCGCCAGCGGGGATAAACCGCTGACGAGGGCAAGAATTAGCCGCTTCTTGATGTGTTCCCCGCGCCAGCGGGGATAAACCGGGCCCGGTGTCAATTTAGGTTTGAGTGGTAACGTGTTCCCCGCGCCAGCGGGGATAAACCGTCTCGAAATTTTCGCAATCGCAGTGTAATGCAGTGTTCCCCGCGCCAGCGGGGATAAACCGATAATCTGCTGAGCAACACGCCGAACGGTCTTGTGTTCCCCGCGCCAGCGGGGATAAACCGAATGTGTCGATGATTTCCCGGCTCTCAACGCCGTGTTCCCCGCGCCAGCGGGGATAAACCGCAACACGATTTTGGTTCCGTACCTAGCGCGAATGTGTTCCCCGCGCCAGCGGGGATAAACCGATCGGGGATGGCTCTATAACTAACGCCAAAATGTGTTCCCCGCGCCAGCGGGGATAAACCGTCCCCTGAGTCGCAGAACCAGCTGGTTATCATGTGTTCCCCGCGCCAGCGGGGATAAACCGATTAATAAACGGCGTTTTCTTGACTCCTTTTAGTGTTCCCCGCGCCAGCGGGGATAAACCGCGTTGGATGATTATTTTGAATCGTTCGGCTATGTGTTCCCCGCGCCAGCGGGGATAAACCGGCGGCATTACATATACTTATATTGATATTGATGTGTTCCCCGCGCCAGCGGGGATAAACCGTGTCGAAATGCAGATAAAATCATGCTCAGTCAGTGTTCCCCGCGCCAGCGGGGATAAACCGGTAGGGTGTTTAGAGTTAGAGCTGATGACTTGGTGTTCCCCGCGCCAGCGGGGATAAACCTGGAAAATCAAACCTGATTAAGGGTTTTAAAAAAGTGTTCCCCGCGCCAGCGGGGATAAACCGTATCCCTAGCGTTTTCCCGTCCTTGATCACCCGTGTTCCCCGCGCCAGCGGGGATAAACCGTATTTTAACGATGGTTACATTACGACCTCGACGTGTTCCCCGCGCCAGCGGGGATAAACCGCATAGCTGCATATCCGGCGTCTTGGAGTAGGTGTGTTCCCCGCGCCAGCGGGGATAAACCGGTAATACAAACGATATTGCCAATCTTCAAACGGTGTTCCCCGCGCCAGCGGGGATAAACCGGGTTGGCTCGATTTTGCCGGTGATATCGCTGGGTGTTCCCCGCGCCAGCGGGGATAAACCGCACCATTCGCGTAGCCCACTGGCGAGAGTGGGGTGTTCCCCGCGCCAGCGGGGATAAACCGTCACCTGGCAGCTGAGCAGGAGCGATCTGAGCGTGTTCCCCGCGCCAGCGGGGATAAACCGCCTTAAAACTTGTGCGCCGTGGAAAGATAAGCGTGTTCCCCGCGCCAGCGGGGATAAACCGATAGCATCATAGACCCAAATTTATTCAGGAGAGTGTTCCCCGCGCCAGCGGGGATAAACCGTCTTGCACTAAATCTTTAAGGCTTGAGAACGTCGTGTTCCCCGCGCCAGCGGGGATAAACCGGTCATTAATAAGGATTGAATTAACGAAAGTTCGTGTTCCCCGCGCCAGCGGGGATAAACCGTCGCTGCTGATTATTTGCAGACACCCGCAGGTGTGTTCCCCGCGCCAGCGGGGATAAACCGCGTGGAGTTTCAGAGTTCTACGAATCGATAATGTGTTCCCCGCGCCAGCGGGGATAAACCGTTTCGTCCTGTCTTTAGTGGCGTTGGCGTGGTGTGTTCCCCGCGCCAGCGGGGATAAACCGGCCTTTAAACATATCAGACAGGGCACTGCCAAGTGTTCCCCGCGCCAGCGGGGATAAACCATCAGCTGGCTCAGCCCCAGGTTGGAGACCAGCGTGTTCCCCGCGCCAGCGGGGATAAACCTGGCCACCAGATACGGGCTTTGTTTAGTATAATGGTGTTCCCCGCGCCAGCGGGGATAAATCGGGCTGAGCTCCTTCAGCTGTCAGCAGATTGACGTGTTCCCCGCGCCAGCGGGGATAAACCGGGTGTTATTGGTTCATTGACTGGTTCAGAATAGTGTTCCCCGCGCCAGCGGGGATAAACCGTTAGCGGCAATTACTAGCGGCTTTTCATCCCGTGTTCCCCGCGCCAGCGGGGATAAACCGGAATATTATTAGCTGGATTATCTCGCAGTAAAGTGTTCCCCGCGCCAGCGGGAATAAACCGGACTTGAATGTACCAATTATCGCCGTGGATGAGTGTTCCCCGCGCCAGCGGGGATAAACCGATCTGGCGTTATAACTCCATCACCGGCTATCCCGGACCCCTTGTACGCGAAAGGGCTACAGGCCCCGATAGCAGACAAACAGCGGCAGAGTTGAAACAGGGAGCAGAGTTGCTGCCGGGCAGCGGGAGCCGACGTGATAACAGAAGGCACAGCGTTTTCTGCTAGAAAAACAGCATAGTTCACCATAATATGGCAACAGATACGCAGATTATCAGGGCAGGAGTATTTTGTGCATGAATCACTTATTATCTGTCAGCCTGTCTCCCTCCCCGCAGTATCTGCCGCCTGTTTTATTACCGGTGCCGACAGTTGCCCCCTGGTGTGTCGGGTCGGTTAACGGTCTGCCACCCTGTCCGTTAAATATTCCTGAAGCTGACTGAAGTGAAGCGCTTGAAGCACTCTTCAAAAATCTCACTCCTGAGCTGTGGTGTGATGCGGTGGCCTGTGGCTTTTCTAAAACCGATATGGGGCAGTCAACAGGCGGGTTGTGGCACGACACGCTGATTAAAAAGTTCAGCCTGCACCCGTTACCAGACAATGATTACAAAATAGTGATGCAGAATCTGGAGCTTGTATGGAATGAATTTCAGGTGCTAAACCATGATGTTCTGGAATTAAGAGCATCAGGAGCACTGTTCACGTTATATCGGCATTTTTCAGCTAATCAGCTAATCAGCTAATCAGCTTTATCCGTGATACCTGGCGTATTGATGAGCAGCGTGAAAAATACAGACTTTGGGCGGTAGCTGAAAGCAGTAAACGATTGGTTAAGAGTATAAAAATACGTTTGCCATATTTATCGAATGTTGATGTTTTGCACCGAAAATGACGACTTTCATTCATTACTATAATCTAAGAGTATAAAGCCATCTAACCGGTGTCAGATATATTTCTGCTTCAACAGTAAAGGATGTTTTAGAGGCCATTCAACAATGTGTAAGGCAAGGTTTAACCGTAATACTGATACTAATATGGAGTATATTATTAAGCAGCAGGATGCAATGGATGCAGCATGCAATATCGGAGATGATAATATTGATGATGATATTTATCCGCATTTATTGCTTTTTCTGAATTCGTCAGTTACAGACAGAGGGTTATTTTTTTCTAATGTGCCAATCATATGAGATAAATATTATGCTTGCTAACTCGAGCCAGGTTAAGCAACTCAGTAATCCTGTTGATCTTACACGCAAGAGTGAAGGAAAAAAGCCAAAACCTTTCTCAGAGGATGTCGGAATATTCTCGTTAATCAGAAATATTCTTTCTGTTAACACTTCCTGTGCTTTTATGTTTCGTAACCCTTTTCACAATTATTCGCTACGCTCACAGGATAAAAACCATCATCCACTCCGGTTAACCTTCGGGCAGCAGCCGGAAACAGGGCTGAAAGAGGTTCTCACCAGCGGAGCAGATTTAATGGCTATGGCGCAAAATCTGCAATCTGCCCGGAGGACTGGCCGGGCTCCTCCTGGATCGCCCTATGCACTTAAACTGAATATGAAAAAGGTATTTGGCTTAGGTTTAGCATTTATCGGCAGCGCCGCTGCGGCTCCGGTGCTCAATCAGCGTTGGTATCAAAGCCCGGCAAATCAGGGAAGTACAGATGACTGTTTGCAAGCTGACTCAGGATATTTTTTTGAGCATCCATGGGTTGTAGATTCTGGTTCCAGCGAGTTTAATCAGGAAGCTCAGCTGCCACATGCAGAGGCGATTTGGGCGGAGAAAGCTGTCTCTGTCACAAGTGCAACCGAAACGGATGATGTTGTAATAAGAGAAAAGGATTTCTCCTGTTTTACACAACGGGAAAACTTATCCCTGGCGCAGATATTAAGACAGGTAGGACAGACACTGACTAACCCGGTGACAAAACTGGCAGAAGAATCGCAGGTGATCCATTTTTATAATCGCTTCCATGAGTGTCCCGCTGAAGAGGATATAAAAAAATTAACTGCAATCACTTTGATGGTTGATAAAGTGACTTCCGCCGTAGTTGCATTGATCCCCGGAGCAAACAATATCCTGGTGCTGCAGACAGTGGGAGGGGCGTTATTTCAGTTTTTTGCAGATGCCCTGGAAGGGAAAAGTAGCGACAGCGATCTGGCCGATGAAGTTAACAGCCAGATTATCTTTATGGCCAAAGCGATTGTTGAAACAGCGCCCAAAGGTCCTGACGGTAAAGTTAATCCAGAAAAGATAAAGTTACCGGAAAATATTTCCTGGAAAAACGGTCGTTTCTCAGTACCTTTTAAAGGTGCAATATCAGAGATATCTCATGATGGTGAGGGTTTTCTGCTCAAAGTAAACGGGAGAAAGCACAGAGCATTCTATTCCAGAGAAAAAAATACATGGGAAATTTTAACCGATAAAAGGAAATCAAATCCTGAGTATAGTAATAAATTTCGCCATATAAAAAAATTAGAGTCACGGTATATTGATGACAGATTTTTCTTTACTTCGGATAAATACAGACAGTGTGCGACGATAAATCCGCATTACTTTAAGTTTGCGCTACCGGATAAAAATGGAATTTATACTTATTTTGATGCCGTCACTAAACAACAGGCCAGAGCAGTAAAGATAGAGGAAAATTTCTACCGGCTCCGTCCCGGAGGGGGTAAAGGGAGTTTTTATATTGGCGAACGATCTGATGTTGAAATCATGCGCTTTGATGATATCTACTATGAAGTGAATGAAAAATCTGAGACAGATTACACTCCCTGCCGCCTGAGACGGGCACCGGGTACGTCCTGTAGCTATCTTTCTTCCGGGTTAGCCGAAATACTGGAGAGTAACAAAGTTAAAGGCATACCTGTTAATGAGATGACGGATCTGACAGCTGACAGTACAGGTTCAGGATTTTATAAAAATGCCAGGGATAAATTGTTTTTCAAATACCATGATATGCTGTTCAGACTGAAACGCAGAAGGGGAAATCATCCGGATGAGAGTTACGATATTCTTGGCAAAAAAAGTCAGAGTTTACTGAAGAGACTGACAGGCAGAAAAATAGCCGTACTGTATGTTAGCCGGGCAAGGGGCCGCCCTTACTTCACCACACCGATGGAAAATATGATGGAAAGCGCCGGTGTCTCGCGCGAAACCGCTGAAAGTCATATTGCTATGGGTTACCTTGCATCCGATACCCGTCTCAGCCATGAGGTGCCTCCCGGGTTGCGGGAAACTATAAAAAGTATTAGCGTGAAAGTGCTGAGAGACCCGGCTTATACGTTATACAATCCCAGTGCTGAAGAGACTCAGGCGGTCAGTTTTTTTAGAAAAGAAGCAACAAAGCTGATTGATGCTGCCAGTGAATATTTTGAACTGCATTACGAGAATGATCGTGAATCATTCGCCCGGCCTGATATTCCTGAACCTGAAACTGCGGTTAACCCGATGTCTTTTATAGCAAGCCTCTACGCTAAAACCGAGGGTATGGTGCTGGGAGAGTTTCATGCATCAATAGCAAGTAAGAAGTTCCTGATTGAAAATATGAAAGCCTTACATAAAGCAGGGGTGAGAACCCTTTATCTTGAGCATCTGCAGTCAGATATGCATCAGGCTGATCTGAATCATTTCTACAAAACGGGAAGAATGACGGATAATCTGAAAAGTTTTATTCAGCAACTTGATTATGGACATCACACTGACCCCGCTGAAAAATTCAACTTTATAAAGCTTGTCAAGGCCGCTCGCCGGCAAAATATACGCACGATTGCCATCGATTCGTTTATCAGTTATTACGCAGAGTCCCCGCATGGGAGCTCAATAATGAATCGTGTAAAAATCATGAACTATTACTCCCACAGGGTTATGGTAGAGAATCGGATAAAAACACCGGGAAAATGGATTGCACTGGTAGGTAATGCGCATCTGGGTACCCTGGGTCATACCCCAGGTATTGCTGAGCTGAACCAGGCTGTGGGGATCCGGGTTGAAGATGTCGCAGCGGGAATGCCTGACGAAATAGTGAAGGATCCTGGGAAGCTTATGTTCAGGGGTCAGGGTTTTCTCGCTGCGGAGAGAGCAAGAGTAATCAAGGGCGATCTGCTGCTGAAAATAGGCACAAAACCAGCAGAGTAATCACCAGCGTATTGTTTCCCGTGCCGAACCCGGTCTCCGGCTGGCAGCCAGTGAGCAATGCGCATCAACGCTATACCCATTTGCTATTTCCTGTTTCCCGCAAAGATTCAGTTGTGACCTGGTTCAGGGTACACTGGCCATTCATTGTTAACGGATCAGGACCAACCTATGCATTGCCCATTTTGTAGTGCAGTGGATACCAAAGTGATCGATTCCCGCCTGGTCGGGGAGGGCAGCTCGGTGCGTCGTCGCCGGCAGTGTCTGGTGTGTCATGAGCGGTTTACCACTTTTGAAACCGCCGAACTGGTGATGCCCCGGGTGATAAAAAGCAATGATGTGCGCGAACCCTTTAATGAAGAAAAATTACGCAGTGGACTGATGAAAGCGCTGGAGAAGCGCCCGGTGAGTGCCGATGCGGTAGAAAATGCCCTCAGCCATATTACCAGCCAGCTGCGCGCCACCGGTGAACGCGAAGTCGCCAGTAAAATGCTGGGCAACCTGGTGATGGATGAGCTGAAAAAGCTGGATAAAGTCGCCTATATTCGCTTTGCTTCGGTTTACCGCAGCTTTGAAGATGTGCGTGAATTTGGCGAAGAAATCGCCCGCCTGCAGGATAAACCCGATGCGTGATGAACATTATATGGCACGGGCGCTGGAGCTGGCGCGCCTTGGCTGTTTTACCACTACCCCCAATCCCCAGGTTGGCTGCGTAATTGTTAATCAGGGGGAGGTTGTGGGTGAAGGTTGGCACCTGCGTGCCGGCGAGCCCCATGCGGAAGTCCACGCCTTACGGATGGCAGGGGAGCGCGCGCGCGGTGCCACCGCCTATGTCACTCTGGAGCCGTGCAGCCATTTTGGCCGCACGCCACCCTGCAGCGATGCGCTGATTGATGCCGGCGTCAGCCGGGTGGTGGTGGCGATGCAGGATCCCAACCCGGAAGTAGCCGGACGCGGGCTGTATCGTCTGCAGCAGGCCGGTATTGCGGTCAGCCACGGGCTGATGATGCAGGAAGCAGAGTACCTTAACCGGGGGTTTCTCAAGCGGATGCGCACCGGTTTTCCCTGGCTGCAGCTGAAGCTGGGCGCTTCTCTTGATGGTCGCACCGCCATGGCCAGCGGGGAAAGCCAGTGGATCACCTCACCTGAAGCACGTCGCGATGTGCAGCGCCTGCGTGCGCAAAGTTCCGCTATTCTTTCTACCAGCGCCACGGTGCTGGCGGACGATCCCGCGCTGACGGTACGTTATGCGCAGCTGGACAGCGCTACCCGTGCCGCGTATCCCGAAAGTCAGCTGCGTCAGCCGGTAAGAGTGATTGTTGACAGCCGTAACCGCGTGACCCCTGAGAACCAGTTAATCAGCCAGCCGGGAGAAACCTGGCTGGCGCGCACTCAGCCTGATGCGCTAGCCTGGCCACAGAATGTCAGCCAACTGAGCGTACCGGGCCATAATAACCATCTGGATCTGGTGGCGCTGATGATGCAGCTGGGTAAAAAGCAGATTAACAGCGTCTGGGTTGAAGCCGGGGCACAGTTTGCCGGTGCGCTGCTGCAGGCGGGCCTGGTGGATGAACTGATTGTTTATCTTTCACCCAAACTGCTGGGAGACGCGGCGCGCGGCCTGTGTCAGCTGCCGGGGCTGGAACGACTGGTCGATGCTCCCGCCTTTCGCTTTAGCGATATTCGCCAGCTGGGGCCGGATCTGCGCCTGACACTGACGCCACAATAGCGCCCTGTGCAAAAACAAGCAGGCCGTGAAAGAGTATGATAGAATCCGCCCCCCTGCGGGGCCAAACCGATACCCTGAAAGGAACACTATGAACGTTATTGAAGCTGCTGTAGCTACTCCTGATGCCCGCGTTGCCGTGGTGATTGCGCGTTTTAACAATTTTATCAACGACAGTCTGTTAAGCGGTGCGATTGATGCGCTGAAGCGTATAGGCCAGGTAAAAGATGAAAACATTACCGTGGTCTGGGTACCGGGTGCCTATGAAATGCCGATGACGGCCCGTGCGCTGGCAAAGTCCGGTAAGCACGACGCGGTGATTGCGCTGGGTACGGTGATCCGTGGCGGCACTGCGCATTTTGAGTATGTTGCCGGTGAAGCCAGCTCCGGTCTGGCAAGCGTGGCCATGAACAGTGATATCCCGGTAGCCTTTGGCGTGCTGACGACTGAAAATATTGAACAGGCCATTGAACGCGCCGGAACCAAAGCAGGAAATAAAGGTGCGGAAGCCGCGCTGACTGCTCTGGAAATGATTAACGTATTAAAAGCTATTAAAGCCTGATTTTAAGGGGAATTTCGTGAAACCTGCTGCTCGCCGCCGCGCCCGTGAATGTGCCGTTCAGGCTCTCTATTCCTGGCAGATCTCTCAGAACGACATCGCTGATGTCGAATACCAGTTTCTGGCGGAACAGGACGTTAAAGATGTCGATATTAATTACTTCCGCGAGCTGGTTAGCGGCGTGGCAACCAACAGCGCCTACCTGGACGATCTGATGAAGCCCTGGCTTTCGCGCCAGCTGGAAGAGCTGGGTCAGGTTGAAAAAGCGGTCCTGCGTATTTCGCTGTTTGAGCTGAGTAAGCGTGCGGATGTTCCCTACAAAGTGGCTATCAACGAAGGGATCGAACTGGCAAAAGTGTTCGGTGCTGAAGACAGCCACAAATTTGTTAACGGGGTACTGGATAAAGCCGGACCACAAATCCGCCCTAACCGCAAATAATCCTCTACAGGCCGCTTATGCGGCCTGATTCTTTTGTAAAACCCGGAATACACTATGGCCTGTGGCGAATTTGAACTGATAGCGCGTTATTTTAACCGCGAGGCAGGCACTCGTCGTGATGTTGAAGAAGGCATTGGTGACGACTGCGCTCTGTTAAAAGTACCGGAAAATCAGACCCTGGCCATCAGCACCGATACGCTGGTGGCAGGCGTCCATTTTATGCGTGATATTCATCCGGGCGATCTCGGCTACAAAGCGCTGGCGGTCAATCTCAGCGATCTGGCTGCGATGGGCGCCGATCCCGCCTGGCTGACGCTGGCGCTGACGCTGCCCGAAGTGGATGAAAGCTGGCTGCAGCCGTTCAGCGACAGCCTGTTTGAGCTGCTGGATTATTACAGTATGCAGCTGATTGGCGGCGATACAACCCGTGGCCCGCTGAGTATGACGTTAGGTATCCACGGTCTGCTGCCGGAAGGGCGCGCACTGAAGCGCAGCGGCGCGCACGTGGGTGACTGGATTTATGTCACCGGATCGCTTGGCGACAGTGCGGCGGGACTGGCGCTGTTGCAGCACCGTGAGAAAATCAGCGATCCCATCGCCCATGAAGCGCTGATCAAGCGCCATCTGCGTCCGATGCCGCGTATTTTGCAGGGGCAGGCGCTGCGCAGCCTGGCCAGTGCAGCGATTGATATTTCTGATGGCCTGATTTCCGATCTCGGCCATATCCTACAGGCCAGTCATTGCGGGGCACGGATTAATCTGGATGCGCTGCCGCTGTCGGCGGCGTTGAGCCAACATTTTCCCGCAGAGCAGGCGCTGGAGTGGGCGCTGACCGGCGGTGAGGATTACGAGCTGTGCTTTACCGTGCCGGAGATTAATCGCGGTGCGCTGGATGCCTCGCTGGGGCGGCTGGGGGTGCCTGTTACCTGTATTGGGCAGATTGCGCCGCAGGCGGAGGGGATACAGCTGTTGCAGCAGGATCGGCCGGTGACATTTACCGGGAAAGGGTTTGATCATTTTGCGGTGCGTCGGTAGCTGGGGGCTGGGGTGGCTTTGCTGTCTGCTTTTTATAGCCAGGGCAACAGCCAGGTCAACGACGTTTCACCCTCCCGCTGCGCGGACTGGCGAGCAGGGCGGCCAGTCGCCGCCGCCCTGCACCCGGGCTTGCGGCGTCACGTCGCCCGCTGACGCGGGTTCTCTCGGCCACGCCAATTTCTGGCGGACCGGCGTGATTCGCCGTCCTGGCTCAGCACGCCTTTCGCCGCCGTCCTGGCGGCTCTTCCTGGAAATCAGCGTAACCTCGGCTCTGTTCCTGATGCCGTCCAAAGGTCAACTGCCAGGTCAAAGGCAAGGGCAACGGCCAGGGGTTACTGTGCCAGCCAGTCTTCTATTTGCTGACGGATCCCCTCAGCATCCAGCATCAGGTCATGTTGGATTTCCTGCTGGCTGCCCTGCGGGATAAAGCGATCCGGCAGGCCAATGTTCAGTACCGGTACCGGGCGGCGTTTCGCCATCAGCAACTCATTGACGCCACTGCCGGCTCCGCCTTTAATCGCCCCTTCTTCCAGAGTGATTAGCGCCTGATGGCTTGCCGCCATCTCCAGTACCCGTTCTTCATCCATTGGCTTCACAAAGCGCATATCCACCAGGGTGGCGTTTAAGGCTTCAGCAACCGCAGCGGCTTCGGTCAGCAGCGTACCAAAGTTGAGGATAGCCAGCTTTTCGCCACGGCGTTTCACCACGCCTTTACCCAGTGGCAGTGATGCCAGCGGTGCCAGCGTTGCTCCCGTACCGCTGCCGCGCGGATAGCGTACCGATGAAGGGCCATCCTGATAATGGTAGCCGGTGTACAGCATCTGGCGGCACTCGTTCTCATCGCTTGGCGTCATAATTACCATATCCGGGATACAGCGCAGGAAAGCAATATCAAATGCCCCCTGATGGGTCTGACCATCAGCACCGACAATGCCACCGCGATCAATGGCAAACAGTACCGGCAGCTTCTGGATAGCCACATCGTGGATCAGCTGATCGTAGGCGCGCTGCAAAAAGGTGGAGTAGATCGCCACTACCGGCTTATAGCCGCCAATCGCCAGCCCGGCGGCAAAGGTCACCGCATGCTGCTCGGCAATCGCCACATCAAAATAGTGATCCGGATAGTCGCGGGAAAATTCCACCATCCCGGAGCCTTCACGCATCGCAGGGGTGATGGCCATCAGCTTTTCATCACTGGCAGCCATTTCACTCAGCCACTGACCGAAAATTTTGGAGTAGGTTGGCAGGCCGCCGCTGCTTGCCGGTAGCTGACCGCTGGCCGGATCGAATTTAGGCACCGCATGCCAGCTGATAGGATCCTTTTCAGCCGGGGCGTAGCCTTTGCCTTTTTTGGTCATAATATGCAGGAACTGTGGCCCTTTCAGCGCGCGCATATTACTCAGGGTTTGCACCAGCGCCAGCACGTCGTGACCATCCACCGGGCCGATATAGTTAAAGCCCAGCTCCTCAAACAGCGTACCAGGAACCACCATTCCTTTCAGATGCTCTTCGGTGCGTTTTACCAGCTCTTTGATCGGCGGCAGGCTGGTCAGCACCTTTTTGCCACCTTCACGCAGCATGGAATAGGTTTTTCCGGACAGGATCTGCGCCAGGCGGTTATTCAGCGCGCCGACGTTTTCCGAGATCGACATTTCATTGTCGTTAAGCACCACCAGCAGATCGGCTTTAATATCACCGGCGTGGTTCATGGCTTCAAACGCCATGCCGGCGGTGATCGCGCCATCGCCAATAATACAGGCGGTGCGACGATCCAGTCCCTCTTTACCCGCCGCGACCGCCAGTCCAACCCCGGCACTGATGGAGGTGGAAGAGTGACCCACGCTCAGCACGTCAAATTCACTTTCTTCGCGCCACGGAAACGGGTGCACGCCATTTTTTTGCCGGATGGTGGCGATGCGATCGCGCCGTCCGGTGAGAATTTTATGTGGATAAGCCTGATGACCAACATCCCATACCAGATGATCGAACGGCGTGTTGTAGACATAATGCAGCGCAACGGTCAGTTCGACGACGCCGAGACCCGAAGCAAAATGCCCGCTGGAGCGACTGACGCTGTCCAGCAGATACTGACGTAGCTCGTCACAGAGTTGTGGCAGGCTCTGTTTTGGCAGCAAGCGTAATTCTTGCACCGTGCCTGCCAGCGCAAGCATCGGGTATTTTGCAGGTTCAAAACTCATCGCAGACTCATTTGGAAGTTATTTATCGCGTTCAATAATGAAGGCAGCCAGTGCCTGCAGTGACGCGGTATCACAGGATTGTGCGCTCAGCATCGACAGGGCAGCCAGTGCCTGCTGGTACAGATCCCGGGCTTTGGCTTTGGCCTGCTCCAGCCCGAGTAGTGCCGGATAGGTGCTTTTGCCCAGCTGCTGATCGGATCCCTGCTGCTTTCCGGTAACGGCACTGTCGCCCACCACATCAAGAATATCGTCCTGCACCTGAAATGCGAGGCCGATGGCGTCAGCATAGCGATCCAGCGCAGGTAATGCTGCGCGCCCGCGCTCGCCGGCGGCCAGCGCCCCCAGCCGTACCGCAGCGCGAATTAGCGCCCCGGTTTTATGGCGGTGAACCTGTTCCAGCTCCGCCAGGGTAATCTGTTGACCTTCCGCTGCCAGATCCAGCGCCTGACCCGCGCACATGCCCGCCGCACCGCTGGCCTGCGCCAGTTCAGAAATCATTTTGAGCCGATCGCGATCACTGACATCGGGCATTGGTGCATCTGCCAGCAGCGAGAAGGCCAGAGTTTGCAGGGCATCACCCGCCAGAATGGCAGTGTTTTCACCAAATTTAATATGGCAGGTTGGCTGTCCACGCCGCAGACTGTCATCGTCCATCGCCGGCAGGTCATCATGGATCAGCGAGTAAGCATGAATACATTCCACGGCAGCCGCCAGGGCATCCAGCGCGCTGTCATCCGCCTGCAACATCTGCCCGGTAGTATAGACCAGCCAGGGACGCAGACGCTTACCACCCAATAGTGTGCCATAAGTCATGGCGTTCACCAGTGGACTGTTCTGAAATGGTAGCGCCGTTAGCTGTTGCTGTAGTACCGCATCAATGCGTTGACGCGTCTGCTCAAGGGAAAGAGTGACATCCATCAGCTGTTTTCCGGCGTAAAAGGCGTCAGTGCGGCGTCACTGTCATCGCCCTTATCACCGTTTAGTAAAATCTGTACCCGCTGTTCCGCCTGGGAAAGGGTTTGCTGACCGGCTTTGGCCAGCTGTACGCCGCGCTCAAATTCATTCAGCGCCTCTTCCAGCGGCAGATCGCCGCTTTCCAGACGGGTAACAATCTGTTCCAGCTGCTGTAACGACGCCTCGAAACTGACGGACGGTTGCGCTTTTTTCGGCATATTTAATCCTGAATTATCACAATTTTTAGCAGCAAATAACCACTGTTCTCCCGCAGGAGTTAACCGGTTTACCGGTGCGCATCGGACATCGTTAAACCAGGTCAGCAGTTGCCAGGCAAAGATGATATACTGCTGCGTCCGGATGCAAAAGGCGTAACGCCAGATTGCAACATTATGATTTTATCAGCTAAGTGCCTTCCCTTTCAGCACTTAATTGCCTACTGAAGCCGTGCTGCCATGAAGTTTATAATTAAGCTGTTCCCTGAAATTACGATCAAAAGCCAGTCTGTACGCCTGCGCTTTATCAAAATCCTCACCGGTAATATCCGCAACGTACTGAAATCCCAGGATGAAACCCTGGCGGTGGTGCGTCACTGGGATCGCATTGAAGTGCGTACCAAAGATCCCAGCCGTGTCGATATCATTATTGATGAGCTGCAACGTATCCCGGGAATTCACCATATCCTGGCCGTTGAAGATCGCCCGTTTACCGATGTTCATAATATTTTTGAGCAGACGCTGGACCTGAACCGCCAGCGGATTGCCGGCAAAAGTTTCTGTGTACGGGTTAAGCGCCGTGGTAAGCATGAGTTCAGTTCGCAGGATATTGAGCGCTACGTAGGCGGCGGACTGAATCAGCACGTGGCCGATGCCCGGGTGCAGCTGAACCAGCCGGAAGTCACGGTCAATCTGGAAATTGATAACGATCGCCTGATCCTGGTGACCGCGCGCTATGAAGGCATCGGCGGTTATCCGATTGGTACTCAGGAAGATGTAATGTCGCTGATTTCCGGCGGCTACGACTCCGGCGTTTCCAGCTATATGCTGATGCGCCGCGGCTGCCGGGTTCACTACTGCTTCTTTAATCTGGGCGGCGCAGCACATGAGATTGGGGTGCGCCAGGTTGCCCACTACCTGTGGAAACGCTTTGGCAGTTCGCACCGGGTGCGCTTTGTGGCGATTAACTTTGAGCCAGTGGTGGGCGAGATCCTCGAAAAAGTAGATGACGGTCAGATGGGCGTGGTGCTGAAACGTATGATGGTGCGTGCCGCTTCCCGGGTGGCCGAGCGTTATGGCGTGCAGGCGCTGGTGACGGGTGAAGCGCTGGGGCAGGTGTCCAGCCAGACGCTGACTAACCTGCGGCTGATTGATAACGCCAGCGATACGCTGATCCTGCGTCCGCTGATCTCCCATGACAAAGAGCACATCATTAATCTGGCGCGCAAAATTGGCACCGAAGATTTTGCTCGCACCATGCCGGAATATTGTGGGGTGATCTCAAAAAGCCCGACGGTCAAAGCGGTTAAAGCGCGTATTGAAGCGGAAGAGCAGAATTTTGATTTTGCCGTGCTCGACCGGGTGGTGGAAGAAGCCACTAACGTCGATATCCGTGAAATTGCCGAGCAGAGCCAGCAGGAAGTGGTAGAGGTTGAAACCGTCGACTCCTTTACCGAGAGAGATATGGTGCTGGATATCCGTGCCATTGACGAGCAGGAAGCCAGCCCGCTGGAGCTTGAGGGGGGGATGGTAAAATCGCTGCCGTTTTATAAGCTGGCTACGCAGTTTGGCGATCTCGATCAGAGCAAAACCTGGCTGTTGTACTGTGATCGTGGCGTGATGAGCCGCCTGCAGGCGCTTTATCTGCACGAGCAGGGCTTTACCAACGTGAAAATCTATCGCCCTTAAGCCGGATATGACTCGCTCAGCATGCCGCAGACAGGCATGCTGAGCGCCAGGCTGTTATTCGCGGTAGTCGAAGATCCCGGCAGCCAGCACCAGCGGCTCTGCCACTTCACGCGCTTTTTCTTTCCCCAGCAATAAATCAATCAGCTTCAGGGCAAAATCAATACTGGTACCCGGTGCCTGGCTGGTCAGCAAATTCACACGCCGGTCCCAGACCACGCGTTTATCCTGCCATTTTTCTTGCGGGATGCGCTCTTTCAGCCCGGGAAAACCGGTCATATTACCGACCGGGAACAGGTCGTGGCTGGCCAGCACCGTACCGGGTGCGGCGCAGATCGCGGCGACAATGCGCCCGGACTGGTGAAACTGACGCACGGTTTCTGTCAGCAGGGTGCTGTCGCGGAAACGCTCTGCCCCGCGTAAGCCACCGGGCAGCACGATGGCGGCAAATTCATCATCCGCCACCTTCACCAGCGGCGCATCGGCGATAATCTTTACTCCACGTGAGCAGACAATTTCACAGCCGCCATCGGTCTCCACGCTGGCGGTGACCACCCTGATCCCGGCGCGAACCAGCAGATCAATAGTGGTAACGGCTTCAATCTCTTCACTGCCATTTGCCAGGCAAACCAGCACCGATACGTTGGGGGTCATAATCCTGTTCTCTTCGTTTAATCAGTTGATAGATTCGGCTGTTCTCCGGCGCTTCCATGCCCTGGCGGCGGGCGCGGCGGATCACATAGCCATTGATGTAATCAATTTCAGTACGGCGCTGGGCAAGGATATCCTGCAGCATGGAAGAGCTGTTACCGGCAGTGGTATGGATCACATCCAGCACGTAATCCACCAGCCAGCTGCGCGAGATATGCTGACCTTCACGCTCCATCACTGCCGCCACTTCATTGCTCAGGGCTTCAATTTCTGCCTGGTGACTCGCCAGTTCGCCGTTGCGGCAGTTGTAGAGCACGCTTAGCGGGTTAATCACACAATTCACCGCCAGCTTTTGCCAGGCAGCGGCGGCAACGTTATTGTGCCAGGCCACATCCGGTAACGTCTGATGCAGGGCGCTGGCAAGATCGTTCATGGCTGGCGTATCCGGAGAGAGCGCGCCGATATGGGTGATCCCGGCAGCGACATGAATAATGGTTGAGCCTTCACGCTTTGCCGCATGCGTGGTGACGCCGCGCAGCAGCGGCTGCTTTAGCATGTTTAACTCTTCACAGGTGCCCATACCGTTATGCAGCAGCAGAATTGGGACAGTGTCCGGCAGCAGTGGCAGCAGACTGGTCACCGCATCGGCGACCTGCCAGGCTTTTAGCGTCACCAGCAGCAAATCGCTGTTAGCCAGGAACGCCGCATCGTTGGCCGGGCAGGTGGTTCTGAACCTGTTGCCCTGTAGATCGATCAGGTTAACGGCGCAGGAGGACTGCGGTACCCGTAGCCAGCCCTGAACATCATGTCCCTGATGTTCCAGTGCCGACAGCCAGATCTGACCCAGTGCGCCGCAACCCAGTACGGTTACTCTCATTTTTTCCCCCTGGCGGTTTGGTTACCGCGTTGCTGGTCTGTCGGTTATTATAGCGGTTAATGATGGTGATTTTATTTCCGCAGACAAGGCGGGTATTATGCCCGCCACGTAACACCGAGGAGAACAGGTTATGCCATCTTTTGATATTGTTTCTGAAATTGATATACAGGAAGTCCGCAACGCGGTAGAGAATGCCAACCGTGAGGTCGCTACACGCTTTGATTTTCGTAACGTTGAAGCCAGCTTTGAACTGAACGAAAAAGCGGAGTCGATTAAGGTTCTGAGCGAGTCAGATTTCCAGGTAAAACAGCTGCTGGATATCCTGCAGGAGAAACTGCTGAAGCGCGGTATTGAAGGGGCTGCACTGGACGTGCCGGAAGAGATCGAGCACAGTGGCAAACACTGGAGCGTCAGTGCCAAAATGAAGAAAGGCATCGAAAGCGACGTAGCGAAGAAACTGGTGAAGCTGATCAAAGACAGCAAGCTGAAAGTCCAGTCGCAGATCTAGGGTGACGAAGTGCGTATTACCGGTAAGTCCCGTGACGATCTGCAAAGTGCCATGGCTGTGGTGCGTAAGGGTAATCTGGGACAGCCATTCCAGTTTAAAAACTTCCGCGACTAAGTAAACAGCAGCAGACGGCGGGGGGCGTTCCCGGTCATCTGCTGCTCAGGATTATCCGGCCAGCGCCTGCTCCAGGTTGGCGCGGTTGGTTACCTGACTGTCGATCTTCACGTAGGCACTCTGCTCTTCCGGCACCACCATCACGGCAGTTACGCCGGGGAGAGCGTGTAGGCGCTGCTCCAGTGCCTGTTTATCCGTCACGCTGTTTGCCAGCGTCAGGCGCAGGCTGCTGACGTAAGGCGGTTCCTGCATGTTCAGGCTGAGTAACAGCCAGCAAAAGGCAATCAGTGCCCCCACCAGAAAGACGCTTTGCGCGTCGATGTGTCCGGCTATCCAGCCACCCAGGCTGCCGCCAACGGCCACGCCAACAAACTGGCTGGTGGAATAAAGTCCCATCGCGGTGCCTTTATAGCCCGGAGGGGATTCTTTACTGACCAGCGAAGGCAGAATCGCTTCCATCAGATTAAAACCGATAAAGAATAGCTGAACGCCGACAACCAGCGTCCAGAAATGATTACCGGCTCCCCACAGAACGACTTCGGCCACCAGCATCAGTGCCACGCAGCAGATAAATACCCGGCGCATACGGCGCTTAACTTCGGCATAGATAATAAAGGGTACCACGGCGATAAAGGCAATCAGCATGGTGACCAGATACACTTTCCAGTGCTGCGCCGCTGCAAATCCAGCCAGCTCAAACTGGCCGGGAAGGGCGACAAAGCTTGACATCAGCAGGATATGCAGGCAGAAGATCCCGGTATTCAGCTTGACCAGGCGACTGTTTGCCAGCACTTCGCGAATACTGCCTTTCACCATCCCGGATTCACGGTTCAGCTGATGATTAGAGGTAGAGGGCACCACCAGCAGGGTAATAATAATGGCCAGGGTTGCCAGTAGGGCAATCATCCAGAACAGCGCATGTAATCCCAGCGCATTGGTAATAACTGGCCCCAGCACCATCGCTATAGCAAAGGTGACACCGAAGCTGATACCAATAAAGGCCATCGCTTTGGTACGATTCTGTTCGCGTGTCAGATCGGAGAGCAACGCCATCACGGCGGCGGCAATCGCCCCGGAGCCCTGTAACGCGCGGCCGAGGATTACGCCCCAGATTGAAGTAGTCATGGCAGCAATCACGCTACCCAACACAAAAATCAGCAGTCCGCCAACGATCAGCGGTTTACGGCCAATGCGATCGGAAAGCAGCCCAAAAGGGATCTGAAATATCGCCTGTGCCAGGCCATAAATCCCGATAGCCAGGCCAATCAGCGCCTCACTGGCACCCTGTAGTGCCATCCCCCAGGTGGTCAGCACCGGTAAAACCATAAACATCCCCAGCATACGCAGGGAGAAGACCGTACCCAAACCCCAGGTTGCACGCAGCTCAAACGGGGTCATTTTATTATCGTTCATTCCAACCTCAATTATTCTCTACCCGTCATAACAGATTGCCGCGAGGGCTGATAAGGATTGACAGCTAATCATCTGAATCCGTGGGGTAATTAACCGCTATTCTAAGTGCGAGGGGAGGGCGGGTAAAACATTACTTTTTAAACAGTGGTAACAAAAAGAAAGGGCGCTGTTACGCGCCCTTTATCATGACAGTTTTTTCGGCGTTTACTGCACGTAAGTCAGCAAATCGCGGGAAGCCGGGCTCATAAAGTCGACTGACATCATCACACTCAGAGCGGTGATGGCGACAATTGAGAACACAAACAGTTTACGTGCCCAAACGTGGTCGTTTGAGGTTTTGTAACCTGAAAGTGCCATTCCCAGCCACCAGACGCTGACGGCAGAAGCGACTATCAGATATTTATATCCGGCATAACCTACCAGAGTCAGCATCAGGGTAGCGACCATAAACGCCAGGATATACAGTGTGATGTGATTTTTCGCCACCGAAATGCCTTTCACCACCGGCAGTACCGGAATATTGGCTGCCTGGTAATCTTTGAAGCGGAAGATGGCAATCGCATAGGAATGCGGCATCTGCCACAGGCTAAAGATAGCCAGCAGGATCAGGGCACCTGCATCAAAATGGTTGGTCACCGCACAGTAACCGATTACTGGCGGCGCTGCACCCGACAGGCTACCGATCAGGGTGCCGTAAACGGAGTTGCGCTTCATATACAGGCTGTAAATGCCGACATAAACCACAAAACCCATCACCGCCAGCCACATGGCCAGCGGGTTAGCTCCGAAATACAGCATCGCGAAACCAGCAATACCCAGAAGGGTTGCATAAACCAGGCTTAGCTTCGGAGAAATAAGGCCTTTGACCAGCACCCGATTTCTGGTTCTCTCCATTTTTTTGTCGATATCACGGTCGATCACGTTGTTGTAAACACAACCTGATGCAACCACCAGCGAAACACCGACTAAGGTGAAGAGGAACAGGGGATAATCAATGCTGCCTTTGGAAGCCAGCAGAAATCCACCAATGACAGAAATTAAATTCCCGAAAATAATTCCTGGTTTTGTCACTTGCAGGTATTGCTTAATCATTACAGTAGTAGCTCTGTCAGTGGGCCATCATGTTGTAGTTCAGGTTCCACATGATCCATAGCGAGCCGACCACAATAATCAGGATGATTATGGCAGCAAACACCATGGCTACAAGGTTCCAACCGCCTTCGGATTTGCTGTCAAGATGCAGGAAATATACCAGATGCACCAGCACCTGAACTACCGCACATACCAGAACAACGCCGAGAATAGTGGCTTTAGACGCGCCTCCATCCATCACCATCCAGAACGGGATACCGGTCAAAATGATCGACAGGATAAAGCCGATCATGTATGACTTCACGCTACCGTGAGAAGCGCCATGTTCGTTTACAGAATGACTCATTACATGACCCCCATCAGGTAAACAATGGTGAATACGCAGATCCACACCACATCCAGGAAGTGCCAGAACAGGCTCAGGCACATGATACGGGTGCGGTTCGTGGCGTTCAGACCATTTTTGGCGATCTGAGTCATCAGAACCAGCATCCAAATCAGACCGGAAGTCACGTGCAGACCGTGGGTGCCTACCAGCGTAAAGAAGCCAGACAGGAAGCCGCTGCGATCCGGACCAAAGCCTTCTTTTATCAGGTGATGGAATTCATAGATTTCCATCCCGATAAAGCCCAGGCCAAACAGGAAGGTCAGTGCCAGCCAGCCAAGGACCGCGCCTTTCTGGCCCTTGTTCATGTTGATAACCGCAAAACCATAGGTAATTGAGCTCAGCAGCAGCAGAGCAGTTTCAACCAGTACAAACGGCAGTTCAAAAATATCTTTCCCTGCCGGGCCGCCTGCGGTGTTGTTAACCATTACACCATAAGTCGCAAACAGGGTTGCGAAGATGATGCAGTCGCTCATCAGATAGATCCAGAAACCAAAAATCTTGTTGGCTCCTGCATCGTGATGCCCATGATCATCATGGGCGTCGTGGTGCTTTGTGAGAGTTTCAGTTGACATTTTTCAGACCTGCTTTGCTAATTTCGTCAAAGTGCTGATTCTCGATTTTTTCGATCTCGGCAACAGGAACGTAATAATCCACATCCTGGTCATAGCTTTTGATAATCCAGGTCACGATCATGGCGACGAAGGACACGCCAAGCATCCACCAGATATGCCAGATGGCAGCAAAACCAAAGATGGTTGCGAACAGCGCAATAATTAAGCCTGCGCCACTGTTTTTAGGCATGTGGATTTCAGCATAACCAGCAGGGCGCTTGTAAGCTTCGCCTTTTTCCTTCATTTCCCAGAATGCATCACGTTCACTGACGTGCGGCAGTACCGCAAAGTTATAGAACGGTGCCGGGGAAGAAATTGACCACTCCAGAGTACGGGCGCCCCAGGGGTCACCGGTCAGGTCGCGGTTCTGATCCCGGTCGCGTACAGATACCCAGAACTGGATAATCTGACAGATGACACCGCAAGCAATCAGGGCTGCACCAATGGAGGCAACAACCAGCAGCGAGTGGAATTTAGGATCAATATCCTGAGACAGACGACGGGTCATTCCCATGAAGCCCAGTGCGTACAGCGGCATAAAGGCAACGAAGAAGCCAATGATCCAGAACCAGAAAGCACGGATACCCCATTTTTCATTCAGTGTGAAGCCGAAGGATTTAGGGAACCAGTAAGTCACACCAGCAAAGACACCGAATACCACACCACCGATGATCACGTTATGGAAGTGAGCAATCAGGAACAGACTGTTGTGCAGAACGAAGTCAGCACCAGGCACCGCCAGCAGAACCCCGGTCATACCACCGACAGAGAAGGTGACCAGGAAGCCAACGGTCCACAGCATCGCAGAGTGCATCTGAATGCGACCCTGGTACATGGTGAACAGCCAGTTAAAGATTTTAACCCCGGTAGGAATGGCGATAATCATCGTCATAATACCGAAGAAGGCGTTGACGTTTGCTCCTGCACCCATGGTGAAGAAGTGGTGCAGCCACACGATAAAGGACAGAACCGTAATAACGATGGTTGCCCATACCAGTGAGGTATAACCAAACAGACGTTTTTTCGAAAAAGTCGCAACAACTTCGGAGAATACACCGAATACTGGCAGAACAAGAATGTAGACTTCCGGATGGCCCCAAACCCAAATCAGGTTGACGTACATCATCATGTTGCCGCCCATTTCATTGGTAAAGAAATGGAAGCCCAGATAACGGTCAAGGGTCAGCAGTGCTAGGGTCACAGTCAGTACCGGGAACGCCGCAATGATCAGGACGTTGGCACACAGGGAAGCCCAGGTAAACACCGGCATTTTGAACATCGTCATGCCAGGGGTACGCATTTTCAGGATAGTAACGAAGAAGTTAATCCCGGTAAGTGTCGTACCAATACCCGACAGCTGCAGACTCCATATCCAGTAGTCCACTCCGACGCCAGGGCTGTACTCCGCGCCGGAGAGCGGCGGATAAGCCAGCCAGCCAGTCTGCGCAAATTCACCCACACCCAGTGACAGGTTAACCAGCACCACACCGACAACGGTGAACCAGAAGCTCAGGTTGTTCAGGAATGGGAAGGCAACGTCACGAGCGCCGATTTGCAGAGGAACAACGATGTTCATCAGACCAACAACGAATGGCATCGCTACGAAGAAGATCATGATAACACCGTGCGCGGTAAATATCTGATCGTAGTGGTGCGGTGGCAGGAAGCCGCCGGAATCACCGGCTGAGGCAAGCACCTGCTGGCTACGCATCATTACCGCATCAGCAAAGCCGCGCAGCAACATAATGAAGCCGAGGATCATATACATGATGCCGAGTTTTTTATGGTCGACAGACGTCAGCCACTCGGTCCAAAGATACTTCCACTTACCGAAGTAAGTTATTGCTCCTGCTACGGCAAGACCACCAAGAATGATGGCTGCCACCGTTACCACGATAATCGGCTCGTGGTACGGTACTGCATCCAGGGTTAATTTTCCGAACATCGTATTATTCCTCGGCTCCCGCGTGAGCGGTGTTACTCATATCCATACCTTCATGGTGACCATGAGACATGTCCATGCTTCCGCCGTGATCCATCATGTACTGGTCAATAACCGACTTGAACAGGCCAGATTTAACATCGGAGAAGAATTCCACCGGGTGATTGACGCTTGGCGCAGACAGTTTCTTGAAATCGTCCATAGTCATGAGCGTTTCTTTGGACTGTTTAGCCGTCTCAATCCACTGATTGAAGGTGGCTTCATCAGGGGTAGCAATGGCTTTAAACTTCATGCCAGAAAAGCCACGACCACTGAAATTAGCGGACATACCATCAAAGGTACCAGGTTCATTCGCAATCAGGTGCAGTTTGGTCTGCATACCTGCCATCGCGTAGATCTGGCTACCGAGGGTTGGAATGAAGAAGGAGTTCATTACGGAGTCGGATGTAATTTTGAAGCTGACAGGACGGTTAGCCGGGAAAGCAATCTGGTTAACGGTAGCGATGCCCTGTTCAGGATAGATAAACAACCATTTCCAGTCCATTGCAACCACTTCAATTTCCAGTGGCTTCACATCCGAATCAAGCGGCTTGCTGGGCTCCAATGCGTGGGTTGATTTCCAGGTCAGAACGCCAAGGAACAGAATGATTAAGATAGGAATAGTCCAGACAACGGCCTCCACTTTATTGGAGTGTGACCAGTTTGGACTGTATTTCGCGTTGGTATTTGACGCCCGATATTTCCAGGCAAATACCACTGCCATTAAGACTGCCGGGATTACGACGATCAACATCAGGCCAAAAGCCGTCAATATCAACGAACGTTGCTCCAGTGCAATCTGTCCTTTAGGATTTAACAGCGCACTATCACAGCCACTTAAGAAAAAAGCGCCTGCGATTAATGACAAAATCCCCAAACTTTTATTGTATTTCCTGAGTCTCATTTAACGACCTCAATGACAAGGGCTCTATTGTCGTTTAAGTGTGCGGGCATTTTACGGGAAGGTTTGGGGACTGTAAACCTGCAACAGTTTGTGTCAATGTGCCCCTGACACCTTTTGCCAAGCCTGTTACAGCTGTTTCCTGAAGTGACAAAACATTAATGTTATTGCAGGGTTGCCGGTAATATAACAAAAACCGATAGCATCCGCGGCTTATATATTCTGCCTGCTATAAACAGTGACAGACGGTGCATTTATTTAACAAAACCATTTCATTTATGTGACCATTCTGGCCGTGGTGTGATTAATCACCTGATGTAATTAGCGGCAGGATGTTTTTCATTTTTGCGCGTTTATTTAGTTATATCTTTAATAAAAAATAACCCTTCAGTTACTGGTGTTTATCCCCCTTGCAGCAATAAGCGATGAAATCTGTCGGCTGAGAAAAAGACCTTTCGGATTTTTTGCGCGCAGTTTGGCATAAGTACAGTGGTGAGCCGTCGTTCACCACTGTACTTATGCCTTTATCGGGCCTTAACGGGAAGGTGAGGCTTTGCTTTGTGCCAAAAAATCCAGCAGGGTACCGGTAACGATCGCGCTCAGCATCAGCGCAACGCCAGTCTCAAGCAGCGGGGAAGTGAGTGATGACACACTTAACCAACCGAGAGCATTAATGCCCAGCGTGACCAGGGCGGCTGCCAAAACAAGCGCACTCAGTAACAGAACCCGTAATACCCAGCGATAGGCGGCGGGAAAGGCCTCGCGCGGCTGAAAATGTTCACTGCTTTGCGCTGACTCCAGGGTACGGCGACAGCCCGCCAGCAATAGCAAGCCAGGTACGGCCGCTACTACGGAAAACGCATAAAAAGCCGGCCAGCCCCAGATTTCCACCAGCCAGCCGGCAACCGGCCCAACGTACACCCGACCAACGGCAGACAGTGCAGAAAGCAGGGCGAACTGGGTAGCAGAAAACGAGCGGTTACACAGCGTCATCAGCAGGGCAACAAAGGCTGCTGTCCCCAGGCCACCGCACAGATTTTCTACGGTTATCGCCGCCGCCATGCTGTACAGATGTTTGTCGGTTACTGACAGTACCCAGTAGCCGAGATTAGACACGGCCTGCAGGATGCCGAACAGCATCAGCGAGCGGAACAGACTGATGCGTTGCATCAGCGCGCCCCCCGTCAGCGCGCCGATAATCGTGGCGATTAATCCCAGGGTTTTATTAACCAGTCCGACCTCTCCGGCATCAAAGCCGACGCCACGCATCAAAAAAGTGGTCGACAGGCTGGCGGCAAAGGCGTCCCCCAGTTTATACAGCACAATCAGTGACAGGACCAGCCAGGCATTATTACGCTGAAAGAAGTCGCGCAGTGGGGCCACCACCGCCTGCTCCAGGGTGCGCGGATGCTGCGGCGGATTGTCCGGTTCGCGCGCCAGCAGGGTGGCTACCACACCGGGCACCATCATCGCTGCCATCAGCCACCAGATAGCGTGCCAGCCAAGATAGCGGTCAGCCAGCCACAGCGCCAGGCCTCCGGA
The DNA here is from genome assembly GCA_945290265.1 of uncultured Erwinia sp. GTDB lineage: Bacteria > Pseudomonadota > Gammaproteobacteria > Enterobacterales > Enterobacteriaceae > Erwinia. Next base: position 112,100 of record CALYQW010000004.1, read on the forward strand.
AACCAGCATTGCCAGCCGGTAGCCCAGCACGCTGATTGCAGCGCCACTTCCGCGTTCGGCTGCAGGCAGGACGTCGGTCTTCCAGGCGTCAAACACGATATCCTGCGAGGCTGAGCAGAAGGCGATAAACACCGCCAGCATGGCCAGCAGGGTTAAGTCTCGCGTAGGCTGCATAAAGCCCATCAGAGTAATGGCGGCAATCAGCAGCAGCTGGGTGATTAGCAGCCAGCCTCGCCGCCGGCCAAGCAGCGGGGGACTGTAGCGATCCATCATCGGTGACCAGAGGAACTTAAAGACATAGGCCTGGCCGACAAGGGAGAAGAAGCCAATGGTTTTGATATCGACGTTATCAACCGTCATCCATGCCTGTAGCGTGCCGGAGCTTAAGGCGAGGGGTAACCCGGAAGCGAAGCCGAGCAACAGCAAAAGCACGGCGTTACGCCGGGTGAAAACGTGCAGATAGTGATTCAGCATTATTTACCTTGTGCTACTTCCCCGCCGTGATGGCGGGGGGAGTCGTTTTAACGCGTGTTCTGTTTAATAAACTCGTGGACGCTGGTGTCCTGAGCCATATCATTAATCACGTCACCCAGCGTGGAGTTAACCGCTTTGGTAATTTTGTCGTTAGTGGCAATAAAGGCCCCTTCAACGCTGTAAGTCTGACGGTAATTCTTCACCTGCTTATTCCCATTTTTCGCGGCGGCGATAATCGAGATATCAGCTTTGGTGGTAATACTGTAGCGCACATTGCCCTGCGTCACATCGGCGTACAGACTATTCACTACGATTTGCAGATCGGTCGCACCATTAGGACCAATCATATAACCGCGCGCTGTCATCTGTTTTTCCAGCGCTTCCTGTAGCAGGTAACGTAAATCGCGGGACGGGGTCAGGGTGATCAGCTGACCGTCGCGGTTCACTTTAGCCAGCGTTTGATCGCTGCGCTGATCGGCACCGGTCACGCTGATAGTGACACCCATCAGGCTTGGATCCTGCTGTGGCAGGGTAATTTTAGGCGAAATATCGAGGGTGGTGGTGTTATTAACACAGCCAACCAGAACAAACAGGGCCAGCAGTGGGGCGACTATTGTTTTAAGCATATTATGGTTCTCAAAATGTGGGCACTAAGCGCTGATAAGGCCAGCTCTGGTGCTGACAAACACGGCGGTCATCATAACACTGCCTCGGGTCAGGAAAAGCCCACAGAAAGTAAATTCATCAGGTTGTTACTTTTTTGTTCATCGCGCGGTGTTTTGTGCGGTTAAAAGGTCACTATCAGCAGTAATATTTCATCACCTCATCACCGCAATCGTAGTTACTATAAAAAACAGGCTATCATTGAACTATAAGATGAGACGCTCTCTGTCTCAGGAGGAAATCGCTATGGTACGTATACAAATAGAAGAAAAATTAAAGGTGGCATTTTCACCATCACACCTTGAGGTGCATGACGAAAGCTATCGTCATAATGTTCCGGCAGGTGCAGAGAGCCATTTTAAGGTTGTGATTGTCAGTGATAACTTCACGGGTATGCGCTTTATTGAGCGCCATCGTTCCATTTATGGCGCACTGGCCGAGGAGCTGGCGGGAAGCGTCCATGCTCTGGCGTTACACACGTATACTGTAAAAGCGTGGGAGGGTTTGCAGGACACCGTACTGGCTTCACCGGGATGTCGTGGTGCCGGTACTCTGGCGTAACTGTTGATACTGACTGCTGTCAGGGCTGTCTGGCGGCATTGTTATTTTCTGCTGCACTTCGTTTTCCCCAAGTAATGCTTACCGCTGTCCGAACGTCCTGCCCCGTTGGCCGTTTTCTCGCTGCCCGTTAGTGCTATCAGGGAGTAATTTGCTGTGCTGTGGCATAAATCTGCTAACCTGTCTGCTGCAAAGGGGCAGGCAGCCTCGACTCGCTCTGATGATGCCGCTATAATGCGGCGTCTATTTTTCCGGAATGTCTTCGGGACGCTTCTGTTAACAGGGAATGCGGTTCTGACATCAGAAGCCGTCCCGGTTGCTGGACGTATGCGGGGATTGATATTCACAATCGCCGGGTGGGTCCGAAGTTGACCGAGCACGTGATTTTTTGAGGTAACAAGATGCAAGTTTCAGTAGAAACAACTCAGGGCCTGGGCCGTCGCGTAACGATTACCGTTGATAAAGACGTGATTGAGAACGCGGTTAAAAATGAGCTGGTCAGCGTAGCTAAGAAAGTACGTATTGATGGTTTCCGTAAAGGCAAAGTGCCGATGAATGTTGTTGCACAGCGTTACGGTGCATCGGTTCGTCAGGATGTGCTGGGTGACCTGATGCAGCGCAATTTCGTTGACGCCATCATTAAAGAGAAAATCAATCCGGCTGGCGCACCAAACTATGTGCCAGGTGAGTACACTATGGGTGAAGACTTCACCTTCTCCGCCGAGTTTGAAGTTTACCCTGAGGTTGAGCTGAAGGGGCTGGAGACTATCGAAGTTGAAAAACCGGTAGTTGAAGTCACTGAAGCTGACATCGACGCGATGCTGGTGACCCTGCAGAAACAGCAGGCGACCTGGAAAGAAGTGGATGCCGCTGCCACTGCCGAAGACCGTGCGACCATTGACTTTACCGGCTCCGTAGATGGTGAAGAATTTGAAGGTGGCAGAGCGTCTGATTTCGTTCTGGCGATGGGACAGGGTCGTATGATCCCTGGCTTTGAAGAGGGCATCGTGGGCCACAAAGCTGGTGAAACCTTCACTATCGACGTTAACTTCCCGGAAGATTACCACGCTGAAAACCTGAAAGGTAAAGCCGCGAAGTTTGACATCGTGCTGAAGAAAGTTGAGCAGCGTGAACTGCCGGAATTCACTGAAGAGTTTATCAAGCGTTTCGGCGTGGCTGATGGCTCTCTGGAAGGTCTGCGTGCAGAAGTCAGCAAAAACATGCAGCGTGAGCTGAAAAACGCGGTGCGTAACCGGGTGAAAACTCAGGCAATCGATGGTCTGGTGAATGCTAACGCGATCGACGTACCTGCCGCGCTGGTAGACGGTGAAATCGATGTGCTGAAGCGTCAGGCAGCACAGCGTTTTGGTGGCAATGAAAAACAGGCGCTGGAACTGCCACGCGAACTGTTTGAAGAGCAGGCAAAACGTCGCGTTGTTGTTGGTCTGCTGCTGGGCGAAGTCATCCGTACTCATGAGCTGCAAGCCGATGAAGATCGTGTGAATGCGCTGATTGCTGATATGGCTTCAGCGTATGAAGATCCGGCTGAAGTGATCGAATACTACAGCAAAAACAAAGAAATGATGAACAACATGCGTAATGTTGCTCTGGAGGAGCAGGCGGTGGAAGCCGTACTGGAAAAAGCAAAAGTGACTGAGAAAGCCACTAACTTCCAGGATCTGATGAATCAGACTGCAACTGCCTGATCGTTGACGTCATTGTCCTGATTAAAGCCCGCAGCCTGATGGCTGCGGGCTTTTGTGTTTTTAATCGGATAAGGCAACTGCTTTAACAGGCTATTTCCATTTTTAATCCGAAAATTATGGTTTAAGCTTCTTTCTACCGGTGGTAGTTAATTAAAACGTTGTTATGCTTGAAACAGCGCTGGAACATCCCCAGATTAGTCTAACTATGTCAACATACCTGACCGGCCTTCCGAATATGCCGGAACCCGGTTCGCTTTCAGGCAAGATTGATTGAGTGTGTTGCCGAATGAAATTTATCCAGGAGACGATAATGTCATACAGTGGCGAACGTGAACAAACTGCACCTCAGATGGCGCTGGTGCCGATGGTGGTCGAACAAACCTCGCGCGGCGAGCGTTCATACGACATTTACTCACGCCTGCTTAAAGAGCGTATTATCTTCCTGACTGGCCAGGTTGAAGACCATATGGCCAACCTGATCGTAGCACAGATGCTGTTTCTGGAAGCAGAGAATCCTGAGAAAGATATCCATCTGTATATCAATTCTCCTGGCGGCGTAATCACCGCAGGTATGTCAATTTATGACACCATGCAGTTTATTAAACCGGACGTCAGCACCATCTGTATGGGGCAGGCCTGCTCTATGGGGGCATTCCTGCTGACAGCAGGTGCAGAAGGCAAGCGCTACTGCCTGCCAAATTCACGCGTGATGATCCACCAGCCGCTGGGCGGTTTCCAGGGGCAGGCATCAGATATTGATATTCACGCCCGTGAAATTATTAAAACCAAGCAGATGATGAATCAGCTGATGGCAAAACACACCGGCCAGACGATTGAAACCATTGAGCGCGATACCAACCGCGACCGTTTCCTGTCGGCCAGTGAAGCTGTGGAATATGGCTTAGTTGATTCTGTTCTGGCTCAGCGTGCATGAACCAGCCCGTTCTGCTATCAGGTATCACCAGTGCGTGTTGCTCCTGCGGGGAACGGCAGCACGACAATGAGGGGGAGTGAATGACCGATAAACGCAAAGGCAGTTCAGGAAAACTGCTGTACTGCTCTTTTTGCGGTAAAAGCCAGCATGAAGTTCGTAAGCTGATTGCCGGTCCGTCAGTATATGTTTGCGATGAATGCGTAGACCTGTGTAACGATATTATTCGCGAAGAGATCCAGGAAGTGTCACCGCACCGTGAACGCAGCGATCTGCCAACGCCGCACGAAATTCGTCACCATCTGGACGATTACGTGATTGGCCAGGAGCGGGCCAAGAAAGTGCTGGCAGTGGCGGTGTACAACCACTACAAGCGTCTGCGCAATGGCGATACCAGCAATGGCGTTGAGCTGGGTAAAAGTAACATTCTGCTCATTGGCCCGACCGGTAGCGGTAAAACCCTGCTGGCAGAAACCATGGCGCGCCTGCTGGATGTGCCGTTCACTATGGCGGATGCCACCACCCTGACCGAAGCCGGTTATGTGGGTGAGGACGTGGAAAATATCATTCAGAAACTGCTGCAGAAGTGCGATTATGATGTAGAGAAAGCCCAGCGCGGGATTGTTTATATTGATGAAATCGACAAGATTTCACGCAAATCAGATAACCCGTCCATCACCCGTGATGTTTCCGGGGAAGGCGTGCAGCAGGCGCTGCTAAAGTTGATTGAAGGGACGGTTGCTGCAGTACCGCCACAGGGCGGACGTAAACATCCTCAGCAGGAGTTTCTGCAGGTTGATACCTCTAAAATCCTGTTTATCTGCGGTGGTGCCTTTGCCGGTCTGGATAAGGTGATTTCGCAGCGCGTGGATACCGGCACCGGTATCGGTTTTGGTGCTACGGTAAAAGGTAAAGCAGAAAAGGCGACTGAAGGTGAACTGCTGGCACAGGCCGAGCCGGAAGACCTGATTAAATTCGGTCTTATCCCGGAATTTATCGGACGTCTGCCGGTGGTGGCTACCCTGAGTGAGCTGAACGAAGAGGCGCTAATCCAGATCCTGCGCGAGCCGAAAAACGCCCTGACCAAGCAGTATCAGGCGCTGTTTAATCTGGAAGGTGTGGATCTGGAGTTCCGTGAGGAGGCGCTGACCGCGATTGCGAAAAAAGCGATGGCGCGTAAAACCGGCGCCCGTGGTCTGCGTTCAATCGTTGAAGGTGCCTTGCTGGATACCATGTACGATTTGCCATCGATGGATGATGTTGAGAAAGTGGTGATCGATGCGCAGGTGATTGCTGGTGAGACCGCGCCGATGCTGATCTACAGTAAGTCTGATGCTCAGCAGGTTGCCGGTAAATAACCGGTAGCTGTCTGAAAGCCTGCGTTTTTGCAGGCTTTTTTTTAATGCTAACAGCCAGGTCGAGGTTAAGCGTAGGGTAAAAACTGAAAGCAAAGCCTAAAAGTATAAAGTCCTGACCACTGGCCAGGACTTTGTTATTAATCTAAAAAAGCAGGAGGATTATAGCTTCAGCTCACTCCACTCGCTTATCACATGGGTAGCAATGCCATATTCGACCGCCTGTTCCGGGCTCATCCAGTAGTTGCTGTCAGTGTCCTTTTCAACTTTATCCAGCGGCTGGCCGGTGGCTTTGCTGATCAGCAAATTAATACGCTCGCGCGCCCGCAGCAGCTCTTTGGCTTCAATCTCAATATCAGATACTTTACCGCGCACGCCGCCCAGTGGCTGGTGGATCATAAAACGGGTATTAGGCAGCGAGTAACGATGCTCTTTTTTGGCCGCAAGGAAGATAGTAATACCGGCGCTGGCAACCCAGCCAGTACCAATAACCCTCACTTCAGGCCGGACAAACTTGATCATATCGTGAATAGTATCACCGGCTTCGACGTGTCCACCCTGGCTGTTAATAAACAGCTTGATTGGCTCATCGCTCATTTCCTGCAAAACCAGCAGCTGTGCGGTCACTTTTTCTGCCAGTTCCTGATTGATTTCACCCGAAATAATAATTGAGCGTGACTGCAGCAGCTTATTCATTGCCAGCGCAGAGCTCTTTTCTTCCTGGCCGCTTTTTTCTTTCTGTGGTTCTTCAGGCACGTCCGATACTCCATCGAAGTCATAAGTGAACTGAGTTTAGCATAATCCTGCTGTCAGCTGAATGTGCGTTGAAAGCTGGCTTTATCAGGCATGTCGCTGGCAACTACTTTAGCTGATATTACAGCCGGTTATCATTGTAATCCCGTTAGTTATCTGCTGGTTAGCACTGATTGAAGTAACGGGTAGCGGATGGCGGATTGGAAGGGTAGTGCTGCCAATTAATCATAAAAATGGGCTATAATATTTGCAAAACCATATCAATCCAGGCCGCCTGTTGCTGGCGGTGGAATAAGCCACGGGGTCCCTGATGACAGAAAAACGCAAAGACGGTTCAGGAAAACTGCTGTACTGCTCTTTTTGCGGTAAAAGCCAGCATGAAGTTCGTAAGCTGATTGCCGGTCCGTCAGTATATGTTTGCGATGAATGCGTAGACCTGTGTAACGATATTATTCGCGAAGAGATCCAGGAAGTGTCACCGCACCGTGAACGCAGCGATCTGCCAACGCCGCACGAAATTCGTCACCATCTGGACGATTACGTGATTGGCCAGGAGCGGGCCAAGAAAGTGCTGGCAGTGGCGGTGTACAACCACTACAAGCGTCTGCGCAATGGCGATACCAGCAATGGCGTTGAGCTGGGTAAAAGTAACATTCTGCTCATTGGCCCGACCGGTAGCGGTAAAACCCTGCTGGCAGAAACCATGGCGCGCCTGCTGGATGTGCCATTCACTATGGCGGATGCCACCACCCTGACCGAAGCCGGTTATGTCGGTGAAGACGTGGAAAACATCATTCAGAAGTTGCTGCAGAAGTGCGACTATGATGTGCAAAAAGCCCAGCGCGGGATTGTTTATATTGATGAAATCGACAAAATTTCGCGCAAGTCCGACAACCCGTCCATCACCCGAGATGTTTCCGGAGAAGGCGTGCAGCAGGCGCTACTGAAGCTGATCGAAGGGACGGTGGCCGCAGTGCCGCCACAGGGCGGGCGTAAGCATCCCCAGCAGGAGTTTCTGCAGGTTGATACCTCTAAAATCCTGTTTATCTGCGGTGGGGCTTTTGCCGGGCTGGATAAAGTGATCTCACAGCGCGTGGACACCGGCACCGGTATCGGCTTTGGTGCGAAGGTCAAAGGTAAAGCAGAGAAGGCGACTGAAGGTGAACTGCTGGCGCAGGCCGAACCGGAAGATCTGATTAAATTCGGTTTGATCCCGGAATTTATCGGGCGTCTGCCGGTGGTGGCTACGCTGAGCGAACTGAACGAAGAGGCGCTAATCCAGATCCTGTGTGAGCCGAAAAATGCCCTGACCAAACAGTATCAGGCACTGTTTAATCTGGAAGGAGTGGATCTGGAGTTCCGCGAGGAAGCGCTGACCGCGATTGCGAAAAAAGCGATGGCGCGTAAAACCGGCGCCCGTGGTTTGCGTTCCATCGTTGAAGGCGTGCTGCTGGATACCATGTACGATCTGCCATCGATGGACAGCGTTGAGAAAGTGGTGATCGATGCTCAGGTGATTGCCGGAGAAACCGCTCCGATGTTGATCTATGCCGATCCTGAAACACAGCAGGCGTCTGGCGAATAAATAATCAATAAATTTTAATTAGTTGTCGGCAAAGGGGGGGAATGTTCCCCCTTTTGCTTTTCTGATAATTGTGAAGTTGAATCTGCTCTATTCAACCCCATATACTCATTAACACATGCGGGGCCAGCTGCACACTGGATGATGCGGTCCCCTGACACCCTGGCGGAAACTAACCAAGAGAGAGCTCTATGAATCCTGAGCGTTCTGAACGCATTGAAATCCCTGTGTTGCCGTTGCGTGACGTAGTGGTTTATCCGCACATGGTCATCCCGTTGTTTGTCGGCCGTGAAAAATCCATTCGCTGCCTTGAAGCTGCCATGGAACATGATAAAAAAATCATGCTGGTGGCACAGAAAGAAGCTTCAACGGATGAACCAGGCATTAACGACCTTTTTTCTGTCGGCACTGTTGCTTCTATTTTGCAGATGCTAAAACTGCCGGATGGCACGGTCAAAGTGCTGGTTGAAGGTTTACAGCGCGCGCATATCACCACATTGGCGGATAACGGTGATCACTTTAGCGCTCATGCGGAATACCTGGCCTCGCCCGAAATTGAAGAGCGTGAGCAGGAAGTGCTGGTGCGTACGGCACTGAGTCAGTTTGAAGGCTATATCAAGCTGAATAAAAAGATCCCGCCTGAAGTACTGACCTCGCTGAACAGTATTGAGGATGCGGCACGTCTGGCTGATACCGTGGCCGCGCATATGCCGCTGAAACTGGCTGATAAGCAGTCAGTGCTGGAAATGTCCGACGTCAATGAGCGTCTGGAATATCTGATGGCGATGATGGAATCCGAAATTGACCTTCTGCAGGTTGAAAAACGGATCCGCAATCGCGTGAAAAAGCAGATGGAAAAAAGCCAGCGTGAGTACTATCTGAATGAGCAGATGAAGGCGATTCAGAAAGAGCTTGGCGAAATGGATGATGCGCCGGATGAAAATGAAGCACTGAAACGCAAAATTGAAGCGGCAAAAATGCCGACAGAGGCGCGTGAAAAAACCGAAGCTGAACTGCAAAAGCTGAAAATGATGTCACCGATGTCGGCGGAAGCCACGGTGGTACGCAGCTATATTGACTGGATGGTTCAGGTACCGTGGAATGCCCGCAGTAAGGTGAAGAAAGATCTGCGTAAGGCGCAGGAAACCCTTGATACCGATCACTTTGGTCTGGAACGGGTAAAAGACCGTATTCTGGAATATTTAGCGGTACAAAGCCGGGTCAGCAAAATTAAAGGGCCAATTCTGTGTTTAGTAGGGCCACCGGGGGTAGGTAAAACCTCGCTGGGGCAGTCGATTGCCAAAGCGACAGGGCGCAAATATGTGCGTATGGCGCTGGGTGGCGTGCGTGATGAAGCGGAAATCCGCGGACACCGCCGTACCTATATTGGCTCAATGCCGGGCAAACTGATCCAGAAAATGGCAAAAGTTGGAGTGAAAAACCCGCTGTTTCTGCTGGATGAAATCGATAAAATGTCGTCTGACATGCGTGGCGATCCGGCATCGGCGCTGCTGGAAGTGTTGGATCCGGAACAGAATATTGCTTTTAACGATCACTATCTGGAGGTCGATTACGACCTGTCCGATGTGATGTTTGTCGCTACCTCAAACTCGATGAATATCCCGGCACCGCTGCTGGATCGTATGGAAGTCATTCGTCTTTCCGGCTACACAGAAGATGAAAAGCTGAATATCGCGAAAAAGCACCTGTTAGCGAAGCAGATCGAACGTAATGCGTTGTCCGATAAAGAACTGACCGTGGATGACAGCGCCATAGTTAGCATTATTCGTTACTACACCCGTGAAGCAGGGGTGCGTGGTCTGGAGCGTGAACTGTCGAAACTGTGCCGTAAGGCAGTGAAAGCGCTGTTGATGGATAAAAAGCTGAAGCATATCGAAATCAATGCCGACAACCTGAAAGATTTTCTCGGCGTCCAGCGCTTTGATTATGGTCGCGCCGACAGTGAAAACCGCATTGGTCAGGTGACCGGTCTGGCATGGACGGAAGTGGGAGGCGACCTGCTGACCATTGAAACCGCCTGTGTGCCGGGTAAAGGTAAGCTGACCTACACCGGATCACTGGGTGAAGTCATGCAGGAATCGATTCAGGCGGCACTGACCGTGGTTCGCTCCCGTGCGGAAAAACTGGGTATCAACGGTGATTTCTACGAAAAACGTGATATTCATGTGCATGTTCCGGAAGGGGCAACGCCAAAAGATGGCCCAAGTGCCGGTATTGCGATGTGTACCGCCCTGGTGTCCTGTCTGACCGGTAACCCGGTGCGTGCCGATGTGGCCATGACCGGCGAAATCACCCTGCGTGGTCAGGTACTGCCTATCGGTGGGCTGAAAGAGAAGCTGCTGGCGGCGCACCGTGGTGGCATTAAAACCGTGCTGATCCCGGATGAAAACAAGCGCGATCTGGAAGAAATTCCGGATAACGTGATTGCTGACCTGAAGATCCATCCGGTGAAACGTATCGAGGAAGTGCTTGAACTGGCATTGCAAAATGCGCCATCCGGGGTTCAGGTCGCAGGCACAAAATAAGAATTTAACTAAAATTCAGGCCAAAACTGTGGCTGGCAAGTAAAATGGTACTTGCCAGCTTTTTTTTGTGCCGCTAGTTTATTTAATGTCCTGTTTGCCTTCGGGGCAGCTAAGCGCGATGCGGCGGACAGAAGCGGGTAATAGGTGGGGGCTGACCTTGTGTCAGTAACAAAGCTAAAACAAAAGAAGGAACAATAAGTGAATAAGTCACAGTTGGTAGATAAAATTGCCGCAAATGCAGATCTTTCTAAAGCCGCGGCGGCACGTGTTCTGGATGCTTTTCTTGACTCAGTGACTGAATCCCTGAAATCAGGTGATGAAGTTGCTTTGATCGGTTTTGGTACCTTCCTGGTACGTGAGCGTGCTGAACGTACCGGGCGTAACCCGCAAACCGGCAAAGAAATTACTATCCCTGCTGCGAAAGTACCGGGTTTCCGCGCCGGTAAAGGCCTGAAAGACGCCGTGAATTAAGTCCTGTTTAAACCGCAGTGCAGTTTTCTTCGGTGTAGTGGTAACATACCGGGATATCAGATAAATGATGTGCTTATGATGTTCTAAGCGCCGAACTGCAGTGCGGTTGTTACTTCCGCTACAGGGAAGTACAACAGTATCCGGCGCAGCACGTCCTGCAGGCGTGGGACGTGCACAGGGCTATACATTCACACACAGCGGAGTGTTGTCACACCATGATGGACAATTTACGTGCGGCGTCGAACCATGTCGTGCTCAAAGTTATACTGGGCCTGATTATCCTGTCCTTTGTTCTTACCGGTGTTGGTGGTTATCTCACCGGGGGCAATGGCGATTATGCTGCCAAAGTCAATGGACACGAGATCAGTCGCTCACAGCTTGACCGCGCATTCAGCAATGAACGCGCGCGCCAACAGCAAATCCTGGGCGATCAGTTCTCTCAGCTGGCCGGTAACGAAGGATATATGCAGCAGCTGCGTCAGCAGGCGCTGTCACAGCTGATTGATGAACAGCTGCTCGATCAATACGCCAAAAAAATTGGCCTGGCCATCAGCGATGAGCAGGTTAAACAGGCTATTTTCAGTCAGCCTCCCTTCCAGACGGAGGGTAAGTTTGATAACGCGAAATATCTCGCCATTCTTAACAGCATGGGCTTTACCGCTGACCGTTATGCGGAAGCGCTGCGTAAACAACTGATGACCCAGCAACTGGTGCAAGCGGTTGCCGGCAGCGATTTTATGCTGAACGGCGAAACGGACGCGCTGGCCGCGCTGGTGTCACAGCAGCGTCTGGTACGTGAGGCAACGATTAACGTTGCAGGCCTGGCACCAAAACAGACCGTGACGCCGGAAGAGATCAAAAGCTATTACCAGCAGAACGCTCACAGTATGATGTCACCTGAGCAGTTCCGCGTCAGCTATATTCTGATGGATGCGGCTAATATGCAGCAGACCGCCAGCGAGAATGATATACAGAGCTGGTACGATCAACATCAGGCCGACTATACTCAGCCTGAGCAGCGCCGTTACAGCATTATCCAGACCAACACCGACGCTGATGCCAGTGCAGTGCTGGATGCCCTGAAAAAAGGTGAAGACTTTGCGGCGCTGGCGAAAACCAGGTCGGTTGATCCTATCACCGCGAAGAAAGGCGGCGATATGGGATGGCTGGAGCCGGAAACTACTCCGGACGAACTGAAAGATGCCGGTCTTACGCAGAAAGGACAACTTTCCGCGGTGATTAAATCCTCCACGGGCTTTATCGTGGCGCGTCTTGAAGATGTGAAACCGCAGAAAATTCAGGCCCTGGCAGAAGTGCATGCGGCGATTGCTGACAAAGTGAAGCAGGAAAAAGCCATTGACGCTTTCTATAAACTGCAGCAAAAAGTCAGCGAAGCGGCAAGTAACGATCCTGAATCCCTTGCCAGCGCGGAACAGGTTTCCGGTCTGAAAGCGGTGCAGACCGGCTGGTTTACCCATGACAGCGTACCGGCTGAGCTGAACGACAAAGCGGTTCAGGAGGCAATCTTTAATGGTGGTCTGGCGGGTGACGGCGATGCACCAGGGCGTAACTCTGACATCATCAGCGTTGACGGCGATCGGGCGTTTGTTCTGCGTATCAGTGAGCATAAGCCGGAAGTCGTTAAGCCGCTGGAAACCGTGACAGCTGAAATTAGCCGAACGCTGCAACAGAGTAAGGCGCAGTCGCAGGCTCAGCAGCAGGCTGAAAAACTGCTGACTGCGCTGAAAGCGGGTAACGGTGAGGCAGTGATGAAAGCTAACGGCTTGAGTTTTGGCAGTCAGCAGACCCTGGAGCGTAGCGGTAAAGGCGCGCTGACCCAGGCGGTCTTTGCGCTGCCACTGCCGGCAGCAGGCAAAGTGACTTACGGTATGGGTCATGATGAGCTGGGGAATGTGACGCTGCTCGCACTGGACAAAGTGCAGAGCGGTAAGCTGACCGACCAGCAGAAACAGGCGCTGGTGCAGGGGATTACCCAGAACAACGGGCAACTGAGTTTTGAAGCTATGCTCAGCAACCTGCGCAAAGCGGCGAAGATTAAGTTCGGTGCGGCGGCGCAAGCCCAGTAAGCTTCACAAATTTCTGCAAACACACTGCAACACTAAAAGGCCGCCTGCGCGGCCTTTTCCATTTCTGTAAACTGCCCTTTGCGTGAAGAAAACCGGTGGCGTAGCCTGCTGATGCTGTCTTACACAGGGAGGAAACAGCATGATTAAATCCACGTTACAGGCCTTAGCGTTACTGGCTATGCTGGCAGGTGCGCCGCCATTACTGGCCAGCACCGCAACCCAAAAGGAGGATAAAACGCTGAGTAAGCCTTCCCGGGTGAGGCCAGCGCCAGCAGGCGAAGCGAAAGCTCAGGTGAATATCAACAGCGCCACTGCGCAGGAACTGGTGGCGGCATTAAGCGGTATCGGTTTGAAAAAGGCGGAGGCCATTGTTAGCTTTCGTGAACAGTATGGCCCTTTCAGCCGGGTGGAACAGCTGACGGAAGTGCCCGGGATTGGTAAAGCGCTGGTAGAGGCTAATCTGACGCGGATTACGCTGTAACGCAAGTGTCGGGGTTCCCTGTCTCTTATGGCAGGGAACCACTGAATGCTCAGTCAGGTTCAGATCAGACCGGTTTTGTCCTTCATGGCCTGCATAATCGCTGTGCGATGGTTCTGATATTGTTGCAGGCCATTGCTGCGCAGATTGCAGGCGGCACAGGTGCCACAACCATCACCTTTTACGCCGTTATAGCAGGTCAGCGTTTCTTCTCTGACCAGCGCTAACTGTTGCCAGTAATCGGCTAGTGCCCAGGTTTCTGCCTTATTCAACCACATCAGCGGCGTTTCAAACCGTAGCTGACGGGCCATTCCCAGAGTAACTGCTTGATTAAGTGCCTTAACAAACTCATCGCGGCAGTCCGGGTAGCCGGAAAAGTCCGTTTCACAAACCCCGCTAATCACCGCTTCGGCTTCGACCTGATAGGCATAAATTGAGGCGAGGGTAAAAAACAGAATGTTACGTCCCGGCACAAATGTGCTCGGCACGCCGGTTGCAGCAGGATCGTAAGCCGGCACCGGGATATTTTCACGGGTCAGGCTGCTGACCGCCAGTTCATTCAGCAGGGTCACATCCAACACTTTATGCGCGCGGACACCCAGCTTCAGCGCCAGTTGCTGAGCGACCTCAATCTCTTCACGGTGACGCTGGCCATAATCGAAGGTGACACAGTGAACCTCGTCATATTGCTTCAGTGCCTGGATTAAACAGGTCGTTGAGTCCTGTCCGCCGCTGAATACTACCACTGCACGTTTCATACTTTTCTGTCCCGGATGATCTAAACGCTGTCTATGTTACTGCCTGCAGACGAAGAAAGGTATAGCAGTGTGGCAGGGGTGGCAGAGCCTGCCACCGGAACAGCCAATTAGCGATGCAGCGCAGGCTGCTGTGGGGCAGGCGTGCTACGGCTGCGACGCGCACTGGCGTACAGTGTCAGCAGAATGCCCAACAGGAACGGGATTAGCAGTAACAGCGAATCATGGCTGATGCTGGTACCACGCAGGTAATTTTCCAGCGCAATGGCAATCAGGGGGAATACCAGAAAAACCAGTGATGCCTGAAAAGGCCGTGCAGCCTGCTGCAGCGCGAAATAGCACAGAATACCGCCTACCCCGGCCACCACCCCAAGCCAGAGGATCGCCAGCAGCGCCTGGCTGGAAAACGCTTGAAAATCAGGCGACTCCGCCAGGCCGCTCAGCGTCAGCAGCACGCCGGCACCGAGGCAGGGCAGCGCGTTATAGCTGAGGACCGAAATCTTGCTGCAGCGTTTTTTACACTGCACGTACATCACTGCATGAATAGCCACTGCAGCCACCAGGGCAGTAATCCCTTTCAGCTGGCTTACACCGCCGCTTTGCGTCTCATGCCAGAGAATCGTCCCCAGTGAGCCGATGGCAATCACCAGGCCTGTCAACTGCAGCAGCGAGGTTTTTTCGCGTAAAAAGATCAGTGAGGTGACCAGCACCGCTGCAGGCATGGTGGCAAAAATAATCGCTGCCAGACTGGAGGAGGTATATCGCTCGCCATAAATCATCAGGGTGAAAGGAACAGCGAAGTAGAACAGCATTACACACAGCTGGAAGCCACGCTGCCCGGCAGGAAACAGCAGAGGTGCCCCTTGCCAGCGAGCCAGCAGTAATAACAGCGGGGCGGCGCAGAGAAAACGTAAACCAGTGGCAAACAGCGGCGGCACTGTGGCGACGGTAATTTTCATTGCCATCCAGGTGGTTCCCCACGTCAGGGAAACGGCGATAAATAAACCTGTAATCATCAGGTTACGCAATAACGGGCGGGGCATAATGTCTTTCCCTGAGCTGAACATTGTGAGTAATCAGATTAATCAACATAACGGGGAAAATGTTGCTATAATTTTACTTTTAAAGCTCGCTTAGGGAGAAAATTTTGCTACCAACGGCGCTGGATAAGAAAGATTGTATGCTGCTTGATCTGCTGCAAAAGGATTGTACCCTTTCTTTGCAGGCGCTGGCCGATGCCGTCAGCCTGACCACCACGCCCTGCTGGAAACGCTTGAAAAGGCTTGAGGATGAAGGCTATATTCGCGGCCGGGTAGCATTACTGGATGCTGAGCAGCTTGGGCTGGGGCTGACGGCCTTTGTGCAGCTAAAAACTCAGCAACATAGCAGCGAGTGGTATCAGCGCTTTGTGATGCTGATAGCGGAGATGCCGGAAGTGATGGGGTTTTACCGGATGGCTGGTGAATATGACTATCTGCTACGCGTGCAGGTTGCTGATATGAAAAGTTACGATCGCTTCTACAAACAGCTGGTGAACGGCATTTCCGGACTTATTGATGTGACCTCAAGTTTTGCGATGGAAGAGATAAAATATACCACTGCCCTGCCGGTGGCTGCCTGCCGCCAGTAACCGCTGACGGACCCTGTTTTCCTTTCTTCTGTGACCGCTAATCAGGATATTATGTGTGCGTCTTTTTAAGCAGTTGAGCTGGTATTTTCTCCGCGAATGGCCGCGCTACCTGGGTGCGGTGCTGTTGCTAATCGTGACAGCGCTGCTACAACTGCTGCCACCGCGAGTGGTAGGGATGATCGTCGATGGCGTCAGCCATCAGCAAATGGGTAAGCGCCAGGTGCTGATCTGGATCGGCGTGATGCTTCTGACGGCAGTGATCGTCTATCTGCTGCGCTATGTCTGGCGGGTGCTGCTGTTTGGTGCCTCGTATCAGCTGGCGGTAGAGCTACGGGAAAAATTCTATCAACAGCTCAGTCGTCAGCAGCCGCAGTTTTATCTGCGCCATCGCACTGGCGATCTGATTGCCCGTGCCACCAATGACGTTGACCGGGTGGTATTTGCCGCCGGGGAAGGGGTGCTGACGCTGGTGGACTCGCTGGTGATGGGCTGTGCGGTACTGATTGTGATGAGTGTGCAGATCAGCTGGCAGCTAACCCTGCTGGCGCTGTTACCGATGCCATTAATGGCAATGGTGATTAAACGTTATGGCGATCAGCTCCACCAGCGTTTTAAACGGGCGCAGGCGGCGTTCTCCTCGCTCAACGATCAGACTCAGGAGAGCCTGACCAGTATCCGGATGATCAAAGCCTTTGGCCTGGAAAACCGTCAGTCGCAGCAGTTTGCTGCCACTGCGCGCGATACCGGTGAAAAAAACCTGCGCGTGGCGCGGATTGACGTGCGTTTTGAACCCACCATTTATATTGCTGTGGCGATGGCGAACCTGCTGGCGATTGGCGGCGGTAGCTGGATGGTCTGGCACCAGACCATTACCCTGGGGCAGTTAACCAGCTTTGTGATGTATCTCGGGCTAATGATCTGGCCGATGCTGGCGCTGGCGTGGATGTTTAATATTGTGGAGCGCGGTAGTGCGGCCTGGAGCCGTATCAGTGTTCTGCTGGCCGAAGCGCCGACGGTAGTGGATGGCAGTAAAAACCTGCCTGACGGACGCGGCATTTTGCAGGCAGAGATTGCCAGTTTCAGCTACCCACATGCGCAGCATCCAGCGCTACATGAGGTTAACTTCCGCCTGCAACCCGGTCAGATGCTGGGGCTGTGTGGATCGACCGGCTGCGGTAAAAGTACGCTGATCAGACTGATCCAGCGTCAGTTTGACGTCAAGCAGGGCGAGATCCGCTATCACGGTTTACCGCTACCGCAACTGCGGCTGAATAACTGGCGCAGCCGTCTGGCGGTAGTCAGCCAGACGCCTTTTCTGTTTTCCGATACCGTCGCGGGCAATATCGCGCTGGGGCGGCCGGGTGCCACTCAGGACGATATTGAGCGGGTCGCCAGGCTGGCAGCGATCCATGATGATATTTTGCAACTGCCTCAGGGCTACCAGACGGAAGTGGGAGAGCGCGGGGTGATGCTTTCCGGGGGGCAAAAACAGCGCATTTCTATTGCCCGTGCGCTGCTGCTGGATGGGGAGATCCTGATAATGGATGACGCGCTTTCTGCTGTAGACGGGCGCACGGAGCATCAGATTTTGCACAATCTGCGCCGCTGGGGGGCAGGCCGCACGGTGATTATCAGCGCACATCGCCTGTCAGCGCTGACCGGAGCCGATGAAATTCTGGTGTTGCAACAGGGCACCGTCAGTCAGCGCGGGACACATCAGCAGCTGTTGAATGAAACCGGCTGGTATCGCGATATGTCCCGTTATCAGCAGCTGGAAGCGGCGCTGGACGACGACAAACCCACTGGAGCAGTGAATGGCTAAGATGACGCAATTATGGGCGACGATTAAACGGCTGTTGGCTTATGGTACTCCATGGCGTAAATCGCTGGTCCTGGCGGTACTGATGCTGTGGATTGCCGCCGCCGCCGAAGTGATGGGGCCGATCCTGATTAGTTACTTTATTGATAACCAGGTTGCCCGTCACCGAATGCCACTGGCGCTGACCGGCGGGCTGATTGCCAGCTATCTGCTGTTGCAGTTGCTGGCGGCGCTGTTGCACTACTGGCAGGCGCTGTTATTTAACCGTTGTGCGGTGGGCGTAGTGCAGCAGTTGCGCACTGACGTGATGGATGCCGCCCTGCGTCAGCCGCTCAGCGCCTTCGATACCCAGCCGGTCGGGCAAATTATTTCCCGGGTTACCAACGACACCGAGGTGGTCAGGGATCTCTATGTCACTGTGGTTGCCACTGTTTTACGCAGTGCGGCGCTGGTAGGGGCGATGCTGGTGGCGATGTTTAGCCTTGACTGGCGTATGGCACTGGTGGCGATCACTATTTTCCCGGCGGTACTGACGGTAATGCTGATTTATCAGCGTTACAGTACGCCGATTGTGCGCCAGGTTCGTCACTGGCTGGCGGATATTAATAACGGTTTTAACGAAGCTATCGGCGGCATGAACGTTATCCAACAATATCGCCAGCAGGCGCGCTTTGGTCAGCGTATCGGCGAGGCCAGTCGTCAGCACTATCTGGCGCGTATGCAGACGCTGCGGCTGGATGGTTTTTTGCTGCGCCCGCTGCTCAGCCTGTTTTCGGCGCTGATCCTGTGCGGACTGATGCTGATGTTTGGTTTTTCCTCGGTGGGCAGTATCGAAGTCGGGGTGTTGTATGCCTTTATTAACTATCTTGGCCGTCTGAATGAACCGCTGATTGAGCTGACAACGCAGCAGTCAATGCTGCAGCAGGCGGTGGTGGCCGGTGAACGTATTTTTGAACTGATGGATGCGCCGCGTCAGCCGTGGGGTAAAGAGATTGAACCGCTACGCGAGGGCAGTATTGATGTCAGCAATCTGACCTTTGCCTACCAATCAGGACAGCCGATTCTGCACGATCTGAATCTGCATATTCCGGCACGCCATTTTGTCGCCCTGGTAGGGCACACCGGCAGCGGTAAGAGTACGCTGGCCAGCCTGTTGATGGGCTACTATCCGCTCAGTGAGGGGCAGATCCTGCTGGACGGGCGTCCGCTGTCTTCATTCAGCCATGCGGCGCTGCGCGACAGTGTGGCCATGGTACAGCAGGATCCGGTGGTGCTGGCGGACAGTTTTTATGCCAACGTAACCCTCGGACGTGAGATAGATGAGGACTCTGTCTGGCAGGTGCTGGAGACGGTGCAACTGGCCACAATGGCGCACGCCATGCCGGACGGTTTGCACAGCCAGCTGGGTGAGCAGGGGAATACCCTGTCAGTGGGGCAGAAGCAACTGCTGGCTCTGGCGCGGGTGCTGGTGGTTCAGCCAAAAATCCTGATCCTCGATGAGGCTACTGCCAATATTGATTCCGGTACTGAGCAGGCGATCCAGCGCGCGCTTAAGGCTATCCGCCACCGAACGACTCTGATGGTGATTGCCCATCGCTTATCCACTATTGTAGATGCTGATACCATTCTGGTGCTGCATCGCGGGCATCTGGAGCAGCAGGGTAACCATCCGCAGTTACTGGCGCAGGAAGGGCGTTATCGCCAGATGTATCAGTTACAGCAGGCGGGGGAGCAGCTGGCGCTGAATAGCTGACGCGAGATTTGGTTCGCACTATTGCAACGCAGGGCGCACTTTTTTGGTGCGCACGGCGTGTGAAAAAAGCCCGTATCCTGGTGATGCGGGCTTTTTTTTGGGTAGGGGGAGGGCTGCGCTGGATGTGTTTATTTAGAGGTCAGGGCTTAAAGCCAGATCAAGGGTAAACTCCTGAGCAGGGTCAAAAGATAAAAGCGGGTGGAGATAAAAGACTGGCACAGGGTTTGCTTACTTCCGGTAACGATTGAAAACAGTGGTTTTCACTATCAGGAGAGGGCGTATGAAGCTGGTCACCGTGGTAATCAAGCCGTTTAAGCTGGAAGACGTGCGCGAAGCGCTGTCATCGGTTGGTATTCAGGGTCTGACGGTCACCGAGGTGAAAGGGTTTGGCCGCCAAAAGGGGCATGCTGAACTGTATCGCGGTGCAGAGTACAGCGTGAATTTCCTGCCAAAAGTAAAAATTGATATTGCCATTGCTGATGATCAGCTGGATGAAGTGGTTGAAATTATCAGTAAAGCGGCCTTCACCGGCAAAATCGGTGACGGCAAGATTTTTGTCGCAGAGTTGCAGCGGGTGATCCGCATTCGTACCGGTGAAACGGACGAGGCAGCACTGTAATTTCGGGGCGATGTTGGACAGGGGATAGGATAATAATGAAAAAAATGACTAAGTTTTGCCTGGCTGGCCTGGCGTTACTGCCATCACTGGCCAGCGCAGCGACACCGGCGGTAGCCGATAAAGCGGATAACGCTTTTATGATAATTTGCACCGCGCTGGTGCTGTTTATGACTATTCCGGGGATTGCACTGTTTTACGGCGGCCTGATCCGCAGTAAAAACGTGCTGTCGATGATGACTCAGGTGGCAATGACTTTCGCTATGGTCTGCGTTCTGTGGATGATCTACGGTTATTCGCTGGCGTTCAGTGAAGGTAATGCTTTCTTTGGTGGCTTTAACTGGACGATGTTAAAAAACATTGCGCCGACCACCCTGATGGGTTCTTTCTATCAGTATATTCATGTCGCTTTCCAGGCCTCTTTTGCCTGTATTACCGTGGCGCTGATTGTCGGGGCGATTGCGGAACGTATCCGTTTTTCTGCGGTGCTGATCTTTGTGCTTATCTGGCTGACGCTGGCCTATATTCCGGTGGCACACATGGTGTGGGCGGGCGGTTTCCTGGCGCTGGATGGCGCGCTGGATTTTGCCGGCGGTACCGTAGTGCACATCAATGCGGCAGTCGCCGGGCTGGTGGGGGCTTACCTGCTGGGTAAACGCGCTGGCTTTGGTAAAGAGGCGTTTAAACCGCATAACCTGCCAATGGTGTTTACCGGTACGGCGATCCTGTACGTTGGCTGGTTTGGTTTTAATGCTGGCTCTGCCAGTTCTGCCAATGAAACTGCCGGTCTGGCGTTCCTGAATACCGTGATTGCTACTGCCGGTGCGATGTTAACCTGGACCTTTGGTGAGTGGGCCGTGCGTGGCAAGCCGTCGTTGCTGGGTGTCAGTTCTGGTGCGATTGCCGGTCTGGTGGCGATTACCCCGGCCTGTGGTTATGTGGGCGTGGGCGGTGCACTGATTATTGGTCTGGCGGGTGGAATTGCCGGGTTGTGGGGCGTTACCGGTCTGAAAAAATGGCTGCGGGTGGACGATCCCTGTGATGTATTCGGTGTACACGGCGTTTGCGGGATCCTCGGATGTATTCTGACCGGCGTATTTGCTTCTTCATCGCTGGGCGGAGTGGGATACGCAGCGGGCGTCACCATGGGACATCAGGTATGGGTGCAGTTGTTCAGCGTTGGCGTAACGGTGATCTGGACGGCGGTGGTGGCCTTTATCGGCTTTAAAGTGGCCGATTTGCTGGTCGGGCTGCGGGTACCGGAAGAACAGGAACGCGAAGGTCTGGACGTCAACAGCCACGGCGAGAACGCCTATAACCACTAAGTTAACTCACGAACCACAGTATTAAACAACCAAAGTCCTGCCCCCAAGGCAGGACTTTTGCTTTTGACCTGGCCCAGGCCTTCGACCTGGCCTTTGACCTGGATTTTGAACTTTGGGCGGCATAAGGAACGGAGCCGAGGCGACGATGATTTCAAGGAAGAGCCGCCAGGACGGCGGCGAAAGGCGTGTTGAGACAGGATGTCGAATCACGCCGGTCCGCCAGAAATTGGCGTGGCCGAGGGAACCCACGAAGCGGGCGATGTGACGCCGCGAGCGCGGGGTCAAGGGGATATCGCGATTGATATCCCCTTGTCGCCAGTCCGCGCAGCGGAATGGTGAAACGTAGTTGACCTGGCATTTGCCCTGGTCCTGGCCTTTAAAATTACAATCAACAAAGCCATCCCCAAACCCAGCTCCACGCAGTGGCCGCCTACTGATGCCGGCGCATCACCCCCTCCTGCACTGCAGACGCCACCAGCGTCCCATCCTGCGCATAAAACTCCCCACGCACAAAACCACGCGCGCCACCGGCCGATGGACTTTCGGTACTGTACAACAGCCATCGATTAAGGTCGCATGGACGATGGAACCACATGGAATGATCAATGGTGGCAACCTGCATATCCGGCTCCAGAAAACCTTTGCCATGGGGCTGCAGGGCGACAGGCAGGAAACAATAGTCTGAAATATACCCCAGCAGATACTGATGCAGCTCAGGGCTTGCGGGCACCGACCCGTTAGCGCGGATCCACAGCTGATTCTCCGGTTCTGCAACCTCACCTTTCAGTGGATTACGGAAGGTGACCGGACGCACCTCAAACGGCTTCTCGGACAGCAGCTTGCCGCGCAGATGTTCGGGGATAAAGTTTGCCAGCTGCTGAGCAATCTGGCTGTCACTGGGTAAATTATCCGGCCCGGGCGCTGTCGGCATTGCCTTCTGGTGCTGATAACCGTTTTCTTCTCCCTGAAAAGAAGCGGTCATATAAAATATTGGCTGACCATTTTGCACTGCTTTAACCCGACGGGCGCTAAAGCTGTTGCCATCGCGCAGATTTTCCACGTCATAAATAATGCCCTTACAGCTGTCTCCGGGACGTAAAAAATAGCTGTGGAAAGAGTGGACTACACGGGCTTTTGGCACGGTTTGCCCGGCCGCGCTCAGTGCCTGGCTGACAACCTGGCCGCCAAAGACCCGCTGAAAGCCCATATCCTGGCTTTGGCCGCGAAACAGACCGTCTTCCAGTCTTTCAAGATCGATCAGTGATAATAAATTTTGCAGCGCTTGGCTCATTAACGCCTCCTGAAGTCGGGTTGTCTGCCATTAGTTTGCGAGATCCGACCAGTCACAGTCAACGTCTGTTTTAGCCTGTTTGTGCCTTGCGTGTAGCCAGGAAAAACACCACCTGTTCGGGCAAAATTATCAGTCTGTGCCAGACTTAATACTCAAAAGTAGCGTAATGCTGCTTTCACCGACGATAACGAGTCTGGGAATATTGATTAATGGGAGAATATATCAATGAAAACATGGCATATTATCAGTGCTGCCGTTCTGGCAGCGGCTGTTACAGGTTGTGCAGATAACAGCAAAGGGGTTCCGGTTCCAGTACCTGGCTCTCTGGCACAGAATCAGTCGGCTACCCTGCGGCAGGCAAATGTAAATGGTTCAGTGATCATCCGTCAGCGTATCGCCCTGCCACCAGAGGCAGTATTGACGGTCACGCTGTCTGATGCATCAGTCGCTGACGCCCCTTCTAAAGTGCTGGCTCAGCGGGCAGTACGCACCGATGGTAAGCAGTCACCGTTCCAGTTCCTGCTGCCTTATTCACCCTCTGATATCAAACCAGGGGCGCGTATTCTGTTAAGTGCAGCAGTAACGCTGAACGGAAAAATGCTGTTTATTACCGATGAAGTGCAACCGGTGGTAGTGAATGGCGTCACCAGTAAAGATCTGACGCTGGTGCCGGTGCCTTCCGTTGCCGTACCTGCCGCTGGCGGTTTGGCACAATAACCGCGCGGTTAGCGAATATAACGCCCCGTCACGGGGCGTTATCACCCGGCCTGCCAGCGATAGCGCAATAAATCGGTTTTTCCCTCAGGAGAAACCGCGATGCCTTCCTTTAATAATGCGGTGCGTTGCCGGACAAAATCCTCACCCTGCAGAGAAATATAGCCCAGACGGTTAATGACCCGGTGCCAGGGAAGCGTACTGCCCGCTGGGAGGCGTTTTAATATGCCTCCCACCTGACGTGCAGCGCGCGGCGAACCCGCCATAGCGGCCAGATCGCCATAAGAGATGACTCTGCCGTAAGGTACCGAACTGAGGATCTGATAAATACGTTGATGTAATGAATCTGTGGAAACGGTCATAGATTATTGTTTAAATGGATTATCCTGCGGCAGGAAGAGCCAGAGCAGGTGGCGCATCATACCACAATCAACCGGATCATCAGGAAATCGTGCAAGAAAACAGCGGTTGTCTGGGGCCGGCTTGCAATTGCCAGGGGCATGACTGATAATGCCTGCGCTCCGGTTATCCGGGGCACTCAATGGGGGCCCTGTTGGTTCTCCCGCAATGCTAATTTGTGAACTCGGTCAGGTCCGGAAGGAAGCAGCCGTAACAGATGACGCGTGTGCCGGGATGTAGCTGGCAGGGCTCCCACCCATTTGTAACCTGCCTGCGTAATCTCTTGTCCATAAGGGTGATTTATTAAACTCAGGCCTGTGTCTGGACTTTCAGATACTGAACGCACGTTATGATCCTGTGAGTCGTCCGCATTTACACGGCCTGCAATGGTGGCGGTGATAGAGTCTGGCGATTATTTATCTGTCACTTACCCGGAAAGCCTTTAGCGTACGCTAAAAATTAGCGCACAAACTTCCATACTGATACCGGCACTTTATCATACAGCTTATTCATAGTTAGTTCCGCCAGTCGATGATCGGCTGCTGAATAAAATACCGCCAGTTCATCATCAGATAATTCGTATTTGTTTTTTTCGATCACACGCTCAAGGGTATCGATTGAACGACAACGTCTGAGGCGCATCAGATAATCAGTTTTTGTTAAAAGTTTTTCTGTCATTATTAAACCATAGCAAGATTAATAGTTACTAAAATGTTTGGCTGGCAGGTTCGTGACCGGCCATACCCTCTACGTCAAAACAGCTAAACAACTGTTTTGATGAACTTTGCCAGCGCTGCAGATCCTCTGCATTAATACCGTAATTGCTGAAAAGCATAAAGGTGGTATCAAGATAATCATCGATCTGACTGATGAGTTCACTGTCTTCGATATGTTTGATTTTGTAATTCACAATAAAACCGGCTATGTGTTCGATCAGTTCGTTAAGCTGCAGATTAAGCGCAGAAGTTGGATCATTGACCCAACCATAATGGCTGTCGCCTAATGTAGCCACGCTCTCATCATACAGGTTTTCACACAGGAATTTCAGCTGCGAGATATCATGCCTTTTTGGTGAGTATTCGTCCATCTTTTTCCCCTTTATCACAAGATAAATAAATCGTGATTAAAGTTTTAAACAACCGGCATCAGGGAATGCTTATGACCAAATGTCACGGTATGAACGTTATCTCTCTTATTAAATATAACTTAATTCATACAAATAATGAGTAGATTAACTAAAAATTACAATTCACCATGGTTAAATCACAGAAACTTAGCAATATCCTGATAACAGTTTCATCGCCTAAACTGACCAAAGTACAGGGGGGCGTCATTATTAGCTTAGCCATCCTGCGCCTGGGGAGTTAAAAAGTCACCAGGTAACACTATCGCGGATTTTATAGCTCTGTTTATCCGGATATAGCAAAATGACTCTTGCGACTAAAAGATATCCACCGCTGACAGTCAGTAAAAAAACATTGCCTGCAATATTCGACAACGATAGTGATAATTTTAAGATTAAGCTCTGGCTTATATTGTTTATCAGACTCTCGCCAAAGCTAAAAGTTCTCTCATTTTTTTCGGCGCGAAAACCTGACGCGTCCGTTACATATCACTAAAACATGAACTTTCCGGTCAGACCTCAGAGTTGTCCGCGCATTGAGTGAAAACAACCATGCTTAACAACTGAGAACTCTAACGTGAATAATGAGTATAGCGTAAATCCATTATTCCAGGGATCTATCGTTATTGACGCCATCGCACTGTCGTGGATATCCATTGTAACGTCAGGGATATGTTGGGCTTTACCAGGCTTGATTTTACT
This sequence comes from uncultured Erwinia sp., assembly GCA_945290265.1. Lineage (GTDB taxonomy): Bacteria > Pseudomonadota > Gammaproteobacteria > Enterobacterales > Enterobacteriaceae > Erwinia. Next base: position 137,831 of record CALYQW010000004.1, read on the forward strand.
GTGCTGGCTAAAATTGAGCATTCAGTATTTTCTGAAATAGTCTGCATCAACAGATTTATTTTAACTCGCCCTCAGTGGTGAGCCTGAGGCTTTAAGGGACAGCAGCGTAATAAATCAACTGTCAGGATTGGAGACGCTGAAGGTGGACAGTGCGCAGAACTCCTACTTAGCGCATTTCTGCTGCGCGCTGTCCGGATGGATGATGCAGAAGGGCTAACGTTTTTTAGACTTTCCCTGTACCGCTTTAAAGCGTGGGTTACTTTTACAAATCACAAAAACCCGACCATAACGGCGGACGATCTTACAGTCGCGGTGACGTTTTTTGGCCGCAGCCAGAGAACTGAGTACCTGCATATTTACTCCTTATTGAGAACACCCATAAGCCCACGGAAACGCTGGCTGAAACGCGCAGCGCTACCTTCTTTACTGAAGTCTTTCTGCTTCCCGGTATAAAACACATGAGAAGCGGAGGAGACATCCAGTGGTACGTAAGGCAGAATTTTCCCTGCATATTCCACCGTCCGATCGGTCTGGATTGTGGAGCCGGTAATAAACCAGGCATCTGCAGTAGTGTCGTAAAAAGCGACCTGCCGGTATTCAGGGTGGATATTTGGTTTCATATACTTTTCAAATGATATGTTATAAGGTAACATTATCATGCGCCATTTCAAGTGGGATTGCAACTCAGATCATCTCAGGCGGGGCAGTAGATAATGACAAAAAAAGAGGCCGCACAGGGCGGCCTCGGGAGAGTAGAGAGGGATAACTTACGGGTGTTTTTCAACCGTATGGCTTTCCAGCTCTTCCTTGTTTTTTGAGAAGCGGCGACGAATCACCACAAAGAACACCGGTACAAAGAAGATCGCCAGGATAGTTGCAGTCACCATACCGCCCATTACGCCAGTACCTACCGCATTCTGCGAGCCGGAACCGGCACCGCTGCTGATAGTTAGCGGCAGAACCCCGAGAATAAAGGCCAGTGAGGTCATCAGAATGGGACGTAAACGCATACGTGACGCTTCCAGCGTTGCTTCAACCAGCCCTTTACCTTCTTTTTCCATCAAATCTTTGGCAAATTCAACTATCAGGATGGCGTTCTTAGCTGACAGCCCAACCGTGGTTAACAGACCGACCACGAAGTAGACGTCATTACTCAGACCGCGCAACGTGGTAAACAGCAGCGCACCGATAACCCCCAGTGGCACCACCAGCATCACCGAGAACGGAATTGACCAGCTCTCGTAAAGTGCTGCCAGACACAGGAACACCACGATCAGTGAAATGGCGTACAGTGCCGGTGCCTGGTTACCAGACAGACGTTCCTGATAAGACATACCCGTCCAGTCGTAACCGATACCGGTAGGCAGCTTCGCTGACAGTTCTTCCATCAGATTCATGGCCTCACCAGAGCTTTTACCTGCTGCAGGCTGACCGAGAATTTCCATGGATGGCAAGCCATTATAACGCTCCAGACGGGGTGAACCATAGATCCACTGACCGTAAGCGAAGGAACTGAATGGCACCATTTCGCCACTGCTGGAACGCACATACCACTTGCTGACATCATCAGGCAGCATACGATCCGGTGCGTTACCCATCACATACACTTTTTTTACGCGTCCGCGGTCGATAAAGTCATTAACGTAGCTGCCACCCCAGGCGGCGCCCAGCGTAGTGTTAATGTCTGAGAGCGAAACCCCCAGTGACTGTGCTTTCTCCTGGTCGATATTCAGCTTGTATTGCGGGGTATCTTCCAGGCCATTCGGACGCACGCCCACCAGCATATCAGGGTGTTGAGCAACCATACCTAACAACTGGTTACGCGCTTCGGTCAGCTTTTCATGCCCCAGACCGGCCTGATCGATTAACTCAAAGTCGAAACCGGTAGCAGTACCCAGCTCGATAATCGCCGGTAGGTTGAACGGGATAACCATCGCGTCTTTGATTGACGATAGTGCACCCATTGCGCGACCAATAATCGCCGGCACTTTATCTTCGGTAGCGGAACGCTCATCCCACGGCTTCAGGCTGACAAACGCCAGACCGGTATTTTGTCCACGTCCGGCGAAACCGAAGCCGTTAACAGTAAATACCGAGCTAACATTTTTTTTCTCCTGGTTCAGATAGTAACTGGAAATCTGATCCAGGACCTTTTGTGTCCGTTCCTGAGTCGCACCTGCAGGCAACTGGGCCATCGTCAGGAATACCCCCTGATCTTCCTCCGGTAGGAAGGAGGTGGGCAGACGCATAAATAGTACCGCCATACCGACTACAATCAGCAGGTAGATTACCAGGTAGCGACCTGTGCTGCGTACAATATGACCGACACTCTCAGTATAATGATGCGTACTTTTTTCAAACAGACGGTTGAACCAGCCAAAGAACCCCGTTGTTTTACCATGACTCCCTTTGGCAACCGGCTTCAGCATGGTGGCACAGAGTGCCGGAGTCAGGATCAAGGCTACAATTACCGACAGCACCATCGCTGATACGATCGTAATTGAGAACTGACGGTAGATGACGCCGGTCGAGCCGCCAAAGAAGGCCATTGGGATAAATACCGCAGACAGTACCAGTGCGATCCCCACCAGAGCGCCCTGAATTTGCCCCATTGATTTTTTTGTGGCTTCTTTCGGAGGGAGCCCCTCCTCAGCCATCACACGCTCAACGTTCTCGACCACCACAATTGCATCATCGACCAACAAGCCGATCGCCAGCACCATGCCAAACATCGTCAGGGTATTGATGGAATAGCCAAAGATAGAAATGATGGCAAAAGTACCCAATAGCACGACCGGTACGGCAATCGTTGGGATCAACGTAGCACGGAAGCTCTGCAGGAACAGGTACATAACCACAAATACCAGTGCAATGGCTTCTACCAGGGTTTTTACCACTTCGTTAATTGAAATTTTAACGAATGGGGTAGTGTCATAAGGGTAAACAATTTTCAGACCGGCAGGGAAAAATGGCTCCAGTTTGCTGAGCTCTGCTTTAACCGCTGCTGCAGTGTCAAGGGCATTAGCCCCCGTAGCCAGTTTGATACCCAGACCTGACGCAGGTTTTCCATTGAAGCGGGCGATGACTTCATAATTTTCGCCTCCCAGTTCAATGTGTGCCACATCGCTGAGCAGAACACGTGAGCCATCGGTATTAACTTTCAGCAAAATTTTGCCGAATTCTTTGGTCGACGTCAGACGAGTCTGAGCAATAATTGAGGCATTCAGCTGCTGTCCTGCTACTGGTGGCGCTCCCCCTAACTGTCCGGCAGCCACCTGGGCGTTCTGTGCCGTAATTGCACTAATCACATCAACCGGGGTCAGTGAATAGTTGTTCAGTTTATGTGGGTCCAGCCAGATGCGCATCGCATACTGCGCCCCAAACAGCTGAGTATCCCCTACACCAGGGACACGACTGATCGGGTCCTTGATGTTAGATGCCACATAGTCAGCGATATCGTTCTGCGTCATGGTGTCATTATCATTAATGAAACCTGCCACCATCAGGAAGCTGCTGGATGACTTCTGAACTCTTATCCCTTGTTGTTGTACTTCCTGCGGAAGTAATGGCATGGCCAGTTGCAACTTGTTCTGTACCTGAACCTGGGCAATATCAGGGTTAATTCCTGATTCAAAACTCAGGCTGAGCTGCAGCGTACCGGACGAGTCACTGCTCGAGGACATATACATCAGCCCGTCGATGCCATTCATATTTTGTTCAATAACCTGCGTAACGGAATCCTGCAGGGTTTTTGCATCAGCGCCCGGATAAGTCGCTGAGATCTCAATTGACGTTGGCGCAACGTTTGGATATTGCTCAATCGGCAGTTTGAGAATCGACAACGCACCCGCCAGCATAATAATGATGGCGATTACCCAGGCAAAAATGGGGCGATCGATAAAAAACTTAGCCATGTATTAACGGCTCCTGTTAAGGCTTGGAGGGTTCAGACGGTGCAGACGCTTTTGCCGGCGCTGTCTCCCCGATTTCTTCCGGTGTCACAGTCACACCAGGTTTAACGCGCTGCAGGCCGGTTACGATCACTTTTTCACCGGATTGCAGCCCCTCGGTTACCAGCCACTTATCGCCAATAGCCTGAGCTGCGGTCACATTGCGTTCTGACACTTTATTATCGCTACCGACCACCATGGTCGTTGCCTGACCGGTTGGTGTCCGGGTGATAGCCTGCTGGGGAACCAGCAGCGCATCAGGCTTGATACCTTCATCCAGACGGGCGCGAACAAACATCCCAGGCAGCAGGTCATGCTGCGGATTTGGGAAGATCGCGCGCAGGGTAATCGAACCGGTGGTCTCATCAACGGTAACATCAGAGAATTCTAATGTTCCGCTCTGTGGCTGTACCTTACCATCCTGAGTGACTAACTTGACGGTAGCTTTGCCATTCACCTGCTGCAACTGACCAGACTTCATCTCGTTACGCAGGCGCGAGTAATCGTTGCTGGACTGGGTGATATCGACATAGATGGGATCCAGTTGCTGAACGGTAGCCATAGCGGTGGTTTGACCGTTCTGCACCAGTGCGCCTTCCGTTACCGCAGACTTACCAATGCGGCCGCTGATTGGTGAAATCACTTTGGTATAGGCGAGATTAATACGGGCTGTTTCCAGCGCCGCCTGAGCTGCCTGTACCGCGGCGGCAGTCTGGCTTTGTGTCGCCAAGGCCGTATCATAATCCTGTTGGCTGACATAGCCGGTGCCCAGCAGAGGTTTGTAACGTTTTACCGTCAGCGCGGCGATTTTGGCGTTAGCCTGCGCCTGAGCCAGATCGCCTTTGGCACTGTCCCATGCGGCCTGATAGGTCGCCGGGTCAATCTGATACAGTGACTGGCCAGTTTTAACGTCGCTTCCTTCAATAAAGTTACGTTTTAAAATGATGCCAGAAACCTGGGGGCGCACTTCGGCAACGCGGAACGGGTTTGTACGACCGGGCAGGTCAGTTGTCACGGTCAATGAGACACTTTTCAGCGTGACTACGCCAACTTCCGGGGCTTTTTGCTGTCCGTCCTGTGGTGAGCCCTGGTTATCACATCCTGTTAGTGCGAAGCTACCTGCAAGGAGGATAACGGCCGCCAGAGGTGTTAACCCTCTGTTTATATTCATAAATAAACCTCTACTTTCCGGTTTCGATTGGTCAATGGATGGCAAGCTGAAAATCCATTGCTGCGCTTATGCTAAGGTCATGTTATATTACATACATTCAGAAATGTATGTAAGTCTGACGGTTTCTAAAACATCCTCTATGGCACGAAATACCAAACAGCAGGCACAGGAAACGCGTAACCACATTATTGATGCTGCAATCGAGCGTTTTTCGGAGCATGGTGTAGCGAGTACCTCACTGGCTGATATCGCTGCAACAGCCGGTGTCACGCGTGGTGCCATTTACTGGCATTTTAAAAATAAAGCTGACCTTTTGAACGGTATCTGGCAACAGTTTGATTCCAGTATGACCGAACTCCAGGATGAGTATCATGCAAAATATCCTTCCGATCCACTCTCTGTTTTGCGCGAGCTGGTGCTGTACGTTATCAGCGCGACGGTGATCGATCCCAGAAGACGGGCACTAATGGAAATCATCTACCACAAGTGTGAATTTGTGGGAGAAATGACTTCATTACGCCTGCTGCAACAGGCGCTGTATCTGGAGCATAATGAAAAAATCGAGGATGTGCTCAGACAGTGTATCGCGGCGGGACAGTTACCGGCGTCACTTAATCTGCCATTGGCGGCCGTGGCAATGCGTGGCTATATCACCGGTATTATCGAAAACTGGCTGTTTATGCCGGAAAACTTCGACCTGCTGGCAATGGCTCCCCAACTGGTAGCCACCCTGATCAATATGCTGGAAAACAGTCAGTCACTGCGACTTTCCGGCTGAAGCGAACTGCAGTTTCTGTTGAAAATCCCGTTGCACAATTTCCAGCGCCGCCAGCACAGTCGCGGGATCGAGCTGGTTCTCTTCCAGTAACATAATCAGGTCTACCGCCAGTTTCACTTCCTGGGATGCGGTTTCCAGCGACATAATCTTCCCTTAACGTTAAGTAACAGTACGCTTCAGCGGATTATAAACCGTGCTCGCGGTTTTCAATCTGGCGTTCAATGCGTTTCAGTGCCTGGCGACAGCGCAGCAGACGGCCTTCCAGAGCGGCCAGTTCACGCTGCAACTGCTGTTGCTGAGCCAGGGTTTCCTGAACCGCCAGCAAACTTTCCCGATCGGCAATCATCGCGCGCAGGCGGCGTTCAAAATCCTGATGTTCAGCCAGCTTTTCATACAGATTCTCTGCGGGCTGCACTGGCACCTTTTCATTCCTGCGCAGAGTCTGGGTGGCCAGTTCCCGCTGCAAAGCACCCATCTGCAGCACCATGCGTTCAGCCATCCACGCCACCCGTTCAGCGCGATTATCGGTCACACTCTGCTTTAGCCCTTGCAGCGTTTGCTGCACCTCCTGCAAATAATCCCCCAGACGGGTGGTATGACAGTGAAACAACTGCTGATCAAAGCGGGCCGAGGCCGTGCGGGTATCCGCATAAGGCGCAACGGCCGCTGCCAGCAGCGCCAGCTGTTGATCCAGATGTTGCAGCAGATCGCTGTGTTTCATTTTTTTCTCCGCGACTGTCGCTATACTACGCCGTTAAAATCCGGGCATTTAAGGTGACTGCTTCATGCAGCGTTATATTTTACTGATTCTGGGCTGGCTGGCGATGGTATTCGCCATACTCGGTGTGGTGCTGCCGTTGTTACCCACCACGCCGTTTCTGCTGCTGGCGGCCTGGTGCTTCGCCCGCTCATCACCGCGCTTTCATCACTGGCTGCTGTACCGCTCGGCCTTTGGGCGTTATATCCGCCACTGGCAGCAGCACCGGGCAATGCCGCCGGGGGCAAAAGGCAGAGCGATTCTGGTGATACTGTTAAGTTTCGCTTTTTCACTGTGGATGGTCAAAATTCTCTGGGTTCGTCTGATGTTACTGGTGATACTCTGCCTGCTGCTAATCTTTATGATCCGTCTGCCAGTGATTGATGATGGACAAGAAACGCGTTGATTTTGTCTGTCAGGGTTGCAATTTGGCGGTGGTTTGCATAGATTTGCTCGTTTTCGTGCGTGGCCCCCATCTCAGGTTTAGCGGTACCCGACATCACTGACGGGTAAAACGAGGCTGCGCGAGTCAGATTTGTACAGACCAGGCATAAGATTATGACCGCCACTGCGCAGCAGTTAGAATTTCTGAAAAACAGTATCAAAAGTGTTCCGGATTATCCCAAGCCGGGCATCCTCTTTCGTGACGTCACCAGCCTGCTGGAAGATCCGCGCGCTTACGCATTGAGTATTGAACTGTTAGTTGAACGCTACCGTAATGCGGGTATCACTAAAGTTGTCGGCACCGAAGCGCGGGGTTTCCTGTTTGGTGCGCCAGTCGCGCTGGGACTGGGCGTGGGTTTTGTGCCGGTGCGTAAACCTGGCAAACTGCCCCGTGAAACCCTGTCCGAAAGTTACGAGCTGGAGTATGGCAGCGACTGCCTTGAACTGCACGCGGATGCCATTCAGCCGGGTGATGTGGTGCTGGTGGTGGACGATCTGCTGGCAACTGGTGGCACCATCGAAGCCACGGTGAAGCTGATCCGTCGTGCCGGTGGTAGCGTGCATGATGCTGCTTTCATCATCAATCTGTTTGATCTGACCGGAGAATCCCGCCTGAAAGCGCTGGACGTGAACAGCTATAGTCTGGTGAATTTCCCCGGACACTGATCCCATTTATACAAACCACGTTTGCCCACGGGGGGGACGTGGAAAAATGCAGGTCAGGCAGTTATGCCATCGGCAGAACAACAATTCTGTTATAGTATCTTCCATAAATTGAGTGAAAGATCGCGCTGCTGCGCAGGTTTTTCACTCTGCTGCAATCCGTAAACTGGCCGATCTGTGGTGTGTTACCATCAGATTTCCCGTCTCTTAAAAATGATGAAGTCCGCATGAGCTATCAGGTACTGGCCCGCAAGTGGCGTCCGCAAGCGTTTACTGAAGTTGTTGGTCAGCAACATGTTCTGACCGCCCTGGCAAATGGTCTGGCGTCCGGGCGCATCCATCACGCCTATCTGTTTTCCGGCACCCGTGGGGTGGGGAAAACCAGCATTGCGCGTCTGCTGGCAAAAGGGCTGAACTGTGAAAGCGGGATCACCGCCACGCCCTGTGGGCAGTGCGATAACTGCCGTGAGATTGAGCAGGGGCGTTTTGTTGATTTAATTGAAATTGACGCGGCATCACGTACCAAAGTGGAAGATACCCGCGATTTACTGGATAACGTTCAGTACGCACCGGCCAGAGGACGCTTTAAGGTCTATCTGATCGATGAAGTGCATATGCTGTCGCGCCACAGTTTTAATGCGTTGTTAAAAACCCTCGAAGAGCCGCCGGAACACGTTAAGTTCCTGTTAGCCACCACCGATCCGCAAAAACTGCCGGTCACTATTCTGTCACGCTGCCTGCAGTTTCATCTGAAAGCGCTGGATCTGACTCAGATCCGCAGCCAGCTTGAACACATCCTGGCGGCTGAAAATATCAGCGCGGAAACCCGCGCGTTACAGCTGCTGGCGCGTGCAGCGGATGGCAGTATGCGTGATGCGCTCAGCCTTACCGATCAGGCTATTGCCATGGGGCAGGGTCAGATTACCACCAGCAGCGTGCATGAAATGCTGGGATCGCTGGACCACGATCAGCCGCTGGCGCTGCTGGAAGCGCTGGTTGATGCCGATGGCGCGATGGTGATGTCGCTGCTGGAGCAGGCGGCAGGGCTGGGGGTAGAGTGGGAAACCCTGCTGGTGGAAATGCTGACGCTGCTGCACCATATTGCGATGCTGCAACTGTTGCCCGGGGCGTTAAATGAAGATTTAGCGGCGGTTGAACAGCGCCTGCGTGAACTGGCGCGGGTACTGCCGCCGGAAGATGTACAGCTTTACTATCAGACACTGCTGGTGGGGCGTAAAGAGTTGCCGCTGGCACCTGACCGGCGGATGGGCGTTGAAATGACGCTGCTGCGCGCACTGGCTTTTCATCCGCAGGCGCAAATTACGCCGGTGGAAACGCGACCGGCTGACGCAGCGCAGGCCACCCCGGTGGAGGCAGCGCCGCCGGTTCCTCAGCCTGTTGCGGCTTCCGCGCCTCCGCCGCCCGGGCTGTCAGATACCACCAGTCAGCTGTTACAGGCTCGCACCCAGCTACTGCGGCAGCAGGGGGAGACTAAGCCAAAAAAGAGTGAGCCGGCGGCGCAACCTGCGCGGTCGGCAAGCTCGGCCCTGGAACGTCTTGCCGCAGTCGCAGATCGTGGTCAACAGCCGGCTGCTGCTGTGGCGACTAAACCGGTAAAAAAAGAGGCTTATCGCTGGAAAGCGCAGCAGACCAGCGAAGTCAAAGCGGAGCCGGTTGCCACACCAAAGCGGTTGCGCAGCGCGCTGGAGCATGAGAAAACCCCGGAGCTGACGGCACAACTGGCGGTGGAGTCGCAGCAGCGTGATGCCTGGGCTGCCGAAATTGCCACGCTGATGGTGCCTAAACTGGTGCAGCAGCTGGCACTTAATGCCTGGAAAGAGAGCGATGGAAAGACGGTCTGTCTGCATCTGCGCTCCAGCCAGCGCCATCTTAATTCGTCATCTGCGCAGCAGGCGCTGGGTGAGGCGTTAAGTGCTGCTGCCGATCATCCCATTGAATTAACGGTGGTTGAAGATGATAATCCGGCAGTGCTGACGCCGCTGGAATGGCGGCAGAAAATTTATCAGGAAAAACTGGCGCAGGCGCGTCAGTCAATTATCGCGGATAATAATATTCAGACTCTGCGGCGCTTCTTTGACGCCGAACTGGATGAAGAGAGTATCCGCCCCGTTTAACCCGCTGCATCGGTCGCTTCCGATGTGGCCCGAGCTGAAAAGAGAGAGAAGCTATGTTTGGTAAAGCCGGACTGGGCAACCTGATGAAACAGGCCCAACAAATGCAGGACAAAATGGCACAGGCGCAGGAAGAAATTGCTGCAATGGAAGTGACCGGTGAATCCGGCGCGGGCCTGGTCAAAGTCACCATTAACGGCGCGCATAACTGCCGCCGGGTGGAAGTCGATCCCAGCCTGCTGGAAGACGACAAAGAGATGCTGGAAGATCTGGTTGCTGCTGCATTTAACGATGCCGCGCGCCGCATTGCCGAAGCGCAGAAAGAGAAAATGTCTTCCGTATCCTCCGGTATGCAGCTGCCACCTGGCTTTAAGATGCCGTTCTGATGCAAACCAGCCCGCTCCTTGAAGCATTAATGGAGTCGCTGCGCTGTTTGCCGGGCGTTGGGCCGAAGTCGGCTCAACGCATGGCTTTTCAGCTGTTACAGCGCGATCGCAGTGGTGGGATGCGTCTGGCGCAGGCGCTGACCCGCGCGATGTCAGAAATCGGTCACTGCGCTGACTGCCGTACCTTCACCGAGCAGGAGCTTTGTACCATCTGCGCCAGCGCGCGGCGTCAGCAGACCGGGCTGATCTGCGTGGTGGAAAGCCCGGCGGATATTCACGCCATTGAGCAGACCGGGCAGTTTTCCGGGCGCTACTTTGTGCTGATGGGGCATCTGTCACCGCTGGACGGTATTGGTCCCAATGATATCGGCCTGGATCGGCTGGAGCAGCGCCTGGGCAGTGAGTCCCTGCAGGAAGTGATCCTGGCGACCAACCCGACGGTGGAAGGTGAAGCCACCGCCAACTATATCGCCAGCTTGTGCGCGCAGTATGGCGTGGCCGCCAGCCGTATTGCCCACGGCGTGCCGGTGGGTGGCGAACTGGAAATGGTCGATGGCACCACGCTGTCTCACTCCCTGATTGGGCGGCAAAGGTTTAAATTCTGAACAGTCAACGGCACGAGTCCTCGTGCCGTCTTGAAAAGCCCAAAAGCACCCCCATCATATCCTCAACGTTTATCAATCCGCTTTTAGTTGAGGTAACCATGACCATGAAAGGACAAGAGACGCGTGGCTTCCAGTCAGAAGTAAAACAGCTTCTGCACCTGATGATCCATTCACTTTACTCCAACAAAGAAATCTTCCTGCGTGAGCTCATTTCCAACGCATCCGATGCCGCTGATAAACTGCGTTTTCGCGCACTGTCTGCCCCTGAGCTGTACGAGGGTGATGGTGAACTGCGTGTGCGCGTGGCGGTTGATAAAGAAAAACGTACCCTGACCCTGAGCGATAACGGCATCGGTATGCGCCGGGACGAAGTGATTGAAAACCTGGGGACGATTGCTAAATCGGGCACCAAATCTTTCCTTGAATCGCTGGGTTCAGACCAGGCGAAAGACAGCCAGCTGATCGGTCAGTTCGGCGTTGGCTTCTACTCGGCGTTTATCGTCGCCGATAAGGTCACGGTACGTACCCGTGCGGCCGGTGCAGCAGCGGAAGAGGGTGTATTCTGGGAATCTGCCGGTGAAGGGGAGTATACCCTGGCCGATATCACCAAAGCCGATCGCGGTACTGAAATTACCCTGCATCTGCGTGAAGGCGAGGATGAGTTCCTTGATGCCTGGCGCGTGCGCAATATTATCAGCAAATACTCTGATCATATTGCCCTGCCGGTAGAAATCGAATCGCACAACGAAGAAGACGACACCACCAGCTGGGAAAAAATCAACAAGGCGCAGGCGCTGTGGACGCGCAATAAGTCCGAGATCAGCGACGATGAATATAAAGAATTTTATAAGCACGTTGCCCATGATTTTACCGATCCGCTGACCTGGAGCCATAACCGGGTGGAAGGGAAGCAGGAGTACACCAGCCTGCTGTACATTCCGGCGCAGGCACCCTGGGATATGTGGAACCGTGATCATAAACACGGTCTGAAACTGTATGTGCAGCGCGTGTTTATTATGGATGATGCGGAGCAGTTTATGCCGAACTACCTGCGCTTCGTGCGCGGACTGATCGACTCCAATGACCTGCCGCTGAACGTATCGCGTGAAATCCTGCAGGACAGCCGCATTACCCAGAGCCTGCGTGGCGCGCTGACTAAACGTTCGCTGCAGATGCTGGAGAAAGTGGCAAAAGACGATGAAGCTCAATATCAGAAATTCTGGCAGCAGTTTGGTCTGGTACTGAAAGAAGGCCCGGCAGAAGACAACGCCAATGCGGAAACCATCGCCAAACTGCTGCGTTTTGCCTCGACCAGTAGCGAAGGTTCGGCACAGACGGTCTCGCTGGAAGATTACGTCAGCCGGATGGTGGAAGGTCAGGAAAAAATCTATTACATCACCGCTGACAGCTATGCCGCAGCGAAAAGCAGTCCGCATCTGGAGCTGTTCCGCAAAAAAGGTATTGAGGTGCTGCTGCTTTCCGATCGCATCGACGAATGGATGATGAGCTACCTGACCGAGTTTGACGGTAAATCCTTCCAGTCAGTAAGCAAAGCCGACGAGGCGTTAAGCAAGCTGGCGGATGAAGAAACTGCCGAGCAGAAAGAAGCAGAAAAAGCGCTGGAGCCGTTTGTTGAGCGGGTAAAAAACCTGCTGGGTGAGCGGGTGAAAGATGTGCGTCTGACGCACCGTCTGACCGATACCCCGGCGATTGTGGTCACCGAGGCCAACGAAATGAGTACCCAGATGGCCAAGCTGTTTGCCGCTGCAGGTCAGGAGGTGCCGGAAGTGAAGTACCTGTTCGAGCTGAACCCGGATCACCCGCTGGTGAAACGTGCGGCCGATACTCAGGATGAAACCGCCTTCGCTGACTGGATTGAACTGCTGCTGGATCAGGCGCTGTTTGCCGAGAAGGGAAGCCTGGAAGATCCTAACCAATTTATCCGCCGCATGAACCAGCTGTTACTGGCGTAACTGCCTCAGCGTTGCTCAGGGGGGACTTTTCACCCCTGAGCACTTTCTGATGTCCCCCCGTCACCCCATCTCCTGCTGCAAAAACGCCCTGAAAGTCACCACCTCTGGCTGATACTGGCGCGAGGCTTTAACCAGCATCCAGGTGGCGCGATCGACCTCGGTGAACCCCAGTGGTGCCGCCAGAATCCCGGCGTCAATTTCCTGTTGGACCAGGTGTTGCGGAGCCATCACAATTCCCAGTCCGCTGCGTGCGGCCTGAATCGCCAGTGTCAGATTGTCAAAATGCCTGCCTGCCCCTAAATCACCGCGCACGCCGGTTTTCTGCGCCCACTCAGCCCAGGCCTGACGTTTACTCTCGGCATGTAGTAGCGGCAGGCGGGTAAAATCACCGTGCAGGCTCAGCCCGTACTGTATCTGCGCGGCGCAAACCGGACCAATGCGGTCAGTAAGCAGACGGGTCGCCACCACATCCCCGGCGGGAAAGTGCGGCTGGCTGATAATCAGCACGTCGGTCTGCTGATTACGCAGGCGCTCAACATCGGCATGCGTCTGAAAGGTTAAGCCGATATACGGGTAGCGGCAGCTGAAGCGACCGAGTCGCGGGATCAGCCACTGCGCCAGAAAACTGGCGGAAGAGGCGATGCTCAACACTGCCTGATGCCGGCTGCGAATTTTTTCACAGGTGGTTTCGATCTCCTGAAAGCTGCGGATACAGCAGGCCAGCAGACGTTCGCCCTCGCTGGTTAACGATACCCGACCCGCCGCCCGCAGAAACAGTGGTTTATTCAGCCACGCTTCCAGCTGTCTGATCTGATGACTGACCGCGCTATGACTGACATTCAGTGAACGCGCTCCCTGACTGAAACTTTGCTGGCGGGCAGCATGGTAGAAGTAGCGCAGTGCGCGTAGAGAAGGCAGGCCAGACATGGCATTTCCCTGTGTAAAAAACTCACAGTGAGTGTCTGTTTATATCATTTTCAAGTCCAGTCGAATTTCCCTACTCTGGCGGAGAAAAAGGAGGAAGGGAGCCGGGACAGTACGCCATTCTGTAACAATAAGATGATGTTTACCGGGGACTCTTTTCCATTACATCGATACCACGATGAATCGTACGGAATTAAGGAAAGGAACATGAAAAATCAGCATTCCGTTAATCCCCAGTTAGTGATGTTCACCGGCGGGCGTGACAGCACCCTGGCCGCCTGTTATCTGATGTTGCAGGGTATTCCGGTCCATCTGTGGTCAGGTAACAGCGGCTGCTCACTTCACCGCAGCCTGTTATCACTCCGCGTTGAGGAACTGAAAAACCGTTTTGGCGACCTGCTGGTGGCACACACTGTGACGGATATCAGCGGGGCATTCCGCGCCATCGCGATTGAACAGCTGGAGCAGGATATTCTCACCCACCGCAAAAATCTGGTGCTGTTGGGGGAAAAACTGGCGATCCATGCCCATCTGGTGGATTTCTGTCGGCGTAATCAGATTGCTGTGGTTAACGATGGCATCACGTATTACCAGCAGGAGTACCCGGAACAGCGCCAGGTGGCAAAACGGTTTCTGGTGGAGATGATGGCGCAGTACGGCATCAGCTATCAGTCACCGATTTATGAATTCGCCCGTTCGGCGGAAGATGTGAAGTACCGCCTGCTGCAACTGGGGCTTTCCACCAAATCTCTGGAAGGGATAAGTTTGTTTGCGGACAGTTTTACCACCCCGGATGATGAGGTCATCCTGGCTTACCTGCAGGATAAGGCTCCCCAGGCTCAAGATATCATCAGCTTTCTGGCCGGTGACACCCTGCAGTCAGCTCGCTGAGCGGGCTGACTGAGCGGTTTGCCGAACCCGGCAAATACAGCGGAATAAATGGCGCTTAACGGTGCGTTTCCTTGTGGATAGCAAGCCATAATGGTATGTTCTTGCCCCTGGATAATGTAATCAATATAAGAGTCTGGCGCATCAGGTGAACTAACCCTGCCTGGTCGGTCAGACTCAGTAACTCTTAAGGGGATTTGCGCGATGCGTATTATTCTGCTCGGAGCACCGGGTGCAGGTAAAGGGACTCAGGCTCAGTTTATTATGGAGAAGTACGGTATTCCTCAAATCTCCACTGGAGATATGCTGCGTGCGGCGGTCAAAGCCGGGACTGAGCTGGGTTTACAGGCGAAAGAAATCATGGACGCCGGTAAACTGGTGACCGATGAGCTGGTGATTGCTCTGGTAAAAGAGCGTATCGCGCAGGACGACTGCCGTAACGGCTTCCTGCTGGACGGTTTCCCGCGTACTATCCCGCAGGCAGATGCCATGAAAGAAGCCGGTATCCGGGTGGATAACGTGCTGGAATTCGACGTGCCTGATGAGTTGATCGTCGAGCGCATTATTGGTCGTCGCGTGCATGCGCCGTCCGGCCGCGTGTATCACGTTACCTTCAACCCGCCAGCGGTTGCAGGCAAAGATGACGTCACCGGCGAAGAGCTGACCACCCGTAAAGACGACCAGGAAGAAACCGTGCGTAAGCGCCTGGTGGAATATCACGAAATGACGGCACCGCTGATTGCTTACTACCGCAAAGAAGCCGCTGCCGGTAACACCGCCTATCAGAAAATTGACGGCACCCGTAAGGTATCAGAAGTCAGCGCAGAGCTGGCGCGTATCCTCGGTTAAGTAAAAACAGGGGCAAATTCTTTGCCCCTGTCACAGCAATTGGTTCCCCCCACGCTTTTTTCCGCTAAAATCTTACTGATTTTCATCCCCGAAAATGCCATAAAAAGGATCGACAATGAGGCAAGATAAACCTGGCGTATTGCTGGTTAACCTGGGTACTCCTGATGCACCGACCTCCGCTGCGGTTAAACGCTACCTTAAGCAATTCCTGAGCGATAAGCGCGTGGTCGACGCGCCACGCTGGCTATGGTGGCCGGTGCTGAACCTGGGTATTTTACCGCTGCGCTCGCCACGGGTGGCAAAGCTCTATCAGTCGGTGTGGATGGAAGGGGGCTCGCCGCTGCTGGTCTTCAGTCAGCGTCAGCGTGATGCGCTGGCAACCCGGCTGGATATGCCGGTGGCGCTGGGGATGAGCTATGGCAATCCTAGCCTGAAAAGCGCGCTGGACAGTCTGCTGGCACAGGGCGTTACCCGCCTGATTGTGTTACCCCTCTACCCGCAGTACTCCTGTTCAACGGTGGCTGCGGTGTGGGATGGGATCACCGAGGTTTTCGCCGGCTATCGCAGCCTGCCAACGGTGCAGTTCATCCGTGATTATGCCGAACACCCGGCCTATATCGCCGCGCTGAAAGCCTCGGTTGAGCGCGCTTTTGCGCAGCACGGTAAGCCCGATCTGCTGGTGACTTCTTTCCACGGTATCCCGCAGCGCTTTGCTGACCAGGGGGATGACTACCCGCAGCGGTGCTATGACACCTTTAACGCGCTGAAAACTGCGCTGGGGCTGAGTGACAGCGAAGCGATGCTGACTTTTCAGTCGCGCTTTGGCCGCGAGCCGTGGCTGACGCCTTATACCGATGAAACCATGGGCGCATTACCGGACAAAGGCATCAAACGGGTGCTAATTATGAGCCCCGGTTTTTCCGCTGACTGTCTGGAAACCCTGGAAGAAATTAACGAACAGAACCGGGAAATCTTCCTTCATGCCGGCGGCACGCAGTTTGAATATATTCCGGCACTGAACGACGATGAGGATCACATTCAGATGATGCTGGCGCTGGTGGAGCAGTACCGGTAAGCCGTCTCCAGGCGACCGGTACCCCTGCCGGTCGCAACCTGAGGTAATTATGATATAATCCTCATCTCTTTCCTCCCCGTAGTCAGTAATCATGAAATTCCCCGGTAAACGCATTTCCAAACACTATTTTCCGGTCAGTGCGCGCGATCCGCTACTGCACCCCGCACAGCCACAGGCCGATATCGCCAACAGCTGGATCATTGGCATCGATCAGATCCTGGTGGATATTGAAGCCAAAGTTGACGATGACTTTGTTGCCCGATACGGCCTGAGCCTGGGACACTCGCTGGTTATTGAGGATGAGGTGGCCGAGGCGCTGTATCACGAACTGGTCAGCCGTAATCTGATCACCCATCAGTTTGCCGGTGGCACCATCGGCAATACCCTGCATAACTACTCGGTGCTGGCGGATGACCGCTCGGTGCTGCTGGGCGTGATGTGTAACAACATTCAGATTGGCGATTACGCCTATCGCTATCTGTGCAATACCTCCAGCCGCACCGATCTGAACTGCCTGCAGGGCGTGGATGGTCCGATTGGCCGATGTTTCACCCTGATTGCGGAAAATGGTGAGCGTACCTTTGCCATCAGTCCGGGGATGATGAACCAGCTGCGCCCGGAGAGCATTCCGGAAGAGATGATTGCCGGGGCATCGGCACTGGTGCTGACCTCTTATCTGGTGCGCTGTAAGCCGGGCGAACCGATGCCGCAGGCCACCATGCGCGCCATTGATCTGGCGAAAAAGCATAATGTGCCGGTGGTGCTGACGCTGGGTACCAAATATGTGATTGCCGAAAATCCGGCATTCTGGCGCGAATTCCTGCGCGAGCATGTTTCGATTGTGGCCATGAACGAAGAAGAAGCCTTTGAATTAACCGGCAACAGCGATCCGCTGATGGCGGCGGCAGAAGCGCTGGAGTGGGTGGATCTGGTGTTGTGCACCGCCGGGCCGCTGGGATTGTATATGGCGGCGTATACTGAAGAAGAGGGCAAGCGTACCACCCGGTATCCGCTGCTGCCCGGGGCTATCCCCGAGTTTAACCAGTACGAATTCAGCCGGGCGATGCGTCGTCAGGAGTGCGTTCAGCCGCTGAAAATTTATTCCCATATCGCCCCGTATATGGGTGGCCCGGAAAAGATCATGAATACCAATGGCGCGGGTGACGGTGCGCTGGCGGCACTGTTGCATGATATTACCGCCAATAACTATCACCGCATCAACGTGCCAAATTCCAGCAAGCATACGCGTAACTGCCTGACCTATTCCTCGCTGGCGCAGGTGTGCAAATATGCTAACCGGGTTAGCTATCAGGTATTAAATCAGCACTCACCACGTCTGATGCGCGGTCTGCCGGAGCGTGAAGACGGGCTGGAAGAAGCTTACTGGGAGCGTTAAGCCGCAGCGATGCCCCGCCGCTGGCGGCGGGGCGCAGGATCAGCCAGCGGTTTCTGGCTCGGCATCCGTGATTAACGGGTTAGTGCGGATCAGAGTCAGCATGGTGTTGGCGATCTCCCGCTCGCCCATCACAACCCGATCGGCTCCGCGCGCCATAATATAGTCCACCTCTTCATCGTGGTGCGCGCGGGCAATAATCTCAATGGTGGGACGTTTCTCGCGTGCGGCGGTGACGATCTCTCCGGCTTCAAAGCCATTGGGAATGCTTAACAGCAGCCATCGGGCGCAGTCCAGGCGCGCCAGATCCATTATATCGCCATTGGCGGCGTTACCCAGCACCGCGCTGATGCCCTGTTCCCGCAGCTCATCTACCCGGCTGCGGCTGTTTTCCACTACCACCACCGGGATATCTGCTGCCATCAGCTGCCGGCTTAACAGGCTGCCTACCCGGCCATGGCCAACCAGCACCGCGTGTCCGCACACTTCTACCGGAACCTGTGGTTCTTCGGCGGTCGGAGTATCCCCCGGCTGCTCGCTGCTGGCTTCACTCCTCGCCAGATAGCGCTCCAGCAGGGCAAACAGGATGGGATTAAGCATAATGGACAGGATAGCCGCCGCCAGCACCAGATTACGGCCGGTTTCCGGCAGAAGATTTAGTGAAACGCCAAGTCCGGCAAGGATAAAGGCAAATTCACCAATCTGCGCCAGACTGACGGAAATGGTGAAGGCGGTGCGCTGAGAATGGCCGAACAGCCTGACCAGCAGCAGTGCCACCAGTGACTTACCAAATATGATAATCGCCAGCGCGCCCAGTACTGCCAGCGGCTGCTGAATCAAAATCAGCGGATCGAACAGCATGCCTACCGAAACGAAAAACAGCACGGCAAAGGCGTCACGCAGGGGCAGGGTATCGTGGGCTGCGCGTGAACTGAGCTCAGATTCGTTGAGTACCATCCCGGCAAAGAAAGCGCCGAGAGCAAACGAAACGTCGAAGAACTCAACGGCACCATAGGCAATCCCCAGCGCCAGTGCCAGCACCGCAAGGGTAAACAATTCTCTGGAGCCGGTGGCGGCGCTGCGCGCCAGGATCCAGGGTACCACCCGCCGGCCAACCACCATCATCAGTACCATAAAGGTGGCCACTTTGCCGATGGTCAGCAGTAAATCCAGCATCACCAGGCCCATGCTTGCGGTGCCTTGCTGGAACGGACCGGCAATCGCGGGCAGCAGCACCAGCGTCAGTACCATCACCAGGTCTTCTACAATCAGCCAGCCAATGGCAATCTGGCCGCGGTGACTGTCAATCAGCTGGCGCTCTTCCAGCGCGCGCAGCAGCACCACGGTACTGGCAGTGGACAGGCACAGACCAAACACCAGCCCGGTGATCAGTGGCCAGCCGAGCAGGGAGGACAGCCCCATGCCTAGCAGAGTTGCCACGGCAATCTGCGCGATGGCGCCGGGGATAGCAATGGATTTCACTGCCAGCAAATCTTTCAGGGAGAAATGCAGCCCAACACCAAACATCAGCAGAATCACGCCCAGCTCCGCCAGTTCCGGTGCCAGATTGGTATCGGCGACAAAACCGGGAGTAAACGGCCCGGCCAGCACGCCCGCCAGCAGATACCCGACCAGCGGGGAAATACGCAGGCGGTTTGCCAGCATCCCCAGCAGGAAAGCCAACACCAGGCCGCCAACGATGGTGGTGATTAATGGAGTGGTATGATGCATGACAGCCTCCCTTTGTGTACAAATGTGTCAAACTGTATCTTTAAGAGTATTACATAAAGTGGCGGGGTGTTGTGAACATTTGTCTTAAAAAAACACGGAATGACAAAAAGTAATGGCAAGCGTGGTTTTCAGGCAGTTAAGTGCCTACGACTTAGTGGATGCCGGGAAAAGTGCCCGGTACAAATTGCAGTTGTTTGCACCGGGAGGGGACTATTTTTGCCGGTTATCAGGCAGTAAAACGGTCAGTACTCCTAATAACGGCAAATAAGCGCAAATTTGATAGACTCGATCAATGCTGCTGTGATCGGCAAGGATCCCCAACAGGGCTGCACCCAACCCACCCATGCCAAAAGCAAAGCCAAAAAACAGCCCGGACACCATACCGATCCGTCCCGGCAGCAGCTCCTGGGCATACACCAGAATCGCCGAAAACGCCGACGCCAGAATAAAGCCAATCACTACCGACAGAGCGCCGGTCCACCACAGGCTGGCATGGGGCAGTAACAGGGTAAAGGGCGCAACGCCTAGTATAGAGATCCAGATAACCCGCTTACGGCCAATTTTATCCCCTACCGGCCCACCAATCACGGTGCCGGCGGCCACGGCTAATAAAAAGGCAAACAGATGTAGCTGTGCGTTTTGCACTGACATGCCGAATTTATGCATCAGGTAGAAGGTGTAGTAACTGCTCAGGCTGGTGAGATAAAAATATTTTGAAAAGATCAGCACCAGCAGAATGCTGATGGCAAACGCCACTTTTGCGCGTGGCAATGGGCTGATGGCCGGCGTACTGGCTTTACGCACGCTGCGATGCTGTAGCTGATACCAGCGACCAACCTGTAACAGCACCACAATTGCCAGCAGCGCCGCCAGCGAAAACCAGGCGATATTACCGCGCCCGTAAGGCGCAATCACCAGTGCCGCCAGCAGCGGCCCAAAGGAGCTGCCCAGGTTACCACCGACCTGAAACAGTGACTGTGCCAGCCCATGACGGCCGCCGGAGGCCATACGCGCCACCCGCGATGATTCGGGATGAAACACGGACGAACCGGTGCCCACCAGCGCGGCTGCCAGCAGCACCTCCGGGAAACTGCCCGCCATTGCCAGCAGCAGCAGGCCACAAAGCGTAAAGCCCATTCCCAGCGGCAGCGACCAGGGTTGCGGATGCTTATCGGTAAAGTGCCCGATGATCGGTTGCAGCAGTGAGGCGGTCATTTGATAGGTCAGCGTGATCATGCCGATCTGGACAAAACTTAGCGAGAAGTCGGCGTGCAGAAGCGGGTAAATGGCAAGGATCAGCGACTGGATCATATCATTGAGCAGGTGTGCCACGCTGATGGCTCCCAGAATACCAAAGGCGGTACGCGAATTTTGCGAGGAGGGGGGAGAAAGCGTGTGTTGGTCGGCCATAAAAGTCACCTGTGGTGAGTAATATTGTGAATTTATGCCGGAAATACGGCATTATTGGGAGCGGACTCTCAAATTAGCTTAATTAAGTACCTTATGCACCCGCTCAAAGCGTCGGGTATGCAGGAAATCAGAAATCAGAGTGGTAATTCCCTGCCAATTCGTGGTCGAACGTCACTGTTTAACAAGGAGAAATCGCATGTCTTTGGTGAAAAAAGCGCTTCCCTGTCTGCTGGTTGCCGTTCTGTCAGCCACGCCGCAGCTGGCGCAGGCCAGGGAAAAAGATCATCTGTATAAATTTACCGTGCTGCATACCAACGATCATCATGGCCGCTTCTGGAACAATGAGCAGGGGGAGTATGGTCTGGCCGCGCAGAAAACCATGATGGATCAGATCCGCATGGCGGTGCAGAAGGAGGGCGGTGCTACGCTGATCCTTTCCGGGGGAGATATTAATACCGGAGTGCCAGAGTCAGACCTGCAGGATGCCGAGCCGGATTTTCGCGGTATGAATCTGATCGGCTACGATGCGATGGCAATTGGTAATCATGAATTTGATAAACCAATGTCGGTATTAAGGCAGCAGCAGAAGTGGGCTAAATTTCCGCTGCTTTCGGCCAATATTTATCAGAAAAGTAGCGGTAAACGCTTGTTTCAGCCTTATGCCTTATTTAATCGTATGGGGCTGAAAATCGCGGTGATTGGCCTGACCACCGACGATACGCAGAAAATAGGTAATCCGGAAAATTTCACCGATATTGAATTTCGTTCCCCGGCAGCAGAAGCGAAAAAGGTGATTGAATCGCTGCGTGCCAATGAAAAGCCCGATGTGATTATTGCCGCTACCCATATGGGGCACTATGACAACGGTAATCACGGCTCCAATGCGCCGGGGGATGTGGAAATGGCGCGCGCATTACCGGAGGGATATCTGGACATGATTGTCGGCGGCCATTCCCAGGATCCGGTATGCATGGATGCAGCTAATCATAAAACGGTGAATTATATCCCCGGTACGCCCTGTAAACCGGATCAGCAAAATGGTACCTGGATTGTGCAGGCGCATGAATGGGGAAAATATATTGGCCGCGCCGATTTCACCTTCCTGAACGGTAAACTCGCGCTGCAACATTACGCGTTAATTCCGATCAACCTGAAGCATAAAGTGGCTGGCGCTGACGGCAAAACGGTATGGCAGAACTATCAGCCGGAAATCGCCAAAAATCCGGCGATGATGAAGTTGCTGAAACCCTTCCAGGATAAAGGCGCTGCGCAGCTGAACGTTAAAATTGGCAGCGTGGATAGCCTGCTGCAGGGGGATCGAAGTAAAGTGCGCTTTGAACAAACCAGCATGGCACGCCTGATCCTTGAAGCGCAAATTGAGCGCACTCATGCTGACTTCGCTATAATGAGTGGCGGCGGGGTAAGGGATTCCATTCAACCTGGCGTGGTGACCTATAAAGATGTACTCAAAGTGCAGCCGTTTGGTAATACCCTGGTGTATGTCGATTTGACCGGACGGGAAATTGCGCAGTATCTGGCGGTGGTGGCAAATAAACAGGTTGACTCCGGCGCTTATGCGCAGTTTGCCCGCGTCAGCCTGACGGCAGACGGTAAGGATGTGAGTGCGGTAAAAATTAACGGACAGCCATTACAGCGGGAAAAAACCTATCGAATGGCGACGCTGAGTTTTAATGCCTGCGGAGGGGATGGATATCCGGCACTGGATAAGCACCCCGGCTATGTTAATACCGGCTTTGTCGATGCCGAAGTGCTTAAACACTATATTGAACAGCATTCGCCGCTGGTGGCCGCGCATTATCAACCGCAGGGAGAAATAATACAAAAACCCGCCCGGTAACTTGCGAAAATCCGCCACTAAGATCATGTTTACCTGCAAATAAAAACCCTTTGTTTAAGCGGGTTTTAGGCGATAATCATTTCAGAGCCTTATAATACAGGCTCTCAATACCAAAATTATTCTGCTGTTATGGCTGCCCGGCGGCCAGTTGCGCTAAGTTGTTTATTAAACGCGCAATATGCCTGAGTCAGCCTGAAAAAACCGATATTTATTCTGAAATTAAAGTAAAACGTATGTGACAAAATGAAGTCAACCGGCATTATGACTCGTGACGGGCAATATCGGCAAAGCGCGCCTGCAGTAAGCGCGCCAGATCTGCCGGTGCCACACCAATATCCAGACCGCGCTTGCCGCCGGAAATATAGAGAGTGTTGAATGTCTGTGCTGACAGATCAATTACCGTAGACAGGCGTTTCTTCTGCCCAAGTGGGCTGATCCCACCAACTAAATAACCGGTGCTGCGCTGTGCAGCCTGCACATCGGCCATATCCACTTTTTTAACGCCAAACGCTTTGGCCACTTTTTTCAAATCCAGTTGGCCGGCTACCGGGGTTACCGCTACCCCCAGGGTGGCGTTATTGCCGTCCAGAGCCACCAGCAGCGTTTTATACACCTGACGGGCATCCAGATTCAGCTTACGCACTGCTTCATCACCGAAATCGGTTTCTGCACTGTCATGCTGATAGCTGTGTAACGTGAAGCTGACCTTTTGCTTCTCCAGCAAGGTGATTGCAGGCGTCATAGTTAGAAATTATCCATTCTGCTTTGCTAAAAATATAATTTAGTGAAAAAAACGATTGGCGAACAGTCACTTTTTAAGCGACAATCCAGCACATAAGCCACGCGCTAACCAGATAACTAAAACGATACACAACCTTTATTTACCGGCCGATATTACTATCGGCCTTTTTTTTATCCAGCATTTGCGCCAGATTATCCTCACCATACAAATGCATCGCCCCGACAGCCACCACATAGCGACCAGCGGGCAGCTGGCTTAACAGCTGCTCCCACTGCCTGTTGCGTTGTTGCATCAGAAGCAGGTTTATCTCACTACTGAACGTGGTTTGCAGCGAAAAACCCGCTGTCCGGGCAGGAGGGGCCGCCAGCCACCAACTGACCATGGTCTGCAACATCCTGGCATTGGTACGCCAGTGTTGCAGGGTATCATTTAACAGCGGCTGACCATTTTCCGGCAGCGAGCGCAGTAAGCTCATCTGGCTATCAGCACCTTCCAGCTCAGTCACCTTTATCTGCTGCTGATGTGCCGCTTCAAGCAGCTGGTAGTCAATGCCACAGTCCGGGCGCAGCCCAAGACGCTGCGCCTGATGCGCCTGGAGCAGCAGCGCGATATGCCATGCCGGCAGGGGACCCAGCAGGGTCATCGGCAGATCCAACTGATGGCAGCGCTGCTTCAGTTCCGCATACTGTTTTGTGCTGATGCGTTCAGCCAGCGGCAGACAGTCTGCGGTATCAGGGAAGGGCGCAAACCCACGGGTAATATCAGCCTCAACAATCAGCGCATCGGCGCGCTGCAGTTGTCTGATCAGCAAAGCAGGCAGGGGACGCATACCGGGCGTGCCCATATGAATACTGCCTACCAGATGCAACCTGCTGGACCCAACAGTGATATCGCAGGCCGGATAGGGGTATTTCCTGGACCACAGCCTTTGCCACAGCTGCAGCAAATCCTCTATTGGGTTTATCATTCTCAGTCAGCTTTAACCATGCGAAAGACCCGGAAAGTTCTACTCCTGCGGCAATCGGTAGCGGATCAGGCGATTAGCATTACTCACCACAGTAATGGATGAGAGCGCCATGGCCGCACTGGCGATAACCGGGCTGAGTAGTGTGCCGGTTAACGGGTACAGAACACCGGCAGCCAGCGGAATACCACAGGCATTATAGACAAATGCGCCGAATAAATTTTGTTTCATGTTGCGCAGGGTGGCACCGGCAATCGCCAGCGCATCGGCAACAGCGTGCAGATCCTCACGCATCAGGGCGATCCCGGCGGTTTCAATCGCCACATCGCTGCCACCGCCCATGGCAATACCAACTTCAGCCTGAGCCAGGGCTGGTGCATCGTTGATGCCATCACCAATCATCGCCACCCGCTGACCCTGCTGTTGCAGCGCCTTCACCGCGGCGGCTTTCCCCTCTGGTAACACCCCGGCAATCACCTGGTCTATCCCGGCTTCACGCGCAATCGCACTGGCAGTGATCGGGTTATCGCCAGTTAACATCACCAGCTGATAGCCGCGCTGACGCAGCTGACGCAGCGTACTGACGCTTTCCGGTCGCAGCGTATCGCGCAGGGCAAACAGTGCCGCCAGCTTACCATTGGCTGCCAGCAGCACCGGCGTGGAACCGTTTTCGGCGCAACGGGTCAAGGTATCAGCCACCGCACCGGTGGGTATATTCTGCTGCTCCAGCAGCGCCAGATTACCCAGCATCAGCGTCACGCCATCAACAGTGCCACTAACGCCCAGGCCAGGCAGCGTACGGAACTGAGCCACCTCCGGCAGCGTTTCCTGCTGCGCATAGTCGATTATCGCGGCTGCCAGCGGGTGGGATGATCCCTGTTCCAGCGCTGCCGCCTGACGTTGTACCCCGGCCAGAGTTGCGCCGTTAAACAGGGTGACGTCAACCACCTGGGGTTTACCGACGGTCAGCGTGCCGGTTTTATCAAATACCAGGGTAGTAACCTGGCTGGCGCGTTGCAGTGCATCAGCATCACGTACCAGTACCCCGGTCTCTGCGGCGCGGCCAATGCCGGCAATCACCGACATTGGCGTGGCCAGCCCCAGTGCACAGGGGCAGGCAATAATCAGTACGGTGGTCGCAATCACCAGGCTGTAAACACCCTGAGGAGCCGGGCCAAACAGATACCAGACTGCGGCACTCAGCAACGCAATCAGAACCACCACCGGTACAAAGATCGCAGAAATTTTATCTGCCAGCTGACCGATGGCAGGTTTGCTGCTCTGGGCCTGGCGTACCAGATGAATAATCCGCGCCAGCGTGGTGTTTTTACCTACCGCCCGGGCGCTGAATAATACGCTGCCGTCCTGCACTACCGTACCGGCATGCAGGCTGTCGCCAACGCTTTTTTGTTGTGGAATGGCTTCGCCGGTCAGCATGGCTTCATCCAGCCAGGCTTCCCCCTGGGAAATCTCACCATCCACCGGGATCCGATCGCCGGTGGTGACGCGCAGGATCATGCCGGGATGCACCTCTGCCAGCGGCAGAATCTGTTCACCGGAGGCAGTAACCACTCTGGCGGTGGGTGGCGTCAGATCAAGCAGCCGCTCCAGCGCCTGAGAGGCGCGTTGACGCGCACGCTGTTCCAGCATATGCCCCAGGTTAACCAGCCCGATGATCATCACGCTGGCCTCATAATATAGATGACGCGCTGCCAGCGGGAAATGGTCGGGCCACAGATTGACGGTCATCGACCAGAACCAGGCCACGCCGGTGCCCAGAGCCACCAGGGTATCCATAGTGGCGCTGCGGTTCAGCAGGCTGCGCCACG
This sequence comes from uncultured Erwinia sp., assembly GCA_945290265.1. Taxonomy (GTDB): domain Bacteria; phylum Pseudomonadota; class Gammaproteobacteria; order Enterobacterales; family Enterobacteriaceae; genus Erwinia. The sequence continues at coordinate 164,353 of CALYQW010000004.1, forward strand.
CGCTGCGATAAAAATGGCCGCCGGCAACAATCATCACCAGCAAGGTAAGCACGCCCAACAGCAGCCAGACCGTGCGGTTGGTTGCTGTCAGCATCATATTGTCGCCGATCATGCCCCAGGTCATCATAGGGATACCCAGTGCCAGTGCCAGCAGCGCCTGCCAGCGGAAACTCCGCATGGCATCACGGGCTTTCTGCTGCTGTTTTTCGCGCCGCGTTGTTTCATCGGCAGTGATTTCTGCCTGATATCCGGCATGCTCCACGGCAGTTACCAGCGCATCGGGTGGGACATCTCCCTGCACCAGTGCACTGCGATCGGCCAGGTTTACCCTGGCGCGGGTAACACCAGGAACGGCCTGCAGGGCATGCTCCACCCGTCCGACACAGCTGGCACAGCTCATTCCTTCAATTAACAGCAGGTAGCTTTCTGTGTCAGACGATGCCGGAAGCTCAGAAGACACCGCTGTCAGCGCTTCCGGCTGCGTTTCTGTTGCTGTCAGCGGTTCAGTCTTTGGGGGCGCGGCGTCAGATGGCAGGCTGGCCTGATAACCCGCCTGAACTATGGTGGCGATCAGGGCATCCGGTGTGGCGCTACTGAGAATGCGAGCCTGATCGACAGTGACATCAGCCTGCTCCACATCGGCACGTTGCTCAAGGCTCTCTTTCACCCGTTTTACGCAGTGGCCACAACTCAGCCCTTCCAGCGTAAGTACAATGCTCTGTGACATGGTTTTTTCTCCTGTAAAGCCTGGTTATGCAGCACCAGGGCGGCTGATGGTATCGCCATGACAGGCTGCCAATCTCAGTCTGCACCTTCCATCAGGGGGAAGGTCAAGGACATTACCAGCCGCAGATAATCCGGACTGCCGTGGGAAATAATAGCAAGTTTGGCGGACGAGGGGATCCCGGCTGATCGCCGCCAGGCCGCAGCTGTCAGTCAACGCAAAGGCAGGTATTTAACCCTGGTTTTTTCCCGGAAATTATTAGCAGAGAATATTTTTTATATTTATCAAAAAGTCTTCATGGTAATTGTTTTTCCTTGGTGAATTCATATAGATATATAAAGGCTGATGATAAATAAATGGCAGGGTTGAAAATTCATCACTGACAGAAGTGGAAAGTTGAAAAAGTAAACCTTCCCCGGCAATAAACGCGGTTTTCAGCCAGACGGGATTATCAATTTGTCGCAACTGACCGGTAAAGCCCTGTTTGCGTAATCTGATCAGCGCTTTCTGAAAATCAGGCAGGTGCATCATACTTTGTTCGGTCAGCAGCGTTTTTTTATGCCAGTTTTGCAGCAGACTGGTGCAGCAGCGTAACGATAACACCAGATCGGTGCGCGTCACTTCAAAACAGACCGGCACGGTTATCGGATGTAAACTAATGAAAATATCGTCATCATCACGAATGCTTTCTGCAAAACGGACAAACGGTGGGGTTGGCAGGGTGCTCAGACAGGGCTGGAGTAAATCAGTCAGTAAAAATGTATTGCTCTGTGGTGATGACAGCCGGAAATGACGTTCTGAGGGTTGTTGATTGATATACTCCAGCGCGCAGTAGTGCGGCAGTAACCGGTAATAAATACACTCGGCAACATGAGTTGGAATGATCCTGTTGCGTTCAACTATAAACAGTTTTTCGCCAATCCAGTCCTCGGTTAATTTAAGCATGCGTGATACTGGTGGCACGGTAAGGTAGAGCTTATCAGCCGCTGATTTTAAATTTTTTTCCTGATAAAGAGTAATAAATACCCGCATAGCTTTGGAGACAAACATCCGCACTCCTTGAGAAGTTTTTTCCAAAACTTATACTGATGTTTTATCTTTTAACACTGATGAAATTATTATTTTTCACCGAAAAACCGGTTTTTTTTGTAACAGGATAGTAGCCACGCAGAAACTCATAACGCGTTAGCCGGGCGGCAGAGTCTTGCTGAACCGGCAGCTGACGCGATATCTTATCGGTTAGTGTAAGAAATACTGCGTGCGTCCGCTAAATGGCAGCAGGGGGACGTCGGGACAGGCCGACAGGCGGGAGAACAGCGTGAACATTAGTGAAATGGCAAAAAAAACCGGTTTAACCAGTAAGGCCATCCGCTTTTATGAAGAAAAAGGGCTGGTAACGCCGCCACAACGTGCTGATAACGGTTATCGCAGTTACTCAGCTAAGCATCTGGAGGAGTTCAGACTGCTGCATCAGGCGCGCCAGGTGGGGTTTACCCTGGATGAATGCCGTGAGCTGATAGGTTTGTTTAACGATCCGAACCGTCACAGCGCCGATGTAAAAGCGCGTACGTTACAAAAGGTGAGTGATATTGAAAAGCAAATCAGTCAGTTAGAGCAGATGCGCCAGCGTTTGCTGGCGCTTGCTGAAAACTGCCCGGGCGACAACAGCGCCGACTGCCCGATTATTACACAACTGGCCGGCTGCTGCCCGCGCCAGGGATGATTTCAGTAAAGTCGTGGCACCACGCGCAGGGTAATACCCTCAATGGCAATCACCGTCACCCGGGTACCGGCAGGAAGATCATCATCGGCCTGAACGCGCCAGTTACCATCCGCGATCCTTACATGACCAATACCGTTAACCAGCGCACTGTCCAGCACCAGCACTTTGCCCACCATTTCCTGGCTACGCTGATTAACCCGCGGCGTGGTATCGTTACTTCCCCGGTATTTAAGCCAGCGCGTCCACCACAGTGCTGCCAGAACCGTTAGCAGAGCAAAACTGACCCCCTGCCATTCCCAGGGTAACGGCACCAGCCACACCAATAGCGCAACCAGCAGCGCTGCCACGCCGCTCCATAGCAGATAGCCGCTGGTGCCGAGCATTTCTGCTGCCAGCAGAATACCGGCCAGCGCCAGCCACAGCGGCCAGGGGTTCGCGAACAGTTCCTGCATCATCAGTGATCATGCCCTTTCTTACTGTCGTTGATCAGTTCACTGATACCGGAAATGGTGCCCATCAGACTGCTGGCATCCAGCGGCATCATCACAATTTTACTGTTGCCAGCCGAGCCGATAGCCTGCAGCGCATCGGTGTATTTCTGCGCGACAAAATAGTTAATCGCCTGAATATCGCCAGCTGCGATAGCATTGGAGACCAGTTTGGTCGCCTGTGCTTCGGCTTCGGCACTACGCTCACGCGCCTCTGCCGCAAGGAAAGCCGACTGACGCTCACCTTCCGCTTTCAGGATCTGCGACTGCTTGTCGCCTTCGGCGCGCAGGATCGCTGCCTGACGTACCCCTTCGGCTTCCAGAATATCGGCACGTTTAGTACGTTCCGCTTTCATCTGAGCGTTCATGGAATCGATCAGTTCCACCGGCGGACGCACATCGCGGATCTCAATACGGGTGATCTTAATCCCCCACGGGTTGGTGGCTTCATCAACGATCTGCAACAGACGGGTATTAATGTTGTCGCGCTGCGACAGCATTTCATCCAGCTCCATTGAGCCAAGTACGGTACGCATATTGGTCATGGTCAGGTTAATAATCGCGAGTTCAAGATTACTTACCTCATATGCGGCACGTGCCGGATCAATGACCTGAATAAAGCACACGGCATCAATAGTGACACTGGCGTTATCGCGGGAAATAACTTCCTGCGAGGGAATATCCAGCACCTGTTCCATCATATTGATCTTACGACCAATGCGGTCCATAAATGGTACCACCAGGTTCAGGCCAGGCTGCAGTGTGGTGGTGTAGCGTCCGAAGCGCTCAACGGTCCACTGAAAACCCTGTGGGACAATTTTGATCCCTGACCAGACAATGACCAGTGCCAATACGATAATGACGAGAATGACGGGAAACATAGAAAAAAACCTCCTGATTGTTTAGCGCCTGTCCATCAGGCTTTTTTTTTAATTAACTTCAGTCATAACGCCAGATGGGCAGGTTCTCCATTCCAGCCATGCTCAAACGGCACTTTATGATAAATGCCGGTCATGTTTTTGAGATGATGTCACCGCCTGGTGGGCGGGCATTAATACTACGAGTATACCTGATAGTCGCGATTTACTGCCAGTCAGTGCGGAGAAGAGCGTCACGTTTCGGAAGGAGAAAAAGGAAAGTGCCGGGGCAGCACAGCCACACCCGGCAAAGTACTCAGTAAAGCAGTGAGTAAAGCTGGCGGCGATACTTCGCAGCCAGGGCATCACCGGTTCCCAGTGCCGCAAGGATATCCTGCAGGATTTTACGTACCTGACCGTCGCCGGCGGTGAGATCTTTTTTCAGATGATCAAACAGCAGCGTCAGTGCCTCTTCGTTACGTCCCACCTGATGCAGTTGCAGCGCCAGCTGGCTGGCAAGGGTAGCATTATCCGGATTGGCGGCAATCCGCTGCTGAAGTTGCTGAATTTCCGGCGTGTCAGCCGCCTGTTTCAGCAAATCAATCTGCGCCAGCAGCCCCTGATAACGGCTGTCCTGATCCTGTAACGGCACCACCTTCAGCACCGCTTTAGCTTCGTCACTGCGGTTCAAACCAATCAGGACTTCCGCCAGCAGAAAGCCAGTTTCACTGTGCTGATTACTGAGCTGCCAGGCGTCTTTTAACAGTGGCAGTGCTTCAATCAGCCTACCTTCTTCCATTAACAGCAACGCCTGCTGCGTTTTCAGTTCTTCTTCTTTTGGCAGTACTTTCTCCAGCAGCGCACGCACTGCCTCATCCGGCTGCGGTCCCTGCAGACCATCTACCGGCTGACCGCCCTGGAACAGATACACAGTAGGTAAGGAGCGCACTCCAAACTGTTGAGCGACCGCCGGTTCGGCGTCACAATCCAGGGTTGCCAGGATAAACTGTCCGGCGAACTCCTGAGCCAGGCCATGCAGCAGTGGGGTTAAATGTTGACAGTGCTGGCTGCGTTCAGACCAGAAATAGAACAGCACCGGGGTTTGCATGGATTGCTCCAGCACCTGGTGCAGGTTGATTTGATTAATTTCTACAATCGCAGCTTGTGGTGACATAGATCTGTCTCTTTTCGCATAGGTTTCTCACAGTATGGGGGCAACCGATACAGCTTCAAGTACTGGTGGCTATTTGCGCCGCAAAAAACAGTCCATTGCCCGGCCGGGAAGCAAACGGCGTAACAGGGTGATGGCGTGGGTCACCAGGGTGACCGGGTAGCGCAGCCTTGGACAGCGGCTTTCCAGTGCATGATGCAGTTTGGGTAAAATGGCCTGCGGGGGCAGGGCGAAACGGGCGGCAATGCCCGGATTTTTCACCGGTTGATCCTGCAGTGCCTGACTGACATTGCGGGTAAAGGGAGTATTGATGGGGCCGGGCTCAATCAGGCTGACGCGGACTCCGCTGGCATGTAGCTCCATGCGTAATGCATCTGACCAGGCTTCAAGGGCATATTTACTGGCCGCATAGGCACCGCGCCCCGGGGTAGAAATCAGCCCCAGCACTGAACTGGTATTGATAATCCGTCCGCGACAGGCAATCAGCGCCGGTAACAGCAGCATAGTCAGCTGATGAGTACCAAAAAAATTGGTGGCAAATTGTTGCTCCAGCTGCTGGCGTGACACTGCCTGCAGTGGACCGTAGACGCCAAATCCGCCGTTATTAAACAGACCATGCAGCTGCCCCTGACACAGGGCCAGTATTTCACTGGCGGCACGGGTAACGCTCCCGGCATCATCCAGATCCAACATCACTCCGCTGAAGCCGAGAGAATCCATTCGTGTAACATCCGCTGGCTTACGGCAGGTAGCAATAACCCGATAGCCGCGCTGTAGCAGATCGCTGGCAGCGACCAGGCCAATGCCACTGGAGCAACCAGTAATCACGATATTTTTTTGCATTAGATAACCTTTATCTGTGCGTCTTTACCGGCTCTCAGAGCCGATTTGTTTGCCGCTAATCGTTGTAATTATACCTGATTACTGATAACGAGGCCGATCTGTCAGCCCTGATGCAGAGAAAAAAGACCTTGCTGAATCAAAAAGCAGAAAAATAGCTGTGCGTATTTAAGCACAGCTTTATTCTTTATCAGCCAGCAAAAGCGTATGAAGATAACCTACTAAATCTGAGCTAAAACGTACCTTATTTTTTTTCTAGCGGTTTATAATTCGGCGTTGAATGTCTTTCTGTATGTTGATAATGCCACCCTTCATAGTTTTTTTTAAAATTGAATAAAAATGAACCCATGCCAGTGGAATCAATGAAATCAAAATGTCATCCTGTTATACTGCTGTAAATGTCTGTAAGTTAACCGGGTCTGGTAAATTGTTTCAGCGTAAAAAAATAACTGTGATATTTTGTTGATATTTTGTTGATATTTAGTTGATAAACGACTCGCAGACAGAGTGTTGGCGTTGTTTTTTATTTTGTGAGGGAAAAAATGTTAGAGCTTTTCGATGTAAAATATAATGTATTGACTGATAAAAGGTCACAAGAGTTGTTTACTTTGAGGAAAGGAGTTTTTAAAGATCGTCTGAACTGGATGGTAAATATTAAAAATAATATGGAAGCCGATGAATATGATTGCCATAACACGACATATGTTTTTGGTGCGGTAAAGAATCATTGTATTTGTAGCGTACGTTTTATAGAAACCCGATATCCCAACATGATTACTCATACCTTCAGCTCGTGGTTTAAAAAATCACAACTGCCGGAAGGTAATTTTGTTGAAGCCAGCCGATTATTCATTGATAAGGAACGAACTGAAAAATTTTCACTGCGTCAGTATCCGGTGAGTGGACTGTTATTTTTATCAATGCTCAACTATGCCAGGCATCATGGCTATGATGGCATTTACGCTGTCGTCAGCCATCCGATGTACATTATCTTCAAACGCTCAGGATGGCTTATTCGTCAGATAGATAAGAGTATTTCTGAGAAAAATAAAAATGTGTACCTAATTTTTATGCCGGTTGACGATCTTAACCAGCAGATACTGATGGATAATGTGAAAAGCAAGGCACCAGAAGCTGACTGTCAGCTTGATGCCTGGCCAATTTCATTCTCCATCGGAATGGACGGGACGAATTAGTTGTAACTCGATCCCTAAACGGATGGCATGCTTGGCATTGGTGACGCCCAGTTTTTTCACGGCGTTGCCAATATGATATTTAACGGTAGTTAGTTTTATTCCAAGGATAAGGGCAATCTCCTGATAAGATTTCCCCAGACTTGCCCAGTAAATAATTTCATTTTCGCGTTTTGAAAATATTTCCCGTGAATTCATGCTCTCGAATTCACTTTTTTGAGCCTGTTCTTTGTACAGTGAGGTCAGCTTATCGTGGGTCTCTATGAGCATCATTTGGATCAAGTCGCTACTGGCTTTGATAGTTTCTTCAATGCCATGCTCACAGTCGTTATCCATCATTAAAGAGAGTACCGCTATATTGTTATTCTGATCGTGTAGTACGGAGGTGTAGCCATTAATAATGTTGTGGTCTTTAGCCATTGCAAACAATTTTGGTACTTTAACGCCCTTGCTGAGCATGATGTTTTCATCCCAGGAAAAGGGGGTGATCCGATACAGAGCCGTGACCAGTACCGGATCGATAAATTGGAAATTATTGTCTTTATAGAGCTTAAACCATTCCGGACGGTTGGAGATGATGGTGAAGTCCACCGGATTTTTTTTGCTCATAATGGCATAGGCATATTTAAGGTTAGGAAATCTGGTCAGCCTCTTTTCAAGATACTTTTGAACTTTTGAATTAATATCAGGATTATTAAACCAAGCGCCTGGCATATTGTTTACTCCCTAACACAGGTATCCGTTACTATAAAACCATGCCAGAATTAATACTGGAATTAGTCAAAGAAGGTGAAGATAGATCTATTAGCCGTGAATATCAAGTATAAAACGGACAAATCGTCCTTTTCTCATGGATTGGAGGGAGTGATGATCGAAGGAGTGGAAGTAAGCAACATTATGAACTTTTTAGCATTAACGGGAAAAAAAAGGTAAACCACAATCTCGGTATAATAACGCTGGATTATTAATTATTGCGTCTTTTACCTGCTGTCTTTCTCTTCGGTTTGCCAGTCTCTGCAATGGCCTGGGGGGAAGGATGCAGAGTGCTCTGAAACAGTATTACCCGCTGACAGTGACAGCCTGAGAAAATGGTTACCCTGGTGTTGGCAATATAAAAGTCTAAGGAACTAAGTTTAAGAATCTTTCTTATTTTGTAGGGCTTAAGATACTGTAGTTAACTGCAAATTGTTAGCCGTACTAAAGTATAGTCTGGTACTGTCCTTTAGTGCCTGGCCCGGTCATTAACTCTGTTTCAGTCAGCCTGAAACCCGGTTTTTAGCAACGTCTGAGCCCAGTCAATACCCGTGGCGTACTCAGCTGGCAGCAAAGTCACCATCTCTCTAAGTGACTGACACAAAGCGCGACAACTGGTATGCGTCAGGTTGATATGGCCGACTTTACGTCCGGGGTGTACCGCTTTATCGTACCAGTGTAAATGTACCAGACTCTGGCTAAGCCATGCCAGATCGATCTCCGTTCCAATCAGGTTGATCATCGCGGATGAAGTGATAACGGACGGGACTGGTACAGGAAGATTGAGGATCGCGCGCAGGTGTAGTTCAAATTGGCTAATGGATGCGCCATTCTGCGTCCAGTGACCGCTGTTATGAACCCGCGGTGCCAGTTCGTTAATCAGCAGGCCTTCCGGTACCACAAAACACTCCATCGCCATCACGCCAACATAGTTCAGTTGGTCCATAATCGCGGACAGCATTTGTTCTGCCTGCTGCTGGTGCGGGTTAACACAGGCCGCCGGCAGCGCTACGCTGGTGCGCAGAATGCCGTCCTGGTGCAGATTGTGGGTTAACGGATAAAACACCTTTTGCCCGCCTTGCGTACGCGCACCGACCAGCGACAGCTCGCCGCTGAACACAATTCCCTGTTCAACAATACATTCGCCATAGCATTCCTGTGGCAAAGTGGCGGTTTCCTCCTGACGCAAACGCCATTGACCCCGACCGTCATAGCCACCGGTGCGGCGCTTGACGATCGCCAGCTCACCCAGCTTACTGAACACTTCCGGCCATCTGGCGGCATCGGTTAACAGTTGCCAGGGGGCGGTAGGTAACCGCAACTCATCCAACAACTGCTTCTGCGTCAGCCGATCGGCCAGAAGAGGGAAAATATCACGATTCACAAACGCCGGATGGGTAGCCAGCTCACGGGTCAGCGGCGTTTCCGGCCAGCGCTCAATCTCCGCGGTGATCACGCTGTCAGCGATCGGCAGGCTGTCCGGCTCGGCCTCCAGCCCCACCGGCCAGACGGTAATCCCTAAGGGCTCGCCAGCCTGACGCAGCATACGTCCCAGCTGGCCGTTACCTAATACGCAAACCGACTTCATACCGCCTCCCGTGGATCGGGATTATTCAGCACCTCATCGGTTTGCGTTTGCCGCCAGTGCGCCAGGCGCGCTGCCAGTTCGGCATCCTGTAGCGCCAGGATTTGTGCCGCCAGCAGTGCAGCATTGGCAGCACCCGCTTTACCTATAGCCAGGGTGCCCACCGGAATACCGCGCGGCATTTGCACAATGGAGTAAAGGCTGTCAATGCCGCTCAGTGCAGCACTTTGTACCGGCACACCCAGCACCGGCACCAGGGTTTTGGCCGCCAGCATACCGGGCAGATGCGCTGCGCCTCCGGCTCCGGCAATAATCACCTGAAAACCCTTTTCCGCCGCCTGTTCAGCAAAACTGAACAGTTTGTCCGGGGTTCGGTGGGCAGAAACCACTTCGCAATGAAAAGGGATAGCCAGACTGTCGAGAATTTCTGCAGCGAATTGCAGGGTTGCCCAGTCGCTTTTGGAACCCATAACAACGGCAATGCGGGCCGGAGCGGCGTTAAATGACATGCAGATCGGACTCCTGTGATAATAAAACGTCACCGTAACAGCATTCAGGCGGGTTGATGCTGCCAGGTGGGAAGGGCTGAGAGAATAACATGACTGCGCGCCAGGGAAAACGTTTGCCTGGGGGAAATTCAGCGTAATTAAGCGGAAAAGGGAGGATTAAAACACAAACGATATCAGGCTGATTTTACCGGCACTGACTTTAACCGCAGAGCCTTCCTGATGCCAGGCACCGAGAACCACGCGCTGTGCCGCCTGATGGTTAATTTCAAGGGTATGTACCGCCGGACGGTGGGTATGACCGTGGATCAGCGTGGTGACGTCATCGCGGCGCATAACCTCTTCAACCGCCTGTTGATTAACATCCATAATCGTCATGTCTTTACTGCTGTTGACCTGCTGACTACCGGCGCGCATCTTCTGCGCAATGCACTGACGTACAAACAGCGGCAAACTCAGAAATAGCCGCTGTAACCAGCGCTGATGCATCCGGCGACGAAAACGCTGATAGCCGTGGTCATCGATACACAGCGTATCACCGTGCATAATCAGCAGCCGTCGGCCATACAGGGTCAGGATCTTTTCTTCCGGCAGTAGCGTCAGGCCGGCCGCTTTGGCAAAGCGTTTACCCAGCAGAAAATCACGATTGCCGTGTATAAAATAGCAGGGGATAGTCAGCTGGCGCAGCGCCGCAGCAATCTGCTGATGCAGCGGATTCGGGTCGTCATCACCAATCCAGGCTTCAAACAGGTCGCCCAGAATATACAACGCATCGGCAGACGGCGCTTCCCGTTGCAGAAAACGCAGAAAACCGGCGGTGATCGCCGGTTCTTCATGACACAGATGGAGATCTGCGATAAACAGCGTGTGTGGCATTACTCGCTGATGGTCACGTTCTGAATGATAACGTCTTCTTTTGGCACATCCTGGTGCATGCCGCTGCGGCCGGTGGCGACGGCTTTGATTTTCTCTACCACGTCCATACCTTCAACCACTTCGGCAAATACGCAGTAACCCCAGCCCTGCAGGCTTTCGTCGCGGAAGTTCAGGAAATCGTTATCAGCCACGTTAATGAAGAACTGTGCGGTGGCGGAGTGCGGTGCCTGAGTACGCGCCATTGCCAGGGTGCCTTTGGTATTTTTCAGACCATTGTTGGCTTCGTTGCGGATATCTGCTTTGGTGTCTTTCTGCTTCATACCCGGCTCAAAGCCGCCGCCCTGGATCATAAATCCGTTAATCACACGGTGAAAAATGGTGTTGTTGTAAAAACCTTCACGGCAGTAGTCCAGGAAGTTTTTTACGGTAGCCGGAGCTTTATCGTCAAAGGTTTTAATGACGATATCGCCGTGGTTAGTGTGAAAAGTGACCATGTTCTCATCCTGTCAGTGTTGGTGTAATAAACAGCCGCACAGGGACTGACTGTGCATCAGCGGCCTGTGGCAAGTGATGCATCTTATATCACAAAATGTGATGTCGAGTCAGCAATGCTGCATAACCACAGGGGGGAGTGCCTGTCGGGCGTAGCGCTGCTAAGAAAAATACGTCAGAATAACCGCATTAACCTGTTTATCGTTCACTGCGCACACGCTTAAAACGGAAAGTCTCAATGCTAAAGATTTACAACACCCTGAGTCGTCAAAAAGAGGAATTTAAACCCATTCGCCCCGGTGAAATCGGTATGTACGTGTGTGGTATTACCGTTTATGACCTGTGTCATATCGGTCATGGCCGAACTTTTGTCGCCTTTGATGTGGTCGCCCGCTATTTGCGTTATCTCGGCTATACGCTGAAATATGTGCGTAATATTACCGATATTGACGATAAAATTATTAAACGTGCCGCTGAAAATGGGGAAACTATTGAGCAGTTAACTAACCGTATGATTGCTGAAATGCACAGTGATTTTGCTGCGTTGAATATTCTGCCGCCGGATGTCGAGCCGCGCGCCACGCGTCATATTAATGAGATTATTGCCCTGGTCAGCACCCTGATTGAACGTGACCATGCTTACGTTGCTGCGAATGGCGATGTAATGTTTGCTGTGGACAGCGATCCTGACTACGGTTTACTGTCACGTCAGGATCTGGAGCAGTTGCAGGCTGGTGCCCGGGTGGAAGTGGCTGACGTTAAACGTAATCCAATGGATTTTGTGCTGTGGAAAATGTCGCGCGAAGACGAACCCCGCTGGCCATCCCCGTGGGGCGCAGGCCGTCCGGGCTGGCATATTGAATGTTCGGCGATGAACTGCAGCGAGCTGGGCCACCATTTTGATATTCATGGTGGGGGTTCCGATCTGATGTTCCCGCATCACGAAAACGAAATTGCGCAGTCTGGCTGTGCCCATGAAGGCCCGTACGTTAACTACTGGATGCATTCCGGGATGGTGATGGTTGATCGCGAGAAAATGTCTAAATCGCTGAACAACTTTTTTACCGTGCGCGACGTGTTACAGCACTACGATGCGGAAACCGTGCGTTACTTCCTGATGTCCGGTCACTATCGCAGCCAGCTAAACTACGGTGAAGATAACCTTAATCAGGCGCGCGCCGCGCTGGAGCGTCTGTATACTGCGCTGCGTAACACGAACGCTGCGGCAGAGCCAGCGGGGGGCGAAGAGTTTGAAGCCCGCTTCCGTGAGGCAATGGACGATGACTTCAATACACCGCTGGCTTATTCCGCCTTGTTTGATCTGGCGCGCGAAGTCAACCGGGTGAAAGCGGAAAACGGTGCCGCTGCGGATGGCCTGGCGGCCCGTCTGCGCCAGCTGGCGAGGGTGCTGGGTCTGCTGGCGCAGGATCCTGAGCAGTTTTTACAGAGCGGCGCGCAGAGCGATGATGCTGAGCAGGTGGCCGAGATTGAGTCGCTGATTGTTATGCGTAATAACGCCCGTAAAGAGAAGAACTGGGCGCAGGCGGATGTGGCGCGTGACCGTTTGAACGAGCTGGGGATTGTTCTGGAAGATGGCGCGGCGGGGACGACCTGGCGGCGGAAGTAATCAGCGCGGATTAAGCGCGAATAAAAAGGCCTGCGATGCAGGCCATTGTGTTTGAGATGCAGGGTTTATTTCTGCGCGAAATCAATCACCATACGGCCAACGATTTTACCGCTCTCCATTTCATGGAAGATGGTATTAATATCTGCCAGCGGGCGACGGGTTACTTTTGGCACCACTTTGCCTTCGGCGGCAAACTGGAAAGCTTCAGCCAGATCTTCACGGGTGCCCACCAGTGAACCCACCACCTGAATACCGTCCAGTACCAGACGTGGAATATTCATGCTCATGGATTCGGGGGGGAGACCGACCGCCACAATGCGTCCACCGGCGCGCATGGCATCCACCGCCGAGTTAAAGGCCGCTTTGGCAACCGCCGTCACCACAGCAGCATGTGCGCCACCGACTTTCTGCTGGATCACCTGCGCGGCATCTTCATTACGTGAGTTAATCACCAGATCGGCACCCATCTCTTTGGCAAACGCCAGCTGGTCATCGTTAACATCCACCGCAATCACATTGGCGTTAAATACGTTTTTGGCGTACTGCAGCGCCAGATTACCCAGGCCGCCTAAACCGTAAATCGCAATCCACTTACCCGGGGCGATACCCGAAATCTTGATCGCTTTATAGGTCGTGACCCCGGCACAGGTAATGCTGCTGGCGGCCGCAGAGTCCAGACCGTCCGGCACTTTGACCGCATAGTCAGCGGCGACAATGCACTCTTCAGCCATGCCGCCATCGGCGGTATAACCGGCGTTGATCACGCTGCGGCACAGCGTTTCATTACCAGTGGTGCAGTATTCACAGTGACCACAGCCTTTAAAGAACCAGGCGACGCTGGCGCGGTCCCCCGGTTTTAAAGAGGTAACGCCGGGACCGACAGACTTCACAACGCCTATCCCTTCATGTCCCAGAATGACGCCTGTTTTATCGCCAAAATCACCGTTTTTAACGTGCAGGTCGGTATGACAAACGCCACAACACTCCATGGCCAGCAGTGCTTCACCATGTTGCAGTGGGCGCAGCGTTTTTTCGACAACATTGACCTGATGATCCTGAGTAACAACAGCAGCTTTCATTGCGAACCTCTCTGTTAATTAACTGAATGGATACAGCTTAGCCCTCACGGCAAAGCAAATATTGACCGTGGTCAAACCCGATAAATTTAGCGGAATTTTTAGGACGATTGACTCAGAAAGGGAACGTAATAAAGTCAGTTGCCGGCCCCAGCCAGGGGGCAGCAATAAAACAGAGGATCACGGTTGTACGGTAATACTGTTGCCGTCAAAGGTCACCGTCTGACCGGCGAGAATTTTACAGCGCTTGCGGGTTTCTACCGCACCATCGACCAGCACATAACCTTCCGCGATCACCGCTTTCGCCACGGCACCGCTTTCGACCCAGCCTTCCAGCTTTAACAGATCGCAGAGATCGACGTGAGGATATTTACCCAGAGAAAAAATTGCCATTGATCAGACCACTTCACTTTCGTTAATAACACATGCCTGCAGCGTATTTTCGATCAGCGTTGCCACTGTCATCGGACCTACGCCACCCGGCACCGGGGTAATAAAGGAGGCGCGCTCTGCAGCGCCGGCGAAATCAACATCGCCGACCACGCTGCCATCCTCCAGACGATTAATACCGACATCAATCACAATGGCGCCGGGTTTAATCCAGTCACCGGGAATAAAGCCGGGTTTGCCGACGGCGACCACCAGCAGATCGGCATTTGCCACATGATGAGGCAGATTACGGGTAAAACGGTGGGTTACGGTAGTGGTACAACCGGCCAGCAGCAGTTCCAGACTCATCGGGCGACCAACAATATTGGATGCGCCAACCACTACGGCATTCAGGCCGAAGGTATCTATCTCATAACGTTCCAGCAGGGTAATAATGCCGCGCGGGGTACAGGGACGCAGCACCGGCGCGCGCTGGCACAGGCGGCCAACGTTATACGGATGAAAACCATCGACGTCTTTAGACGGGGCGATATGCTCCAGCACTTTGACATTATCAATGCCCTGCGGCAGCGGCAGCTGCACCAGAATGCCGTCAATCTGCGGATCGTTATTTAGCTGGCGAATCAGATCCAACAGCTCTGATTCGCAGGTGGTTGCCGGTAGATCATAAGAGCGCGACAAAAACCCTACTTCTTCACAGGCACGACGCTTACTGCCAACATAAATCTGCGATGCCGGATCCTGACCCACCAGAATCACTGCCAGGCCAGGCGCGCGTTTGCCCTGAGCAACACGTTGCTGCACCTGCATAGCAACCTCCTGGCGTACCTGCTGCGCAACCGTTTTACCGTCAATAATTTTTGCTACCATCAGAGAAGGAACCCACCGTGAATGAATTAAAGCGTAAACAGCGCTTATTTTGTCAGAACCTGATGCTGCTGTCAGGCACAGAATCACCGCAGATTGCCTGTTCTTTCACCATCAAACACCGGCTGACCGTAAAATCGTTGACTCAGCGAACCTGCATCGTATAATCCGACGCACTCACCATGCGCCCTTAGCTCAGCTGGATAGAGCACCGGCCTTCTAAGCCGTAGGTCACAGGTTCGAATCCTGTAGGGCGCGCCACTTTCTCTTCTGTTTGCATCTCTTAAAGTCTACTTTTCCCTTAAAAATCAGAACATAAATCTTTTAACTGGTCCATTTCGGTCCAGGGTCACCTATTGCGTTCTTAACCAATATGGGGGCACGATAGGGGGCATCGACAGGTTCAATGGAAATGATGCCCCCAAATGAAGCTAACAGCCCGACAAATCGACTCTGCGAAGCCCAGGGAAAAGTCATACAAACTTTCCGACGGTGGAGGTATGTATCTTGAAATATTTCCAAACGGAGCCAAAAGCTGGCGACTCAAATACCGTATAGCTGGTAAAGAGAAGCGGGTAGTGTTTGGAACATATCCGTTACTGAGCCTCGCAGAAGCCAGACAGAAGCGCTCAGAAGCTAAGAAGCTTCTGCTGGAAGGCGGAGATCCGAGTCAGCAGAAGCAGGATATCAAGGCAGCAAAAATTCTGGCTGTGAACAATAGCTTTGAGCTTATCGCTCTTGAATGGCATGAGCACAAGAAGCCATCATGGTCAAAAGGTTATGCTACAGACATCCTGGAATACCTGAAGAAGGATATTTTTCCTCACATTGGCAAAAGACCTATTGCAGACATTAATGCAAAAGAGATGCTCGATGTTTTTCGCAAGATGGAGAAACGGGGAGTTCTGGATAAGCTAAAGAAAACCCGTCAGGCATGTCGCCAGATTTTTACCTATGCAGTGGTTTCTGGCAGGGCTGAGCTTAATCCCGTATCAGATTTAGTCGGTGTGCTCAAAGCACCAAAGCAAAAACATTTTCCACATTTGTCAGTGGCAGAACTGGGCGAGTTTCAAAGACAACTGGAGCAATATTCTGGTAGCAAAATCACCCAAATAGCTACTCAGCTTCTCATGCTAACTGGACTGAGGACGATTGAGCTTCGCTCAGCAGAATGGACCGAGATAGATTTCGAAAAACGTCTTTGGCAGATTCCTGTTGCTCGCATGAAAATGAAAAGACCACATATGGTGCCTTTATCTGATCAAGCTCTTAGGCTTCTTGAGGAGTTAAGAGTGATTACTGGTGGATTCAGATTTATTTTTCCCGGCAGAAATGACTCACGAAAAAGCATGAGTGAAGCCAGTATCAATCAGGTAATCAAAAAGATCGGCTATGCAGGAAGGGCTACAGGACATGGCTTTCGACATACTCTAAGCACGATCTTGCATGAGCAAGGTTTTGATAGTGCATGGATTGAGACACAGCTTGCTCATGCCGACAGAAATACTATTCGTGGCACCTACAACCATGCTCAATATCTGGATGGGCGTCGTGAAATGATGCAATGGTATGCCGACTATCTCAATAAATTAAAAAATGAATCTAAGCTCGGAAAGGTGAAGTCATGAAGGTGAACGAGATCAACATAGAGCTTCAGTCATGGTTCAACATTGAAAATTATCAGGATGTAGAAATATTATCTTTGAGGGAGTTTTATAAAGAATTTCAAGTCAGGAGAAATATATTTGAAGGAATGGATTTCTTTGAAGGAGATGATACTACATTCGAAATGATCTTAGATGGAAAACCCTTAATCAGTCAAACAATGAATGTGGGTGAATTATCTAACTATAATAACAGCCATATTCATCAGGTAAGTTTTAGACATATTGAAAGTTTAAAGAGAACACTTGAGTGTTTTGCTCCTGATTCTTTTGTAAAAGGAACGGGAGAGCTTAAAAAAGAAATCAAGTATCAGCCAATAACTTCTATTATGAAAGATGTAATAAGAAAGGATAGTGATAATAGGCTGTTCATATCATTCGACATTAAAAATTCCTCTGATGAAGAAATTATAAATGCACTAAAAGTTATGCTTCCTGTTTGGAGGGACGATTATCAGGTCAAGGAAAGCAAAATTGAAAAATTTGGATTGGCTAAAATCATCAAGCTTATAGATTATCGAATACTACCCATGATGGACTTACTTCTGTGGGCCAAGTTTAAAAAAATAGCCTTAACGAATACCGTTCTATCAAGGATTCTTTACCCAAGATTAACAGATGAGATTCGAGGAGAAGAACAACTTAAGGAAACTGATCGTCCTTTAGCTGAGAAAGCCTTGTCTGGAGAGACATGCAAAAGCATTGAGAATTTTATAAATAAAAACAATCATATGGAGGGAATTCCTCTTAGTGGACTCAGAAGTTTATTGTAAGTGATTTAATGTTTAACTTAAATTTGCAAGTGGGAGATGAAATTAATTTTTTTCCTCTCCCTTTTTTCCAAGCGATTAACGCATAGAATTCTATATACCAAAACTCCCTTCAATAGCCTATCTGCTGGGTATTAGTATCAACTCATCGAACAGACGAGGAGATACAATCATGAACACATCTACTACACAAACCACTCGACTCATTCGCTTACCTGAAGTGCTACATAAAACAGGTTACAAGAAAGCATGGATTTACCGATTGATTTCTGAAAATAGATTCCCCAAACCTATCAAATTAGGTTCAAGAGCTGTGGCTTTTATTGAGGCGGAGATCGATCAGTGGGTTTCTGACACCATCAACAATTCGAGAAAAGCTGGATAGTAAGTATTCAGATCAACAGCAACGACAAAGCGAGGACAATGTGGAAATCAAAGAATTCCTGAATATTGGAAACCTTTCAAGGCTTGTGGGTCAAGAAACCTTTGATAAGATTTTCGATGCTGAAGCTATTAGATTATTACCTATGAATACATTGAGTAAGAAATCTGTGGTTTGTTTAAGCTATTACCTCGAATATAGCCAACTACACCCATTCCATTTTTCAGCAGAGTTAGATGAAGAGAGTCGAAATTATATTTATGAAAGCATACTGTCAGTGGTCAAATGTAATGAGCTACTGAGAGGATTATCAAAGGAAATCACTCAGAATGAAATTAATATCGCTGTAAAAAAGACTGAAAAGGGCGAAGACTATGTGTTGCTATGTGGCTTAAGTATTAAAAGAAGTATGCTCAACCATTATGTGGACACAATGCCGGATCTTCTGCCAGATGAAGATTCATTTATGACAGATGATATTGAACTTCTTAAGCTAAGCACTGAAGATATAACAAGAATTTTGCTGTGTGACATGTTGGAAAGAGAAGCATTGATAATTCATATGGGAGATGAACTCCGCAGTAAAGCTAAAGTTATTCAAGAGGAATACTGGAACGAAGTAGAAAGTATTTACAATGGACGAACAACAATACAAATCACTATTTAAATGTCATCATTTTAAAAATGTAAAGTTTTAATATTAAAAAATAGTAAAATTTAACAGGATACTTTCCAAATTATTTTTTGGCGCCGCTGTATTACTTATGCAATAAGGCTTTATTAGTTTTTCTTCTTGAATCGGGTATGACTACTGATAACTAGCCGTACTGGTTTCTTTCACGTGAAAGAAGTTTTTTTAAGTATCTAAATGGATTATAAATAAATCCAAAAATAACAAAATAAAATTGCAAAGTTTAAATCGATAAAATAATGATAAGCCGTAGTGATTACTAAATGTAAAGTTTTCGGAGGGTTATTATAATGTCATTCAAAATAAAAAAATTTGTTATGAGCAATGGAGAACGCGGTTGCTTAATTCTCAACAAAGAAACACTGCTACCAGTTTACTATCAGAACCTTTATCTCACAACTAATGTCAGGAACAGAAGTGCGACTGCATCTACGATGGAGATAGTCGCAACGAATCTACTTATCCTTAGCAATTTTATGGAAAGTAGGAAAATCAACATCATTGATAGGATTGAAACCAAGCGGTTCCTAAGTGTAGCCGAAGTCGATGACCTGATACGGTATGCAAAGCAACGATTCGATCAACAAAAAATCACGAATGTAAGATTACTAAAAGGAAAGCAGATTGCTACCAGAACTTTTAGTTACAGGATACACGTTTTTTCAAGCTATCTAAATTGGTTGTGCGGATTGATCCATTCTATGAAGGGAATCCATGCCAGATATGAAGTCGAAAGTTTCATTGAAAGCATAAAGGCGCACATCCCGCGAAATCGCTCACTCAGCATCAATGACAGAACTGACAAATCGATAAGTGAAGAACAAATAAAAACTCTGTTTAAGCTGTTGGAAGTCGGAGGGAGTCAAAACCCTTTTCAGAAGGAGGTTCAAGTGAGGAATAGGCTCATTTTTACCTTGTTACTGAATTGCGGATTGAGAGCAGGTGAGTTACTAAATCTTAAAGTAAATGATCTAAATCTTATAAATAACACACTGAGTATCTTCAGAAGACATGACTGCATTGAAGACCGGAGGCTAAATCAGCCATTAGTCAAAACCGGCGAAAGGATAATCCCATTGTCAGACGAGTTAGTGATGGAGATCTTCGATTACATACAAACTTGTAGAAGTAAAACCACTAAAAAGAAAAAACATGACTTCCTGTTTGTAACTCACAGCGCAGGTAAAACGGTAGGAGAACCATTATCTGTTTCAGCATATGAGAAAATAATTTCAACTATTAAAAAAGCAAGCCCGGAATTAAAGAGTTTATCGGGGCATAGATTGAGGCATTCATGGAACTATTTCTATTCAAATGAAATTGATAGTTCAAATTTGGAAATCAGTCGAAAATCAGGATTGAGATGCTATCTCATGGGCTGGTCAAAAGATTCTAAAATGTCTGAAAACTATAATTTCAAACATATATCAGAAAAAGAAAAAGAAGTTATTGGAAGAGTATATGAATCTTTGAAAAAGATAACTGAGGGGCAATATAATGGAAACATGTAATCTAATAAAAGAGAATCTGGTTTTTGCAACGATGCAGGCGTATAGCTTCAAGCTTTCTGATACCAAATGGCAATTAGATAAAGAGACTTGTATTTTCCCACATAAGATTGCCGACAAAATGCCAGAGTCGATGCGTATTGGTTACCTTACTACCTTGGCTTACTTTTCGGCTGAATATAGTGCAGGTTACACAAAAAACATAAACCAGATTTTTAGTCAATGGTTAGGAATGGTAGACATTAAGACGATAGATGCTAATGCGGTTTATCAATTTAATGTTAGTTTAGGCCCTGAGAAAAACTATAAACTAAATTCTATAAAGAAGTTTCTAACGAAGTGGAAAAAACTCGGTTATGTGGGAGTAGAAAACTCCGCTCTAAGAATGCTGGAAAAAATAAAAATTAAAACTAATTTGACAGGAGAAGCCGTAAAACGAAGAGATCCAAATAGTGGACCGCTAACTGGAGAAGAGCTGGAAGTCGTTCTTAAGAGTATCAGCAATTTTTTAAAAGAAGATAAAATTCCCATGTATCTTTATTGCTATGTCATTCTTTTAGCAACAACGGGAAGGAGGCCTTTACAGTTAACCTCATTAAAAGCAAAAGATCTCATCAGAACGGGAGAAGGTTGCTTTCTAAATATACCGAAAGTTAAACAAAGGAAGGACTTTAGAAGTGAGTTTAGCATGGTAAATATCGATGACTGCCTTAATGAAAAACTAACAACCTTGATTTATATGAATCAAAGATATATCGAAGATAGTATTAATCAGAAGATTAGTCATATAAAAAATGAATTACCTATATTCATGGACTACAAAAAAAACGTATCAATTCAGTCTGGTCAAAGTTTAGATACCATTATGGCAAGTGATTTTTTACATATGAAGAATTCATTTATCTCGAAGAAATTAAGTGCTTTGACTACTAAATTTAACATTGGGTTATCGAGAAATAACGAACATATGCGACTTAATGCAAGACGATTTAGGTATACCCTTGGATCACGTTTAGCAAAGGAAGGAGCCTCAGTTGATGTGATAGCTAAAGCATTAGACCATAAATCTATTAACTCATCAGGGATATACGTAAAAAATAGCCCAGATAATGTTCACGATATTGATATGAAACTTCATTCATTTTTTGAACCTCTATCGAAGATATTTCAGGGTAGCGATAGCACACAGAACAAGAAGCTATTTAAAGAATATGTTTTAAATTCTTTTGGATTTACTGATTGTAAACACGAACACGTAGAGTGTCTTACCTGCAAAAACTTTAGAGCCTGGAGTTCTGAATGACCAATGTGATTTTATTCGAGCCAATCAATGCTAACAACCCAAATTTAAATGTTGAGGATTTTATTAAATTTTGCAAGGGTAATGTTTTCAACTCTAAGTTAGCCAGTTCATGGGAAAACCACGTATGGAAGGGATGTTACAGATTCAACAAGTTTGACATGAAAAATAATCGAACTAGCAAAGATAAATTAGATGATGGTTTCATTGATTTTGCTAAAGCTTATATGTTTCATATTCATTCTTTTAACAAGTCAAAATCAAACCAGAATGCTTTGGCAATGTTGAAGATCGTTGAGTTTGTGCTATTGAAATCATACGGTGAAGCTAATGTAGTCAAGTGTAATAATAACATTTTTGATGAGTGTGTAAGAGTAGCAACGGCTAAATATACGAAATTAACAGCAGTTGGAATTGGTAAGGAACTTGAGAAACTATGTTTATTTTTGAGTGAAAACAGAATGACAAGCTCATCATACTTTTTTTGGGTAAATCCGCTAAGGCATAAAATAACTCAGAGCTGGCAAGGTTATGAATCCTCGCTGGAGGGGCACTCAAAATTACCAGATATAAAATCCGTCATAGCCATTGCGGAGATTTTCTCAAAAGATGAAAGCCAACTGTCTGTGAGGGACATTTTCACAACGTCTGTTCTTGCACTGCTGATGTGTGCACCAGGACGAATCTCGGAAATTTTAAGCCTTCCTGCGGATTGTGCGATTACAGAGCATGATGAGAACGGCATTGAACGATATGGTTTAAGGTTTTTTTCAGCGAAGGGGTATGCTGGAGACATCAAATGGATTCCTTCAGTAATGGTCCCTGTAGCTAAAAAGGCCATAGTCCGGTTGAGAAAGTTGTCCACCCATCCAAGGTTTGTCGCAAAAACGATGGAAGGGAAGGTCCCTGAGTCATCCAGACATGAACTCTTTAGTAAAAAGCCTAAAAATTTTCCCTGGTATGATGAAGAGAAGAAAATCGAATATTCAAATGCTTTGTGTCTTTTATTTGAGGGGCAGTTATGTAAGAAAACGAGCAAACATTTGGCACCTTTGTTCAGACCCACTGCTCAGTTTTTTAGATCGGATATTAATGCCTTTGCAAGTATCAAAGGCACTACCAACCTGTTTAAAAGACACGGTTATATTAACGAAGACGGTAGCCCATATTCGCTAAGAACGCATCAGTTGAGACATTTACTAAATACTTTTTCCCAGATCAGCGGTATGGACGAGTTTAGCATTGCCAGATGGTCTGGAAGGAAGCTGGTCTCACAAAATGTTTCCTACGATCACCGATCACACTTACAAATGATCAATCTCATGAAAGATAAAACTTCAATCGGAGCCGGTAACAGTCATAGGAAAAAAGAAATAGCTGTTATGGACATAACTGATTTCGATTTATTGAATGATGGAGCTGTGCTCGTCACTAAGCATGGTTACTGCAAGCACTCATATGTTTTTGAGCCTTGTAGTTATTATCCCTTACAAGACTCTGGAACGGATGATGGCCAACTAATGATGATACACGCTAAAATTCTTGAAAAAACCAATTATGATAAAAATGATGGGAACGTTAATGCTGATAAATGGTATAAGTTTCAAACTAAAATAATAAAAGGAGAATAAATGGCTAAACATATTACTGGTTATGATGAAAAATTGATAATGAAAGTTATCAATACATGGAATGAGGATGAGAAGCTGACCTGGGAGGCTTTATGTGACGAGTTGATAAAGATAATTGGGAAGAGACCTTCGAGGCAATCTTTAAGTTGTCATGTTAAAATTGCGGATTGTTTTAATTCAAAAAAGGAGCTTCTCAAGTCTGGTGTGAAAGAAACATGTGCGGTTAAACCTGCTAATTTGAAGATTGCTTGTCAGAGAATAAAAAGGCTCGAAACTGAAAACGAAGCTTTGATAGCATTGAATAACAGATATTTAGAGCAGTTTAAGATATGGCTGTATAACTCTCATTTAAAGCAAATAACAATCGATGAGCTTAATCGTCCTTTACCTAAAAAAGATATTCAAAAAGAAATTGATAGGTTTTAGCTATTGACATGATTGAATGTTATGATATTTCTTTAAATGTCAGGATGACATTCACAACAGCAAGGATGCTACTATGAATAAATTAAACAGATATTTGCCAGATCAGAAATTTTTGATACTCCTCAATCGCTTCATTCTTAGATACGATGAATCAGACTGCAATAAAGAAAAAATCGTAAAAGATGCCTACCTGTTTTGTGTAGGATACTTTTTGAAGTATCAGCAAGACTATCAGAATCCCTATCTGAAGGGGCCAAGCAACATTATTGCAGTTTTGAGTTCGGCTTTGCTCAGTCCAAACTTCTATACAATACCTTCAACTGTCAGTCTCGAAAGAGTGCTGTATTTCTATAAGTTTATTATTGAATATATTATTTGGAATGAACATGAAGTAGAAAAAATATTTTGTAATCTTAAGTTGGGTTTGACGCAGAATTCCTCATTAGGCAATAAAGCTTGGGAAAAAAAAGCAAAATTAACAAATTAACAGAATTTTTAATGGTGTTTAAAAAATGAATAACATGCTTTTCATTTTTTTCTTAAACATGTTATTCATTTATGATAATGATCTATTAAATCAAGTTTTGTTGTATTGAATGGCTGCTTAAACCGTAATGAAGGGCTAATAGGTTTAAAAAATCTTCTTGAGACTTTAGAACATCCGAAAGCATATTTTTTTTTGTAAGTGATACAAATAATGCTGCGGTTCTTGCTTGACAGTTTATCGATTTAACTGGGTTGAATTCTATGTCAGTAAAAGCATCGAATTGTAATAAGTTTTCGGCTAGTTTTTTATTTTGATTTAATGCACTCAAGTATAGCCAGTCGTAAAAAGCAGTTCGAGGCAGCAATGACCAAACTGTATTGTAGAACTTAAAACTAACAAGGTTACCTGATTCTTTTAAACGAATATCTCTTTTTGCATCTCTTGAATCTTTTTCTAGTAAATCGACATAAGGTCCACCATTTTCAAAAACTTTACTTGCCTGAAATGCTGATTCTACTGAAAATTCTTTAGACAGTTTTTTAGTTTTTATTTTTAAATTGAAGGCACTCAAAGCAACTCCTAATTCATCTTCTGATTTGCTTGATATCTCAAGTATATTGTTGATGCCGTGAGTTTTAGCCATTGCATGCATTGCTCTTATGGACTTTTGTTTTTGCACTTTAGCCATGCCTGGTGCCCATAAGAAATCTATATCTTTTGTTACAGAAAGAGCATCTGCATCATTCACAGGTATAAAAATAGGTCTAACAGCCATAATTTATCCTAAAAAGTAATGTCTTTGTGAAAAAAGTGTCTTGCAATTGAGTGTAACATAATATGTGTGCCTTGTAGCCCTATGTGACACAGAGAAATCTTCAGCACTTTTCTTATTCGGATGAATTACTTTCAATATGTATGCAGGTTCAATTTCCTCAAAAACAAGGACTTCGGCTTGCACATCTGTAGTATATTCACTGGTAAGATGTTCATCCCTTATTTCAGTAAAAACATTTTTTGAAAACATGGCTTCCATCGCTTCTTCACTTTTCAATAATGAAGGATCATTAAACCTAACATTGTTAGAAGCGGCATTAGTTGGATAAAATGCACAGTCTTTTTCCCATAAAACGGCTGGGGAAATAGCCAATAACACCCAATCTCCTGCTTTTAACCCTCTATATTTATAAAGCATTTTAGCATTCGGGTAACTGATGGATAAGCATATAGCATCTAAGTGTCCATCTATCCTTTCATTATCATTATAATCATAATTGATGTTCTCATTATCTAAATCAGCTCTGCTTATTAATCCGTTTTCAATTATCGAAGCAAGGTTGTCAACATGAGTAAAGTGGTATAGATATTGAATATTACGGTCTTGTACCTTTTGCTGTATTGTCATTATCTAATCCATTAAAATGATTTTAGAGGTATTAACTAATATTTAAATTTTTTAGCTTAATAATTAGCTAAAATGCGGTTCGATAGTTATTGAATCCTTCTTAGCTTTTAATAAAGCATTCTTTCTAAATATAGTAAGTATCGGACTTGATAAAATTTTCTTTAGTTATTTTGCATAAAAAAACCAATCAAAAGATTGGTTTTTTTATAAGTTACTGATTTTTATGAATCTATCTTTTATCGATTAATTACTCTATTAAAGATATGCATCCATCTCTTTAACTGCATTTCAGTATCCCGGATGCCTTCCTGTGAGTTGAAATCACCCTTTTGAGGAAAGAACATTACCCTCCATTCTGGATACTGAACATCGTCCACTAAGATGTAAAAACCTGACTCCCTGAAATCATGAGTGCGGTCGAGTTCTTTGTTGATACCAGCCCGTTCTCTCGTAGTAGACAAATTGTATCGCCACTCTTTGATTGCTGAGAACGGATAGGTCTTTTGTTTGTTCTCTTCCTTAAGATGGATCAGTCCCCGTTTTTCATCGAGCTTCATAGCAGTTGGACCAAACTCATGGCTCCACATGCCGTCAGACTCTCCGAACACATCTCTGGTGCTGGCATTCCACTTCTTAATTCGGAATTTTTTGTAGGCAAACATCAAGAGCATGATGCTTGCGAAAACCCATACGATTGCAAGCTGGACTAAACCCTGAATTCCAGAGAAATAGAAAATGACAATCGGAAGTGCAATAGCAATCCACACCCGTTTCATCATGAGGAAGTTGGGCTGTTTTACTTCTGTTGTTGCTGTCATAAGTTCTTCCAAGGTTAGTTTCACTGAATTGAAGGCGCACGTATGCATCAGCTTATTCTGCTGATAAATCAGTGTGCTATGTGTTTCCATTTGAAGTTACATTACGGCTTGGAAATGGGGTCTAGCAAATCATTTGTACCGATCGATTGCTTTCTTTTGATAGCTTAAGTCTATCATGAGTATTTTATTGATCAGTAATAACGATCGATCGTTTTTACCTATCAATATGAAAAGAATGAAAATATTTATGGGGTTTGACTTAGTGAGTGCTTTTAACTCACTGAAAACTTGATCTTTAAGGTCGTTTGAAAACGTTTTTTAACGCTGAACTTTGAAAATTTACTTCAGAAATCTCTAGTGTTTCGGGGGTGCTGGTTCGTATTGCGGCATAGATGACATTTCTTTTGAGAGGATTGAGAATCGTAGAGCCAACAGCTTTTAAACTGGTAACAAACTCCTCAAGGTAAGGTATCCATTGCAACCAGCGAGACCGGATATGTTCTCTGGGATTTGCCGTGAGGGGGGGAGCTGTGGGATGAACTTCAATGGGATTCGAAACGTTTTCATTGTCGGCAATCGATTCAGGAACAACAGCCCCTATTGGTTGAGTCACTGTGATTCGCTTACGCATGTTTGACCAACTGTATGCCTTACCGAGCTGTGATGCCTTAAAAGCAACTCCCTGATGCTTAAATGAGAAACCGTTCATCTTTCCAGTAGATGCGATGTTTGCTGTTACCGATATGTTTTGCTTTTGTAATTCATATATGAAGTCTTCGATAGGGATGGTATCGAAGAAGGTAAGGATTGCATCTACAGCTTCCTGTATCACTTTTTTAGAAGGTTTCTCTCCGGTCCTGTTCTGCATCATCTCTTCGTTACGAGTGAGCTTCCTTTGCTTCTTGTACGGTTTAGAAGGAGAGGAGGGACCTTTCGTTTGAGCGAGTTTGTGGTCTCGCTCAAGCTCCTGAATGACACGAGTGCTCATAAGGTTCTCGTTCCTGCCCATATAAAGCTGGCCATCTGCTATAACGTTTATCCGCGAAGCAATGATGTGAATGTGCTGTCCTGCCTCGTCGTCATGCAGAACATAGCAACGGAGGTGAGTGTCACAGAAGCCCATCCGTTTCATGTAGTCGTCAGCAATGTTCCTCCATTGTTGATTTGTGAGTGATTCACCAACAGGGAGACGAAGGGAGTTATGCCAAACTGGTTTCGTAACATCCTCTCTAAGCTTCTGAGTCTTCACGAACTCGGCGGTCAGCTCGTCTACAGTAATGCCTACAAGATTGCCACCAATCACCATTGGTGTAGTCATATGATGAGGAGCAGGGGCAAGTGCATACGAGATGACTCCTCGGAAGTTTTTCCCCCTTTTTATTTTATTCATACCCTTCATCTTGGATGATCACTTTTCAAGAGTCAGCAGAGCATCTCTCACATGCGACAGTTTCAATTTTAAAGCTCTTACTTCCTGCGATAGTGGCTGAGCATCTTCGCCTCTGCGAAGCAGGAACGAAGTAAGATCATTCAGTTTCTGTAGGGAACCAGTAAGCTCCTGCCAGGCTTCTTTGTTGATTTCGGGAACAGAAGGGGGAAGTTGCTTGAGAGCTGAATATCTCAGCCAACAGCTTTTGCTGAGCTGGCCTCTGGACTGGTTTACTTTGCTCAGCTCAACCTCATTTAATCTGACAGTCACTGAGTGTTTGCGAAGACGATTAGGGGGTAATTTTTTAACGGTAGTGTCATTGGTAAATGTAGAAGGGAACTCATCGTCAAAAATAATATTATGTTTTTTCATATCAACTCCTTTTGATATTTTTGATTAATAGCAAATCCATATGCCATCTATAATAAATACCATAAAGATCAATCGCGTCAATGGGTTGGGATTGAGGTTTTTGCTTTAATCTTTCTTTTTCAACCGAAGGGCAGAAAAAGCAAGGCAACTCAAAGATGCGGAGCATCTATGAGTTAGCCCTTGCTTATAAATAAAAACTCTTCTAAATCTGATATTGTAAAATACTCATTTCTATTTTCTGGTGGTAGTAAATACGAATATGAAATGAATCTTGTATTCGCTTCAGCATTAATCTTGCCTGATTTCAATAGTTGCAATAACTCTTTTATTTTTTCTGGATTCTTATACGGGCTAAATTCCAATACAACATCTCCTGAAAAATTTCCACGTAATCCATGAAGTTTACTTTTCGACAAAATGCTAAAGAAATTTGAAAATAAATATTTAACTGCGAACTCATTATTATGGATTTTGTCAGAGTTTTTTATTATTGAATCCGTAGAAAAGTAGAGATTGCTATATGATAGAAAATTAAATCCTTCATAATCTATTATGTTTAAATTAATCTCTCGTTCCAAAAACTCATTAATGATATTGGTATTACGTAAATAAAAAAGTGGTGTCCTGCCGTGGTTATCTAAGTGGTTTAAATTTAAGCCTTGGTCGAGTAATATTCGTAATGACTGTATGTTATTACAATAGAATGATACGTTTTTCCCATATTTGTCTGTTGTGTTTATGTCTACACCATGCTTAATTAGTAATTTAAGATGAGAAGGAATCCAAAAATAATCCTTAAATAAGAGTAGGTTAAAATTGTTAGTATCATTAGTTTCAGAGAATGGTGGCTCATTCGCGTTTATTATCGTTCTGATTTTTAACTCTGTTGTAGGCATATAAAGACTCCTTTGAATATCATTATTTTATTAACATAATTTTCAAAGAAGTCAATAAACTAAATTTTATGTTTAACCTGAGGGTTGTGGCGGTTTTCTAAAATTAATTTATGATTATAAATTTCCTTTGCAACTTTTTCTTGCAATATTAGATCTTTAGAGGTATCAACCAATTCTTTGCCGGAAGCAGCAATATATATTCTACTCATTATTTCTTTTAACTCTTTGACCAATAAATTGTTCAAATATTTATATGCCTCTTCATAAGTAGAAAAAAACTCCGGGTTTGTTCTAATACAGAACCCTAAAGAATCATATATGTAAAAGCGAGTCTCATTAGTTTCAGTTGTATTCTCTTTAATCGAATATAAAAGGAGGCTGATGCTCATGTTAATTATCCTTTCTTTAAAAAATGAACAAGTATTTTCAATATCTAATTACAGTAATTTAGAAATAAAGAGTTAATTAAAGGTATATAAAGACGTTATCTTACTATAAGATTCAGTGCAAGTTAAATTTTTGACTAAGGTACTTTATTCTCTTGATGAATTTCTGGTAAGTTTAATGCAATATTAGCTATTGATGGTTTAAGCTATCGTTACTGATTTACGAAATTACTAAGGTGATAGTTTTAAAAAGCATTTAAAAAATGGAGTGTAGTTATAAGGAATTATATGATTCTATTTTTATTGAGAAAAGTATTTAATTGTTATTTTGGTTTTTAAAAGGTAATATTATAAAGCAGTTTCAGGAAAAACAGTGCTTACTTTGATTTTTATTTTATAAAAGGTGATTGTTGTGTTAGCGATTAATATTTTAGATGCAGGGCATGGTGATTGTATATTATTAGACTTCGAGCATACTGTAATACTTATTGATTCTGGGCCTAAAAAGTTTTTGATAAGGAGGAATATATCGCAGAAGCTTAAGGGGTTATTGAATGATCGAAAAATTGATATTGCAATTGTTACACATAATGACGATGACCATATTGGTGGTTATGAATATGTGATGTCATCAGGAATAAAAATTGAAAGGTTTGTTTTTAATAGTCTCAGTATTTGTGGTGAAATTTTTACTACACGTGAACAACAGATTTCGTATAATCAAGATGTGAATTTAGATGATTTTATAAAGGGAAAAGGGATTTCCGTACAAGCATTAGTATTTGATGATGAACCAGTCATCATTAATAATATCAAACTTATTCCTTTGACACCAACGATTGATTCATTGAAAAATATGCATGATGATTATATCGAAAAGAATCAACCACAAATATCATCTAATGAAAAAGTGGAACCTACCTTATTAGAGTGTATTGAAGAGATTTCTACTGGAAGCGATCAGTTTATACCTGATAGATCTAAAACTAATAGAAGTAGTTTATCTCTCATCATTGAATATAATGGTTTTAGGGGATTGTTTTTAGGAGATGCATGGGCTTCTGATATTGTTGAATCTTTCAAATTAAAACAAATTAATCCAAATTTTAATGTCACCAAATTATCACATCATGGAAGCGAAAAAAACACTAATAGTGAATTGATAAATACAATAGGTAGAACAGAATATATTATTTGTGCCGACAAAAGTAAACATAATCATCCAAATAATAAAACTATTGCTCGAATTTTGCTTCAAAACCCTGAAGCAATATTTCATTTCAGTAGTGATAATCAAGATGTTAGGAGTATTTTCAACAAGAACAATGTGTTAGAATGTCAAGCAGAATGCACCTATTCTTCAAGTGGAGTGAATGTAAGATACTATGAGTGTTAGTAATTGCATAAAGATCAGAGTGTTAGGCTCTGAATCAACAGGGTATCTATTCAAGGCCAGTTCTTGCGATGCAGCGTTTGTGATTTCCTCTAAGCATGGTCTTTGCCATCAGAAGGAGAATTGTGAGCCATTCAAGGCGCAAATAGCAAGTTGTTGTAGAAAATGTGATATTCAACCTGAATTAAGCGGTCTTTCATTCGACAGTATGTCAACACTCCTTGAAGCTGAATCTTTATATAGCTTTCCTGATAAAGATTTAGTTATTACACGAGTAAGTGGCAAAGCCACACATCCCATGCGTATAGGTGAAATAGAAAATATTTCAGGTAAAACTTTTTATCTTAATGCTTTTAAGGAAAAAGATACTGAGCCTGGAAGACTAATGCTCAATTTTCCACAACCAACCCCTCAAGGACTAATTAATTATAATATTGAATCAAATTCAACCCCAGAATTAATAGAAAAATCAATAGGATATAAAGGTGTTTCAGGTGGGTTAGTTTTAGAGTATCCAGAATCTGATTTCCCTGTTGCACATGCGGTAATAATTGAAAATGGAAAAAATAACGACCTCATAGCTGAAAGTTTGAATGATATAGATCATGACGTGATTAACGATTTTTTTGATTGTGTAATTTTTCATAAACCTGTTTGGACAGTTAAATTAGACAATTCTATAGAAGAGTATGTAAAAGAGATTTTAAGGAAAGAAATAACAAAAGATTTTGAGATTGTTACATATATACCAGTACACAAGGGTTTTCCTTATTTTGACTTAAATCCTATTGCAAAGTTTTTGTTAATTGAATTTAACTATATGCTCACCACCAACAATATGTTAACTTCTCAAAGTGTGGCACGAGCGGGTATGTTATTGTCTAAAGAAATTACTCATGAGCCAGCGAATAAACTTTTAACTGGAAGATTGGTTGAAACATTTCTTAATGCACCTCATCTATACTCTACTGGCTTAACCGCTAAATATTACCACCATATGCACTATATGATCACTAATGATGGTAACGGTGAATTGGCTTTTTCTAGTTATTGCGGTCATAATAACTTAGTTGAAGGTTTAAATAATGAAGTCGAGAAAGTAATTTCTAATTTTAATTATTATGGTTTTAATCAGGATTTATTTTTAGAACGTTCATTTTTAACTCGGAAATTACCTGAGTCTGAGTGCGAAACATTATTTAAAGTTCTACTAAATGGAAAGAAAAACATTAATACTTTTTGTTTGGTCTTTACATTGTCTATGGAGAGTTATAACAGAGAAAATTTTGAAACTGTCAGTGACTATATTATTTCTATAGTTAATAATGCATGTGACAGTATCAATCAAGACATTCTAAAAACTCTTTCTACAGGCATTAAATTAAATTTAATAATTGTGCCAAGCAACAGAGTAAATGAATTATCACAGGCTATTATTAGGGAGTTATTTGGCGATGATTAGTCTCATCGAATATCTTTGTGAGAGAATTAAGGGTAGTTATGAGTTTAACAATTATTACAGATGCCTATTGAATGAATTAGCATCTTCGTTTTTTGAGAAAAATAAATGTGACCTTTTTTATTCTGAACATCATGAGCGACTTCTTCACTTTACCGAATACTTTTCTAACTCCAGTTGTGAACAAAACCGAGCGATAGCATTAAAAATAATATCTGGTATTAATGAACTATTTCCAGATAATAACTATACAAAAGCTATAACAAAATCTGTTCTTACTAAGTTCGGTTTGTTTTCAGCAGTTACATCATTTACTGATTCTTCAGTGTCTCTCTCAACAACATCAACTATATTGGGTGATATTCGTAAAGTTGTTCAAACAATACCCACTTCAGAATTGTCATTTACTAACAGGCAATATGATATTTATAATGAGATACTGACTAACAATTTCTTTAGTTTTTCTGGACCAACTTCTTTGGGTAAGTCGTTTGTTATAAAAAATTGTGCAATTGATTTACTAAATAAGTTTCAAATGATTGTTTTCATTTTACCTACTAAGGCTCTGCTTGAAGAGTATTTGGTAGATTTTCGAGCTATGCTCAATGAAAGAAAAATTGAAAGTGTAAATGTCACCAAGTCTGTTTCAGGTGTAAAGACTAATAAAAAAAATATAATGATATTCACTCAAGAAAGATATAATAATTTTTTATACGAAGCTGATTTTAATGAAATTAAAGTTGATGTTCTTTTCATCGATGAGGCGCATAAACTGGCTGATAAAAGCAGTAGGCGATCTATGACTTTGTATAAAGTCATTTCTCATTCTTTAGGCAAGTATCCTGATTTAAAGCTTGTATTTTCAAGCCCAGTAATTACTAATCCTCAAATATTTTTTAAGTATTTTAATGTTATTGGTAGTAGTTTGAGTGTTACGGAAAGTCCGGTTGCTCAAAGTTTGTTTTTTGCAAATATAGCAAACAACGAGTATAAGTATTTTGATACTGTTACAAAAGCGGTTGTTAATCTCAATGTTTCAGAAACATTCGATTCTGATTTTGATCTGATAATGAAAATAGGGTCAAATCATGATTCAAATTTAATCTATGTATCAAGCAAATCACAGTGTGTCAATAAGGCCATAGAGTTTGCTGAGTATTTAAACTTAAAAAAATTACAGATTAAAGCTGATGATGAGTTGATTAATGAAGCGAAGCTGATTTCTGAATTTATTCACAAGGACTTCTCGTTACCTCTCCTCTTGAAATATGGTATTGCATATCATCATGGGAATTTGCCCTCTTTTATTCGTAAGCGAATTGAGTTTCTTTATGCAAACAAAAAAATTAAATATATTTTTTGCACATCTACTTTATTAGAGGGAGTAAACCTGCCAACTAAAAATGTGTTCATCTATCCATTTGGTAAAGCTAATAATAATAGTGGTTTCTCTCTCGATTTTTGGAACCTTGCGGGCAGAGCAGGTCGTTACAAAAACGAGTTAACAGGTAATATTATATGTATTAATAATGGAGAAAATACTTGGAGTGAATTTGAAAACTCTGTTGCAAATAAAGACAAAATAGAAATAGATGATGAAATATCCCCGCTACTAAAAGCACATCGTAAAATACTTAATTATCTAAATGACAAGGTTAAAGAACCTGATCCTAAAGTAGTAGAAATATCAACAATGATTTTGTCAGAAGTTCTAACATATATAAAAGAAGGTAAGATTGGTGGGATGTTAGAAACGTTTGACGCAAGTATCAGACAAAAAATAATTTCTGCTGGGCGTGAGCATCTAACTAAGAAAAAAATTCTCAATATTGATGTGTCAACCTTTTCAGAAAATCACCGTTTTGACTCAAATATTCAATCTTCTGCCTATAAGATGGCTTCGAATAAAAATAATATTTTAACTACTTTTCAAAATGAAGATGTCAAAAAATATCTAAAAAAAATCAATGAAGTATACGGAATAGTTAAACCTAAGGGGATTATTCCTTTTCATATAATGACATACTCTTGGCTAATGGGAGAGCCTATAAGTGCGATAATAAACAACTCCATTACAAACAGCAAATCAGTACGAGATGTTGAATCATTTTCTTGGGTTAATTTTGATATGAATAATTTACAACATCTAAATCAGAAAATCTTAGAAGTGATAAATACTATAGAAACTGATATTACATTCAGGCTGGAAAGTGCTTTAGCTCACTACCATCAATTGTGCAAATCAATACATGGAGAGGATTCGAGTGGCATAAATCTTTCTAAATTTGTCGATTATGGTACGGTGAACCCAAAAGA
Source organism: uncultured Erwinia sp. (assembly GCA_945290265.1). Classification (GTDB taxonomy): domain Bacteria; phylum Pseudomonadota; class Gammaproteobacteria; order Enterobacterales; family Enterobacteriaceae; genus Erwinia. The sequence continues at coordinate 198,851 of CALYQW010000004.1, forward strand.
AATGTCATTGCAAGAATATGGTTTTTCTCGCGCTGCCGCTTCGGAGCTGTTGAGGAAGTATCGAAATTTCATTGAATTTGATAATAAAGACCAATTGATTGAAATAAAAATCAAAGCTTTAATTAATGTCATAGATAATAAAGGTTTGGTTAAAAGGGAAATTGACTGGCTAAATCTTTGATATCTGATCATAACCGAAGTGTTAAACAGGTGCTTTACCATTTATAAAAAGTTGATTAGCACATCGCAATACTCACGAAGCTCCTGATTTAAATTTTAGAGCAATTATTTAATTGCTCTACCGGTCAAATGATTAAGTATTATGCATTTTCTGCTTGTGAGATAGATTAAGAATTTTCTTGACGTTTTCTGTTTCCAGAGTGATTAGCGCCCAAACTATCATGCAGTAATGCACCTCAGCCGTGAGAGTGGTCATTTACTAAGGGGGCATATCTGGGGGCAGATCACAAATTGAAATGGAAAAAAATACATAAAGAACATAAGACTAGCTAGAAGGTTTGAATCCTGTAGGGGTGCCAATTAAATCAATTGGTTACATTTGTTTTGGTGGTACTGTTAGAAAAGCAGGTGTTCTAACGGGGGCTGTTAGAATTTTGTTCATTTACCCATTTCTCATATACTGTTTCAGGCCAGCCAAGAAATATTCCGCTCAGGCTTTTCTGTGGAGCAGGGAATTCTTTCTTCTTCGCCCACATCCGCCACAAAGTTGGATGGCTTTTCCCGGTTAGCTGACACATCTCTCTAAGTCCGATATAACGAGTTGCCATTGTTATTCTCCTACCCTGTCTTTCAATCGTTCGACCTGAAAATTGGGGCGTGCTATTTCCCCGGCAAATTCTGTGAGGGTGGTATACCTTGCGCTTAAGCTGTCTGTTGCTTCTCTTAACGTATCTGCTTCGGCATAATGTTCCTCCGCAACAAGCCCTTCTGCTGTCCCGAACAAGAATTCAATAACATCCTGAGTGTCGCTAAACCTGGCTAAATCCCCGGTCAAAGTCCTGTTAACTGATTTATAGCTGATCATTTCAAACCTCGCTTTCTCATTGCTTCAGGCAGAATGTCCTGCACTTCGCGTTTTAAATCGCGCCGCTGCATTACCAGTTCGTCTACGGTATCGGCGGCGATAATATGGTGTATTCAGATCGGACGGTTATGCCCTGCCTGTATCCGGCGCGTTGGCCCTATACGTTCGATAATTTGTTGGTACTGTTCCCGATCCCACCAGTGGGAGAAAAACGCCAGTATGTTGCCGCCATCCTGTAGATTCAGGCCGTGGCCTGCACTGGCTGGGTGAGCAAAGAGGACAGGTATTTTTCCGGCGTTCCAGTCGCGCAGCGTCTGCGGATCGGAATCAAGCTGTTTCCCCTTCGGAAAGGCTTTCAGCAAACGGGCTAAGTCGCTTTTGAAGTGGTAGGCAACCAGCACCGACATGCCGCCAGATTCGGCAATTACGCTTTCCAGCGCCTGTAATTTGGCGTCGAGGATTTCAGACCAGGTACCTTTGTCGTCGGTATAGATTGCGCCGCTGGCGATATGCAGGCACTTAACCGTTTTAGCGGCGGCGTTCAGCGCTTCGATGTCGGTGTCGTCAAGTTCCAGGAACATCTGCTTTTCCATTTCCTGATATTGTTGCCGCGCCTTTGCTGACATCTGTACCCGGATCACGTTGTGGAGAGGTTCCTCAATATCAAACCAGTCGGCGGCATCCAGCGAGATGGTCACATCGCGTTGCGCAAAGGGGCGCGGTGCCAGCTTTGACCACTGCTGGCCGGGAAACTGAATGTTGTTGAACCAGCGAGAAGTGAATGCGCCAAAGGTACGCCCCAGGCGCTGGCCCTGATCAACAAACCACGCCTGGCCCCACAGGTCGATCAGGCCATTTTGTAAATAGACCCATTTCAGTTCCACACACTTTATGAGTTTTCCGGTTTTTCAGCCATCAGCCGGTACTCTTCCGGCGTCAGGTTATTC
>CALYQW010000005.1 GCA_945290265.1 uncultured Erwinia sp.
AGATGCCCGCAGACATCTGATTTCTCTAAGATGGCTCCTCTGACTGGACTCGAACCAGTGACATACGGATTAACAGTCCGCCGTTCTACCGACTGAACTACAGAGGAATTGTTACAACGCCGCGAAGTCTAAACACCCGACCTGCCGCTGTCAATGGCAAAAGTGGCCCTGCCCAGGTAACTGCTGATGTTTGCAGCAACAGGATGATTTCCCGCACATTTTCAGGATAATTAACATAAATAAGATATCTGCCTCTCTATGCGCTCAGATTATACTCCATCATCAGTGACAGGCTTATCACACAACGACAGTGGAACAGGATGGAGACGATGAAAAAAAGATTTCCCCAGGGGTTTATGTGGGGCGGTGCCACCGCCGCTAATCAGGTTGAAGGTGCTTTTGATCGGGATGGCAAGGGACTGTCGATTGTTGATGCGATCCCCGGTGGCCGTAAGCGGCTGCAAATTGTTGCGGCGCCAGAGTTTGATTTAACCATTGATGAACAGCGCTTTGATTATCCCAATCATCAGGCTATCGGCCATTATCAGCGCTTTCGTGAAGATATCGCCCTGTTCGCCGAGATGGGATTTAAATGTTATCGCTTCTCCATTGCCTGGACGCGCATTTATCCCAATGGGATCGAGGAACAGCCAAATGAGTTGGGGTTGCGCCACTATGATGAGATGATTGCCACCTGTCTGGCCCACGGTATCGAACCTGTTATCACCATTTCTCATTATGAAATGCCGCTGCATCTGGCGACTGAACTGGGGGGCTGGAAAAACCGCGAGCTGATCGGGCATTTTGAACGTTATGCCCGCACCCTGCTGACCCGCTACGGTCAGCAGGTAAAATACTGGATGACTTTTAATGAGATCAACAGTGCGGCGCATTTCCCGATGATGAGCCAGGGGCTGACGGTGAAAACCGGGGCGCTGGAGGCGCAGGCCAAATTCCAGGCCTGGCACAATCAGTTTGTCGCCAGCAGTCTGGCGGTGAAAATTGCCCGTGAAGTCAATCCGCAGATCAAAATGGGCTGTATGATCCTGTTTGCCACCAGCTATGCCTGGGACTGTGATCCGCGCAACCAGCTGGCGACCCTGCAGCAAAATCAGGCGTTTAATTACTACTGTGCCGATGTGCAGGCAGGCGGCAAATACCCGTATTACGCGCAGAGCTTATGGCAGTCTCAGGGGGTCCGCCTTGATATCCGGCCGGGCGATCTGGCGCTGCTGGCTGAATACAGCGTGGATTACATTGGCTTCAGCTATTATATGTCCTCGACCATCAACAAAACCCACCCGGATAAAAATGCGGCGCAGGGCAACCTGCTGGGGGGGGCGCGTAACCCGTTCCTTGAGGCCAGTGACTGGGGCTGGGAGATTGACCCGACCGGCCTGCGTATTGCCCTCAACCAGCTGTACGATCGCTATAATAAACCGCTGTTTATTGTGGAAAACGGCCTCGGAGCGGCGGATAAACCCGATGACAAGCATTTTGTCTGCGACGATTATCGTATCAACTATCTGCGTCAGCACATTACCGCGATGGCCGACGCCATTCAGGATGGCGTAGACTTGATGGGCTATACCCCCTGGGGCTGTATCGATTTGGTGAGTATGTCCACCGGGGAAATGAGCAAGCGCTACGGGATGATTTACGTCGATCTGGATGATTCGCTGCAGGGCAGCGGTAACCGCTACCCGAAAAAGTCGTTCTACTGGTATCAGAAGGTGATAGCCAGCAACGGCAGCGATATTCACTAAGCGATGACGGGGGGCATTATGCCCCCTGCAAACTCAGCCAGATTTACCGTTTTTTCCGCTGCCAGGTTTTAACCCACGATGTAACTCATGCAGACGCTTCATCGACTTAGCGGTGCGTTGCGCCGCCGATGAGGCCACCGACAGCACCAGCATTTCCAGGCACACCAGCACCGTGCTGTGCAGCGGGACTTTGCCATTCTCGCCACCGCGTGGAACCTGGATCACCACATCGGCTTCCTGAGCAAAGCGTGAATCAAGCGCATTGGTCAGCAGGATCACCGGATTTCCCAGTCGCTTCGCTTCACGCAGGGCAGTCATGCCCTCACGGTGCGCCGATTTCTGCGCCATCATCACCAGCACATCGCCACGCTGTAGTGCCAGCAGCTGCTCTGCCAGCGCAATGCCAACCCGGTTTAAGGGAACGCAGGGCAGTCCAATCCGGTTAAACAGACGGGCGGCATATTCCGCCAGGATCCCGGAAGCATTAATGCCAAACAGCGCCACCTGACGGGCTTCGGTCAGCAGGAAAACGGCGCGGGTCAGCGCCTGGCGATTAGCCGCTCCGGCCAGCGCGTCACAGGCACGCTGATGCCCGGCCAGCACAAAATCAATGCTGGCGCAGGTATCGGAGCTGAATGACGCCACGGTACTGTTCATCTTATCTTCAGAAGTGGCTTCCGGCTGAAACCACAGCGTCAGGGTGATTTTCAGATCGCGCAGGCCGGCGAATCCCAGCCCCTGGATCGCCCGCACCACCGTGGCATCCGAGGTTTGGGTGGCGGCGGCGATCTCCAGCGCGGTACTTTCCAGCACTTCAGCGCGGTGCTGGTGGATATACTCCGCGACCCGCTGCAGGCGCGGTGAAAGCTGTGAGGCCCGCTGACGCAGGCGCTCGCCCAGCACATCTGGACGCGGACGCGATCGGCTGGCAGGCTGCATGGTTATTTCCCACCTGCGGCGGGTGCCAGCGCCAGCGCGGCCAGCTGCGTCTGTACTGCGGCAACCATCTGGCTCAGGGAGGCATAGGAATTGGAAATGGCTTCTTCGCGCGACACCAGCACATAGTGCCCGCGCTGGCAGGCTTTAAGAAACTGGCACCAGCCGGGCAGCACGGCGTTCATGCCCTCAATTTCATCCTGCGGCGTACCGCCGGTATCGGCTCGCCAGGTATCAAAGATGATATCGGCATCAATTTCCGGCAGACGTTCGGCGCTGATATCCATACGGCCATTTTCAGGGATGGCATCAACCAGCGGCGGGAAGCGCAAACCGGCATCGCGCAGTACCTGACCGAGGGCGTGATAGGTGTGCATCAGGTTAATTTTGCCGTTGTTGGCGTGGATCACCGATACCGTTACGTTGCGCTTTCCCAGGGTGTGTTTCAGCTGGGCGATTTGCGCCTGATAACGTGCCTGCAGGCGTGCCAGTTGCGGCTCTGTGGCGGTCAGGATGGCCAGCTGCCGGTAAATGCGCGCCGGGCCACCCTTCAGATGATCGATACTGATCGTCGGCGCAATCTGCGCCAGCTGCGCAATATCCACCCGTCGTCCCGGTTCGGTGATAATTAAATCAGGCTTCAGGGCGGTGATTTTCTCCATATCAATATCCGCGGTGCCGATAAACTGAATTGGGGAGTTATCAAAATCGATACCGGTCAGCAGTTTACCGGAGCGCAGGAAGTGATGACCCTCGGCGTCGGTGCGTCCGTGGCTGCCCACCGGCATCACCCCAAGCTCAATCAGCGGAATGGTGATATCCAGATCGTGCAGCGAGACAATGCGCTGTGGATGCAGCGGCACGGTAACGGTGCGCTGCAGATCGTCGGTAAACTGATGGGTGTCAGCGGGCGGCGCGGCCTGTGCCAGGGTGCACAGGCTGAACAGTAACAGAGAGAGTAAACGCATCAGGGCTCCTGAATCATCAGAACGTATCGCGGCGCTGCCACAGCAGCCATAAAAAGAACGGTGCGCCGAGCAGGGAAATCACAATCCCGGCCGGGAGCTGCAGCGGGGCAAACAGCAGGCGGCCAAGATTATCGGCCAGCAACACCATCACCGCCCCGCACAGCGCGCTGCCGAGCAGCAGCGTGCTCTGGCCGCCGCGCACCAGCATCCGGCTGAGATGCGGTGCCATCAGACCAATAAAACCAATACTGCCAGCGCAGGAAACCGCGACAGCTGTCAGGATCGCCGCCAGCAGAATCTGCAGCAGCGTGACTGATTTCAGCCGTACTCCCAGCCCGCTGGCGGCAGCATTGCCCAGCTGCAGCACATCTGCGCTGCGCGCACTGAGCAGCAGCAGGATGATCACCGGCAGTGCGCAGCAGAAAACCACCAGCAGCTGGCTGCTGTTAATGCTGTTCAGGCTGCCCGCCAGCCAGAGTAAAACGGTTTGCACCTGCGCCGGATCGACGGTGGTAATAAACAGCCCGCTGGCAGCGGACAAGCCCCAGCTAATGCCGATACCGATCAGGATAAAACGCGGACGTGACAGATCGCGCGCCAGCAGGATCACCAGCAACGTCACCAGCAGTGCGCCACAGACGGCACTCAGCGGTCGCCAGAGTAAACTCAGCTGTGGGAACAGCAGTAACTGGGTCAGCACCACCAGGCCGGCACCTTCTTTAATCCCCAGTAATCCCGGATCGGCCAGACCATTACGGCTAACCGACTGCATCACCGCACCGGCCATCCCTAGCATTGCCCCTACCAGCAGCGCCATCAGCATACGCGGCAGACGCAAAGCCTGTACGACATACTGCTGTTGCGGTGTCAGCACTTCGGGCTGAAACAGTGCCCGTGCCAGAGTGGCGGTAGGGATGGTCAGGCTGCCGTGGGTCAGTCCGGCTATCAGCAGCACCAGCGCGGCCAGCAGCAGGATAACCGTCAGACTCAGGGTCAGCGGGCGGACAAGCAGAGAACAGCGACCCGGCCGCCAGGCGCGCAGGCGGCTGCGGCGCAGTAAATCACTCATTTGAAATACCTCGCCGCCATGATGATAAACACCGGCGCACCGACCACCGCCGTCATCACGCCGGTGGCAATATCTTGCGGAGCCAGCATAGTGCGTGCGGCGCTGTCGGCGAGTATCAGAATCAGCGCGCCGCCCAGTGCCGAACAGGGCAGGGCCAGGCGCAGGTCGCGGGTGATCAGCCGGCGGATAAGGTTCGGCACCACCAGACCGATAAACCCAATCGGACCGGCCAGCGCCACCGCCGTCCCGCTCAGCAGGGCCACCGCCGCAATGGCAATTATCCGCGTCTGCTGCAGCCTGACGCCCATCCCGACTGCCAGCGCATCACCCAGCTGTAGCGCATTCAGTGCCGGGCTGAGCCACAGTGCCAGGACAACCGCCAGGCTGAACGGCCACAGCGCTGCGCGTAATGCCGGCCATGACAGCCCGGAGAGATCCCCGGCCAGCCAGCTGCTGACGCTTTGCAGCGTTTGTTCATCCAGCAGCAGTACCGTGGCGGTCAGTGACGCGGCAAAGGCCGACAGCGTAACGCCACACAGCATCACTTTTACCAGCGTCAGTCCGCAGCGCCCGGCACAGGAAAACAGCATCACCAGGCTGAACAGCATTCCCGCACCGGTAGCGGCCACCAGCGGGCGCAGCGATGTGGCCGTGGCCGACAGGCCGCAGGCGGTAAAGATGACCACCGCCAGCGCGGCACCGGCATTCAGACCGAGGATATGCGGTTCACCCAGCGGATTGCGGATCACCGCCTGTAGCAGCTGGCCGGCTACCCCCAGCGCGGCACCCACCAGGCAGGCGCTGCCCAGATGCAACAGGCGCAGATCAACAATAATCCGGTCAGTAAAATCCTGTGGGTTAAAATGCAGCAGCGCCTGCAGAATGCGCGCGGGAGGAATAAAGCGCGTACCGCCGGATAAGCTCAGCAGCGCTACCCCGGCCAGCAGCAGTAACAGCAGCGCCAGCCGGTACAGCGGACGTGCCGCGGTCACGGGATGCACTGCCGGGCAGCAGGGAACGGGATAAAAAACGGTTTGCCGCTGCGCGCACTGTGGGTGACTTCCACATCCAGCCCGAATACCTCATGGATCAGTGCCGGGGTACAGTGGCGCGGATCTTCCAGCACCGCCGCCATTTTGCCCTGTTTCAGCAGCACCAGGCGGTCAGCGTAATTCACGGCAAAATTAAGATCGTGCAGCACCGTAATGATGGTTTTGCCGTGGCCGACCGTCAGCTCGCGCAGCAGTTCCAGAATTTCAACCTGATAATGCAGGTCAAGAAAGGTGGTGGGTTCATCCAGCAGAATATAGGGGGTCTGCTGAGCCAGCGTCAGGGCGATCCAGCAGCGCTGGCGCTGCCCGCCGGATAACGCATCCACCGGCAGATGCGCAAAATCCAGGGTACCGGTCAGGCGCAGAGCCTGTTCCACCGCCCGTTCATCTTCATCAGACCAGTGACGCAGCAGCCCCTGCCAGGGATAGCGCCCGCGTGACACCAGCTCCAGCACGGTCAGGCCCTGCGGTACGCGGGGCGACTGTGGTAGCAGCCCCAGTTCTCTGGCCAGTTGGCGCGTTGGCTGCTGATGGACCGCTTTACCATCCAGTAACACGCTGCCGGACAGCGGCGGCAGCATACGTGCCAGGGTATTCAGCAGGGTAGACTTGCCGGAGCCATTGGCACCGGCCAGCACCGTCATTTTTCCGTGAGGAAACTGCAGGTCAATATCATCAATAATGGCCTGCTTCTGGTAACCCGCGCGCAGGCGTTCAACGGTTATCCCGCGCTGAGCGATAGCCGGTTGGGGCATGGTAAACTCCGGATGGTCCGTTCAGCTCGCTGAACAGGAATAATTATCATTCTCTTATAACAATTCTGCTTAGCTGGCCTGTAGTAGTCAAGCGGAAAATACCCGCTTTTCCCCTCAACCCACCGGACTATCTGGCATCCGTGCCATCACCAATTTACCCATAATCTGTGGTGATAATTGTCAGGTGCGGCATCACTGTTAGGCGCAGACCATTGTAGTGACTGTTAACTTAATTAAATTTACTACTACATTTTCTTGTGTTTGAATGATTCTCATTACAAACAAAGGCGCCGGAGTGGCAGCCATCATCAGCCTGACGGAAGGGCATTTAGCAGGATATTTTGGGGAAATGGGCGCGAAAAAAATGAATCAGCTGTGGTACCGCATCCCGGCAGGTATCAGGATCACTGCCTGTAGCGGGGCAATACTTACCACGCTGAGCAGTTATGCCAGCGATACGACCTTAACCGTTACCGCCGATCCGGGGACTGACAGCGAGGAGCAGAGCTACACCAGCCCGGACAGCAGCCTCAGCAGCAAAAGTCCGCTCTCACGGCTGGATGATGCACAGTCCGTCAGCGTGGTGACCGGGCAGCAGCTGTCCGATTATCAGAGCAGCAGCCTGAGCGATGCGATGCGCTTTGTCAGCGGTGTGGTGCAGGGGAATACCCTGGGCAGTACCGAGGATGGCCTGGTGAAACGCGGCTTTGGTGCCAACTCCGATGGCTCGGTGTTCCGCGATGGGATCCGCAGCAGCCAGGGAATGAATCTGGATGCGACCACGGAGCGGGTTGAAGTGCTGAAAGGCTCAGCTTCACTGCTGTACGGCATTCTGAATCCGGGGGGCGTGATTAATGTGGTCAGTAAAAAACCGCAATATCAGTGGAAAACCCGCGCCTTTGGCCATTACAACAGCAGCGGTGCCGGCGCTGGTGGCATTGACGTGACCGGGCCGCTGGGCGCGGGCTTTGCCATCCGTCTGATTGCCGAAAAGCAAAATCAGGATTACTGGCGCAGCTTCGGCAATAATAAACACGATCTGATTGCCCCGTCATTGCAGTGGTACGGCGAAAAGGCCAGCTTCGATATTAACTATGAAAGTTTCAGCTACGATATTCCGTACGATCGCGGCACCGCGTTTATTAACGGTAAACCAGTTAACGTGGGGTATAAAACCCGGCTGGACGGTAGTGCCAATCATGCCTGGGGCAGAACCCAGACCTTAAGCAGCCACTGGGGTTATCAGTTTAACGACAGCTGGAGCAGCAAACTGACCGCCGGGTTTAACCAGCGTAAATACAGTAATAATGAAGTGCGGGTCACGGCGGTCAATCCGACCAGCGGCGTTATTACCCGTCGTGCGGATGCCAACCGCGGCTTCAATCATCAGACCAAATATCTCTCCTGGGATATTAACGGGTCACCGCTGATTTATGGGATGCAGCATACCCTGCTGATGGGCACGGATTATGAAATGATCCAAACCTACCGTGCTCATGGTTACAACGGTAAAACCAATACCCAGTCGACCCTGAGCAGTATTGATTACGATTTAACGCCGCTGACCGACAGTAGCACGGAAAAAATCGCCGCCAGTCATATGCTGAACCGCATTCACAGCCGCTCAGTGTATGCCAAAGACAGTATTGCGCTGACGCCAGACTGGATTTTGGTGGCCGGTGGGCGTTATCAGCATTATGAACAGCATCAGTCGGTTGGCGAAAACCCGGCCACCGAACAGTACCGCAACAGCGGTAATAAATTCCTGCCACAAAGCGGGCTGATTTATAAGCTGAGCGATACGCTGTCACTGTACGGCAGCGTCAGCAAATCCTTTACGCCGTCAACGGATGTGGATGATGACGGCAACGTGGGGAAACCGGAGCAGGGCACCACCTATGAAGTGGGCAGTAAATGGCAGCCGACGCCGTCATTACTGGCGACGCTGGCGGTTTACAATATTGATGAAAAGGATGTTTCCCTGTCGCTGAACGGCTCAACCTACGCGGTCGCCAAAGCCCGTTCACGCGGCATCGAAGCCGAACTGAATGGTGAACTGGCCGCCGGCTGGAATGTCAGCGCCAGCTACAGCTATAACCAGGCGATCATTACCGACGACCAGAATAACGCTGCCAATAATGGCAACCGCCTGCAAAATGCGCCGCATCATTCCGGGGCACTGTATCTGAGCCATGCGGTGAATATTCCGCTGACACCCGGTACTTTCCGAGCCGGTAGTGGCGCGCGCTACGTGGGTACCCGGGCCGGCGATCCGGATAACAGCTTTACCCTGCCAGCGTATCTGGTGGTGGACAGCTTTATCCGCTGGGATAACCGCCTGTTCGGTCAGCAAACCCATTTACAGCTCAATCTGAATAACCTGTTTAACAAGCATTACTACACCTCCAGCGGCGGTAATTTACGGGTCGCTGAAGGGGAAACGCGCAATGCTGTACTGAGTGCCAGTGTCGAGTTTTAAATTGCGCTGATCGGGTTAGTAATATAAACGGGCGGCCGCTGTAGCTGCCCGTTTATTTTCATCCGGCTTGCTCAGATATCCCGTTTTATATCAGGCAGCGGGGGCGGGGTGGCAGATTTATCAGGTATTATCTTTAACGGTTTTACTGCTGCCGTTAATTTTTACTGAGGCAATACCCGTCTCGCGGGTTTGCGTGCTGGCATACATCTGACTGGTGCCAATCACCTGATGATTGGCCGCTTTCAGATTAAAGTAAGGCTTATTACTGGCAGACACTCTAAGCTCGTAGCGCTCATCCAGCGGGCTGTTAGTTCTTACCGAGGCAATGCCATTCTCAGCGGCACTTTTGGTGGTATATAACTCGCTGGTCAGGATGATCTCGCCATTTCCCGCTTTCAGCACAAATCTGAACTGATTATCACTGCTTTTACTTAATTCAAACCAACCGGACATATTCACTCCTTAGGCTGTAAATAATGGTTCAGAGCCTGGTGGCAGCGACTCTGCAACCTGAAAAGTTAATTAAGTATGGTTAATAAACCGGGATTTTCCAGTTACAGCGCGCGATTACCGGCCTGCCAGCCAGGAAACGTGATTTTTACGTCGTTAAGCCCAGGCGGGCGGCCCGGGTTAGTCATACTTAGTTTGCTGACTGGCAGTGGGGAGGAAAAAACAGATATTTTCAGTATCTGCCTTGCTGTTATTTTACCAGTATTCTGCTGTTATCAATCTGGATATATTCACCACCATTGGGATTGTTTTCAACTCTCATTAGCAGTTTTTTATCAATGCATTTTTCATTATCGTTGTTAAAACACATCATATCCTGCGTATCAGAACTAAATATTCGGATATCACCTTCAGGCTTCGCTTTAAAAGCGCTGCCATAGTCCCAGATGCTTATATACCAGTCGCCATTTTTTGCAGCAACAGGAATATGAAATTCATTTTTCAATATGTTTTTATTTTCCTGCCATCAGTTTATTTTCCCTTTCTCCGTCAAAGGAAATGCTTTAACTGCTATATTAGAAAAATTCAGTTACTGGTCGGTAATCACTATTACTGGTTTTCTGATAAAGTTCAGATATCCGCCAGTCAGCAATATTATCAATAAAATAATAATTAATGCTTTGATTTTATGCATTCTTCTTACCTTTATTTATTACATCAGTTTCCATATTGGTGAAAAAAGGGTTAAAGCCATAACTCTGGGATCTTAGTAGAACAAACCAGGTCTTCAAGAAGTAGAATTGGCTGAACTTCCAATTTTTGATATCACCCTGATCTAAACCGAAATGATCCTGCACTTTATATCTGATTAATGCCCGATACTCGTTTTGAGTGATATCAAGTTCCTTGATATAAATTTCTGTGCTGTAGGTGTCATGCACGGCCAAACCTAATCCATTAAAGTTATCCTGTACTCTGGTGAATTTAGGTAAAATACCACCTTTAATATTAAGTGTTATTTGTGGTACAGAATCGGATAGCAAATTTTTTTTATCGTAATCAATGTTCTTATCAAGAACTTCTTTGATCCGCTTTACTGTACTGTTAGGCGAATTATCGGAAGTGATATTGTTATTAAGGGCTGAATTGAGCGTTGCATTACTGAAATTTTGTCCGTTGGTATTTTGCATATGAGTAAACATCTTTTTGATAATGCCGCTATATGGCCCCCCAAAAAGAGAATGGCAGTGCTAACTGCCTTAAATCATCAAACATCAGCCTGACGCACTCCTGCTTACTGATTTTTTTCCCCGGCGCTGGCAGGTAGAAACGATTCTGAGGATGATTGAAAGGTGACAGCAGCTCCATTGTGTAAGGATTGACCAGAGTAGACACATAACGAAGATTCAGATGATTTTGTAAAAATGAGTCTGTCAGATCACCAAACCTCATATCATCTGAGCTACTATCGTTAAATCGGTTTTGCGTTGCGTATACGAGTATCGGTTCCATTTGATTAAAATCCATTGATTAATAGTAGTTTTATCTTAAAATATCATATCAGTAAAAAGTACCACAAATGATATTTTTAGGAATTTTGTGAAAAGGATCCCCCTCCTTAAAGGTGTTATTTCCAGAGTTTTTTAAATCCACCAGTTTTTTATAATTAATCCTCGTGTGCTCTGAGATAAAATTGAATATAATTGCTTTCATTTGATACGCGCATAAAATATAATTCTAAAATTAATCTGTTACGGAGATGGGAAAATGGCATAGCCAATGGAATTGAGGACTGAAAGACTTGAGTATTTGGATTCTCAGTTCAAGAAATATAGCATCAATGATCTTGAAAGTTTGCGTGATCACGAATATAGATTGTTGGGTTATTATATACAAATGTTTAGCTTTATGGAAATGAATATACATAAGATATATAATGATTTAAAAAGTATTGATTTCATTCGTTATGAAAATAGTACAGTATCGTTCAGGGTAAGATGTTAATCGAAAGAGTTATTTATAGTGTCCGCCCGGTGCTCACCTTTAATGCCATGGCATTTACAGAGAACTATTTACAGAGAACTATTTACAGAGCTACATTATAATCAAAATCCATTTATTGAAGACTTAATACCCATATTCCTTTTCACTGACCTTTTCCATCCAGGTTACCGTTTTGCCCTGCCAGGATTCTGCTATGGCGATATGGGTCATGGCTTCTGTTTTTGCCGCACCATGCCAGTGTTTTACCTTTGGCGGGATCCAGACCATATCGCCCTGGGTAATTTTGCGGGCTGGCTGCCCCCATTGCTGAACCCAGCCAGAACCTGAGGTGACGAATAACGTTTGCCCAAGGGGATGTGAATGCCATGCGGTGCGCGCTCCGGCGGCAAAGCTAACTATTCCGCCGCCGGTTCGCGCCGGGGATGCCTGCTGAAAGCGTGACGCTATACGCACCGAACCGCTAAAGTTGGCGGGGTCGCCCTGGGTTAGCGCTGATGAGGCGGCATGGGTCACAGTGACGCTATTTTCAGCGGCAGTCGCCCGCCGGGCGTCAGTTAATAAAAAGGCCGTAAGGGCGATAATCAACAGCTTCATTCCTTTCCCTCCTGAATTGCATCACTATCCTGTTTCTTCTGCTCACCTGCGTTGGCTTGTTTAAAAACCTCTTTTGCAATTCCCACTGCGGTAACGGAATTGGGCCAGCCGGAATAAAAGGCTAACTGGGTTATGGTTTCAATGATTTCGTCCTGGGTCACACCATTCTTCAGGGCAAGGCGTATATGGGAACGAAGCTGGTCGGGGCGATCCATGGCAATCAGGGCACTTATGGTTATCAGGCTGCGATCGCGTTTGGATAACTGCGGCCTTTGCCAGATATCACCATACAGTACCTTATCGGTCAGTTCGGCCAGTTTGGGGGCGGTATCACCCATCAGCTGCTGTGCCCGCGATGTTTCAGCGTCTGCCTGAGTGAATAAGCCAGCCGCCAGAATAACCGCAACAGTAAAGCCGGGAAGAGTGAATAAACTTTTCACCATAAACACCTTTATTATCCGAAATAAAACCAATGATAATATTTTACGTTATGGTTGCGGTCAGAATGCTGACATTTAACTGACGTGAAGTTAATTAACCGTTAGCTTTTAAATACCCATTCAGATGTGGCACTTCCGATTGCTGCTGCTGGCAAAGACCTCGCCATGATGCATCAGGGCCACTGCCCGGACGATGGAAAGCCCAAGGCCATGATGCGTATCACTGCCACTGCGCGATGGGTCAGCGCGATAAAAACGCTCAAACAACCTTGTCAGATGGCTGGCATCAATGGGTTCTCCCTCGTTTGCCACCGCAACCATGGCCCGATCGCCGCTTTTCTTTAGCGTGACGGTGACCGTGGTGGCGGGAAAGGCGTAACGGGCGCTGTTTTCCAGCAGATTAGCCAGCGAACGATGGAACAGACGTCGGTCAACCCGTGCGGTGACATCGCCGGCAATAACAATATCGAGCTGTTTTGCGGCAAAGGAGGGTTCGACATATTCTGCGGTTTTTAGGGTTTCTTCACGCAGCGAAACGTCACTCAATTGTGTGGCCTGCTTGCCCGCCTGTGCATGGGAAAGGAACAACATATCGTTGACAATTGAGGTCATTCTTTCCAGCTCTTCCAGATTCGAGGCCAGCAAATCTTGCAGCTGGTGCTTATCGCGCGGACGGGAAAGACCTAACTGCGTCTGGCCGATAAGATTGGTTAGTGGGTTCTCAGTTCATGCGCCACATCGGCGTTAAAACTTTCCAGCTGTCGCCAGGCAATTTCCTGGCGCTTAAGTACGCCATTAAAGGCGATCGCCAGTGTCTGTAATTCCTGCGGCAGGGCACAGGTGGCTAAACGCTGTTGATGATCCCCCGGCGCAAGATCGTGCGCCTGTTTGCTGAGATGCATAACCGGACGCATACAAAAGCGGGAAATTGCAAAGCTCACCAGGGCAATAATCATTGCACCCAGCACGGTTATCAGCACCAGGCTACGGGTAAATTCGTTCAGCGTGCCGATATACGGGGTGGAATCAATGGCGACAACATACTTCAACGCGGGGTGCTCACCGGCAGCAGGAATTTCGGTTACCAGCATATATAAATAACATGAATCCCGGGTGGCACCAGCAACCCGGCTGAATCCGTCGGGAACCGTATTCCAGTCAACCCCTACGGGTGCCGATCCGCCCATGTTAAATCTGACGTCATCGCTCAGAACCCAGTATTCTACCCGGCCTCTTTCAGACAGAGCGAGACTGGAAAGTTTGGCGCTGAGCGCCTGCCAGCCACTGGGGGTGGAACGGGAGACAACCCAGGGTTCCATTAAAGTATTGCGGAACTGCAGTTCGTTGTGCATCTGTTTTTGCAGCGTTTCATGCAGCGAAGCTCTGAGCAGTAACACCGAAAGGGCACCCATCACCACCACGGCCAGGGCGAACATCAGCGCCAGTCGGCTGGCGATTGAACCACTGTTAACCGGGTTTTTATTGTTTCGTGGTTTGCTCATGGCGCAGCTCCAGTACGTAACCCATTCCCCGCACCGTATGTAACAACTTATCCGGGTAAGGCAGATCCAGTTTGGCTCTCAGGCGCTTGATGGCTACTTCTACAACATTGGCATCACTGTCAAAATTCATATCCCACACCTGCTCAGCAATCATCATTTTGGACAGGATCTCCCCCTGATGACGCGCCAGAAGACTGAGTAACGCGAACTCTTTGGCGGTCAGTTCCAGCCGCTCTCCCGCCCGCGTCACGCGGCGGGCTAATAAATCAACCTGCAAATCATGAATTTCAAGCTGTGAAATATCTGCGCCATCGCTGGGTCGTCGCCTTAACAGCGCCTGCAGGCGTGCAACCAGTTCAATCAGCGAAAAGGGTTTAGGCAAATAATCATCGGCACCGTGGCGCAGTCCTTTGACTCTCTCATCAACCGATCCCCGGGCCGAAAGCATCAAAACCGGCGTTTGTTTGACCGCCCGCACGCCGGCAAGCACGCTGTAACCGTCCTGGCCGGGTAACATGACATCAAGAATGATGGCGTCATAATCATATTCCACTGCCAGGTGCTGCCCTTCGATTCCTTCAGCGGCAATATCCAGCGTAAATCCCAGCTCCTGCAGTGCCCGCTGAATGTATAAGGCGGTTTTATCCTCATCTTCAATCAACAAAATGCGCATTTTTTTCTCTCAGGCCGCAAAACTCAATTCCGTCCGGCATCAGTTTAGCGCTCAGTGGCTGACATTTTCCTGACATTTTGTCAGTTTCAGTTTTTAAGCCCAACTGACAAAAATGTTATTTACCGGTCACCTTAGCGACAGCCGGTATCGCTTATCTTTGCCGATATCCGGGCAGTAAATAAGATAACCCATTAGTTGTTGTACAGAGGAAGATAAACCATGAAACATTATGCTTATAAGGCAACATTGCTGGCCGCTGTTATCAGCGTTTGGTCCGCTGTTACCGTGGCCGCAGATTATAAACTCAACCCTTTCACTCTGACCTACGAAGGAGCCATCACCGAAAATGTGAAAGGTAAAGTGAATATCAATCCGGTGACGTATATGCAGCAGGGTATTCGCATTGCCGCCAATGTGTACACGCCGGCTAATTATGATGCGAGTGAAAAATATGCCGCCGTAGCGGTAGCACACCCTAACGGCGGGGTAAAGGAACAAACCGCGGGGCTGTATGCTCAGCACCTGGCTGAACAGGGTTATATCACGATCGTCGCCGATGCCGCTTACCAGGGCGCCAGCGGCGGCAAGCCGCGCAATGTAGACACACCGGCGAATCGCCTTGAGACTATTCACGGGATGGCGGATTTTATAGCGCAGTATCCGGGCGTTGACAGCAGCCGTATCGGCCTGTTGGGGATTTGTGGTGGTGGCGGCTATTCCCTGTTTGCGGCTGAAACCGACAAGCGATTTAAAGCGGTCGCGACTCTGAGCATGTTCAATTCCGGGCGGGTGCGGCGCAATGGCTTTGAGGACTCGCAACTTGCCACTATTCAGCAGCGGCTGAAACAGGCATCAGCAGCGCGCGCGCAGGAAGCGGCAGGCGGTAAAGTGACGTATATTGGTGATGTGAAGCTGACCGATCAGCAGATTGCCAAACTGCCATTTGAGATGTATCGCGAAGGATATGAATATTACGGTAAAACCAATGCCCATCCCGGTTCGGATCCGAGATATACCATGAGCAGCCTGCTTGATTTGATCAGCTGGGACGCCACCACCAATCTGCAACTGCTGGATCAGCCGTTATTGATGATGGCAGGCAGTAAAGCAGATTCTCTATATATGACAAAGGATGCGTTTAAAAAAGCAGTCAATGCCAAAGACAAAGAGCTGTATATCATTCCGGGCGCAACGCATATTCAAACCTACTGGAAACAACCTTATGTTAATCAGGCGGTGGATAAACTGACGCAGTTCTACGGCAGGGAATTGTAATCACCCGCCAGGATATTGCTGCCGCCAGTCACAGAAGGTAATTGCTGAGATTTCCCCCAGACCCTGACGGCGTCACAAAATGCTTTCAGGGCCGGGGGAGAAATACGGTTAGCAGGATAATAGAGACACATCTGACTCAGCCGTGGGCTCCATTCAGCTAATAACTGAATTAACCGCCCGCTGTTAAGATGATCCTGAATAAGGTAATCAGGCACCCAGGCAATACCAATATCCGCAAGGGCGGCATCCACCATCAGATTGGTATTACCCAGCGTCATCGGACCCTGGACGTTAAAGGTGGTGCTCTGGCCGTGGTTTTCAAAATCCCAGTGATACAGCGCCCCGCTGACAAAACGAAAGCGTATGCACTGATGATTTTTCAGGTCATCAGGCGATTCCGGGCGGCCGTTTTTCGCCAGATAGCCCGGTGAGGCCACGGCCGCAAAGCGCATTTCTTTGCCAAAAGGAATGGCAATCATGTCCAACGGCACGTCTTCAAGTAATCGGATCCCGGCGTTAAAGCCCTCTGACACGATATCGACATAACGGGTATCGACCACAAACTCAATATGGATATCCGGATATGACCTGATAAATTCAGGCAGCAGATGGCGGATAAGTGGCCTGGCAGCGGACTCTGCCGCACTGATCCTGATGGTGCCGGAAGGTTTATCGCGCGTGGATTTTAATTCATCAACAACCTGTTCAAGGTCGCTTAATGCCGGCGCGGCGCGGCGGAAAAGCACTTCACCCGCCTCGGTCAGCGCCACCGAGCGGGTGGTGCGGATAAAAAGCTGTACGCCGATGCGTTCTTCAAGCTTGCGGATTGAATGGCTCAGGGCCGAGGTCGATACGCCCAGTTCGCGCGCGGCGCTACTGAAGTTAAGCTTTTCTGCCACCACCAAAAATACGCTCAGTTCGGGCAGTGCTATTCGTGACATCGTTCAGCCTTATAAGTGAGGAAAGGTTAGCCAGTAACCCTCAGATTATTGAAAATAACTCAACAGAGCATCAATAGTATCAGCAATTGTTTATGTGTTTTAACTAATTATTATAAAACTTCGCGTAAGGCCTCAGCGCGCTTTGCATCAGCGCCGCTGAACAGGCGTCAGTTAATTTCTCGTCAGGAGTGACAATGTCTGAAAATATCCGAAATAAAGTTGTGGTTATCGTCGGTGCCAGCAGTGGTCTGGGTGAAGCTCTGGCTCGCCGTCTGGCAAAAGATGGGGCGAAGCTGATGTTAGGTGCGCGCAGGGCGCAGCGTCTGCAGAAAATTGTTGCCGACCTGCAGCTACCGCAGGATGCGTTTCTGCCAACGGATGTCACCGATCCGGCTCAGGTACAGGCGCTGGTGGACCAGGCCGTGGCGTTATATGGGCGTATTGATGTGATTGTCAATAATGCCGGCCTGATGCCACACTCATTACTGGAACGCCGTCAGCTTAATGACTGGAACGCGATGATTGATATTAATCTGCGCGGGGTTCTGCACGGGATAGCGGCGGCGCTTCCCTATATGCAGGAGCAAAAAAGCGGGCACATCATTAACACCTCATCCGTTGCCGGGCACAGAGTGCGGCCGGGAAGTGCGGTGTATGCGGCGACAAAAACCGCGGTCAGAGTGATATCGGAAGGTCTGCGTCAGGAAGTCAAACCCTACAACATTAGAACCACCATTATTTCGCCGGGTGCGGTGCTCAGCGAGCTGGTTGACAGTATCACCGACGCTGACGTGGCAAAAGGGACGCGTGATTATTATAACCAGGTCGCGATCTCTGCTGAGTCATTCGCCAGCGTGGTTGCCTTTGCTATCAGCCAGCCCGCCGAAGTTGATATTAACGAAATTCTTTTCCGTCCAACCCAACAGGAAGGATGAGCGCTTAACCGCGCATTCCACCTGCTTCATTTTTACGGAGATCTGAAATGCAACAACGCACACTTGGCAACAGTCAGCTTACTGTGTCCGCGCTCGGGCTTGGCTGTATGGGATTGAGTCATGGTTATGGCGCGTTAACCGATAACGATGCTGCGGCCAGATTGATTCGTGACGCATTCGAGCGCGGCGTGACGTTTTTCGATACCGCCCAGCTGTATGGGCCTTTTATCAATGAAGAAGTGGTGGGCAAGGCGCTGTCTCCGATTCGCGATAAGGTGGTGATTGCGACAAAGTTCGGCTTTGAATTGCCTGCAACCGGTGGGCAACCGGGCGTAAACAGTCGTCCTGACGCTATTCGTCGCAGCGTGGAAGGCTCCCTAAAACGTCTCAACACTGAGGTCATAGATTTGCTGTATCAGCACCGGGTTGATCCTGATGTGCCGGTGGAGGACGTGGCGGGCACTGTCGGGGAGCTGATTGCTGAAGGTAAGGTCAAACATTTTGGCCTGTCTGAAGCCGGTGAACAGACCATACGCCGGGCCCATGCGGTGCAACACGTGACTGCGCTGCAGAGCGAGTATTCCATGTGGTTTCGCGAACCTGAGACGGATATTCTGCCGGTGCTGGAAGAATTAGGCATTGGGTTTGTCCCTTTTGCTCCGCTGGGCAAAGGCTTTCTCACCGGGACGATTGATATAAATACCACCTTCGACAGTACTGATTTTCGCAGCACCGTGCCACGTTTTGCCAAAGAAGCCCGTCAGGCAAACCTGGCGCTGGTGGAATTAGTGGGCGAGATCGCCTCGCGTAATCAGGTGACGCGTGCGCAGATTGCCTTGTCTTGGCTGCTGGCACAAAAACCCTGGATAGTGCCTATCCCGGGAACCACCAAACTTCACCGACTGGAAGAAAATATCGCTGCTGCAGATGTGGTACTTACGCAGCAAGAGATGGATAAGATACAGCGGGCATTATCGGCAATACCTGTAAAGGGTGAGCGCTACAGCCCGGAACATCAGGCAAACTGGGGGCGCTAAGCCGGTATCGTTAGGGTGAACCTGATGGAGAAGGAAATCGTCCGTTAACCAAAAACAAAAAACCAGACGCCAAAAGGGCATCTGGTTTCTTTAAATCTGGCTCCTCTGACTGGACTCGAACCAGTGACATACGGATTAACAGTCCGCCGTTCTACCGACTGAACTACAGAGGAATCGTGTGAACGGGGCGAATAATAGCGAGTGGTATGCAGGCTGTCAACACAGGAAAAAGCGTTTAGCTTTCGAATGGCTGGCTTTGCAGCAATCCGCCTGCATACTGTACGCCAGCGGCTGTTTTTTAGCCAGTTTACACCCGATATCTGTTCTGTCATCTGCGCAACCTCACCCTGTCACTTTTCAGCCTGGCAGGAACTTTTAGCGTAAATTCAGTGAATAAGGCAGTTGCCAGCCTGGCAGACAACCGCTATAAGTGAGAGGTGGATCGCAATTTACTGGCGCTTTGTGGCCTGCTCTTAGGTGTTCTGAGGATAAGGAGAGATTTATGACCCTGACTCACTGGCAGTCTCGCTTTGAACAGTGGCTGCATCAGCACTGGCAGAAAGAAGATAAAGCCCATGATGTGGCGCACCTTACCCGCGTCTGGCACAGCGCCCGGCGCATCATGCAGGACAGCGATGCCGATCAACTGGTGGTGCTGGCCGGCTGTTATTTTCACGATGTGGTCAACCTGCCGAAAAATCATCCGCAGCGCCATCTGGCCTCCGCGATGGCGGCAGAGGAAGCACAGCGTATTCTGCAGCAATATTTCCCCGATTTTCCGCCGGACAAAATTCCTGCGATAAGGCATGCCGTACATGCGCACAGTTTCAGCGCCAGAGTGACGCCGGAAACCCCCGAAGCAAAAATCGTGCAGGATGCCGACCGTCTGGAGTCACTTGGGGCGATTGGTCTGGCGCGGGTGTTTTATGTCTCCGGGGCGCTGGGGCGCTCCCTGTTTGACAGCGACGATCCGCTGGCACGTCAGCGGCCACTGGACGATGCCGAGTGGGCGCTGGATCATTTTCAAAAGAAACTGCTGAAGCTACCGCAAACCATGCAGACCGATGCCGGTAAACAGCTGGCGCAGTACAATGCGGATTTTCTGGCGAATTATATGGCGAAGCTGTGCGCGGAATTACGCGGCGATTTTTGCGGGCTGGATCAGGACGTGCTGCAGGAGTTCAGTGTGTCGGGGAAAGCATCATCGTTGTAACCGGAGTACGGCGACAGCAGGGCTGCCGCCGTCAGTCACTTATTTATCTGTCTGCTCAGTCTGTTCTTCATCACCGTAGTAGAGTACGCCCAGCTTAATTAACGGACGGCCCTGGGTTTTGCGGTGCAGGTTGGTATCACGCAGCGAGTAAACGCAGCCGCAATATTCCTGCTGATAAAAGCGCTCGCGCTTGCTGATCTCAATCATGCGCGCCGAACCGCCTTTTTTACGCCAGTTGTACTCCCAGTAGGTCATGCCCGGATAAGGCGCTGCCGCGCGCACCCCGCAGTCATTGATTTGCTGCATATTCTTCCAGCGCGAAATGCCCAGCGAACTGGAGATCACCGAAAAGCCGTTTTCATGGGCATACAGTGCGGTGCGCTCAAAGCGCATATCGAAACACATGGTGCAGCGCACGCCGCGCTCCGGCTCCCATTCCATGCCTTTGGCGCGCTCGAACCAGTTATCGGTGTCGTAATCGGCATCGACAAACGGAATACCGTGCTGTTCGGCAAAGCGGATATTCTCTTCCTTACGCAACAGATACTCTTTCTGCGGGTGAATATTGGGGTTATAGAAGAAAATCGTGTAGTCAATCCCTGAGGCCTGCAGTGCTTCCATCACTTCACCCGAGCAGGGGGCACAGCAGGAGTGCAGCAGCAATTTATTAGCGCCTTCAGGCAGGGTTAGCATCTCACGTTGCAGTGCGCTCATCGGGGAAAACCTCAGTCGTAAAGTGAAAACTGCGCAATTGTAGGGCGATCGTCGCGGGTTGTCATCCCTTGCGCGGTCAATTTCCATCGGCTGCGGCGCTGTCAGATGATAGACTGGCGGTTATTCATCTTTATCATTGAGTCATTATGAGCACCTGTGACCCGTTAACCGCCGACCTGCCTCAGCAGGCGCTCCCGCTGGCGACTGAAAAGCAGCAGCAGGATCGTCAGCTGCTGCTGGATGTACTGGCTATCTGGGATATAAAAACTGTGGCTGAGCGGCTCAGCCAGCACGGTCAGCAAAAGTGGACGCGTGAAGCGCTCAACCGCCAGCTGAAAGGCGAAAGTCCCCGCCTGCTGAATGAGGGTGAAATCGCTGTGCTGCGCGCACTGCTGCCGTTACCTCCCGCGCATCATCCTGACTATGGCTTCCGCTTTATCGATCTGTTTGCCGGTATTGGCGGTATCCGCAGCGGATTTGAGGCGATTGGCGGCCAGTGCGTGCTAACCAGCGAGTGGAATAAATTTTCCCAACGCACCTATAAAGCCAACTGGTACTGCGACCCGCTACAGCACCGGTTTAATCAGGATATCCGCGACCTGACGCTGAGTAACCGCAGTGAGATTGATGAACAGCAGGCGTATCAGTATATCCGTTCACAGGTGCCGGATCATGACGTGCTGCTGGCCGGGTTCCCCTGTCAGCCATTCTCGCTGGCGGGCGTATCGAAAAAAAACTCACTGGGTCGGGCGCACGGCTTTGAATGTGAAGCGCAGGGCACGCTGTTTTTCGACGTGGCGCGGATTCTTGCCGCCAAACAGCCGGCCATTTTTGTGCTGGAAAACGTCAAAAACCTGAAAAGTCACGATAAAGGCAACACTTTCCGCATTATTATGGCCACCCTCAATGAGCTGGGTTATGACGTGGCGGATGCCGATGTTAACGGGGTTAACGATCCCAAAATCATCGATGGCAAACACTTCCTGCCGCAGCACCGCGAGCGCATTGTGCTGGTGGGGATGCGGCGCGATCTGCAGCTGCCGCCGTTCAGCCTGCGAGCACTGCCTGCATGCTATCCTCAGCAGCGTACCCCGCTTAGCGCGCTGCTGGACGCTAAGGTGGAGGATAAATATATTCTGACCCCGGCGTTATGGCGGTATCTGTATCAGTATGCGAAAAAGCATCAGGCGCGCGGCAACGGCTTTGGCTATGGACTGGTGGATCCGCACAATCAGCAGGGCGTAGTGCGCACGCTGTCGGCACGCTACCATAAGGACGGCTCGGAAATTCTTATTGATCGTGGCTGGGATAAGGCGCTGGGGGAGCAGAATTTTGCCGATGCGGGTAACCAGCAGCGCCGGCCGCGCCGCCTGACGCCGCGCGAATGTGCACGTCTGATGGGCTTTGAACAGCCGGGCGAGCAGCGTTTTCGCATCCCGGTTTCCGATACTCAGGCCTACCGTCAGTTTGGCAACTCGGTGGTGGTACCGGCATTTGCCGCCGTCGCGGAATTACTGCGACCGTGGATTAAACAGGCGGTAAAACAGCGCTGACCGACAGGGGAGGGAACCATGGCCGATGTGCATAACCCGGCAGTACGCAGCAAAAATATGCGCGCGATCCGCACCCGTGATACCGCCATTGAGCTGCGCATTGCGGCGGCCCTGACGGAGCTGGAACTGGGTTTTCAGGTGCAGGATCGCAGCCTGTCCGGACGCCCGGATTTTGTGCTGGCAGACTACCGGGCGATCATCTTTGTTCACGGCTGTTTCTGGCACCGCCATCACTGCCCTCTGTTTACTCCACCGGCCACCCGTCGTGAATTTTGGCTGGCTAAGATTGACGGCAATGTGCAGCGCGACCAGCGCCATATTGCGCAACTGAGCGCCGATGGCTGGCGGGTATTGCTGGTGTGGGAATGTGCCCTGCGTGGTAAGGGGCGGCTGGCCGAGGGGGAGTTAGTCAGTCGCCTGGAGGAATGGATCTGCGCCGCTGCGGGTAACGGCGAGATCGACCAGTACGGCATTCATCAGCGCTAGCGTTCAGCGCTGGGCATCACCACCGCTTTCGGCGGGAACAGATACTTGCCGAGGGTCACCAGCATCACGGAGACGACAATAATCGCCAGCGCCAGCCATTCGCGCGCTGACAGCTGTTCACCGGCAAACGCCATTCCCAGCAGCACGGCGACCACCGGATTGATATAGGCATAGCTGGTGGCAATTGCCGGGGTAACGTTGCGGATCAAATACATATAGGCATTAATCGCAATTACCGAACCAAACAGGCTGAGATAACCCAGTGCCAGCCAGCCGGACAGCGGCGGCAGGGCCGTCAGCTTTTCACCACTCAGCACGCTGCCCAGTAGCAGAACCGCGCCAGCCGCCAGCATTTCAATGGCACCGGCCATCATGCCGGTGGGCAGCGTAACGCGCGATCCCCACACCGAACCAAATGCCCAGCACAGTGAGCCTGCCATAATCATCAGCGCCGCCCAGGGATTACCGGCCAGCTGGCCGCCGCTGTTAAGCAAAATAATCCCCGCCATGCCCACGGTAATCCCCAGCCACTCAATCCAGCGGGTGGCAATACCAAACAGGTGACTGAAGCACATGGCAAACAGTGGCACGGTGGCAACCATCACAGCCGCCAGCCCGGATGGCACATGCTGATGCTCCGCCACCGTCACCGCGCCGTTACCCGCCGCCAGCAGCAGCACCCCCACCAGCGCGGCATTGCGGCAGGCGCGCAGCGAGGGCAGGCGCTCCCCCTTTAACAGCAAAATCAATAGCAGCACGCTACCGGCCAGTAAAAAGCGGGTACCGGCCATCATCATCGGCGGCCAGCTGGCCACGCCAATACGGATCACCAGATAGGTAGAGCCCCAGATAAAATAGAGAGCAAACAGCGCCGCCACCAGCGGCAAAACGGAAGGGAAACGCGACGAGTTCATCGGGATGTTCGATCCTGAACAAAAATAAAGTTTTGATATCATCGTTGTTTGTGGCGCGGGCGGAAACTGTTTTTTCAGCAGATTAGGAAAATTTTTACACTATTTGCACTCCCCGGCCATAATTGAAAAGATATGCCCCTTTTTTCCGCCACAGCATTCAGGGTAGAACATGGCCAGCGTGAAACTAACGGTAAGACGGTTATATAAACTGAGCGGCGATCGCATGGTCAGCACCCGGGCAACGGCGCGGATTTACCTGGGCGAACAGCTGATTGCCACGGAGGAGATTGCGGGCATGACGGAAAGTCCGGTCAGTAAATATCTGCATCATTCTGAACCTGCCGGGCAACCGCTGCGGGTGGAGTGGGATTGTGAGGGTATTGCCGATATGCGGGTGTGTGAGCTGGTGCGTTGCCCCTGTTGCCATACGGATGAGGCCGGCAGCTAACCTGTTAAATTAATAATCAGAAGGAATAATATTTTGGCAGCAAGTAGTTTACTGAGTTTACTGGATGATATTGCCACGCTGCTGGATGATATTGCTGTGATGGGCAAAGTGGCGGCAAAGAAAACCGCCGGCGTGCTGGGCGACGACCTTGCGCTGAATGCAGAGCAGGTCAGCGGGATGAAAGCCAACCGCGAACTGCCGGTGGTGTGGAAGGTCGCCAAAGGCTCTTTTCTGAATAAGCTGATCCTGGTACCACTGGCGCTGTTAATCAGCGCCTTTGCACCCTGGGCCATTACCCCGCTGCTGATGGCAGGGGGGGCCTACCTTTGTTATGAAGGGGTAGAAAAAATTCAGCACAGTCTGCATAAAGATAAACAGGGCAGCAGCCCGGAAGCGCGTGAGCAGCGGCTGTTAAAGGCGGCAGCGCAGGATCCGGCGGCGTTTGAGAAGAAAAAAGTGAGTGGCGCTATCCGCACCGATTTTATTTTATCAGCAGAAATTGTCGCTATTACCCTCGGGATAGTCTCTGATGCGCCGTTAATCAATCAGGTGGCGATACTGGCGGGCATTGCCATTCTGGTGACCGCCGGGGTTTACGGTATTGTTGCCGGGATTGTTAAAGTGGACGATCTTGGCTTCTGGCTGCAAAAGAAATCCTCATCGCCAGCGCAGTGGGTAGGTGGCGTTCTGCTGGCCGCTGCACCCTGGATGATGAAGATCCTGACCGTGGTGGGGACTCTGGCGATGTTACTGGTCGGCGGTGGTATTATCGTGCATGGCCTGCCATTGCTGCATCATCTGGTGGAGGGCTGGAGCGCCGGTCAGAGCAGCATGGTGGCCGGCATGATCGGCAATCTCGCCAACCTGGTGCTGGGCATGATCGTGGGGCTGATTGTGCTGTCTGTGGTGTCGGTGATTGCCCGAGTGCGTGGCTAACGGGTATAACCACAGGCGTAATAATCTCTCAGAACAGGCAGGAGACGAGAATGGACGATAAATTGTTTGAGTTTGATATTGATGCCCAGCTGGAAGAGGCAGAAGCCAGAGCGGCTAAAAAGGTGGATGAGCAGCCGCTGGAGTGTCTTCCCGACGATAGCGAGTGTGAAAGCTGCAAGATTTAATGCGATAAATTCAGCGCCTGAAAATTCAGGCGCTGAATTTATAACTCGTTCTTAATACAGAATTCTTCCCAGCTCATTCCCAGCGCCGCAGCATGATCGTGCAGATAGGTTTCTATCGCGGCTACCATCACCTCTTTATCCGGCTCTGCCAGCTGAATAGCAAACAGCATACCGTCGAGCTTTTTCTCACGCATATACGCCGCCCAGGCGCGATCTTTCTGCATTGCCTGCAGCTGCTCACGGCTCATACCTAAAGTGACAGCCTGCTCAGCGGTCAGGTTTTCAATCCCGGCTTTCAGCTGCGGGTGAGCCTCAAGAAACAGGTCTTTGGCAATGGCGTAATATTCTTCAATCGTTTTCATCACTATCGGCTCCGGGTAAATGCGCGGCAAGTGTACACGCCAGCGGGGCGTGATGGGAAGGTGCAGCAGGGTACAGGCGGGGTTTAGTGCAGGAAAATGGTCTTCAGCCTTGAGCAGAATAGCGAAAAATTATAACTTAGCGCTCACTGTCTGATGCATCAGGCTGTCATTGAATATTCAGGATACAAGATGAAAACGTGGATGATTGCAGGTATGGCGCTGATTACCCTGAGCGGCTGCGCTCAGCTGACCAACTATGCCAGCGTGGTAAAAACCCCGCCACCGGCGGAACTGGTGGGTAAGTGGCAGAGCGCAGGTCCGCAGAAGGGACTGATCAGCGATCGGGCAATAGCAAGTCTGATTATTAACGCGCAGGGGGATACTCTGGACTGCCGTCAGTGGCAGCGTGTAACCAGCAAAAGTGGCAAGATCACCCGTCATGACGATCAGTGGGTAAACGTTAACGATCGGCTGCGGGTGATGCCACTGGCGCTGAAGGGCAGTGAACTGCATTATGATTCGCTGACGCTGCGTAAGGTGGATCGGCTGACGCCGGAGTGTGAGCAGGCGCTGGCAGCGGTTGGGGCTGAGCCGAAACCAGGACTGTAGCTGGGCCACTGCGTGGGGCAGGGGAGTTGGGCTTCGCTGGTTGTGTTTTTTAAAATCCAGGGCCAGAGCACTTTCGCTGCGCGAAAGCTAACGTCGTTGACCTGGCGCTGACTTTTAAACCACAAAGCCAACCCAACCGCCAAAATAAAGCCTCACGCAGTGGACCGGCCCCAGGTCCTGGTCTCGACCTCACTCCACCGGTATCCAGACGCTGACGCTTCCCCCATTACAGAAAAAAGTAGCCGCGCCGCTCTCATCGGCGCTTACCCCCTCCTGACGATGACCCAGCAAATCCCGCCACTGACGTCCGGCCGCAACTTCGCCCAGTTCAAGATGCTTTTCCCCCGCCTCGCCATTAGACATCATCACCACACAACCCGGCAGTTCTGCCGTACCGCTGCGGGAAAACGCTATGCAGTTAGGATGATCGAACCATTCGGTTTGTTCGCCGTGCGCATGGCTCTGACGGGCGCGGAGCAGGGCTTCCAGCTCCGGAACTACCGGGATCTCAATCTGATATTGTTCGCCATCATTCCCTTCATCCTGATAGCTGGCACCATATAAATCCGGATAAAACACCGTTGGTACGCCATTCTCCCGTAGCAGGATCAACGCATAAGCCAGCGGCTTAAACCAGGGCTCCACCGTGGCTTCCAGCGACTGTAGCGGCTGGGTATCGTGATTGGCGACCAGCGTTACCGCGTGCCAGGGATCGCTGGCCACCAGACTGTCGGTAAAAATCTGGCTGAGATCGTAGTCGGCACCCTGCTGTGAGGCGAGGTGGAACTGATGATGTAGCGGAGCATCGAACAGCAGGGTTTTGCCTTCGACCTGCTGAATATAATTCTCCAGTTTTCCCACCTCCGGGGACCAGTACTCTGCGACAATAAACAGCGGCTGCTCCGCGACTTCCTGCACATGATCAATCCACTGCTTATAAAACCAGGCCGGAATATGCTTTACCGCATCGAGGCGAAAACCGCTGCAACCTACTTCCTGCATAATCCAGCGGGCCCAATACTTCAGCTCTTCGGCCACCGCATGATTACGAAAGTCGATATTGGCACCCATTAGATAGTCGAAATTTCCCAGTTCGTCATCGACCTGATCATTCCAGCCATCGCCGGTATAATCATTAACGATTTTAAACACCCCGTTTTCATCCGGGTTTTCAATATGATCAACACCGCTGAAACATTTGTCGTCCCAGATAAACTTCGAATATTGACCGCTTCGGCCAGGGAAGGTAAAGCGGGTCCAGGCTTCAGCGCTAATCTCGGTATCATCAATCTCTTCGCGGTTATCCGGGTTAACCCGGTTTACCCGTACCGCCTGCTTTTCATCCGCGCCCATTTTATGATTCAGCACGGTATCCAGCAGGGTGCCTATCCCGTGTGAGGCGAGGATCTGTACCGCATTCTGCAGCTGTTGCTTATCACCATATTTGGTGGCAACGGTGCCTTTTTGATCGAATTCACCCAAATCAAACAGATCGTAAACATCATAACCAACCGAATCTGCGCCACCTTGCCCTTTATAAACCGGGGGCAGCCAGACCGCAGTCATACCCAGCTCGGCAAGGGCAGCTGCACGTTCTGCTACCTCCAGCCATAATTTACCGCCAGTGGGGTAATACCAGTGAAAAAACTGCAACAGCGTTAGATTGTTCATCTCTGTATGCTCCATTTTCCTCCGGGACCGGAGAATGAAGTATGGAGTACGCCAGAAAAAAAAGATCCCCTGACACAAATTTTAATATGGCAGGGGACAGTGCAACGACCCGCGGGGGATCACACTTGTTTAGGATACAGAACGTTACCGGCATTATCCCCGTAAGCGGTGCTGAGGTTGCGCTGGTGGTTGCTGCTGTTAACCAGCAGACGTAATTCTTTCATGCGCGCATTTAGCAGGGTTTTCAGCAGATTCTCATTTTCCATCACCTGTCGGATACAGTGATTCACTTCTTTTTTCAATTCGGCGGGCAGCAAATGCAGCTCGTCGTTATGGGCAATGTTTTCCACCGCGCGTAAGTAGCTGACTTCACTTTCAATCAGCTTATCCCATTCGCCGGCGGTGGCCAGCGCCAACATCGACTGGCTTTGCGAGACCAGCTGGCGATAGTGAGTTAACATTTCAGTGGTATTTTGCATCACAAGGCATCCTTATCTTGTGGGTTACCGGCAGCCGGACCAATTTCTTTCCAGGCCTCAGCAATATTTTGCAATAACGCTTCCACTTCAGCTATTGCTTCCCCATCGTTATGCAGGTTGGCCTGCAGCAGACGGCGGGTCATATATTCATACAGATTATCGAGGTTAGCGACCAGTTCGCCGCCCACCTCGTGATTCAGACCACTGCGCAGGCCATTGCTGATAATATTTATTGCTTTGCTTAACGCTAAACCTTTACCGGCAATATCGCCCGCGTTGAGTAAAATTGCGGCCTTTTTCATTGCGCTTAACGCGCCATCAAACAGCAGTACCACCAATTGATGGGGATTGGCACTTAATACTGCAGTTTCAACGCCCACCTGGGCATAGGCCTGAATTCCCTTTTTGGCGTACATGCTGACTCCTTATTTATTTGCTGGACTGAGAGAATTGCTGAGCCAGATAATTCGAGGTGTTCGTCATTTGCGAGACCATTTTACTCAGATTTACAAACTGAGTTTTATAACGTGCCATAGTGGCATTAATGCTCTCGACCATCTGTTCAGAACGTTGTTTTACCAGTTTAATGGATTTATCAATGCCGTTCGTCGCGGTTTTGATGGCACCATCACTGCCGAGATATTCAGTAAGAAGATTACTGGTCTGAGTAGCAAAACCGGTTGTTTTACCATCCCCGGAGAGGAATTTCATCACGCTGTCCGGATCCTCATTTAGCGCTTTTTCCAGTTTGCTGTTGTCCACAGAGAGCTTGCCCGTGGTTTCCTGTTTAATACCCAACTGTGATAACAGGCTGATATCACCGCCGTTCTGGGTGGTTGAAATCAGGCTACGCAGGCCACTCTGAATACTGCGCAGTGTGCCGTCGCCCACCAGATCGCCATTCGAGGCATTCTGTTCATCAGCACCTTTTTTTACGGCCGTGTATTTGGTCTGCGAGGTGATGGTAGTTTGCAGTGAGTTATAGGCGTCAACATAGGCCTTAACAGCTTCGAGCATCGGGGCGCTGTCTTTTTGAATCGACAGGTTTTCTTCTTTGCCGCTGATGCTGGTTAATGTCAGTGTTACGCCTTCCGGTACATCGGTGATGGTATTGCTGCTACGGGTGATAGCGATACCGTTCACGGTCAGTTCGGCGTTTTTGGCCGCAACCTGTTGTTTCATCCCATTTTGGGTATTGTTTGCATTACCGTCATAGCTAAGGAAATCGCTAATAGCCTGATCGCCTGTAACGCTAATTTTCATGGTGTTAGCTTCACCGGTTTCTTTCGACGTCAGTGAAAGATAATAAGAATTGTCGTCTGCTTTAATCACACTGGCGTTAACGCCGGTACTCTGCTGATTAATTGCATCGCGAATATCGTTCAGGCTGGTTTTATTCGCTGCAATTTTTATTTCTGTTTTTTTGCCATTCTGTTCTATGAATATAGAAGATGCACTGCTGCCTAACGCTTTAGTGCTGCTGTCGGTGGTTTCCGACAGTAATGACTGCGCCTCAGCCAGTTGGGTGACATTGACTTTAAAGTTACCGGCACTGGTGCCATTCGCCAGGCTTGCAGTAAAAGAAGAATTACTGCTGACCACTTTTGAGGTCGCAATCGCCGAAGTATCTTTCAGGGCTGAAGCCGCAGCCTGTACCTTTTCCAGCGAGGTCTGCACAATTCCCCAGGCGGTCAGTTTGGCAGTATACGAGGTTTGCTGTTTAGTCAGCGGTGACAGACGCTTCTGTTCTGCTGCCTCTAATGAGTTGTACAGACTGTCCAGATCAAGAGAAGTACCTGCACCCAGTTGGCTTACACTTGCCATAATCATTTCCTTGTTTGTTAAACACCACTTGGTGAGGGTTATCGGCAGCTAAAAAGGAAATTTTAGGGGAGAGCGAAAAAAATAATGCGCCAAACAGAGGAGGTAAGCGGCTTTAGTTAACCGCATTACAATTTTTTTAAAAGGTTTCTCTAAAGTAAATCATAAAGGGGTCGATAACCTCGTTGACGGCAATGCGGCACAAGGCCGAATCCTGAATTCAAGCAGTTAACTTACAAGGAATATCGACATGGCAGTAATTAATACTAACATTTTGTCTCTGAGCACTCAGAACAACCTGAACAAATCACAGTCTTCTCTGGGTACCGCTATTGAACGTCTGTCCTCTGGTCTGCGCATCAACAGCGCAAAAGACGATGCGGCAGGCCAGGCAATTGCCAACCGTTTCACCGCTAACATCAACGGTCTGACTGTTTCTGCCCGTAACGCCAACGATGGTATCTCTCTGGCGCAGACCGCTGAAGGCGCGCTGGGCGAAATCAACAACAACCTGCAGCGTGTACGTGACCTGACCGTACAGGCACAGAACAGCTCTAACTCTGCGTCTGATATCGATTCAATCCAGGCTGAAGTTAACCAGCGTATGGAAGAAATCAACCGCGTAACCAAACAGACCGATTTTAACGGCAACAAAGTTCTGGCGACCGGTGATACCGATAAGGACTATGACTTCCAGGTGGGTGCTAAAGATGGTGAGAAAATTTCCATCACTATCAGCAAAAGCGACACTTACAACCTGGCCGCAGCTGGACAGACGGGCACCGATCTGAACACACGTACGATGAACACCAATACAGCCACAAACGACGATAAAGTTAACGGCAACCTGCGTACCACTGCAGCCGTTGGCTTCGACGTACTGAAAGGTGCAGTCACCGGTGGTAGTGCTTCTGGCGTAGCGCCAGGCAGCACGCCACTGGCTGATATCGATGCGGCAATCAAAGCTGTTGATTCACAGCGAAGCCTGCTGGGTGCGTCTCAAAACCGTTTTCAGTCTACCATCAGTAACCTGAATAACACCGTGAATAACCTGTCTGCCGCACGCAGCCGTATCCAGGATTCTGATTACGCGACAGAGGTGTCTAATATGTCCCGTGCACAGATCCTGCAGCAGGCTGGTAGCTCAGTACTGGCTCAGGCTAACCAGGTTCCACAGACTATGCTGTCTCTGCTGCGTTAATATCGCCTGTACAGTGGATCTGGCTCCGCTGGGAGTGAGATCGATTGGTGGAAAGCCCGCATGTTATGCGGGCTTTTTTTTGGCTGTAGCAGGGGAAGTAATGATGTCATGTTCCCGGTTGCTGCCAACCAGATACGCAGTAACCCAGATCTGTTTATCAGAACACGTAGGGGCAGTTTCACAGAAGTAAAAAATTCTGAATATTTATAGGGTTATGTATTTTAAAAAAAAAGCGTTTTTTTTGTAATCACATCTAAAGTTCCCATCAGGGGAGTCGATAATTGAGGTACATGGCGCTTAAGCCAGGTTTTTAAAGTAAAATGTAGAGGATATATATTATGGCAGTAATTAATACTAACATTTTGTCTCTGAGCACTCAGAACAACCTGAACAAATCACAGTCTTCTCTGGGTACCGCTATTGAACGTCTGTCCTCTGGTCTGCGCATCAACAGCGCAAAAGACGATGCGGCAGGCCAGGCAATTGCCAACCGTTTCACCGCTAACATCAACGGTCTGACTGTTTCTGCCCGTAACGCCAACGATGGTATCTCTCTGGCGCAGACCGCTGAAGGCGCGCTGGGCGAAATCAACAACAACCTGCAGCGTGTACGTGACCTGACCGTACAGGCACAGAACAGCTCTAACTCTGCGTCTGATATCGATTCAATCCAGGCTGAAGTTAACCAGCGTATGGAAGAAATCAACCGCGTAACCAAACAGACCGATTTTAACGGCAACAAAGTTCTGGCGACCGGTGATACCGATAAGGACTATGACTTCCAGGTGGGTGCTAAAGATGGTGAGAAAATTTCCATCACTATCAGCAAAAGCGACACTTACAACCTGGCCGCAGCTGGACAGACGGGCACCGATCTGAACACACGTACGATGAACACCAATACAGCCACAAACGACGATAAAGTTAACGGCAACCTGCGTACCACTGCAGCCGTTGGCTTCGACGTACTGAAAGGTGCAGTCACCGGTGGTAGTGCTTCTGGCGTAGCGCCAGGCAGCACGCCACTGGCTGATATCGATGCGGCAATCAAAGCTGTTGATTCACAGCGAAGCCTGCTGGGTGCGTCTCAAAACCGTTTTCAGTCTACCATCAGTAACCTGAATAACACCGTGAATAACCTGTCTGCCGCACGCAGCCGTATCCAGGATTCTGATTACGCGACAGAGGTGTCTAATATGTCCCGTGCACAGATCCTGCAGCAGGCTGGTAGCTCAGTACTGGCTCAGGCTAACCAGGTTCCACAGACTATGCTGTCTCTGCTGCGCTAATTCCGCATTCGGATGCAATCAGACCCCGCCATCTGGCGGGGTTTTTTTCGCTAAAAGATAATCAACCCTGGTATGTATAAACTGCGGAGATGCGTAAATTCGCATTTTCAGTGAGTGATATTTTAGTTATGTCTCGAATTGCCCTATTTTTCTTGTCCTTTTAGCCAAATCGTTTTCATTAAGTAACGCTAGAATAGCGCATATCATCAGATATTCTGACTGAAAATAAAGTGAATATGATTAGGTGGATAAGTGGGAAAAAATGTGTATGTAGCCAGTCCGTTGCTTCCTCCTTTGGAAGAATTTATTCCCTACCTTGAAAATATCTGGGACAGTCAACGATTGACTAACGCTGGCGCATTTCACGCTCAGTTCGAAGCCGAATTGGCAAAATATTTAGGTGTCGAGTATCTGAGTGTGTTTGCAAATGGAACACTTGCATTGATCACTGCACTACAGGCTCTGTCTGTTACCGGTGAGGTTA
Organism: uncultured Erwinia sp.; assembly: GCA_945290265.1. Lineage (GTDB taxonomy): Bacteria > Pseudomonadota > Gammaproteobacteria > Enterobacterales > Enterobacteriaceae > Erwinia. The sequence goes on from CALYQW010000005.1 coordinate 33,242, forward strand.
TAACAACAGCGTACTCATTTGTGGCTACATCCCATGCATTGAAATGGAATGGTATTAAACCCGTATTTGTCGATGTTGAACCGCACAGCTGTAACATTGATCCAAAAAAAATAGAAGAAGTAATAACACCATCCACGACAGCTATCTTACCTGTACATTGTTACGGCATTCCTTGCAATATAGGCGAAATTCAGGACGTCGCCGATCGATATGGTCTTAAAGTTATTTATGATGCAGCTCATGCTTTTGCGGTAAAAAAAGACAATGCCAGCATTTTAAATGCAGGGGACCTTTCTATACTGAGTTTTCACGCAACGAAGGTATTTAATACTATTGAAGGTGGTGCTGTAATCTGTCATAGCGAAGAAATGAAGCAACATATTGATCATCTGAAGAACTTTGGCTTTGTGGATGAAACAACTGTTGTAGCTTCTGGCATAAATGGAAAAATGAATGAAGTTCAGGCTGCATTTGGATTGCTACAACTTAAACATATTGATGCCGCATTTCTTTATCGTCGCAATATTTATGAGAATTATGTCAATCATTTGTCATCATTACCGGGTATCTTTTTTAATCCTGTCCCGGACGGCGTTGAATGGAATTACTCATACTGTCCGATGTTCATTGATGGTGACGTCTTTCCACTAACGCGGGATGAGGTGTATGAAAAATTAAAAGATGAAAACATTTATGCCAGAAGATATTTTTATCCGTTGATCACAGAGTTTCCGATGTATAAGGAAGAATGCCTGTCATCCTGCGGCAGGTTATCACAGGCAATGCGGCTTTCGCGTCAGGTTTTATGCCTGCCAATTCATACTGGTTTAAGTGACGCAGAACAAAAAAAAATCATCGGCATCATAGGTCAGTTCGGAAGTAATAATAATATTTACAGGTAAAGCTTCGATGATGACTGACAAGGTGCGCTATGTAATTTTCAGTGGTGCTAATGAAAGAGCGATTATTGCATCATGTCGTTATTTTTGTGAAGCAGGCTTCAGCTTTTCTTTAATTGCCAGGCCGCTAAATGACAAAATTCGACTGACGCGCTATCGGAAAAATATTGATGCAATTCGTCAGAATGATGCAATTATTGCGTCTGATATGTTAAGTTGTATTGCTTTGGTCAGCCGGAAATACCCTCAGGATAAACTGGTTTTTTTACCTTCTTCTGAATCAATTAATCGTATAATCTTATCCTGTCGTCAGCATTTTGAACAGGCAGGATTGGACTGTTATTTGTGTCCGCAGGATTGTTACGAAACACTATCCAACAAGAAAAGTTTTATTGCACTGACTGCGGAATTTGATATCGATTCACCTGTTGAAATCAAAATGCCTGGCTATAATGATTTGCCATTAGTGGCAAAACCCTCGCTTGAATTCTCGTCTTCAGATGGCAGGAAAATCTATCCTGTATTAATCATTGATAATAAGGATCTGGATGATTTTTTTATAAACCATCAGGCGGAAGAATATTTTTATCAGGAATATGTGGTGGGGGAAAGTTATTATTATTTGATGTTTCTATATTCAAATGGTAATCAATTGATTCGTTATCAACGTAATTTACTGCAGCAGGATAATGGTAAATCAATCATTGCCGCTGAAGCGTGTGATTGTCCGGATTTAAATTTTGAAAGAAAATTAATCTCTGCTTTCCGGGCAGTGGACTTTTCTGGTTTTGTCATGGTTGAAGTTATAAAAAATAATGATAAAACTTTTCTTATTGAGGCGAATCCCAGGTTGTGGGGACCTTTGCAGCTAGCTATACAGCAGGGTATAACACCAAATCTTATTCATGATTATCCTGATGTGCCAAACAACAATACATCTGTTTCACCTTATCTTTGGATAAATGGATTAATATCTGATGTGTTGCAGGGTAAAAAACCACATAGTTATTTCAGAAAAGATGAATGCAGTATCTGTGTTATTATTATGGCATTATGTCATGATATCTACCTTCACAGCGATACACTGCTACTTTTTATCTATGAAATTAAAATATCGTTCAGTCACTATCTGAAAAAATTAGTGACTAAATTCATTAGCAGGACAAAAAATGAATGACATCGAAAAAATAAAGCGATTAAAAAAATACCTGGCTATGGAAAGTGCTGCCGGTAAACATGCAAAATACCAGGCTTTGCCTGTTGCGTTAAGCCAGATTCTTGGAGAGGTTGATTATAATCCAGTGTCACGTTTTGAAGAAGAGCGCTGGAGGTTTATTCATTCTCAGGTCAATTTTTGTAATAAAAAAGTCTTTGATATAGGCACTAATCTGGGTTTTTTCTCATTCTCGGCAGCCGGCGCAGGAGCCAGTTGGGTTACCGCTTTCGAAGGTAGTCCTCATCATGCATCGATTGTAGGTCAGGCAATCGATTTGCTCTCTTTACAGGGACGTATGGAAATATTTAATCAGTATTTTACATTTGACGAAAAAAGTGTTGAAGGAGATATCGGCTTCTTACTAAATGTACTGCATCATATCGGCGATGATTATGATACCGTAGTTGACTCCGTACAGGCTGCGAAGAAAATGATCCTTAATCAACTCAATTACCTGGCATCCAAATGTAATATTCTGATATTTCAGCTTGGTTTTAACTGGCGTGGAAATGTGAACTACCCACTCTTTCTCAAAGGAGAAAAAAAAGAGCTCATCGATTTTATCCGTAGTGGGGTTGCAGCACATTGGAATATTGAAGAGATCGCTGTTGCTGTCAAAATGGATGATGGGGAAGTGGTGTATAAACCGCTGGATGATTGTAATTGTCATCGTGATGATGCTTTAGGGGAATTTCTTAATCGACCATTATTTATATTGAAAAGCAAGGTAGGGGGGGGATATGTCTGATCATAACGAAAAAACATATATCACAGATCAGGATGTAAACAGTTATCCTCTGGTCTCCGTGCTGATACCTGCGTATAAAATTGATTTTTTCGAAGATGCATTAAAGAGTGTCTTAAAACAGAATTTTTCATCACTGGAAATTATTATATGTGATGATAGTGGCAGTAACGATATTCGTCAGGTTGCAGACCGTTACATAGCTTCTTCACCATTTGATATTCGTTACTATTACAATGAAACCAGACTGAGAGAAAGTGGCAGTGTGATTCGCTGCTTAAAGGAGTCGCGTGGCGAATATATCAAGTTTTTGTATGATGATGATTTACTTGAACCTGACTGCATCAAAAAACTGTTGGATGCATTTAACTCCCATCCTGATAATAAAATCGCCTCCTCGCGGCGCCATCGGATAGATGAGTCCGGAAAGATTTTACCTGCAACGTTTGCTACCAGTTACCCTTTTCAGGGTGACGTAATTCTCGATGGTCGTGACGTAATTTCATTTCTTAGTGATAATATCATCAATTTTATCGGCGAGCCGAGTTGTGTTCTGTGTCGCAGAGATGATCTGATTAATCTTGGCGACGATTTATTTCAGTTGAACGGTAAACGGATGTCGTATCTGGGAGATCTGGCAATTTATGTTAAGTTGCTCAGTCAGGGTAATCTGGCATTTTTAAGCGAGGGATTATCATCTTTTCGCGTTTCCGAAAGTCAGATCAGTCAGTTAGCCGTTAAAGACAGTGCTGTGGTTAGTGAAACCTACTCTAACTTTCCTAAGATGATAGCTGAGTTGGGGTGGTACAAGGGAGATAGTACTACTAATCAATTAGTCAATGTCACGTCTTTACACTATCCAGGTACTTTTCAGCAGTGCAATTTGTTGTCAGCATTGAACAGCGCATATTATTTGTTTGCAGGTAGTCGCGGTAATAAATGTCTGCAACAGTGGTTAGCACTACGGGATACCAGCGAGGTTCAGAAACAGCTTATTGCTGATTATTCGATCACTCGCTGTAGTCGGTCAGTGGTTGGTATTTATATTATCAATTTAGCTGAAGCGACAGAGTTATGGCAGGACAGTATTGATAGCATTATTGCAATCGAAATGCCTGGAATAATATTAAAACCAGTTGTGGTTAGTACCTGCATAACGACAGTGCCATTCGATGGGGTTCAGTGGCTAAACACCACCAGTGAACAATATGTTACAGCAATCAATCAGCATATTTCCACGATGCAGTCGGATTGGGTGCTGATAATGAAAGCAGGCAGTAAACTTACTCGCAGTGGTATTTTACAACTTTCACTAACATTGCCTGACGCTGAACATTGTGCAGCTATTTATGGGGATGAGTGTTATCAGCAACAAGGGGAAGTTACGGGTACTGGCATGCGACCGGACTTTAATCTTGATCTACTGTTAAGCAATCCTACGCAAATGGCTAAACACTGGCTGTTTAATCGCAATCTTTTGTTAGAGTCAGGCGGTTTCTCCAATATCTTTCAGCAGGCGTGGGAATTTGATTATATTATCCGGATCATCGAGCAGACAGGTATAGAGCGGATTGGTCATATAGCTGAACCGCTGGTAATTTCTGAAAGTCATCGTTTGCAGGATGAACCAGAGTATCGAGCTATTTTACAACATCATTTGCATCAGCGTGGTTATGTTAATAGCCGGGTAGAAAGTCCTTATCCGGGATTATATGCACTGAAATATTGTCATCAGGCACAGCCATTGGTTTCGATTATTATTCCGACTAAAGATCAGTTGCCAGTATTAATTACATGTATTACATCGCTGTTGGAAAAAACCCGTTATCCACATTACGAAATTTTAATTGTTGATAACAATAGCAAGACGCCAGAAGCACAACGATGGCTGGCAGGCATTGCTACGGTGGATCCTGAACGTATTAAAGTACTGAGTTATCCTCATGCTTTTAACTATTCAGCGATGAATAACCTGGCTGCGAGCGAAGCGCGTGGTGAATATTTGGTTTTGCTGAATAATGATACTGCAATTATTGACAATAACTGGCTGGATAATTTGCTTAATCATGCCCAACGTCCTGAGGTGGGCATTGTTGGCGCAAAATTGCTCTATCCGGATGGTCGTATTCAGCATGCTGGTGTGATTTTGGGGTTACGTGGTCCGGCTGAACATCCCTTTATCGGAGAGTCGTCTGATATACCCGGGTATATGTTTCGGCTACTGCTGGACCAAAATTATACCGCTGTGACTGCAGCATGTCTGATGATCAGAAGTGAGGTTTATCACCAGGTTGGTGGGCTGGATGAAGAGCGCTTTAAAGTCTCTTACAACGATGTTGATCTCTGTTTGAAGGTCAGACAGGCCGGTTATCTGACAGTCTGGACGCCTTTTGCTGTGGTGATGCATGAGGGAAGCGTCAGTCAGAATAAGATAGATACAGACAAACAAACGCAGAAGCAGCTGCGCTTTATTGCAGAGCAGGATGCATTCTATCGCCAGTGGTTACCGCTGATTGCTCATGATCCGGCTTATAATCCCAATTTATCCCTTAATAATGGTGATTTTACATTGGAACAAACGCCTGAATTGAGCTGGCGTCCCCTTAGCTGGAGACCCCTGCCAGTTGTGATGAGCTGTATGGCCGATTTTACTGGTTGTGGTCAGTATCGGATTATCCAGCCACACCAGGCGATGATTGCAGAAGGTGTAATCGAAGGGGTTCTGCGTTCTTCAACACCCGAAATAGCTGAACTTGCCCGCTATGCGCCTGACAGCATTGTGCTTCAGCGCCATATCACACCGGATGCTCATCAATGGTTACAGCGGTCAAAAGTCTGTGATTCGGTATTTAAAGTGTTTGAACTGGATGACTATTTACCCAATCTGCCATTGAAAAGTGTTCATCGTAAATTATTTCCGCAGGATATATTGCAATCAATTCGCAAAAGCCTCAGCCTGGTGGATCGTTTTGTGGTCTCTACAGCTGAACTGGCTGAAAGTTTCAGCGGGATGCACCCGGATATTCGGGTAGCGCAGAACCGGCTGCCGCCGGCACTGTGGAGCAATCTGATCAGTCTGCGCGGGCAGGGGAGTAAACCGCGGGTGGGCTGGATTGGCGGCGCCAGCCATACCGGCGATCTGGAGTTGATATTTGATGTGGTTCGTGCGCTGGCTGAGCGGGTGGAATGGGTGTTTATGGGGATGTGCCCGGCAAAACTGCGTCCTTATATTCATGAATATCATCCGGGGGTTGAATTTCTGGAATATCCGGTACGCATGGCGTCACTTAACCTCGATCTGGCGCTGGCACCGGTTGAGGATAATCTGTTTAACCGCTGTAAGAGTCACCTGCGCCTTCTGGAGTATGGTGCCTGCGGTTTCCCGGTGATTTGCAGTGATGTTGCCTGTTATCGCAACACTATGCCGGTCACGCGGGTACGTAACCGCTATAAAGACTGGATGGAGGCGATAGCCACGCACCTTAACGATCCGGCTGCTTCTTATGCCAGTGGTGATGCGCTGCGTGAAGTGGTGCACCGTGACTGGATGCTGACCGGTGAGCCGCTAATGCACTGGGCAAAGCTATGGTTGCCTGATTAATCCTCTTAATTATCGGTAGCAGGGTCTGTCGCCTGTCCTGCTACACGATTTCGATTAGCATTTCTCAACAAAAACCAAATAACCGCGTTTTTTTGCCGCTATTCAGTCGATCGCTTTCCCTAAGGAAAACGATAATTGTGTTGATAACTACTACACGCGGGAAGGGCAGGGTGAACGATCTATATACCGCCAGTGGCGTAATGGATAAACATTCGCTGTGGCAGCGATATATACCGCTGGTGCGGCACGAAGCGCTGCGCCTGCAGGTGCGTTTACCTGCCAGTGTGGAACTGGATGACCTGCTACAGGCTGGTAGCATTGGTTTACTGAATGCCGTCGAGCGATTTGATGCCTTACAAGGCACGGCGTTTACCACCTTTGCAGTACAACGTATTCGTGGCGCGATGTTGGATGAATTGCGATCACGTGACTGGGCACCGCGCAGCGTGCGCCGTAATGCACGGGATGTGGCGAATGCGATGCATCAGCTCGAACAGACGTTGGGACGCCCGGCCAGTGAGCAGGAAGTTGCGCAGCAGCTGGATATTACTCTGCAGGAGTATCGGCAGATCCTGTTAGATACCAATAACAGCCAGCTGTTTTCCTACGACGAGTACTGTGAAGAACATGGCGACAGCGCTGAGTTATACACAGAAGAAAACAATCAGGCGAATCCACTGAATCAGTTACTTGATAGCGACCTGCGTCAGAGTGTGATTGATGCCATTGACGCGCTCCCTGAGCGAGAAAAAATGGTGTTAACCCTCTATTACCAGGAGGATCTGAACCTGAAGGAAATTGGTGCAGTACTGGAAGTTGGTGAATCCCGGGTAAGTCAATTACACAGTCAGGCGATTAAACGTCTGCAAGCGCGGTTAGCTACTAACCGATGATGGAGCTGAATTGCAACTAATTAAATATGGCAGGAACTCTCCAATGGGATCCAAGACAACTGTTCGGCCGTTGAGCCGTTATTTGAAAGACTTTAAACACACACAAGTTAATTGCTCACACTGCGGTAAAGTGCTTGATCGCATGGCACTGGTTTTTCGTGGCAAGATTATTAACAAAGCGGCAATTAGCGGCATGGATCAGCTAATCAGCCAGGAAGAGTGGCAGAATCTTCAGCAGGACCTGACCGGCTTATGTCGTTTTTGCAGTGATATTTATTGCAATTCGCAGCCGGCATATTTTGATATTCTGTCGTTTAAACAATACCTGTTTAAAGAAACTGAAATGAATCACAGCACGGTACGTGAGTATGTGGTTCGTCTGCGCCGACTGGACGATATGCTGTCAGCCAATGGTTTTCCGGCAGATAAGCTCAAGGGTTACAGCTGGCACGAATGTCTGGAAGAACAGCTGCCGGATGCCGGGCATAATAATTACCGCATAGCGTTACGCAAATACGATCAGTTCCTCGGCTGGCAGCGTAATTAGTTTTTTATTTTTGGTGATATTTTAAGTTTCATTCTGTTGTTTGTTATTTGAACCCCCATATTGGGCTGATTGTTGTTAAATTTAATAACATACATAGCTATACACGAAATCTGTTATTGGATTTCGTGTTTTTTTATTCTGGTTTTTTTAAGGTCAAAAAACCAAAAAAAACGCGGAGCCACCCTGGTCAAAGGATGGCCCCGCGCCCGGCGGATTAACAAGCAGGTATTCGCCTGCCCGTTACCCGATGGTCATCAGGCTGGCATTACCCCCTGCCGCCGCCGTATTCACGCTCAGTGAACGCTCCAGCAGCAGACGTTCCAGCAGCAGATTATCCTCGCCACGAGCAAAGCCCTGCACCGAAACAATCGCGCCATCCCGCGCCGCTACCGCTTCACACAGCGTGCGCAGCTGATCGGCGTCACCGTGATATATCACCGCATCATAATGACCGTTCTCCACCGGATCGGACGACAGGCTGACGCGCTGCTGAACCGCGGGTGGTAGCTGACGCCACAACTGACGATGCTGGTCATCATCTGCCCACAGCGCACGGCTGCCCACGGCAGTGACCGCCGCGAGCTGCACCAGCGCATCATCATCGTTGTCAGCCAGACATAGCACCTGCTCACGCGGCAGCAGAGTGTAGGTATTGCGCTCGCCCGTCGGTCCCGGCAGCAGGCGTGAAGTACCGCCCTGGCCCACTTCAGCATAACGCTGGCAGCAGGCCGCCAGTTGCGGACGATCGGCAGCCCAGGCGGTTAATGCCTGATGAGCGCTCAACAGCAGCGTGCGCTGCTGTGTATCCAGCGGATAATCGCGATCCTGGCGTTCCAGGGTAGTCTGCAGTGCGTTGTCCGGACGGCTGGAGAGCAGGCGGTACAAATACAGCGGACCACCGGCTTTTGGACCAGTACCCGACAGACCTTCACCGCCAAACGGCTGCACGCCCACCACCGCACCAACAATATTACGGTTTACGTACAGGTTACCCACCTGTGCCTGCTGCGTTACCTGAGCAATAGTTTCATCAATACGGGTATGGACACCCAGCGTCAGGCCGTAACCGGAAGCGTTAATCTGCTCAATCACATGCGGTAGGGTATTGCGTGCAAAGCGCACCACATGCAGTACCGGGCCGAAGATTTCACGCGTCAGATCCTCAATCTTATTCAGCTCAATCAGCGTTGGCAGGACAAAGGTGCCGGTCTGCCATTCACGGCTGTCCTGGGGGTTCTGGCGCGCCGCCTGGAACACTTTAAAGCCTTTGCTACGCATCAGCTGAATATGCTGTTCAATATTCTGTTTCGCTTCGGCATCAATTACCGGACCGATATCGGTGGATAAACGCTCCGGATTACCCATACGGCATTCGGCCATCGCACCGCGCAGCATCTGCAGGGTGTGCTCAGCGACATCATCCTGAATACAGAGTAAACGCAGGGCAGAGCAGCGCTGGCCGGCACTGTCAAATGCCGAGGCGACAATATCCACCACCACCTGCTCAGTCAGTGCCGAGGAGTCCACAATCATTGCGTTCATGCCGCCGGTTTCTGCGACCAGCGGCGTGGTGCGCCCCTGAGGATCGAGTCGGCCAGCCAGATTACGCTGCAGCAGAGTGGCCACCGCCGTCGAACCGGTAAACATTACCCCACGTACGCGCTCATCTTTGGTCAACTGCGTGCCGACGGTTTCACCGTCACCCGGCAGCAGTTGCAGGGCACCGGCGGGAATGCCGGCTTCGTGCAGGATAGCCACTGCCTGTGCCGCGACCAGCGGCGTTTGCTCTGCCGGTTTTGCCAGCACGGTATTACCTGCTGCCAGTGCGGCGGCAATCTGACCGGTGAAAATCGCCAGCGGGAAGTTCCACGGGCTGATACACACCACCGGACCTAACGGACGATGAGTTTCGTTATCAAAGTCATGCTGTACCTGCGCGGCGTAGTAGCGCAGGAAATCCACCGCTTCACGCACTTCGGCAATCGCATTATTAAAGGTTTTACCCGCTTCACGCACCAGAATGCCAATCAGTTGCTGAGTTTGATCTTCCATCAGCGTGGCCGCACGGTCGAGAATAGCGGCACGTTCATTCGGCGGCGTGGCAAACCAGATGGCAGCGGCGCTGACCGAGGAATCCAGCGCGGCTGATACTTCGCCACTGGTAGCATTGCGTACGTAACCCACAATATCGCCAGGTTCTGCCGGGTTGATCACCGCAATGCGTTCACCCTGTTCCAGCTCAGCATCAATCAGTGGTGCCGCCTGCCAGCTCTGACTGGCACTGTTCAGCAGGGCACTTGAGAGTGATGCCAGGCGATGCTCATTGGCCAGATCCAGGCCGGCAGAGTTCTGACGTCCGGCACCGTACAAATCGCGCGGCAGCGGGATTTTAGGATGCGGCAGGCCGACGATGCCCTCAGCGGCAGCCAGCTTTTCCACGGCTTCCACCGGATCGGCAACCAGTTCATCCAGCGGCAGGCTGGTGTCGGCAATGCGGTTAACAAAAGAGGTGTTGGCACCATTTTCCAGCAGGCGGCGTACCAGATAAGCCAGCAGGGTTTCATGTGTACCTACCGGTGCATAAATACGGCACGGGCGGTTCAGTCTGCCATCGGCAATTTTACCTACCACCTGCTCATATAATGGTTCACCCATACCGTGCAGGCACTGGAACTCATACTGACCTGGATAATAGTTATTGCCAGCCAGCTGGTAAATCGCGGCCAGTGTGTGGGCATTATGGGTAGCAAACTGTGGATAGATCAGGTTAGGCACCGCCAGCAGCTTACGTGCGCAGGCCAGATACGAGATATCGGTATACACTTTGCGGGTATACACCGGATAACCCTCCAGGCCATCCATCTGCGCACGTTTGATTTCGCTGTCCCAGTAAGCGCCTTTCACCAGGCGGATCATCAGACGTCGGCGGCTGCGCTGCGCCAGATCGGCCAGAGCATCAATCACCATCGGGCAACGTTTCTGGTAAGCCTGGATAACAAAGCCGATACCATTCCAGCCTTCCAGCTCACTTTCAAAGCAGAGTTTTTCCAGCAGATCCAGCGACAGTTCAAGGCGGTCGGCTTCTTCGGCGTCAATATTGATACCGATGTCATACGAGCGCGCCAGCAGGGTCAGGGACTTCAGCAGCGGGTAGAGTTCTTCCATCACCCGTTCATGCTGGGCACGACTGTAGCGTGGGTGCAAAGCTGACAGCTTAATCGAGATCCCCGGACCTTCATAAATTCCGCGTCCGTTTGAGGCTTTGCCAATCGAGTGGATCGCCTGCTGGTAAGAAACCATATAGGCTTTGGCATCCTGATCGGTCAGCGCCGCTTCACCCAGCATATCATAAGAGTAGCGGAAGCCTTTATCTTCCAGCTTTCGGGCGTTTGCCAGCGCTTCGGCAATGTTTTCGCCAGTCACAAACTGCTCGCCCATCAGGCGCATCGCCATATCCACCCCTTTACGGATCAGGGGTTCACCGCTTTTACCGATAATGCGGTTCAGCGAGCGTGACAGATTTGCTTCGTTATGGGTCGCTACCAGACGACCGGTAAATAGCAGCCCCCAGGTTGCGGCGTTAACAAACATGGACGGGCTGCGTCCCAGATGTGACTGCCAGTTACCGTTGCTGATTTTATCGCGGATCAAGGCATCACGGGTAGGCTTATCCGGAATACGCAGCAGCGCTTCGGCCAGGCACATCAGCGCCACACCTTCCTGAGAAGACAGGGAGAACTCCTGCAGCAATCCCTGCACCATTCCGGCGCGTCCACCTGCACTTTTTTGGTGTCGCAGCTTATCTGCCAGCTGGTGCGCAAGCTGATAAGTGGACTGTGCCAGCGGGGCAGGGAGGCGCGCCTGCTCCAGTAGCATCGGCACAGCTTCGGTCTCCGGGCGACGCCAGGCAGAAGTTATTGCTGCACGACTGACCGACTGCGGCAGAATATGCTCAGCGAAATCAAGAAACGGCTGTAGGGTTTCTTCCGCTGGTCGTTGATCAGTGTCGGCTTCGCTCGCAGCGGTCGCGTAGGCCAGTTCAGCGGGTGTGCTGCCCTGTTCAAGCTGTTCCAGATAATTGAAAATTGCCTGTTTAATCAGCCAGTGAGGCGTCCGGTCAATCTTTCCGGCAGCTTGTTTAATGCGGTCGCGCGTGGTTTCGTCCAGTTTCACACCCATGGTGGTTGTACCCATGCCTTACAACTCCTGAAGTAATTAATGGCAAATATTAATAAGCAATATCACTTATGTTGCAACTTTGCGCAACCTCGTTAAGCGTGAACCTGGTCGCATTCTAACCAGAGACTTTTCTCTCATTTTTAAAATCCGGCACAGTTATTGCTGCAGTAATCAGGCCAGGGTGAATATTGCTGTATGTAGGAATGTGCCTGGTATAACCGAGGTGTAACCGGTTCCAATGTGACGGAGTGCAACCTGTGGAAAGATAATAGTAACTATCTGGTGATCAGAGTGTTCATGCTGTGTTAAATCGTTTGTGCGTCGCGTGTGTTTACTGCAGGATAGCGACCCCGCATTGTTGGCCAGAGCTTTTATTTGTCAGACGTTAGGCCTGTTAACAGCGAGTAATCATAAAAAGTGGAGAACCTGAATGACATTAAGTACACCAATGATGGTGACCTTTTGCGTGTATATCTTAGGCATGGTGTTGATTGGCTTTATCGCCTGGCGTTCAACTAAAAACTTTGACGATTATATTCTTGGAGGTCGTAGCCTCGGTAGTGTAGTCACGGCGCTTTCAGCCGGTGCATCCGATATGAGTGGCTGGTTGTTAATGGGGTTACCCGGTGCGATATTCCTGTCCGGTATTTCAGAAAGCTGGATCGCTATTGGCTTAACCCTGGGCGCGTATCTAAATTGGAAAATTGTTGCCGGACGATTGCGGGTGCAAACTGAGCATCATAATAATGCGCTGACACTGCCTGATTTCTTTGCCAGCCGCTTTGAAGATCGCAGCAAAATACTGCGTGTGGTTTCCGCCGTGATTATTCTGGTGTTCTTCACCATCTATTGCGCTTCGGGTATTGTCGCCGGGGCGCGTCTGTTTGAAAGTACCTTCCACATGAACTATGAAACGGCCTTGTGGGCCGGTGCGGCAGCGACCATCGTCTACACCTTTATTGGTGGCTTTCTGGCCGTTAGCTGGACAGATACCGTGCAGGCCAGTCTGATGATTTTTGCTCTGATTCTGACGCCGGTGATGGTCATTTTTACCGTCGGTGGCCTGGGGGATGCGCTGCAGGTAATTGAAGCGAAGAGCATTGAAAATGTCGATATGCTGAAGAACCTTAACTTTGTAGCGATCGTTTCGCTGCTGGGCTGGGGATTGGGCTATTTCGGCCAGCCACATATTCTGGCGCGTTTTATGGCTGCAGACTCCCATCACTCGATTCGCTCTGCGCGTCGTATCAGTATGATATGGATGATCCTCTGCCTGGCCGGTGCGGTTGCGGTGGGTTTCTTTGGTATCGCTTACTTTAATAACCACCCCGAGCACTCCGCCGGGGTATCGGATAATGCGGAACGTATCTTTATTGAGCTGGCGCGTATTCTGTTTAACCCGTGGATTGCCGGGATCCTGCTGTCCGCAATTCTGGCTGCGGTGATGTCGACGCTGAGTTGCCAGTTGCTGGTCTGCTCCAGCGCACTCACCGAAGATCTGTACAAAAACTTCCTGCGTAAAGATGCCGGTCAGCGTGAGCTGGTGTGGGTTGGTCGTATGATGGTACTGCTGGTGGCAGTTATCGCTATTCTGCTGGCATGGAACCCGAATAACCGGGTGTTGGGACTGGTCAGTTACGCCTGGGCTGGTTTTGGTGCCGCCTTTGGTCCCGTGGTGCTGTTCTCCGTTATCTGGTCGCGTATGACGCGTAATGGGGCGCTGGCCGGGATGGTGATTGGTGCTGCAACGGTGCTGATCTGGAAGCAGTATGAGTGGCTGAATTTGTATGAAATTATCCCGGGCTTCCTGTTTGCCAGCCTGGCGATTGTGATTGTCAGCCTGATGGATCGTGAGCCGTCAGCTGCGGCGCAGCAGCGGTTTGCTGATGCTAATGCGGAGTATCACAGCTAAGCTGTTGGCGGGTTAGCACCTGTAGCTTTCTGACAATGGTCAAGCCTGCATGTTAAAACATGCAGGCTTTTTTATTGGCTTTGTCGTTCATGTTCTCAAAGGACCTGGAAAGGTCAACGACGGTTCACTATCCCGCTACGCGGACTGGCGACAAGGGGCCTTCAGGCGCAAAGGCTCTTGACCTCGTGCTTTGCGGCGTCACATCGCCTGCTGCGCAGGTTGCCTCGTCCACGCCGCTTTCTGGCGGACCGGCGTGATTCACTATCCGGTCGAAGCACGCCTTTCGCGGCCCTCCCTGGCCGCTCATTCCTGGAAATCAGCGCAGCCTCGGCGACGTTCCTGATGCCGACCAAAGGTCAACTGCAAAAGCCAAATCAACGTCCAAACAAGGTCAACTGCCAGATGTCGTTTCGCTGGCTGACTGTGACTTAAGCAAATTATCTCCACTTGTCTTTTTGCTGCCGGAATGATAATTAATATCGTTTGTATTTACTTTTCTTTACCAGACTTGGCTTAATAGAGCGGCAGGGTGGCAGATATGTTTGTTCCATTTCTTATTATGTTGCGTGAAGGGATTGAGGCTGCGCTGATTGTCAGCCTGATTGCCAGCTATCTGAAGCGCACCCAGCGCAGTCAGTGGTTTGTCGCGCTGTGGGGCGGGGTGTTGATCGCCGTGGCGCTGTGCTTTGCCCTCGGATGGTTTATTAATGAAACCACCGGCGAATTCCCGCAGAAACAGCAGGAGTTGTTTGAAGGCATTGTGGCGGTGATTGCGGTGATTATTCTCACCTGGATGGTGTTCTGGATGCAGAAGGTGTCGCGCAATATAAAAACTCAGCTGGAAGATGCCGTTGATAACGCATTGCGTAAAGGCAACAGCAGCGGCTGGGCGCTGGTACTGATGGTGTTTCTGGCGGTGGCGCGCGAAGGGCTGGAGTCGGTGTTTTTCCTGCTGGCGGCGTTTCAGCAGGATCTGGGTTATGCCCCGCCGCTGGGGGCCGTGCTCGGACTGGCCTGCGCAATTGTGCTGGGCGTGCTGATTTACTGGGGCGGATTACGTCTTAACCTGGCCGGTTTTTTCCGCTGGAGTAGCCTGTTTATTATCTTTGTCGCCGCCGGTCTGGCCGCCGGGGCGATCCGCGCTTTCCACGAAGCCGGGATCTGGAACGCTTTCCAGCAGGTGGCGTTTGATTTGAGCGGGGTGCTGTCTACCCACAGCCTCGGCGGCACGCTGCTGGAAGGGATACTGGGCTATCAGGAAGCTCCCAGCGTCAGTGAAGTGGCCGTCTGGCTGCTGTATCTGATCCCGGCGCTGCTGATGTTTATTTCGCCACGTCGCCGCACTGCGCTGTCAGCTGGCTGATTTCACCATTTTTATCGGGCGCTGTCAGCGCCCGCTTTGACAACATTTACAGGGATAAACTTATGACTACAATTTTTCGCCGTCAGGCGCTGAACAGTGCGCTGGTGAGTGCACTGTTCGCCAGTGCAACGGTTATGGCCGCTGACATTCCTCAGGTTAAAATCAGCGTCAATGATCGCCAGTGTGACCCGATGATACTCACCGTGCCAGCCGGTAAAACCCAGTTTATTATCCATAACAACAGCCAGAAAGGGCTGGAGTGGGAGATCCTGAAAGGGGTAATGGTGGTAGAGGAGCGGGAAAATATCGCGCCGGGCTTTACCCAGAAAATGACCGCCACCCTCGAAGCGGGCGAATATGAAATGACCTGTGGTCTGCTGAGTAATCCGAAAGGCAAGCTGATTGTCACCGCCAGCGGCGCTCAGGCCGACAGCGGCCAGACGGATGTGTTGCATCTGGCCGGGCCGATCACCGCCTACAAAATCTATGTGACTGAACAGGTCAAACAACTGGTGGCAGCAACCAAAGATTTCACTGCCGCTGTCAATGCCGGTGATATCAATAAGGCCAGACAGCTGTATGCGCCAGCACGTCAGTATTACGAACGCATTGAGCCGATTGCCGAACTGTTTTCCGACCTCGACAGCCGGATTGATGCCCGCGAAGACGATTTTGAGAAGAAAAGTGCCGATCCGCACTTCACCGGTTTCCACCGTCTGGAGAAAGCCCTGTTTGCTGATAACAGCACCCAGGGTATGAAACAATATGCCGATCAGCTGTCCACCGATGTCCAGGATCTGCAGCAGCGGGTTGCAGAACTGGCGTTTCCGCCGGTTAGAGTGGTGGGCGGTGCCGCCGATCTGATTGAAGAAGTGGCGGCCAGCAAAATTTCCGGTGAAGAAGATCGCTACAGCCGCACCGATTTGTGGGATTTCCAGGCCAATGTCGATGGCGCACAAAAGATTGTTGATCTGCTGCGACCGCTGTTACTCCAGCGCAACCCGCAGCTGCTGGCAAAAGTTGATGCCAATTTCAAAAAAGTGGACGGCGTGCTGGCAAAATACCGTACTGAAACTGGCTTCGAATCTTACGATAAATTAACCGACAGCGACCGCACGGCGCTGAAAGGCCCGGTGACGGCGCTGGCGGAAGACCTGGCGTTGCTGCGCGGAA
Source organism: uncultured Erwinia sp. (assembly GCA_945290265.1). Lineage (GTDB taxonomy): Bacteria > Pseudomonadota > Gammaproteobacteria > Enterobacterales > Enterobacteriaceae > Erwinia. The sequence continues at coordinate 49,770 of CALYQW010000005.1, forward strand.
CGCTGGGACTGGACTGACTGGTTATGACTAAACATAAGGATCATGTCGCGCTGGCGTCACGCCGCCGCTTACTCAAAGGAGTGGGCATCCTTGGTGGTGCCCTTGCGGTGGGGGCGGGCTGCCCGGCGCGGGCGCAACCCGCCGAACGCGCCTTTTCGCCGGGGACGGTGTCGCCGGATGCCCGTCAGGAACAACAGCCCTGCTTTGGCGGGCATCAGGCGGGGATAGTGACGCCACAACAGGCGGCGATGATGCTGGTAGCGTTTGATGTGCTCGCCAGTGACAAAGCCGATTTGCAACGATTATTTAAACTGTTAACTGAACGCATTGTCTTCCTTACCCAGGGGGGCAAAGCGGCACAGCAGCCCAATCAACAGCTGCCGCCGCTCGATTCCGGTATTCTGGGCGAGGATATTTATCCCGATAATCTCACTGTCACGGTTTCCCTCGGTGACAGCCTGTTTGATCAGCGTTTTGGTCTGCAGGCGCAAAAGCCGCGTAAATTACAACGGATGACGCGTTTTCCCAACGATGCGCTGGATGCCAGCCAGTGTCACGGCGATCTACTGCTGCAAATCTGTGCCAATACCCATGATACGGTGATCCACGCGCTGCGTGACATTATCAAACAGACGCCGGACTTGCTTAGCGTGCGCTGGCGGCGTGACGGGTTTATATCCGATCATGCGGCGCGCAGCAAGGGTAAGGAGACGCCGATAAACCTGCTGGGATTTAAAGACGGGACTGCCAATCCTGATACCGGCAATCGTCCGCTAATGGATAATATTCTGTGGGTCACGGCGGAGCAGGGGGAGCCTGCCTGGGCGACCGGAGGCAGTTATCAGGCGGTGCGTATTATTCAGTTCCGTGTTGAGTTCTGGGATCGCACTCCGCTGGGAGAACAGCAGACCATTTTTGGCCGGGAGAAAAGCAGCGGAGCGCCGCTGGGGATGCAGGATGAACATGATGTTCCGGATTACAGCCGTGACCCGGAAGGCAGGGTGATCCCGCTGGATGCACATATCCGGCTGGCAAATCCGCGTACCCCTCAGACCCAAAGCAGTCTGATGCTGCGTAGGGGATACAGTTATTCTCAGGGGGTATCAAAATCCGGTCAGTTGGATATGGGGCTGCTGTTTGTCTGCTATCAGCATGACCTGGAGAAAGGTTTTCTGGCGGTACAACAGCGGCTGAATGGTGAAGCGCTTGAGGAGTATATTAAGCCAACAGGTGGTGGCTACTTCTTTGTTTTACCAGGGGTTGAAGACAGCCAGCACTATCTGGCTCAGTCATTGCTGGAAGCCTGAGCGAGCCGGAACAGGCTGGTATTTATGCCAGCCTGATAAAAAAACATTTGCTTTTTAAGCCGACTATGCTGCAATTAACAAGGAGTTGCAACAATGTGTTGCTATGTGGAGAGTGCGAATGCCTAACCCCGTAAAGGGATATTCAGTCAGTCTGCTCACACGTTCCCTAGCGATTGGGGGCGCCACCTCCTTCACCTTCCAATGTTTTTTAATCAACCTGAAAATTTCTGTAACCCTGAATCAGATGCACTGGGCTTTTTGCCACAATGCGTCTTGTAAATGGCCGGATCTGGCTTACAAGGAAGCCAAAACCTCTAAAGCGTTCACGTCAGCGCATCGTTATTCGATGCGACAAATGAAACCAACTGTAAGGTGCCACTATGGGAAGACAGAAAGCAGTGATCAAAGCACGTCGCGAAGCTAAACGCGTATTGCGTAATGATTCACGCAGTCACCGTCAGCGTGAAGAAGAATCGGTCACTTCGCTGGTGCAGATGGGCGGGTTGGATGCGATTGGTATGGCGCGTGACAGCCGCGACCATTCACCCATCGTCGCCAGAAATGAGGCTCAGGCGCATTATATTCATGCCATCGACAACAAGCAGCTGATCTTTGCCATCGGCGAAGCTGGCTGTGGTAAAACCTGGATTAGTGCTGCTAAAGCAGCGGAAGCACTGATAAATAAGGATATTGATCGGATTATCATTACCCGTCCGGTGCTGCAGGCGGATGAAGATCTCGGGTTCCTGCCGGGGGATATCTCTGAAAAGTTTGCACCTTATTTTCGTCCGGTCTATGACGTTCTGGTTAAACGTCTTGGCTCTTCCTTTATGCAGTACTGTCTGCGACCAGAAATCGGCAAAGTAGAAATTGCTCCTTTTGCCTATATGCGTGGTCGCACCTTTGAAAACGCGGTGGTGATTCTGGATGAAGCGCAGAACGTCACGGCGGCGCAGATGAAGATGTTCCTTACCCGTTTGGGTGAGAATGTCACGGTGATCGTTAACGGGGATATTACCCAGTGCGACTTGCCGGCACATGTACCGTCTGGTTTGGGGGATGCGCTGGCGCGTTTTCAGGAGGATGAGATGGTTGGGGTGGTACGCTTTACCAAACAGGACTGCGTGCGCTCGGTGCTTTGTCAGCGTGCGCTGTTGGCGTATGGTTGAGTTAGTTTTACCCGGCTGATACCGGGTTGTGTGGTAAAGCCCGCGCTTATTGGCGCGGGCTTTTTTCTATCAAAGCCAGGGGCAGGTCATCAGCAGGGTTTATTTATCGACGCCGAAGCCCTGGTTGAGAACGGCTCCCTGGACTTTCGGGAAGTAGATGTGCTGATAATAGCTTGCCGTGTTGTTGCCCCAGTTATCGCCATCGTTACGTCCGGTTTGCTGCCAGTGAGCGGTCAGCACCTGATTATAGGCTTTGATCACATCCGGCAGACTGGTTGCATCGTATTTTTCTTCATGGCGGAAGCCCGCCAGCGACATGCGTGGTTTCTGTTGCGCCGGTTGATCGATATACCCGACCACCAGTCCCACCAGGGGGAAAGTCATCTCCGGCAGTTCCAGCAGTTCAATCATCGCCTCTGGATTGGCGCGGATACCACCAATTGGCACTACGCCCAACCCGTGAGAACGGGCAGCGGTCATCGCTGCACCCAGCGCAATTCCCACATCAGTAGAACCGGAGATCAGGCTTTCCACGCTCTGTTGAGCAATCTGCTGTTTACCCTCAGCTTCAATGCCCTCGCGGGTTTTATGCATATCCAGCACGAATGTCAGAAATACCGGGGCGTCAGTAATCCACTTCTGGCCGCCGGCCAGTTCGGCAATTTTGCGACGTTTGGCTTCATCACGTACCACTATCAGCGAAACTTGCTGGGAGTTTACAGAGGTAGGGGCGCGCCAGGCGGATTCTACAATGTCATCGAGCACATCGTCAGCAATAGGAGTGCTGAGGTAGCTACGGTCACTGCGGTGGCTTTTCAGAAGCTGTGTAATATCGTTCATGGTTTACCTGTCAGAAACAGAAAAAGGAAAATTTGAGCTTAGTCAGGCAGGCGGCTGTTTGCTTGCCTGATTGTGCGACAGGTCACAGTTTAGCTGTGGGAAATCGGGCAGATGACAGGCAATAAAAAAGCCCGTACTTGCGTCCAGGCTCTCTTAATAAAGATGGTGGTGAGGGAGGGATTCGAACCCTCGATACGTTGCCGTATACACACTTTCCAGGCGTGCTCCTTCAGCCACTCGGACACCTCACCATATTGTTTTACTGCCCCTGCCGGGGTAGCGGGGCGCTACTATAGGCAGTCAGTCCAGGGCGGTCAAGAAGTATTTCCTCCAGTGCAGCCGTTTGCCTGGCCTGTGCGCAATTTTAGCTCTAATTCTCCGCGTTGGCTGACGTTACCGTCATCAGGCTGTCATCGGCATGTCACCAGACTGCCATGCGGGTAAGGCAAAGTTAATGACTGAAATCTTTTGTAATATTCATTAACGGAGACGGTTACATGCAATATGCGCTGTTCACCCTGACTTTACTGACCACGCTGGTTTCGGCAGCAGTCAGTGCCGATGATAATAATGTTGATCGCAGTGCGCGCGGCGATATTACCCAGCCAGGCGGCGCGCGCCGCCTGGCTGGCGAACAAACCGCGGCTTTACAGGCTTCACTCAGCGCTAAGCCGGCGAAAAATGTCATTCTGTTAATCGGCGACGGCATGGGGGATTCGGAGATAACGGTGGCGCGTAATTATGCAGCAGGCGCGGGCGGTTTTTTTAAGGGGATTGATGCGCTGCCACTGACCGGCCAGTACACACACTACTCGCTGGATAAATCCAGCCATAAACCGGATTACGTCACGGATTCCGCTGCTTCTGCCACCGCCTGGGCGACCGGGGTCAAAAGTTACAATGGCGCGATTGGCGTTGATGTTCACGGCAATGCTCATCCGACGCTGCTGGAACTGGCAAAAGCAGCGGGTAAGGCGACTGGCAATGTCTCTACTGCCGAAATTGAAGATGCTACTCCGGCGGCACAGATTGCCCATGTGACTTCGCGCAAGTGTTACGGTCCGCAGGTAACCAGTCAGGTCTGCTCCGGCAACGCGCTGGAAAAAGGCGGTAAAGGCTCGATTGCCGAACAGTTGCTGAATACCCGGGCTGATGTCACCTTTGGCGGCGGCAGTAAGACCTTTAATGAAACTGCCCGGTTCGGTGAGTGGCAGGGTAAAACTCTGTTGGAACAGGCAAAACTGCGCGGCTATCAGTGGGTGACTGATGCGCAGGGACTCGGTGCGCTGACGGTTGCCAGTCAGGACAAACCGGTGCTGGGCCTGTTTGCTGCAGGCAACATGCCGGTGCGCTGGCTGGGGCCAAAAGCCAGTTACCACGGTAATCTGAATGCTGAAGCGGTTAGCTGTAAACCTAATCCGGAGCGTGAGGCATCAATTCCCACTCTGTCACAGATGACCGGCAAAGCGATTGAGCTGCTCAGCGAGCAGCCGAACGGCTTCTTTTTACAGGTAGAAGGCGCGTCGATTGATAAACAGGATCATGCGGCCAATCCCTGCGGTCAGATTGGCGAAACCGTGGATCTGGACGAAGCGGTTCAGGTCGCGCTGGACTTTGCCCGTAAGCACGGAGATACCCTGGTAATTGTGACTGCTGACCACGCGCATTCCAGCCAGATTATTGCCAACGACAGCAAAGCGCCGGGACTCACCCAGACCTTAATCACTAAAGATGGTGCGCCGATGACGGTGAGCTATGGCAATTCGGAAGAAGAATCCCAGGGGCATACCGGTACGCAGCTGCGGATTGCCGCTTATGGCCCGCGCGCGGCCAACGTTACGGGTCTGACCGACCAGACGGATTTGTTCTATACCCTGCGTGATGCGCTGCAGCTCCGCTGATCATTCCACTGCGTGGGGCTGGCTTTTGCCCTGGCCTTTAAAATCAAATCTAAAAACAAAAAAGCCTGAACTCGCGTTCAGGCTCTCTTACCGAATATGGTGGTGAGGGAGGGATTCGAACCCTCGATACGTTGCCGTATACACACTTTCCAGGCGTGCTCCTTCAGCCACTCGGACACCTCACCATATTATTTGCCACAACCAGGTTGCTGACGGGCGCTAATGTAAGGAAAAGTGCCTTCGCGGTCAACTGTCTGAATCACTTTTTCCATGCGTTTAGGCAGTTTTACAGCGTATTGCTGGTTTTATCAGCAAACGGAACGCGCCAGTTAACAGAAACGGCAATTAACAACCTGAAAAACGGCAAACAATGCATAATGACCAGACTGTTTTGTAGGAAAAAACTGAGGTTATGTAGTGCAACAAGCCCAATCCACTTCCCAACACACCCGTACGGGGGGAACCAGCGCATTATTCTTTATTCAAATCTTCGCTACCTTAGGATTCGCAGTGCTTTACTCAAGCCTGGTACTGTATGCCACCAAACAACTTGGCTTTAGTGAAGCACAGGCGAATACCATGATGGGCGTTTTTGGCGCCTTTAATTACGGTTTGCATCTGTTTGGCGGCTATCTGGGAGGGCGCTATCTGAGCAACCGTAATCTGTTTGTGCTGGGAATGGTGTTGCAGGTCGTTGGCTGCTGGACGCTGTCCGTACAGAGCAATGAAGGGTTGTACTGGGGGCTGGCGATGTTTCTTACCGGCAGTGGCTTAAATGTCACCTGCATCAATATGATGCTGACTCAGCGTTTCCGTCCGGACGATAATCGACGTGAAAGCGCCTTTTTGTGGAACTATGCCGGAATGAACCTCGGTTTTTTCCTCGGTTATACCGGTGCCGGTTATTTCCAGCTCAGCGAACGCTATGAATACCTGTTTTTGTTTGCCACCCTGGGCAATGTCATCGCGATTATTATTTCGCTGCTGTGCTGGAAATGTCTGGCCGATCTCAACACGCCGTTATTACAGGCTACCCGCTCTCAGTTTCGCTGGCGCATGCTGGTCGGGCTGGGGGTACTGGTTGTACTGGTGCCCCTGATCCGACAACTGCTGCACCACGCCGGTTTTACCGGTTACTCTGTGCTGGTCCTGGGGGCGGCGATATTCCTGCTTTTATGCCTGACCACGCTCAAACACCGTCCGCGGGATGAACAGCGCAGGATGGCGGCGTATCTGATTCTGGTGCTCGGCTCTCTGGTATTCTGGACCCTGTACCAGTTGGCTCCCATGGGCCTGCTGCTGTTTGCCGAACATAATATTGATCTTAACGTCTACGGGGTGCGTGTGGCACCGCAGTGGATACAGAATATCAATACTCTGGTGATTGTCGTCGGCGGACCGCTGCTGGCACTGCTTTTTAACCATCTGCGCCAGCGCGGCTGGGGGATAGATATTCCGCTACAGTTTTCCGGGGCGCTGCTGTTAATCGGTGTGGGTATGCTGGTACTGCCGGTGGGGATCTCACTGGCAGGGGATGACGGTATGGTGGCCTTTAAATGGATTGTGCTTAGTTATCTGTTTCAGAGTCTGGGGGAATTGCTGCTCTCTCCCATCGGCTATGCCATGATTGGCAGGCTGGCACCGGCCCGTCTGCAGGGGATTATGATGGGCTGCTGGATGATGGTGACCGGTATCGGCTCAGTGCTGGCCGGAAAAGTTTCCTCACTGATGCCGGTTAACAGCGGCAGTTCACCGATGGCAACGAATCCGGGGTATAATCATATTTTCAACCTGCTGGGCTGGGGTAGTGTGGCAGTTGGGGTGGGTTTAATCTGCCTGGTTCCGTTGCTGCGTCGTCTGATCCGCCATACGGTGTCACCGCACTGGCAGCCTGCTGCCTCGGTGCAGACCCGGCAACCCTGATGTTTAATTTCTGCGGAAACTGAATTAATGAATGAATTTTCCATTCTCTGCCGCATTCTCGGCTCGCTTTTTAACCGCCAGCCGCAGGATCCGCTGCTGGTACCGCTGTTTAATCTGCTGCAAAGCGGTAAGTTGCAGCAGCAGTGGCCGCTGGAACAGGACGAGCTGCTAACGCGCCTGCAGCAGAACAGCAATCCACAACAGTTGGCACAGGATTATCAGGCGCTGTTCGCGGCGGATGGCAGTGTGTCACCTTATGGTTCACAGTGGCCGAACGGGCCAGAGGAAGCGGCAGTGCGGGCGTTTCTGCACAGCCGCGGTATGCCGCTCAGCGATGCGCCAGCCGATCATTTTGGTGTCCTGCTACTGGCGGCCTCCTGGCTTGAGGATCAGTCGCAGGAAGATGAGGTTCAGGCGCAGATTACCCTGTTTGATGACTACCTGTTGCCGTGGTGTGGCGCGTTTCTTGGCAAAGTAGAAGCCCATGCGACCAGCGCCTTCTATCGCACTCTCGCGGCCATTAGCCGTGAAGCGATTCAGGCCATGCGCGATGAGCTGGCGGAAATGGATGATACTGACCCCGCCTGATTATCCCTGTCAGCGCCTGGCCGGTCAGGCGCTTTGCCCTATCATTATTAAATCTTTACCGCTCTGCAGCGGCCGGTTTTCCGATTTCCCTGCGCTTCTTTTTATCTGAATCACATTTCTACAGACCGTCATCTGACAATTCTCATTCCGCAGCTATGTTAAGCAATAGTTGCATTATCGTTAAACGGTGCGGTCTGGTCGCCAGGTCGCGGATACTGGAGTCAGATTATGCGCTATGCCCCCCCGGCTCCCATCCTGATGCCGCCCGAAGGTCAACTACAAGGTTAAAGTTAAAAGCCAGGATAGTCGGATAAATGATCTTCCTTTCTTTGCCAACACTCTCAATCGTCTTGAGTGCGCTAATAGCGAATAATTAACTACATTCAGCATTATCACCCTTATCAACCGTCACTGCCGACAGCACTTTGTGAGCCGGGCGTGTTTTTTATTAACTGAACGTTCAATTTAGTTGCTAAATCAATCATGAATGTTAAAAGATTGCCGTCTCATTGTTACGAAAAGGTTTTCAGGTTTTCACCTGAATACAGGAAGCAGCAATCTATGAGTGTCACCGAAGTGAACCAGACCGTCGCGCCGGTCAAAGTGAATCGCGCAGTATTTATCAGTTCCGCCAGCCTGATCCTGCTGGCCGGTTTAATGATCGTGCTATTTCCGGTGGCAAGTGAGCAGTGGCTTAACCGGGCGCAGTCAGAAATTACCCGCGTGTTTGGCTGGTATTATATGGTGCTGATGGCGCTGTGTATGACCTTTGTCTTCTGGCTGGCCTGTTCTCGCTATGGCAGTATTCGCCTTGGTGCGCCCGGTGTGCCGCCCCGCTTTAACTACCCGGCGTGGGTGGCGATGCTCTTCTCCGCCGGTATCGGTATTGCCCTGGTCTACTACGGTGCGTATGAACCGCTTGATCACTTTTTGCAGCCGCCGGAAGGTGAAGGGGGTAGCGTTCATGCCGCCCGTCAGGCGATGGCACTGACCTTCCTACACTGGGGGTTGCATGGCTGGGCACTGTACGCCCTGATTGGTGTGACCCTGGCTAACTTTGCTTACTGTCGCGGACTGCCGCTGGCACTGCGCTCGCCACTCTATCCACTGATTGGTAAATACGCCCACGGCTGGGCAGGGCATCTGGTGGACAGCTTTGGCATTCTGGTTACCGTGGTGTCGATGGTGACTAATCTCGGGATTGGTGCGCTGTTGGTTAATTCCGGCCTGCAGTATTTGTTTCAGATCCCTCAAGCTCCGGCGGTGCTGATGTCGTTGGTGGTGATGATGATGATCGTAGCGACCCTGGCGGCAGTCAGCGGCGTGGAAAAGGGCATTGCCATGCTCTCCAATCTGAATGCCGCCTTCCTTGGACTGTTGCTAATGTTTGTTTTTATTACCGGTCCCACCCTGCTGCTGATGAATGGCATGGTGCAGAATGTTGGGGATTATCTCAACAGCCTGGTCATTAAAAGCTTTGATGTCTATCTGTGGGGTAACGCCAGCCGCTGGCAGGGGATCTGGACGCTGTTTTACTGGGCATGGTGGGTGGCCTGGGCGCCGTTTGTTGGACTGTTTATTGCCCGTATCTCGGAAGGGCGTACTGTGCGGGAACTGATTTTAGGTGTGCTGCTGCTGCCGCTGGGGTTCACCCTCGCCTGGCTGTCGATTTTTGGTAATACCGCGATTAACCTGGTACTGGAGCAGGGCAATACCCTACTGAGCAGCGTGGCGCTGACCGATCCGCCGCTGGCGGTGTATACTTTGTTTGAATCACTGCCTTACAGCAAACTGCTGTCTGGTGCGACGGTAATGCTCAGCTTTCTGCTGTTCCTGACTCCGGCGGATTCCGGCACGCTGATGATAGCTAATCTCTCCTGCTCTGGCGGCACTAACCAGCATGATGGCCCCATCTGGTTGCGTATTTTCTGGGCGGCCACCGTGACGCTGGTGTGTGCCGGCCTGCTGTATGCCGGCAGTTTCAGCGCGATGCAAACGGCAGTCGTGCTGTGCGGGTTACCGTTCTCGCTGGTGGTACTGCTGTATATGGCCGGGCTGTATCGCGATCTGGCCAGCAGAAGCGAAAGCTGAAGCGGGTGGCCCGCCCGGCGTTGATGGCCGGCGGGTTAGTGTGTCGTGCTATTCTGACCTTCCGGCATTGTTATTACGCCACGCCAGGTATACTGTTAGCAGACTTTTTACTCAATCTTCATCGCCAGCAATGGCTGGCGGTGTTCCAGCTGCTAATCCGAGGTAGTTTTGTCCAGTTATACTCCTGTTCATCGTCCCAGACGCTTACGTCAGTCTGCTTCTCTTCGCTCTCTGTTCCAGGAAAACGCCCTCAGCCTGAACGATATGGCGTTACCGATCTTCGTTGAAGAAGGGCTTGACGACTATAAGCCGATTAACGCCATGCCTGGCGTTATGCGCATTCCGGAGAAACGGCTGGCATATGAAATCGAACGCATTGCCAACGCCGGTATTCGTTCGGTAATGACCTTTGGGATTTCTCACCATACCGATGAAAATGGCAGCGACAGCTGGAATGAAAATGGCCTGGTGGCACGTATGTCGCGCATTTGTAAGAGTACCGTGCCGGAAATGATCGTAATGTCAGACACCTGCTTTTGTGAATATACCAGCCACGGTCACTGTGGCGTGCTGAATGAGAAGGGCGTGGATAACGATGCAACCCTGATCAATCTGGGACGTCAGGCGGTGGTGGCAGCAGGTGCCGGAGCTGACTTTATTGCACCTTCCGCAGCGATGGACGGGCAGGTTGGGGCTATCCGTCAGGCGCTGGACGCTGCCGGTTTCCACGATACGGCGATTATGTCGTACTCCACCAAATTTGCTTCTTCTTTTTATGGCCCGTTCCGTGAAGCGGCGGGCACCGCGCTGAAAGGCGATCGTAAAACCTATCAGATGAACCCGATGAACCGTCGCGAAGCGATCCGTGAATCTCTGATTGATGAAGCGGAAGGGGCAGATGCGCTGATGGTGAAACCGGCGGGTGCTTATCTGGATGTGCTGCACGAGCTGCGCGAGCACACCCGCCTGCCGCTGGCGGCCTATCAGGTAAGTGGTGAGTACGCGATGATTAAGTTTGCCGCTCAGGCTGGGGCGATCGATGAAACCAGCGTCGCACTTGAAAGTCTGGGAGCGATTAAACGCGGCGGCGCAGATATTATCTTCAGCTACTTTGCCCTCGAGCTGGCAGAAAAAAAACTCCTGTCATAACGAATCCCCGTCTCTGTGTCAGGACGCTGACGCAGAGCGGCTTATTTTTATGCCCGTTCTCTCCTGAAGCGCAGTTCCACCAGGAATACTCTTAATAACCAGTATTATTAGCAGGCTAAGCGCTCTGTCGCTGTCGATACTAAAATCTCATCTACACTTAACATTATTGTTAATCAATCTGGCAGCACAGGTTTACAAACATATCTGTTGTTGCCATCCGGGCAGAATAGCAGGGAGATCATAACCCCATACGATGCGGATTTGCTCCAGCCTGAGTAAAAGGTGCCACCGGGTAACGTGCCGGCATGGCCACCGCAAAGATTATCTTCCTGCTATTTGTCATTCATTTCTGTCAGGAGGATCCTGTGAAGTTATCGCTCCCGAATGCCGCACATTACGCATTTTTCTTCGATATCGATGGTACCCTGGCTCCGCTTGCCGCGCAGCCGGAAGATGTCACCATTGCGCCTGAGGTACGTGAGAACTTAGAGCGTCTGGCTGCACGCTGCGAAGGCGCCCTGGCGCTGGTTTCCGGCCGCACCATTCAGCAGCTTGATGCGCTGGTGGCACCTTTAACCCTGCCGCTGGCGGCGGTGCACGGTGCCGAGTGCCGCAATCTTCAGGGTGAAATTACCCGTAATGCACTACCTGCCGATACCGCAGCCAGTCTGACAGCTGAGCTTGAGCGTGCGGTGGATCTACTGGCGGGCAGCCGTCTGGAGAACAAAGGGATGGCGTTTGCCCTTCATTACCGCCAGGCACCCTGGCACCAGCGCACCATCGAACAGTTGGCGCAGTTCTTGGCCAGTCGCTTCCCCGAACTGGTGGTGCAGCCGGGGAAATGCGTTGTCGAGCTGAAACCGCGCACGGTAAATAAAGGTGCGGCGATTGAAACCCTGATGCAGCAGCCCCCGTTTGCCGGCCGCACGCCGGTATTCCTCGGTGATGACGATACCGACGAAGCTGGTTTCCAGCGGGTTAATGCCATGAAGGGTATCTCCGTTAAGGTCGGAGAAGGTAAGAGTGTTGCGCAACAACGACTGACGGATGTGGACGCCGTCCACCGCTGGCTGGCGCAGCTGTTAACCGGATCTTCACTACAGGACGCTGCGGCGTTGAGGAGTCACAACTGATGAACCGCTTAGTGGTGGTATCTAACCGAATTTCTGTTCCTGACGGTAGCAAAGCCAGCGCGGGCGGGCTGACGGTCGGGATTGTCGATGCCCTGAAATCCACCGGCGGGCTATGGTACGGTTGGAATGGTGAGATTAATACACCGGGCGAAGAGAATAGCGCCATCACGCAACTGGAGCAGGATGGTATCACCTATGCTTCATTTGCCCTTGACCAGCTGGATTATGACCTTTATTACCTGCAATTTTCTAATGCCGTACTCTGGCCGGCGTTTCACTATCGCCTCGACCTGGTGGAGTACCAGCGCGATGCCTGGGAAGGTTATTGCCGGGTAAATATCCAGCTGGCGCAGCGGTTGCTGCCTTTGCTGAAACCGGACGATATCCTGTGGGTGCATGACTATCATCTGCTGCCGTTCGCCGCGGCATTGCGGGCAGCGGGTGTTACCAACCGTATCGGTTTTTTTCTGCATATCCCGTTCCCATCCGCAGAGATTTTTAATACGTTGCCCTGCCACCAGCCACTGCTCGAGATGCTTTGTCATTACGACCTGATAGGTTTCCAGACCGAAAATGATCGTCAGGCGCTGCTGAACAGCCTGGAGTCTGTAACGGAATTGCAGGGCGAGGGGAAACAGCATCAGGCGTTTGGACAGCGCTTCAGCACCGAGGTTTACCCGATAGGCATTGAGCCGGACAGCATTAAGAAAATGGCGGAAGGGCCGATTCCGGCCAAAATGCAGGCAATGAAGCGTGATCTGGGCGATGCGAAAAATATCATTGCCTGTGAACGCCTGGACTACTCAAAAGGTTTGCCGGAGCGTTTTCTGGCTTATGAAGCCTTGCTGGAAAACTATCCGCAGCATCACGGAAATATTCGTTATTCTCAGATTGCGCCGACGTCGCGCGGTGACGTACAGGCCTATCAGGATATTCGTCACCAGCTGGAGACGGAAGCCGGGCGGATTAACGGCAAATATGGCACTTTGGGATGGACGCCACTCTATTACCTTAATCAGCATTTTGACCGGCGGCTGTTAATGAAAATCTTCCGTCTGACCGATATCGCGCTGATTACGCCACTACGCGATGGCATGAACCTGGTTGCCAAAGAATATGTGGCGGCGCAGAACCCGGTTGACCCGGGGGTTCTGGTGCTGTCACGCTTTGCCGGTGCGGCCAATGAGCTGACCTCAGCGCTGATCGTCAATCCCTATGACCGCCACGCAGTGGCAGAGGCGTTGAACCAGGCGCTGACCATGTCACGCAGCGAGCGTATAGATCGCTATAACCAGATGATGACGGTGCTGCGTAAAAACGACATTGTCCGGTGGCGGGAAAGTTTTCTCGCCGATCTGCGTGCCCTGGTGTAGTGATTCAGGCAAGTGATATTTATGGCTGTGCAGCAGACACACTGTAACGGCTCAAGTTTACACCCTGTCACGGGCAGAGCGGGAGATGATGCCAGTAATTGTACAGATTGCTGGCTTTATCCATAACGTTATACCAATTGCAGTGGTGGAATATCGGGAGAAAAAATAAATTAAAAAAATAAAGCGCTGTCAACAATTGTCAATAACAGTAGGAAGTTATGTTAAATACCGCTATTATTAATCTCTCTGATGTAATATCTCTTTGCATACCCCTCCTTTTCCTGTAGATAAACTACGAATTCTTTACGTAATTCAGTCACTGCCCATCAGTCAATCTATCGTAGGGTTACAATAACATGCGAAATTATATTAATGACGCAGATTCTTTCTGGAAGATATTAACGCTGGTGATTAATGCAATTATGGGCTATTTGTCTGCATTTGATATGAAATTTGGATCATTGAGCTGAAAGTTGCACCTGTAACAGGGAGCGAGCTTCCACTTTGAACTGGTGCGTTTTTAGCTTTTAACTGAGACGCAGGTTACAAAAACAGGCTTGTTAAGAATTTTTGTATTGAAATCCTGCAACTGAACTAATGGTTTTTGGGCGGAGCATGGGTAAAAAACATGATCTGGATCAAGTTTTATCCAAAATTTTGACTCTTTTAAGTTGTATATGGAAATAAGAGGGGCTAAAGTTGCGATGTTTTCGGAATAGTCCTACCAGAGTGTTACAGAACGTCACCGACAGGATCGCGGGAGTAGATAACTGGATGGACATCAGCATCACCCGCTATAACAATTTCATGTCCTGGTTTTTTTAACTGAACCAGATAATAAAAAGTCAAGGTCTGGCCCGTGCCGCTCAGTCTTTTTAGAAAACTATGAATTTTTACCAGCGGACAGGCTAGTGGTACTGAACCATTATCTCAGGAAGTAAACTATCAGGATGAAAAAAATGGATACATCCGAAGTAATTAAACATATTTACGACATCAACTTATCTTACCTGTTACTTGCACAGCAGTTGATTAATCAGGAAAAAGCTTCAGCAATGTTCCGCCTGGGGATTGATGAACCTATGGCGGATACCCTTGCCCGACTTACTTTGCCCGAAATGGTAAAGCTGGCCGAAACTAACCAACTGGTTTGCCAGTTTCGTTTTAACGATCATACCACGATCAGCAGGTTGACCCAGGAATCACGTGTAGACGATCTCCAGCAGATCCATACCGGGATCCTGTTATCCAGCCGTTTATTACGTGAAGTTCCCGCCTCTAATGATGCGGCGAAAAAGAGGCAGTAAGTAAATGAGTAACAAAAGTATTGTCCAGGAAGCGCGTGATATTCAGTTAGCAATGGAGTTGATCACCCTGGGCGCGCGTCTGCAAATGCTGGAAAGCGAAACCCAGTTGAGCCGTGGCCGTTTAATCAAATTATACAAAGAACTGCGCGGCAGCCCGCCGCCAAAAGGGATGTTGCCGTTCTCTACTGACTGGTTTATGACCTGGGAACAAAATATTCATGCCTCAATGTTCTGTAATGCCTGGCAGTTTCTGATCAAGAGTGGCTTAAGTCAGGGCGTAGATGCGGTAATTAAAGCCTACCGTCTTTATCTTGAACAGTGTCCCCAGCAGGATAATGTTCCGCTGCTGGCATTGACCCGTGCCTGGACGTTGGTGCGGTTTGTGGAAAGCGGCATGCTGGAACTGGCTGACTGTAATTGCTGCGGTGGCAGTTTTATCAATCATGCTCACCAGCCGGCTGGCAGCTTTACCTGCAGTCTGTGCCAGCCGCCTTCTCGTGCAGTAAAAAGACGTAAACTTTCAAATATTATTGCCGATAACAGTGCACAACTGCTGGATGAACAGATAACGCAAGCCGTTTAGTGTTCGCCGAATGGAATGAATCCAGCAGCGACCAGTGGTCGCTGCTTTTTTTTTGTTCCGCAGAAAGCGAAACAACGGCGTTATCGGGATTCATCCTCCCTCTTATCACTTAGATAGAAATAAGGGTTTCTTGTGCTGATTATACTGGGTTATATCCTTGTCCTCGGGTCGGTGTTGGGTGGCTACGCGCTGGTGGGCGGCCATCTGGGCGCACTATATCAACCTTCCGAACTCCTGATTATCGGGGGAGCCGGTATCGGCGCATTTGTCGTTGGTAACAATGGTAAAGCAATCAAAGCAACGCTGAAGGCGTTGCCGCTGTTAATGCGTGGATCAAAGTACAACAAAGCGATTTATATGGATCTGATGGCGCTGCTTTACCGTCTCATGGCCAAGTCACGTCAGCAGGGGATGCTTTCGCTGGAGGCTGATATCGAAAATCCACAGGAAAGCGAGTTATTTACTGAATATCCGCGTCTGCTTGCCGATAAAAGATTAGTGGACTTCATAACTGACTATTTGCGGCTGATGATTAGCGGAAATATGAACGCCTTCGAAATCGAAGCGTTGATGGACGAAGAGATCGAAACTTACGAGCACGAGTGTGATGTGCCGGCGACTGCTCTGGCAACGGTCGGTGACTCGCTGCCAGCTTTCGGGATCGTCGCGGCAGTCATGGGGGTGGTACACACTCTGGCCTCCGCAGATCGTCCTGCCGCTGAACTGGGGGGGCTGATTGCGCATGCCATGGTGGGTACCTTCCTCGGTATTCTGTTGGCTTACGGCTTCGTATCGCCGCTGGCGGGCGTACTGCGTCAGCAGTGTGCGGAAACCACCAAGATGATGCAGTGCATTAAAACTACGTTACTTTCCAGTCTTAACGGTTACGCGCCGCAGATTGCGGTGGAATTTGGTCGTAAGACACTGTATTCCACCGAACGTCCGTCGTTCACCGAACTGGAAGAACATGTGCGTAATGCCAAAAACAGTAAGCAGACATCGGATCAGGACGCATGAAACATAACGACCATCCCATCGTTGTTGTAAAACGGAAAAAGGTAAAAAAACACGAAGGATCCCATGGCTCGTGGAAGATTGCCTACGCCGATTTTATGACTGCAATGATGGCGTTTTTTATGGTGATGTGGCTGATTTCGATCTCTAATCCCAAGCAGCTGATGCAGATTGCCGACTACTTTAAAATGCCACTGAAAGTGGCGCTCACCGGCGGCGCGCGCAACAGTGACAGTGAGAGTCCGATTCCTGGTGGTGGACAGGATCCAACGGATAAAAGCGGCGAAGTGCGTAAAGAGCCTAATATCGACGAACAGAAACGGGCGCTGGAAGCCCGGCGGCTGGCGAGTCTGCGTGAACGCCTTGACCAGTTGATTGAAGCCGATCCGCGTTTGCGCGCGTTACGTCCCCACCTGCTGATTAATCTGGTGGAGCAGGGGCTGCGTATTCAGATTATCGACAGTCAGAACCGGCCGATGTTTAAAACCGGTAGCGCAGAGGTCGAACCCTATATGCGCGATATTCTGCGGGCAATTGCACCGGTACTAAATTCGATTCCTAACCGCATCAGCCTGGCCGGTCATACCGATGATTATCCTTATGTCAGCGGTGAGCGGCTTTACAGTAACTGGGAACTCTCCACCGATCGTGCCAATGCGTCACGCCGTGAACTGGTAGCCGGTGGGCTGGATGACGACAAGATGCTGCGTATTGTTGGGATGGCTGCGACCATGAAGCTGAAAAATCGCAGTGGTGATGATGCGGTGAACCGTCGTATCAGTTTGCTGGTATTGAACCACGATACTGAGCAGCAAATTGAACGGGAAAATGGGGAAAGCGACAGTGCGCCGTTGAGCGAGCTGGATAATCTGAAATCGGTTAACGCCCCACAGCAGCCCGGCACCAGTGCCACCGGCTCAGCGACGGCGTCCCAGGCGGCAGACACTGGCGTTAATGCGTCAGCTCCGCAGCCCGCGGGTAGCGGACAGCAGAAAGCCGTATCCGCAGTCAGCACGGTTGCGCCTGTTCCGGCACGGGTAACAGCGGAAAGCACCACAGCCTCAACCCAAGCAGCAGGCATGGCCGCAAAGGTCACTCCAACTGCGGCGGCATCAGCTGAATCACAGACGCAGTCATTGCATCGTCAAGTCACCCGGGTTAAGTCTGACGGCACCACGACAACAGTTGTCACATTATCAGCCACTTCCGCAGTTCAGGATAATCAGTCACCAGCGGATGAACCTGCCAGCAGTGCAGTACCTGTAAAACTTTTATCTGCAGTACCGGCGGCTCAGGCCGGCAGCGATTAACCTTCAGGGTGATACCGTGAGTATGGACTTTAGTGATTTTTACCAAACGTTTTTTGATGAGGCTGATGAGCTTTTAGCAGATATGGAGCAACATCTGCTGGCGCTTGATCCACTACAGCCTGATGCAGAACAGCTTAATGCCATTTTCCGTGCAGCT
This sequence comes from uncultured Erwinia sp., assembly GCA_945290265.1. Classification (GTDB taxonomy): domain Bacteria; phylum Pseudomonadota; class Gammaproteobacteria; order Enterobacterales; family Enterobacteriaceae; genus Erwinia. The sequence continues at coordinate 67,615 of CALYQW010000005.1, forward strand.
CATTCGATTAAAGGCGGAGCAGGCACCTTCGGTTTTTCAGTCTTGCAGGAAACCACGCATATTCTGGAAAACATTCTCGATGATGCTCGTCGCGGCGGAATGCAGCTGAGCACAGAAATCATCAACCTGTTTTTGGAAACCAAGGATATTATGCAGGAACAGTTAGATGCCTACAAAAACGCGGCTGAACCCGATGCGGAAACCTTTGACCGTATCTGCCGGGCTTTGCGTCAGCTGGCTCTGGAAGCAAAAGGGGTAAGTCCGGAAGCCGAACCGCAGGTAAGCAGTGCCCCAGCTGCACCCGTTGCCAGCGCAGCATCAGGCAGGCTGCGCATTCGACTCAGCAATCTGAAGCCGGCAGAGATCAAGACGATGCTGGAAGAGCTGGGCAACCTGGGGACAGTCACCGACAGTATTAAAGGTGAAAACGCACTGGAAGTCACTCTGGATACCCAGACATCCCGTGACGACATTGTGGCGGTACTCTGTTTTGTGCTGGAAGAATCACAAATCAGCTTCCCTAAACCGTCAGACCAGGCCGTTGCTGTGGCGTCAGCACCTGTGGCAGAGCCGTCCCCGGCGCCGGTTGACACCAAACCCGCACCCCGTCCCGAACCGGTGAAAAAACCGGCAGCCAAAGCCGGTGAATCAACCAGTATCCGTGTAGCAGTGGAAAAAGTTGACCAGCTGATTAACCTGGTGGGAGAACTGGTGATTACCCAGTCGATGCTGGCGCAGCGTACCGATGGACTCGATCCGGCGGTCAATGCTGAGCTGATCAATAATATGGCGCAGCTGGAACGTAATGCCCGCGATTTGCAGGAATCGGTGATGTCGATTCGTATGATGCCGATGGAATATGTCTTCAGCCGCTTCCCGCGTCTGGTACATGACCTGGCGAGCAAGTTACACAAAGAGGTCGAACTGACGCTGCTGGGCAGTTCAACGGAACTGGACAAGAGTCTGATTGAACGCATTATTGACCCGTTAACTCACCTGGTGCGTAACAGCCTCGATCACGGTATCGAAACCCCGGAAAAACGCCGTGAAGTGGGTAAAGCCAGCACAGGCAATCTTACCCTGTCCGCAGAGCACCAGGGTGGCAATATCTGCATTGAAGTGCGTGATGACGGCGCCGGCCTGAACCGTGAGCGTATTCTGGCTAAAGCCCGCTCCTCCGGTTTACCGGTCAGTGACAGCATGAGTGATGAAGAAGTAGGCATGCTGATCTTTGCCCCCGGCTTTTCTACCGCTGAGCAGGTCACCGATGTTTCCGGACGTGGCGTCGGCATGGACGTGGTTAAGCGAAATATTCAGGAGATGGGAGGCCACGTTGAAATTGTCTCGAAACAGGGCAAAGGCACCACTATTCGTATCCTGTTACCGCTTACCCTGGCCATTCTGGACGGCATGTCGGTACGGGTGGCGGATGAAGTGTTTATTCTGCCACTGAATGCGGTGATGGAATCCCTGCAACCACAGGCCGAATTACTGAAAGCCCTGGCGGGGGGGGAGCGGGTACTGGAAGTGCGCGGTGAATATCTGCCGCTGGTGGAAATGTGGAATCTGTTTGACGTGCAGGATGCAAAAACTGAACCGACTCAGGGCATTGTGGTGATCCTGCAAAGCGGTGGAAAGCGCTATGCCTTGCTGGTTGATCAGCTGATTGGACAGCATCAGGTTGTGGTAAAAAACCTTGAGAGTAATTACCGCAAAGTGCCAGGGATTTCAGCTGCCACTATTCTTGGCGACGGTAGTGTGGCACTGATTGTTGACGTGAGCGCGCTACAGGCACTGAACCGTGAAAAGCGTGCGGCAGAAGCCCTCGCCGGATAAATAAAGATAAAAGGTTGAACGATGAATGTAATGACTGCCGCGCAGAAGCTCGCTGGCGAAACCGAAGGGCAAGAGTTTCTGATTTTTACCCTGGGAGAGGAAGAGTACGGTATTGATATTCTGAAAGTCCAGGAAATCCGTGGCTACGATCAGGTAACCCGTATTGCCAACACACCAGATTTTATTAAAGGCGTGACTAATCTGCGCGGAGTAATTGTACCAATAATTGATCTGCGCATTAAATATGCCCAGGCCGGGGTGGAATATAACGAAAACACCGTGGTCATTGTGCTTAATCTGGAACAGCGCGTAGTGGGTATTGTCGTGGATGGCGTTTCTGATGTGTTATCTCTGACGCAGGATCAGATCCGTCCGGCACCGGAATTCGCGGTGACGATGTCAACGGAATATATGACCGGACTTGGCGCACTGGGTGAACGCATGTTAATCCTTGTGGACATTGAAAAGCTGCTGAGTAGTGAAGAAATGGCTCTGGTCGATACCTTACGTAGCTCCTGAGGTTTGTCAGTATATAAATTTAACCCGCAGGCAGGCTGACTATTTGCCTGCGGGTTACAAGGATCCCTGTCAGAAAATCCTCAGTGCTAATACTGGCGAGCTTCAGGTTTGACTGACAGTTATTTTCAGGAATTGAAACTATTGCAGGATGTTTGTCAATCAGGCCTGCATCTGTCCGGATATAGCAGATAACAGTCAAGGAAATAAGATGTTTAAAAACACGAGAGTATTTACCGGCGTTATGCTGGTGCTGATCATTTTTGGTGCCTTATTATTAGCAATCAGTGGACTTTTTTATAACGCAATTAAAAACGACAAGGATAACTTCTCAGTTTCTCAGCGTTTACGCGCACAGCAAACGGAAATAAACCAGGCCTGGAATGCATTATCTCAGGCACGTACCGATCTTAACCGGGGCGCGACCTATATTCTGACCAATGGGAGTGCGCAGACGGTGGCAGAACTGGTTAACCGGGCCCGGCAATCTCTTACCGAAAGCGATAAACATTATGAACGCTGGCTGGCACTGATCCCGATATCAGTAGGCGAGGATCAATATGACCGTGAATTACAGAAACGTTTTAAGGAATATAATAACGTTCTGCATACCCTGAGCGACGTTATCAAAAACGGTAATGCGAGCGCCTTTATCAACCATCCTACGCAGCAGTATCAGGGCAGCTTTATACATGCGCTGGATGTCTGGAGCAAAGATCAAAATTCTCAGATTGAAAAACGTGTGGAGGAGAACATTAGTTCTTATAACCATTCTCTGATTATTGTTGGTGCTATGCTGTTGGTGACGCTGATTGTGATTGCAGGCACCTGGATGATGATCCGCCGAATTCTTTTACATCCGCTAAGCGAAATCATGTCCTACATTGGATACATTACCAACGGCGATCTGACGCGTGAGCTGAATATCAGCGGTAAAAATGAAATGGCACAGCTGGCGTCGAGCCTGCGAGAAATGCAGCATGGCCTGGCACGTACCGTCAGTGATGTTCGTGAAGGAACCGATGCCATCTTCAGCGGTGCCAGTGAAATTGCTGCCGGCAGTAACGATCTTTCAGTGCGCACTGAACAGCAGGCCGCTTCGCTGGAAGAAACCGCCGCCAGTATGGAACAGCTGACTGCCACGGTGAAACAGAATGCCGAAAATGCCCGTCAGGCGTCATTGCTGGCCAACAACGCTTCTGAGATTGCACAGAAGGGGGGGCTGGTGGTGGATGGCGTGGTGCAAACCATGAATGAAATTGCCGGCAGTTCGAAGAAAATCGCTGATATTACCAGCGTTATTGATGGCATTGCCTTTCAGACCAATATTCTGGCGCTGAATGCGGCGGTGGAAGCAGCGCGTGCCGGTGAGCAGGGCCGTGGCTTTGCTGTGGTGGCTGGTGAAGTGCGCAGTCTGGCACAGCGAAGCGCCCAGGCGGCGAAAGAGATCAAAGAGCTGATTGAAGACTCTGTGACCCGCGTTGACAGTGGCACCGCGCAGGTGGGCAGTGCCGGCGATACGATGGGTGAAATTGTCCATGCAGTTACCCGCGTGACCGATATTATGTCGGAAATTGCTTCGGCATCGGACGAGCAGAGCAGGGGAATTAGCCAGGTGGGTACCGCCGTCAGTGAGATGGATCGCGTTACTCAACAAAATGCCTCGCTGGTGGAAGAGTCTGCCTCTGCGGCGACATCGCTGGAAGAGCAGGCCAGCCGTCTCAGTCTGGCTGTTTCGGTGTTCCGTATTCGCGGGCAGGATCCTGCTGAGGTGAGTGCTCGTCCTGCGGTGGCGGTTTCGGCGAAGCCGGTGGCAGTCGCATCGAAGCATGATGACGATAGTTGGGAGTCGTTTTAATTTTCTTCTTTGATAGTCTGGTCAGGGCTTTTGCCCTGGCCCTGAAAAAAACCGGCTGCATAGCCAGCAAAACCCCAGTCCCAGGGCCTGTTCTCGCCCCCTTTCCCGCGTTCAATCCACTGAATTACCCGCATTTTTAATTTAGGCATTTAGTTTATTTCCCTATTTCCGATAGAACTCGACAGGTAGCTGATTTTACCCCAGGCGGAACGCCGAACGGGCCTGTGTGCTCCCGGCATGGTCAATGAATTTTAGGAAACTATATGTTTAATCGCATTAAAATAGTCACCAGCCTGATGCTGGTGCTGGTGATTTTTGGATCTTTGCTGGTGCTGACCGGCGGTCTGTTTTACCAGGCAGTAAAAAATGACAAATATAATTTCCAGCTCACTCAGTCATTGAAAGAGCAGCAGAGTGAGATCAATGCGGCCTGGAATGCGCTGTCCCAGACCCGTACTGCTCTTAGCCGCGCAGCGTTACGTCAGACGTTAGATCAGAAAAACACCAGCGTGAGTGAGACTGCTGATGAATTGCTGGTTCAGGCTGCGGCCTCTTACTCACTGGCAGAAAAACACTATGCAGTCTGGCAGACGCTGCTGGCGGCAGCAGATTTAAAAGATAACTACCTGATAGATTTGAAAAAAAAGTTTAATCATTACCATGGAGTCCTGGCAGAGCTCTTCGGCTTACTCAGAGCCGGTGATATTATTGGCTTTGTTGCCAACCCGGCTCAGCTCAGTCAGGACAACTTCCAGGCGGCGCTGGAAGCATGGACCAACGATCACCAGATACAGATTGAAGCCGCTGTGCAACAAAATCTGAGTTCCTATCATCAGTCAATTTGGATTGTAGTGAATATTTTGCTGCTCACCCTGGCGGTGATTACTGCGTTCTGGATCCTGATACGCCGGATTTTACTGCATCCACTGCAGGAAATAATGAAGCAGATTGGCTATATCAGTACCGGTGATCTGACCAGAACGATCCCGGTGCAGGGTAACAATGAAATGGCAAAGCTGGCTGGCAGTCTGCATCAGATGCAGCAGGCGCTGATTGGCACCATCAGCAATGTGCGTGAAGGATCAGATGCTATCTGTACCGGCGTCAATGAAATTGCCGCAGGCAATAACGATCTGTCGGTGCGCACCGAAGAACAGGCGGCATCACTGGAGGAAACTGCCGCCAGCATGGAGCAGCTGACCGCCACCGTGAAGCAGAATGCGGAAAATGCCCGTCAGGCTTCCCAGCTGGCTAACAGCGCATCAGAAATTGCGCAGAAGGGTGGCCATGTGGTGGATGGCGTGGTGCAAACAATGAACGAAATTGCCAGCAGCTCGAAGAAGATTGCCGATATCACCAGCGTGATTGACGGTATTGCTTTCCAGACCAATATCCTGGCGCTGAATGCCGCCGTTGAAGCGGCGCGTGCCGGTGAGCAGGGGCGCGGATTTGCCGTGGTGGCCGGCGAAGTTCGCAGCCTGGCGCAGCGCAGTGCTCAGGCCGCGAAAGAGATCAAAGGTCTGATTGAAGACTCGGTATCCCGGGTGGACAGTGGCACCTTACAGGTCGGCAATGCCGGTGACACTATGGGTGAGATCGTGCAGGCCGTCACCCGCGTAACCGATATCATGTCGGAAATTGCTTCGGCATCGGATGAGCAGAGCAGGGGGATTAGTCAGGTGGGTACCGCCGTCAGCGAAATGGATCGCGTGACCCAGCAAAACGCCTCGCTGGTGGAAGAGTCTACCTCTGCGGCGGCGTCGCTGGAAGAACAGGCGCATCGTCTGGACCAGGCCGTGGCTGTGTTCCAGCTGGCGCAGCAACTGGCAACCCAAGAGGTTAAACGTGAGGCAAAAGCGCCGATAGTAATAAAGGCTCCTGAACTGGCTGCTAAGTCGCAAGGTGAAAACTGGGAAGCCTTTTGATCCACTGCGCAGCTAACCTCGTTGTCATGCGGCCCCGCCAGCTGTCGGGGGCCGCATGGTGGCGGGGGCTCTCTTATCAGACCATTATATTGATTATTTTCCTCTGCAGGGGGGGCGCGGAAGCATACGCAGAGGCTGCCATGCGCTGACCTGTAATAAAAAATTTTCAGCAATTTTTGATTTGGTATTGAAGCAACTAAAGTTTTTCCTCCTGATGCCGATAATAACCTGCGGTCTATCCATTTGAGGAAGATATGTTGAGAAGTATTAAAATAGTAACCGGGCTTCTGCTGGTCTTAGTTATTTTTGGCGTAATGCAGTTAGTAACGGGGGGGATATTTTTTAATTCATTGAAAAATAACAATGTAAATTATAATTTAGCACGGCTTGTTGGCCAGGAACAGGCCCACCTTACCAACTCATGGATAGCGCTGGTACAGGCCCGTAACACCCTTAACCGCGTCGGACTGCGTATGGTGCTCGACGCGAGGAATAACGGTACCGGAGATAAAAGTGACGATCTGCTCGCCCTGGCAAAAAAACAGCTGAATACGGTTGAAGAGGAGTTCAGTACTTACAGGAAGCTTCTGCCGGAAGAGGCGGCTAATTCTCAGGAAACCCAGGATGTCGACAAACATTTTGTGATTTTACGTGATGCGCTGGCTGAGCTGGTGGTGATGTTGAACCGTGGCGATATAAAAGGGTTCTTCGATCAGCCAACTCAGGGATTCCAGGATGGGTTTGAGCAGGCGTACAACAACTGGGTTGCCAGTTACCATCAGCTGCTGACCGAGCACAATCATGAAAATGAGCGAAACTACCTTCAGGCAGTGTGGGTTATAGGCATTGTGTTGGTTCTGCTGGTGCTGATTATCGCGCTGGTTTGGACGGCGATGTACAAAATGCTGGTGCGTCCGCTGAAGGGGAGTATTGAACATATTCGCCATATTGCCAGTGGCGATCTGACCCGCAGCATTGATGTGGCAGGGCGCAATGAAATGAGTGAGCTGGCGGCCAGCCTGCAGGATATGCAGCAGAAACTGGGGCGCATTGTTAGCGAAGTGCGCGACGGGTCGGAAGCGATCTACACCGGTGCCAGTGAAATTGCAGCTGGTAATAACGATCTCTCTTCCCGTACCGAGCAGCAGGCGGCGTCGCTGGAGCAGACCGCCGCCAGCATGGAAGAGTTTACCGCCACCGTGAAGCAGAATGCGGAAAATGCCCGTCAGGCGTCAAAACTGGCGCTGGAAGCGTCTGAAAGTGCTCAGAAAGGCGGAAAAGTGGTTAACAGCGTGGTCACCACCATGCAGGAAATCGCCGGAAGCTCTAAGAAGATCGCCGACATTACCAGCGTAATTGATGGCATTGCATTTCAGACCAATATTTTGGCACTGAATGCAGCAGTAGAAGCGGCGCGCGCCGGTGAGCAGGGACGAGGTTTTGCCGTCGTCGCCGGTGAGGTGCGCAATCTGGCGCAGCGCAGCGCCCAGGCGGCGAAAGAGATTAAAGGACTGATCGAAGATTCTGCTACTCGTGTCGATAACGGATCTGCACTGGTTGAAAGTGCTGGTGGCACCATGAATGAAATCCTGAATGCGGTCACCCGTGTGACCGACATTATGGGTGAAATAGCATCAGCATCCGATGAGCAGAGTCGTGGCATCGATCAGGTAGGAACTGCGGTAACTGAAATGGACCGGGTAACCCAGCAAAATGCGTCACTGGTTGAAGAATCGGCTTCGGCGGCATCTTCACTGGAGCAACAGGCCAGTCGGCTGACGCAAACTATGGCGCTGTTTCGTCTAAACCGTCAATCGTCGGGGCAGGGAGCACAACATACGCCAGGATCTGAGCAGAAAAAGCCGGTAACCGTAAAACCATCTTCGTCGGTGGCGGCGGATGACGGTAACTGGGAAACGTTCTGATTGAGGTCCAGGAGCGGGAAACATCCCGCTCCTGAACCGCTTGATTTATTGATGATTGGTCTGAATGGCCGGGAAGGACGACACCGATCTGCTGACCGGTGCAGCTTCACTGGGATGTGATGCCGTTTAACGTTTATTCCGTGCTTTATCAGGGTAACAGATGAAAAATTCGCCGCTTAGTGTGCCTGTACAAACTTCAACGCTGCTGACCCAAATGGTGCAGCGTTTGCCACTTTCTGATGCGCATTTCAAACGCATCAGCCAGCTTATCTACCAGCGGGCAGGTATCGTGCTGGCTGACCACAAGCGGGAGATGGTTTATAACCGACTGGTTCGCCGCCTGAGAACCCTGGGGCTGAGTGACTTTGGCCGGTATCTGGCGTTACTGGAGAACTCCCCGGGCAGCAGCGAATGGCAGGAATTTATTAATGCGTTGACCACCAATCTGACGGCTTTCTTTCGTGAAGCCCACCATTTCCCGATTCTGGCTGAACATGCCAGCGGCCGACGTGGTGCTTACAGCGTTTGGTGTGCCGCCGCGTCTACCGGCGAAGAGCCTTACTCTATTGCGATGACACTGACGGAAACCCTGGGTAGTGGACCGGGTAAATTTCAGGTGTTCGCCAGTGACATCGATACCCAGGTACTGGAAACCGCCCGGGCAGGTATTTACCGTGAAGAACAGCTGAGCACCCTGACACCGGTGCAGCGCCAGCGCTTTTTCCTGCGCGGTACCGGACCGCATGCCGGAAAAGTGCGCATCCGACCGGAAGTTAGTTCAACGATTACCTTCGCTCAGCTCAACCTGTTAGCGAATGACTGGAAATTGACTGGCACGTTTGACATGATTTTCTGCCGTAATGTAATGATTTATTTCGATAAAGATACGCAGGCAAAAATTTTAAGAGCCTTTATTCCATTACTGAAACCAGGCGGGTTGCTGGTGGCCGGACATTCGGAAAATTTCAGTCAGATCAGTAAGGAATTCTATCTTCGTGGACAGACGGTGTACGGGCTGACTAAGGAAAGATAATGTCTAAAATCAAAGTGTTATGCGTTGATGACTCGGCACTGATGCGTCAACTGATGACTGAGATTGTCAACAGCCATAGTGATATGGAAATGGTTGCCAGCGCGCCGGACCCTTTGGTAGCGCGTGACTTAATAAAGCAATTCAATCCTGATGTGCTGACGCTTGACGTTGAAATGCCGCGTATGGATGGTCTTGATTTCCTGGAAAAACTGATGCGCCTGCGGCCGATGCCGGTAGTCATGGTGTCATCCCTGACCGGTAATGGTTCGGAGATCACGCTGCGGGCGCTGGAGCTGGGGGCGGTGGACTTCGTGACTAAACCCTCGCTGGGGATCCGCACCGGTATGCTGTCCTACAGCCAGATGATTGCCGACAAAATCAGAACCGCTTCGCGCGCGCGTCTGCCGGCCGCGCGCCCGGCAGTGAAACCGTCGGTGCTGAAGAGCGGTCCATTACTCAGTAGTGAAAAGCTGATTGCCATTGGTGCCTCTACCGGTGGCACCGAAGCGATTCGTCATGTGCTGGAGCCGTTACCAGCCACCAGTCCGGCGCTGCTGATCACCCAGCATATGCCGGCAGGATTTACCCGCTCCTTTGCGGAGCGTCTAAACAAACTGTGCCAGATCACGGTGAAAGAAGCGGAAAATGGCGAACGTATTTTGCCCGGACATGCCTATATCGCCCCGGGTGCGATGCACCTCGAGTTGACCCGTAGCGGTGCAAACTATCAGGTGTTGATCACTGAAGCGCCGCCGGTGAATCGCCATCGCCCGTCGGTGGATGTGTTATTTGATTCGGTCGCCCGTTATGCCGGTCGTAATGCCGTAGGAGTAATCCTTACTGGTATGGGTAACGATGGGGCCAAAGGTCTGCTGACAATGCGCCAGGCAGGTGCATGGACAATTGCTCAGGACGAAGCGAGTTGCGTGGTTTTTGGGATGCCGCGTGAGGCAATTAGCCTTGGCGGTGCCTGTGAAGTGGTGGACCTCCACCAGGTAAGCCAGCATATGCTGGCAAAAATTAGTGCCGGACAGTCATTACGCATCTGATGCTGTCCTGCTGAACTGAATGATACTGGAGTAAATATGGCTGATAAAAACATGCGGTTTCTGGTGGTCGACGACTTCAATACTATGCGTCGTATTGTGCGTAACCTGCTAAAAGAACTGGGCTTCAACAACGTTGAAGAAGCCGAAGATGGTCAGGAAGCACTGAACAAACTGCGGACCGGTGAGTTTGATTTCGTTATCTCTGACTGGAACATGCCGAATATGGATGGTCTGGAGCTGTTGCAGACTATTCGTGCTGACGCGACTCTCGGCAAATTACCGGTACTGATGGTGACGGCTGAAGCGAAAAAAGAAAACATCATTGCCGCCGCCCAGGCGGGAGCCAGCGGCTACGTAGTAAAACCTTTTACCGCGGCGACTCTGGAAGAGAAACTGGGCAAAATTTTCGAAAAGCTGGGTATCTAAGGATCTGAAATGAACGCTATGACGAGACCAGATGTCGATCCGGCATCAGCCAAAGACATTATCTGCAAAATTGGTTCACTGACCCGGATGCTGCGTGACAGCCTGCGCGAACTGGGGCTGGACCAGGCTATTGCTGAAGCGGCTGAAGCGATCCCTGATGCCCGCGATCGTCTGGATTATGTGGTGCAGATGACCGCCAAGGCGGCCGAAAAGGCGCTGAACTCGGTGGAGGCATCTCAACCGCATCAGACACAGATGGAGATGGAAGCCAGGGATTTAAAAGCGCGCTGGGATGAATGGTTTGAGAATCCTGATGAGTTGTCTGATGCGCGCGCTCTGGTTTCGGATACCCGTAGCTATCTGGAATCTGTACCGCAACATACCGCCTTCACCAACGCTCAGCTGTTAGAGATTATGATGGCGCAGGATTTCCAGGACCTGACCGGCCAGGTTATCAAACGTATGATGGACGTCATTCAGGAAATCGAACGTCAGCTGCTGATGGTACTGCTGGAAAATATTCCGGATGCCGGTGTACGCAGTAAAGGCGAGAACAGCACCCTGCTGAACGGACCGCAGATTAACGCTGCGGCGCCCAACATTGTGGCGAACCAGGATCAGGTTGACGATCTGCTCGATAGTCTCGGTTTTTAACTTACCGCTGATAAACGGCGGGGCAGCGCAGGCTGCCCCGTTTCCCCACCCGATAACCGGAATACCCCGCTTTTTACCCGCTTACTCTCGGCATTATCCGTTGACAAATTTGGCATGCTGTAGCGTGAAATATCGACTACAGGCAGACAGGCGTGTCCGACGAACAGAGCGACGAGGATAAAACAGAATCCCCCACGGCCCAACGGCTGGATAAAGCCCGTAAAGAAGGCCAGATACCCCGATCGCGTGAGCTGACCTCGGTACTGATGCTGGTAACCGGCTTAGCCATCCTCTGGCTGGGCGGTGAATGGATGGGCCGTAAGCTGGCGGCGCTGGTCGCTAACGGCCTGAATTTCAATCATTCGGTGGTCAGTGATACCAGCCAGATGCTGAAACAGATTGCCAGTCTGATTACCCAGGCAGTACTGGCGGTGCTGCCGATGATGGGCGGGCTGGTGCTGGTGGCACTGGCTGCGCCGCTGCTATTGGGGGGCATCAATATCAGTGGCAAATCGTTGCGTTTCAGCTTCGACAAAATGAACCCGCTGAAGGGGCTGAAGCGCATGCTATCGGCCCAGACGGCGGCGGAACTGCTGAAAGGCATTCTGAAAGCCACCCTGGTGGCCTGCGTCAGCGGGCTGTACATCTGGCATCACTGGGATCAGATGCTGCATCTGATCAGCGAATCGCCACTCACTGCGCTGGCCGGTGCGCTGAATATGATTGCGGTGTGCAGCATTCTGACGGTTATTGGTCTCTCGCCTATGGTGATGTTCGACGTCTTTTTCCAGCTGTACAGCTACTACAAAAAGCTGCGCATGTCGCGTCAGGATATCCGTGACGAACATAAAGAGCAGGAGGGGGATCCGCACGTAAAAGGGCGCATCCGTCAGCAGATGATGGCCGCCGCCCGCCGGCGCATGATGGCCGACGTGCCGAAAGCCGATGTTGTGGTGACCAACCCGACCCACTACGCGGTGGCGTTGCAGTACGATGAAAACAAGATGAGCGCCCCTAAGGTGTTGGCGAAAGGGGCGGGTGAAATTGCGCTACGTATCCGCGAAATTGCTGGTGAGCACCGTATCCCGCTGTTGGAGGCTCCGCCGCTGGCCAGGGCGCTTTATCGTCACAGTGAAATTGGCCGGCATATTCCAGGCACCCTGTACGCAGCGGTGGCGGAAGTGCTGGCCTGGGTCTGGCAGCTACGCCGCTGGAAGCAGGAAGGCGGCCTGATCCCAAGAAAACCTAAAAATTTGCCAGTGCCTGCAGGACTGGACTTTGCTGGAGAACAGAAATCCGATGGCTAACCTGGCCTCATTATTACGTTTACCGAACAACCTGAAGGATACACAGTGGCAGGTACTGGCCGGGCCGGTGCTGATCCTGCTGATTCTGTCGATGATGGTGTTGCCGTTACCGCCTTTTATCCTCGATCTGTTGTTTACCTTTAATATTGCGCTTTCGATTATGGTGCTGCTGGTGGCGATGTTTACCCAGCGCACCCTGGAATTTGCGGCCTTTCCCACCATTCTGCTGTTTTCTACCTTACTGCGCCTGGCGCTGAACGTAGCATCCACGCGTATTATCCTGATGGAAGGGCATACCGGTGCCGGTGCTGCTGGCCGGGTGGTAGAAGCCTTTGGTCACTTCCTGGTGGGCGGTAACTTTGCTATCGGTATCGTGGTATTTATTATCCTGGTGATCATTAACTTTATGGTAATCACCAAAGGTGCCGGGCGTATCGCTGAAGTAGGCGCGCGCTTTGTACTGGACGGGATGCCGGGTAAACAGATGGCGATTGATGCCGATCTGAATGCCGGTCTGATTGGCGAAGAAGAAGCCAAAAAGCGCCGTGCTGAAGTGACCCAGGAGGCCGATTTTTACGGTTCGATGGACGGAGCCAGTAAGTTTGTCCGTGGTGACGCCATTGCCGGGATTATGATTATGGTGATTAACGTGATCGGCGGTCTGCTGGTGGGTGTGGTACAGCATGGGATGGATGTCGGTCATGCCGCTGAAACCTATACCCTGCTGACTATTGGTGATGGTCTGGTGGCTCAGATCCCGGCGCTGGTGATTTCTACCGCGGCGGGGGTGATCGTCACCCGCGTCAGCACCGATCAGGACGTGGGTGAACAGATGGTTACCCAACTGTTTAACAACCCGCGAGTAATGCTACTCAGCGCCGGGGTACTGGGACTGCTGGGTCTGGTGCCCGGCATGCCTAATCTGGTGTTTCTGCTGTTTACCGCCGCGCTGCTGGGACTGGCCTGGTGGATGCGTGGTCGGGCGATGAAGCCGGAAGCGATGTCAGTTCCGGAAGTGATGCTTCAACAGGATAATGGCACTGCGGTGGAAGCCACCTGGGGTGATGTGCAGCTGGAAGATTCGCTGGGTCTGGAAGTGGGCTACCGCCTGATCCCGATGGTCGATCATCAGCAGGATGGCGAGCTGCTGGGGCGTATTCGCAGTATCCGTAAAAAATTCGCCCAGGAGATGGGTTTTCTGCCGCCGGTGGTACATATCCGCGACAATATGGAACTGACGCCGGCACACTACCGTATTCTGATGAAAGGGGTGGAGATTGGCAGCGGCGATGCCTGGCCCGGTCGCTGGATGGCGATTAACCCTGGCACCGCTGTGGGTACGCTGCCAGGAGAAACAACGGTGGATCCGGCCTTTGGTCTGGAAGCGGTATGGATTGACAGCGCGCTGAAAGAGCAGGCGCAGGTCCAGGGCTTTACCGTGGTAGAGGCCAGTACCGTGGTGGCAACGCACCTCAATCACCTGATTGGTGAACATGCCAGCGAACTGTTTGGTCGTCAGGAAGCGCAGCAGTTGCTGGAGCGCGTTACCCAGGATATGCCGAAGCTGACGGAGGATCTGATCCCGGGCGTGATCACCCTGACCACGCTGCATAAGGTGTTGCAGAATTTGCTGGCGGAGCGGGTCTCTATCCGCGATATGCGTACCATTATTGAAACCCTGGCGGAACATGCGCCGGTGCAGACCGATCCTCAGGAACTGACTGCCGTGGTACGCGTGGCGCTGGGACGGGCCATCACACAGCAATGGTTCCCGGGCAACGGCGAAGTACAGGTGATTGGTCTGGATACTGCGCTGGAACGCCTGCTGCTACAGGCGCTGCAGGGGGGAGGGGGCCTGGAGCCGGGCCTGGCTGACCGTTTGCTGGCCCAGGCGCAGGCCGCATTGCAACAGCAGGAAGGGCTGGGTGCGCCGACGGTGCTGCTGGTGAATCACCCGCTGCGTCCGCTGTTGTCTCGCTTCCTGCGCCGTTCGCTGCCACAGCTGAACGTGATGTCCAATATGGAGCTGACCGACAATCGCCAGATCCGTATGACGGCGACCATTGGGGGGAACGGATGAAAGCGTTGAAATCATTACTGTGGCTGGTACTGGCGTTGCCTGGCTTTTGCCAGGCGGTTCCCGCCTCATGGAATGCCAGTAGCGGTGGCCCGCTGCTGGTTAATCGTGGCGTCGCAGCTTCGTCGCGACCGCTGGTAGCCCCGGCCGATACGCGTGGTGAGATCACCGAGGTGATCTGGCATTACCGGCTGAGCACCCCGGCACCGGCGGGGTTGTTTGTTCGCCTGTGTTCCAGCAATCGGTGCGTGCCGCTGGAAGGTGGCAGTGGGACTACCCGGGGGTTGGCTAATATCGCGGCTGACGATACGCTGCAATTCATTTTTCAGGTAGAGGGTAAGGGGCGGATTTGGCCGCAGCCGCGGGTGTTGAGTGCCGGGGTTAAGGTGAATTACGAGGCGCATTGAGTGTGGTTGTTTGAGCCTGGCTGTTTGTGTTTTTAAAAGCCAGGGTTTAAAGCCAGGTCAACTACGTTTCACCATTCCGCTGCGCGGACTGGCGAGCAGGACGGCCAGTCGCCGCCGCCCTGCACCCGGGCTTGCGGCGTCACATCGCCCGCTGTCGCGGGTTCCCTCGGCTACGCCAATTTCTGGCGGACCGGCGTGATTCGCCATCCAGGCGAAGCACGCCTCGCATCGCCGTCCCTGGCGATTCGTCCTGGAAATCGTCGTAACCTCGGCAACGTTCCTGATGCCGCCCAAAGGTCAACTGCAAAAGCCAAGTTAACGTCTAAGACCTGTGTTTGCGGTAATTGAGCCTGAAATGGATTTACATACGCTCTACGGTTTCAATTCCCAGGGTATCCAGACCCTGTTTCAGCATTCTGGCGGTCAGCAGTGCCAGACGCAGGCGGCTCTGTTTGGTGGCCTCATCTTCTGCACTGAGGATCGGGCAGTGTTCATAGAATGCCGAGAACAGACCGGCCAGATCGTATAACCACGCACACATGACATGCGGCGTACCTTCGCGCGCCACCTGAGTGATGGTTTCTTCAAACTGCAGCAGACGCACCGCCAGCGCTTTTTCACGATCTTCACTGATGCGGGTGACGCCGTTAGCATCATCCAGCTCAATGCCCGCCTTGCGGAATACCGACAGTACGCGGGTGTAGGCATACTGCATATAAGGCGCGGTGTTACCCTCAAACGCCAGCATATTATCCCAGTCAAACACGTAATCGGTGGTGCGGCTTTTCGACAGATCGGCGTACTTCACCGCACCGATGCCGACGATATTGGCCAGTTTTTTCAGCTCGTCTGCCGGCATATCCGGGTTTTTCTCGCTGACCAGCGCGGTGGCGCGCTCTACCGCTTCATCCAGCAGATCGGTCAGACGAATGGTGCCGCCGGCACGGGTTTTAAACGGCTTGCCGTCTTTACCCAGCATCATGCCGAACATATGGTGCTCCAGCGGTACAGAGTCCGGCACATAACCCGCCTTGCGCACAATAGTCCACGCCTGCATCAGGTGCTGATGCTGACGTGAATCGATATAGTACAGCACCCGGTCAGCATGCAGCGTTTCATAACGGTATTTGGCGCAGGCAATATCGGTAGTGGTATACAGGTAGCCACCATCCTTTTTCTGGATGATCACTCCCATCGGCTCGCCTTCCTTGTTTTTGTACTCATCAAGGAACACCACGGTGGCACCTTCACTTTCCGTCGCCAGCCCTTTGGCTTTCAGATCGGCGACAATGCCTGGCAGCATCGGGTTATACAGGCTCTCACCCATCACATCGTCTTCGGTCAGGGTAACGTTCAGACGCTGATAAACCTGCTGGTTCTGCGCCATAGTGATATCCACCAGACGCCGCCACATCTTACGGCAATACTCATCACCACCCTGCAGCTTCACCACATAACCGCGCGCGCGCTCTGCAAAGGCTTCATCTTCATCGTAATGACGCTTGGCTTCGCGGTAGAAGGCTTCCAGATCGGCCAGCGCCATATCTTCATGGTTTTCGTTCTGCTGCTTTTCCAGATAAGCAATCAGCATCCCGAACTGGGTACCCCAGTCGCCCACATGGTTGGCACGAATAATTTTATGCCCGATAAACTCCAGGGTACGTGCTGCCGCATCGCCAATGATGGTGGAGCGCACGTGACCGACATGCATCTGCTTAGCCACGTTTGGCGCAGAGTAGTCAATAACAATGGTTTGTGGCGTGACCGGCGTCAGACCGAATTTATTCGCGCTAAGCGCGCCATCAATCTGCTGAGACAGCCAGGCTGGCTCGAGAAAAATATTGATAAAACCCGGTCCGGCGATTTCAACTTTACTGGCAATAGCGGTGAGATCCAGCTGTTCCAGCACCTTTTCTGCCAGTTGTCGCGGTGGCAAGCCCAGCGTTTTCGCCACGGCCATCATGCCGTTAGCCTGGTAATCACCAAACTGAGGTTTTGCCGACTGGCGCACCTGAGGCTCACAGTCTGCCGGAGCACCCACTGCGACCATCGCCTGACGAACTTTTTCTGAAAGAAGGGCCTGAATATTCACCGAGTTACCTTAATTTTGCTGAAAGCTCTGCACAGTGGCGGCCAGGTTGCCGCTGCCAGCGAAAGGGAGCCAGTCCGCCCGCGCCACTGCGTTCAAAAATAAAGAAGAAAAGTATACTGTATTTCGCACCCGCTTAGCCAGGTGTCGCAGCTACGGCAGCCTGCTATTTGGCGGCATGGAGGGGCAAAGACTCGCCATCCGGATGTGATTTGCATGTCAACTGTGTTTAACGTAATCAGAAAATTTCAGCCAGATGATATTGTTTTGGATGTCTCTGACAGCGATGATAAAGGGTTGGAAAAGTCTGAAAATAGTCTTAATTACTTATAATATTTAATAGACAAAGGAACTGACTATAATGCAACTACTGAATTGTCCACTGACTATATTTACCTCGCAAAAACGGTTCAATGATCGTAGCGCAGATGATATGAAATGTGGTGATCTTGATGAATACACGCTAAAGAATCGTTATCATCTTGGTCAGATATCTAACTACATTGACTGGGCCAGTTATAAACCCTCTTACGATCATCCCGCCACGCGACAAACTCCTGCTGTAAGTAAGGAAAAGGCGGTTTCTATATTGTTCGATGAACTAAGGGGAACGTCATGGGTTTATTCTTTTAGAGGGCCGTATAAAGGACTTATTGTGGATATGTTTAATCATATGCAGAATAAGAATGGCGTTGATTTCAGTGATATTCGTTTAAATCAGGCTTATAAGGAATTGATTGAAAGTGAGCGCTCTGAATCAAGTGTTTTAGCTGGCATGAAATTCGTACTGGATTGATTCGACTTCAAATCATCTTCATTAACAAAAGCATCATTTTCTGATGTATTTAAAACTTTGCGTTTACCAAAGTACATCCGCTGGCGTGACTGGTTCAATGGAATGGGGATCACAGTTCATGATATAAATAGCACTGAAATAATTATTGAATCTGTTGAGGTTGAGAACAAAAAATACACTGCCGTTATTCGGTTTAAGGCTCAGGATCATTTTGGACTGGATAGTGATGATATATTAAAATTAAAATTTAATGCCATCTCATTTTTCAGAATATGGTTTGTATTGCAAAGGTATCAGAAATTCGCATTTAAACCTTTTTTTACTAATTTTGAAGCTATTGTAGAGATAAAAGGTGATGTTAATGATTAAAGGATGCGTAATTTTCATTACTTTATCGCTCTGTGGTTTTTTATTATACCTGTGTTTTATTCCCGTTGAAATTATCAGGGTAGATGGGAGTATTGTTTATTTAAAACACATGCCATTTACCAATAAAGGTAAAATTGACTGGTGGAATAAAAACAGAGAAATGTTAAAAAGAGACTATCCTGGCATAGTAAATCAAAACGATTTTAATGTGATATTAAAGAATTTCGAAAATACTGTCCGTCTGCCAGATGGAAGTAATGATGGAGATCGTGAAGATTACAATTGCTATGATGATATCAAAGGTAATGAAAACTGTATATTTAAGCAACCGGTAGTAAGAATCAATGGCAATAGTAGTCATGGAACATTTTTTAGCCTTGACCATGAATTATACCTTCAAAAACCGGATGGGAAATTAATATTGCTGAAATCTTATTGACCAGAAACAGTTATGGTAACTCAGGGGGGGGTGATTGACAGCTGTCCGGGTGAATGTCCGGCAGCGTCGACAATAGTTGAAAATGTGTTATTAGAAGATTTTCTATTTTATTTGATTCAGGATAAAAGCAGAGGCTACGAAGACTGAAAGAGTGTCTTCAAAAAGAAGAGGTATTTATAGGGAGTTGAGTTGATTTACGTAGTTTTTTTCTGGCATTATTTCGGTCTCATTAATTAAATTAATTATTTTAGGGGGTAGCTATTATGGAACATCCAGAAGTAAAGTAAGGTGATTTTATCGTTGTAGGTAAGTTGAAATGTATTATTAGATTTGTGTACGATGAACCAAAACTGGGTATCTGCAATGTCGTTTTTCACACATCAAAACCTACAACTCATGATGTAGATTGGAATGGCGAATCTTGGGTTTTATCCGATCGGCCTGATTAAGGTGGGTGTATTTCTGTGTCAGATAAACACTATCGCTCACTAAAAAATTGGAGTAGTTCAGAAAAGTTTATCTACGATGCTGAATATATAAAAATAACGGATGCGTAGTGATCTTATTTACTGATTCTTGATACATGGCCATCTGATTGTGATGAGACCGTTTTTAATGGTTATGATAATCGTCACTCAGCCAGATGGTTTCTGGTGTCAGGTCAGTGGAAGGTAAAAACCATTGGATATGAGACAGATGATTTACGACTCATTTGGAGTAACGTTAACCGGCTGAGCAGTCTTTTTTCTCAACCCGGCACTGATATGTAAATCGTAAATCTCATTTTTTGTCTGTTACAGCATGACCTTAACAAGGGTAGCGTATTAATACACCGTTTTCTTAGAGGTTTTACTTTATGCCTTCTTTTTCTCAGATAGCCGAACTGTCCGATCTGGTGGCCGATCTGCCGCGTTTTTCCGCTGCTCTGGAGCAACTGTCAGCGCGCTTAGGGCTGGATCTCACTGCGCTTGAACCGGATCATATTGCCGTCAGATGCCACCAGAACACCACGGCAGAGCGCTGGCAGCAGGGGCTGTTACAGGCCGGAACGCTGTTTTCCAGCAAGCAGATTGCCGGGCGGCCCATCGCGCTGTTTGAACTGGCACAACCGCTGACCCTGTTGAACTGGCAAATCAGCGTGCTGGAATTACCCTGGCCGGGGGCGCGCCTGTATCGTCACGAAGGCTGGGAGCATGTGGAAATTGTGCTGCGCGGTGCGCCGGAGACTCTGGCCAGCCGGGCGCTGGCGCTGATGAGTGATGATGGTTTATCACAGCAGGGCATTTCGGTAAAAAGCAGTCTGCCGCAGGGCGCAGGTGAGCGCCTGGCCAACCCGGTTCTGGCCGTCACCGACGGGCAGATCACCATTAAATTCCATCCGTGGAGTTTGCAGGAGATTGTCGCCAGTGAGCACGCCAGCTAACTGAGCGCGTTAATGGCCCGGGTAAAGCGCTGCAGGGCCTGTTCCAGCAGCGCGCGGCGGCAGCCAAAATTGATCCGCACAAAACCGGGATCGCCAAAATCGGTGCCTGCCGTCAGACCCAGCCCGTGTTGTTCGAAGAATTTTGCCGGGCTGGCTAAATTGAGCTCCCGGGCGTCGATCCAGCCGAGAAAGGTGGCTTCAGGCGTGACCATATGCAGTCCGGGTAGGGCATTAATATGCGTGCTCAGCCGGTCGCGGTTAGCACGCAGATAAACCAACTGTTCATCCAGCCACGGTTGCCCGTTTCGCCAGGCAGCATCGCAGGCGACCAGCGCCAGAACGTTGGCATCCGGCACAATCCCTTTCGCCATTTGTTGAAAGCGGGCGCGCAGTTGTGGATTAGGGATAATCGCCACCGATGCGCCAAGCCCGGCAATATTAAAGCTTTTTGAGGGCGACATCAGCGTAATACTGCGTTGGGCAGCATCTTCGCTCAGACTGGCAAACGGAATATGCTCCACGCCGGGTTCCAGCACTAAATCACAGTGAATTTCATCGGAGCACACCAGCAAATCGTGGCGTTGGGCAAACTGCAGCTGTGCCTGTAACTCATCCCGACGATACACCGTGCCGCCGGGATTCATCGGGTTGCACAGCATCAGCAGTTTTTCCGCCCCCGTCAGCTGTGGTGCCACTGCATCCCAGTCGGCTAACCAACGTTGCTGTGATAAACGAAGCGGTGCCGTCAACTGAGTACGTTCAGCCATGGCGGAGGCGGTGCGAAAAGGGGGATAAACCGGTGTTGGAGCCAGGGTGCTTTGTTGTGGCTTAGTAAAGGCGCGCACGCAGAGATTCAGGCCACAGACGACGCCGGGCAGAAATACCACTGATTCCGCCGCGATCTGCCACTGATAGCGGCTGGCCATACGTTCGACTACCAGCGCTTTCAACTGATTACTAATAACGCCATAACCAAAAACTCCGTGCTTAATACGTTGTTGCAGTGCGTCAGTGATGCAGGGCGCAGCATGAAAATCGGTATCGGCAATCCACAGCGGAAGGATATCCCGGTCACCATATTTCTGCCATTTCAAACTATCGCTGTGACGGCGGTCTATAGGTTGGTCAAAATCGAATGCCATGCAGGGTTTTCCCGTTACAATAAGAAATAAGTAAGAGAGGATCCTCAGCGATGCCAGAGCGCATGGCTATAGCGGTTGCATCGGAAAAATAGTAGCGACAGAGTTTATCGCGGGTCAATCCGCCAGCATAAACCTGGCGATATGCCGATGCATAAATGATGTTGGCAAAGTAAGGCCCAGGTTCATCAATAACAGTTGTTGGACCAGGCTCAAAGGAAAATATCAATGCACAGACTTGAAATTTGTTGTTATGGGCTGGACTGTGCTGTTACCGCGCAGCGTGCGGGCGCAGACCGGGTCGAGTTGTGCAGTGCCCCAGCGGAAGGGGGACTGACGCCTTCTGCCGGGATATTGCTGGCAGCCCGTCAGCAGCTCACTATCCCGGTGCATCCCATTGTGCGTCCGCGCGGCGGCGATTTTTGCTACAGTGCGTCAGAGTTTGAGATCCTCAAATCTGATATCGCCTTTATCCGCGATCAGGGATTTCCTGGTCTGGTAACGGGGATACTCGATCAGGATGGCCATATTGATCTGGCGCGTATGGAACAGATTATGCACCTCTGTCAGGGAATGGATGTCACTTTTCACCGGGCATTTGATCTTTGCCATAACCCGTATATCGCGCTTCAGCAACTGACGGATTTAGGCGTGGCACGTATCCTCACTTCCGGACAACAGCAGAGTGCAGAGATAGGCTTAGCGCTGCTGCGTGAGTTATGCGAAATCACCCCCGGGCCGATCGTTATGGCTGCAGCCGGGGTACGGTTGAGCAATATCCATAAATTCCTTGCAGCCGGCGTCAGCGAAATACACAGTTCCGCCAGTCAGCAGGTGCCCTCTGTCATGCGTTACCGCAAAGTTGGGGTATCGATGTGCTCTTCCGCCGAAAACGATGAATTTATTCATACCTGCGTTGATGCCGATATGGTTGAGGCGATGAAAAGTGCGCTGTCAGCGGTAACACCCGATCGGGTGGCATAGCGTTGAACAGGCAAATACCGGCGAAAAACCGGAATTTGCCTGCGACAGACCTACAAAATCGGTCGCAATGGCTTTATTTTGTAAGCTAACCGGATACTCAGAAATGAAACGCTGAACACAATCAACGTATTAATCAGTGGATCAATCACCGGCATATTGGTTAACACCAGACCGTACTTTCTGAGCAGCATAAAGATGGCCCAGTGGCTGAGATAAATACCAAATGAATAACGACCGCAGGCGGTAATAAAGCCGCGTATCCGCTCAGGTAAAACGGAAAAATCAATCGCCATTATTAAATTGAACAACAGATACGAAGAAAAAAAGACCAGTGGCGTGGTATAACCGTAAAAGTACTCATTGGGCGACAGTAACTTCTTTGATACCAGCATATTGATCAGCATATTGATAGCTATAACCGCCAGGTAAAGTAGCCACCATCGCCAGTGGTTCAGTTTGCGGTACAGATAAGGGAAAGCGCAGGCATACAGTAATAACGGTGGCACGGTTAATCCAAACTGCTTAATACCCTCAAGGTATCTGAAATTGCCGTAGAAAAAATTTAACCCGGCAATCAGTGAAGGAAACAGGATAGAAAACAGAAACAGTGCCCAGAACAGATAACGGAAGCTGGCGGATCGCTCTGCGGAGAACAGGGTTACCATCGCCGGCAGGCACAGCGAGTAGCCGATAAACGCCGGCAAAAACCATAAATGGAAGGCGGTATTATTGGTAAAAGTCTTGTGCAAAAAATCCGCGAAATCATGCCCGCCCTGGCAGAGATAGTAAAATGCTGACCAGATAAGCCAGGGAATTACCAGGCGCTGTAACCGTACTGACCAGCTTTTTTGTGACGGACAATTGAATGCGAGCCAGGCCGAAATAATAAAAAATACCGGAACGCAGAAGCGGGTCAGGGTGTAATATATGTTTTCCACCCACCACAGACTGAATTTGGTTCTTAACAGGGAGGAATCATAATAGTAGTCCATTGACATATGAATCAGTATCACTGAGAGAATGGCAATGGTTCTGAGAAATTCGATATTGAGATCTTTTTTATTCGACAAGTATCACATCCTTTACAAAGAACAAAAATAAACGTCATTCAGTCGATGGCAATCACTGCCGTTATAAGTCGCCGCAAGGCAAATTAATCTGGCCTGAATGCCGCGTAACTATCCTGTCGGTAATTATTGGCCTGTCAGGGGTTGTACACAGGTATGCCTTTATTCCTGCTGGCAGGAAAACACGTAGTAAGTGTATTGTGAGATGGTTGTATTAAATAATTCTTGATTGCACCTCCTTGCAAAGTTAACGCTGAAAGTAGTGCATCATCCACTTTTAAATGCGGACGTATTTGAAATAATCAATGCGAAAACCATCCTGTGCTGATTGGTACAGTTCACAACAATCAATAATAACAGAAAAATCAACAAAAAACAGATGGCAGTCTTAATTAAGGGCGGGATAAACATTCTGTCGTTTGCTGATCCCCCCAGCGAAATTACGGGGGAATCAGAACCGATTAGGGACGGGTAGCGACCAGTACGGCACGCAGTGGCGCAGGATAACCTTCAATGGTTTTACTGCTGTCTGCCGGGTCAAGAAACTCGGCCAGTGATTCGCTGGTCATCCAGTCGGTACGCCGCTGTTCTGCGGTGGTGGTAATGGAGTAATCCACCACGCGCACATCAACAAAGCCGCATTTCTCCAGCCAGTTTTTCAGCGCCCCGGTGGTGGGAATACACCAGACGTTGCGCATCTGTGCATAGCGTTCACCCGGTACCAGTACCTGAAGATCGTCGCCTTCAATCACCAGCGTTTCCAGCACCAGCTCGCCGCCACTGACCAGCTGGTTTTTCAGCTGGAACAGATGATCAAACGGTGAGCGGCGATGATAGAGCACACCCATAGAAAATACCGTATCGAAGGCTTTCAGCTCCGGCAACTGTTCAATGCCCAGCGGCAGCATATGGGCGCGCTGATCGCCGCCCAGCAGTTTACGTACCGCCTCAAACTGGCAGATAAACAGTTGCATCGGGTCAATGCCCACCGCCAGCTGCGCACCGGCACCCACCATGCGCCACAGATGATAACCACTGCCACAGCCGACATCCAGAATGGTGCGCCCGGCCAGCGGGGTGATATGCCGCAGTACCCGTTCCCATTTCCAGTCGGAGCGCCATTCGGTAGTAATCTCCACCCCGTACAGCGAGTAGGGACCTTTACGCCATGGCATCAGGTTACGCAGCAGCTTTTCGATACCGCCGCGCTGACGTTCGCTAAGCTGGCTGCTGTCCGCCGTCACGCTGTGCAGTAAATCCACGGTTTCCGGCGACAGTTCAGGCAGATGTTCAACTGAACGCGCCCAGTTTTTAAAGTGACCGTGCAGCGCTTCACGCTGCCAGGCCGCGATTTGACCGGGTAAAACTTCCAGCCAGTGCGACAGCGGACTTTTTGCGATCAGCTGATAGAAATTTCCAAAATCCATAATTACCTGTCTGCCCTAAGCGCAATCAGCGAGCCAAAATTAAAACACTGGAACCACAGTTCACTGTGAGTAAAGCCAGCTTGCTGCAGACGCTGCTTGTGGGTTTCCACACTGTCAGTCAGCATGACGTTTTCCAGCATGCTGCGCTTCTGACTGATTTCCAGCTCGCTGTAACCATTAGCGCGTTTAAAATCATGGTGCATATTAAACAGCAGTTCGCCCACTTCAGCGTCGTCAAAACTGAACTTCTCTGACAGCACCAGCGCGCCGCCGGGACGCATTGCGGCATGAATCCTGTTTAGCAGCAGCTGGCGCTGTGCCGGCTCCAGAAACTGAAGGGTGAAATTAAGCACCACCAGCGAGGCATTCTCCAGCGGGATCTGGCAGATATCGGCTTCGACCACCTCAACCGGCGTCTCGGCGCGAAAGGCGTCAATATGGCGGCGACAGCGTTCTACCATTGCCGGAGAGTTATCCACGGCAATAATTTTACAGCCGGGAACCTGAATATTACGGCGCACAGACAAGGTGGCGGCGCCGAGGGAGCAACCCAGGTCATACACCTGGCTGTCGGGCTGAACAAAGCGTTCGGCCAGCATACCAATCATGGAAATAATATTGGAATAGCCGGGGACGGAACGCTGGATCATGTCGGGAAACACTTCAGCCACGCGTTCGTCAAACGTCCAGTCGCCAAGTTTGGCAATCGGCGCGGAAAACAGCGTATCGCGGTTAGACATAGTGGTAAGTCCGGGGGAACTGACGAAAAGCGCATATTCTGGCAGAAACCGCGCAGCGCTGCATCTTTATCTGTTGCCTGGTTGTGGCATTAGCTGCGCTTAATTGAGGTTAAACGCCAAATCCCACGGCAGAAATATCAGGTTGATCGCCACCATAGCTGCCAGCGACAGCAGGGTAATCACCATCGCGTTTCGCCGCCACAGGCGGGTGCGGGTGCGAAGACCCCAGGCATGTAACAGCCGGGCTATGAAAAAAAACAGTCCGGTAATATGGATCATCCAGATATCGGCACCGTTCATTTCCATCATCACCAGCAGGAACAGCGCCAGTGGTATATATTCCACCGCATTGCCGTGAATACGAATGGCGATCTGTAAATCTGATATACCGCCGTCCCCTAACGAAACATGATACTGCCGACGGATGCGCACCACATTCAGGGAAAACTTAATAATAAGTATTGCGCCAAGCACGACGTACAGCGCGCTGACCATAACTTTACTCCGGGATCGAGAAACAACTGTTACCAGCATAGCGGGCAATCTGAAAACTGTCGCTGTCAGAACGCAGTTTAGAACAGGCTTTCCTGTTCCGGCCAGGCCGGAAGTGCGGCGATTTCCGGCAGCGCCTGCTGGAGCTCAGACCAAAGATAGCGCACCAGCTGGGGCGCAAACGCCACGTCGGGAGTATGAATAAACAGCCAGGGCTGGCTTTGCTGACACCACTGCGGCAGGCGCGTCAGCCAGGCGCGGAACAGTTCCAGATTCGCCGTCGGATCGTCGCCCCCGATAAAGCGGATCATTGGGGCTCTGGCGGTGATCACTGCATGTACCGGCAAACGCGGTTTTTTACGCTGGGCATCAATAATCGCCGGGGTGGAAGGCACTGCGCTATGGACGCCACGACTGTCGAGGATCACCCGGTTCACCTGGCGTTGCTGTAAGCCCCGGTTCAGCGCGGCTTCAGCTTCTCCTTTGGCAAAAAACTCCCGGTGGCGCACTTCGACCCCGTACTGAAAACCCGCCGGCAGCCGCTCCAGAAATGTCCACAGGCGTGGCAGGTCGTCGGGTGCAAAAGCGGCCGGTAACTGTAACCAAAACTGGCCGGTGCGCGCGGCCAGCGGGGCAAGCAGGTCAAAAAATTCGTGACACA
Source organism: uncultured Erwinia sp. (assembly GCA_945290265.1). GTDB lineage: Bacteria > Pseudomonadota > Gammaproteobacteria > Enterobacterales > Enterobacteriaceae > Erwinia. The sequence goes on from CALYQW010000005.1 coordinate 94,254, forward strand.
GGTCATCACAGTCGCTCAGCGCTGCCTGATGACTGATGGTGGCGGGAAATTTAAAGCAGAAGCGAAAATCATCGTGCGTCATCGCGCGCCAGCGTTGCACCGTCTCCGGGCGCGGCAGTGCATACAGCGTGGTGTTGCCTTCCACACAGTTAAAGTAGCGGGCGTAATCTTCCAGGGTCGCGATCCCCAGCTTTTTCCATTGTGGGTGTTGCCACTGGGGCAGCCCGAGATAAAGTGGCGTCATACCAGTTCCTTCCCTTATTCAGTCTGCGACTGTAGCCGCTGCGTCAGTGTTGCGCAACCGCAGAGTGCCGGAGTTTTAATCAGCTCCAGGCAAAAGGAGGGGCGATGGATTTTTTTCTGTGATTTTCAGCGGTGGGCGGCACTTATCCTGGGCGCACTTTTCCATTATAATAGCCGCCATTTTTAGCCGCAGCCGCCTTTTTCTGAGCGGAAAAGCTGACAAAACAGACTGCGCCCGGTAGCGGTGAAGTTAAAAGGATATCGATATGCGTACTGAGTATTGTGGGCAGATTACTCTGTCTCAGGTAGGGCAACAGGTAACATTATGTGGCTGGGTCAACCGCCGTCGCGACCTGGGGAGCCTGATCTTTATTGATATGCGTGACCGTGAGGGCATCGTCCAGGTATTCTTTGATCCGGATTGCCAGGATGCGTTTAAGCAGGCCAATGAACTGCGTAACGAGTTCTGCATTCAGATCACCGGTACGGTTCGTGCGCGCGACGAGAAAAATAAAAACAGCGATATGGCCACCGGTGAAGTGGAAGTCCTTGCCACCGCGCTGACCATTATTAACCGTGCAGAGCCGCTGCCGCTGGACTCTAACCATAACAACACCGAAGAAGCGCGTCTGAAATACCGCTATCTGGATCTACGTCGCCCGGAAATGGCCAACCGCCTGAAAACACGTGCGCGTATCTCCAGCCTGGTGCGCCGTTATCTCGATGATAACGGTTTCCTGGACATTGAAACCCCAATGCTGACCAAAGCCACCCCGGAAGGGGCGCGCGACTATCTGGTGCCAAGCCGGGTCCATAAGGGCAAATTCTACGCGCTGCCGCAGTCGCCGCAACTCTTTAAGCAACTGCTGATGATGTCGGGATTCGATCGGTATTATCAGATAGTCAAATGCTTCCGCGATGAAGATCTGCGTGCTGACCGTCAGCCGGAATTTACCCAGATTGATGTGGAAACCTCATTTATGACCGCCCCTCAGGTGCGTGAGATGATGGAGCGCATGGTGCGCGGTCTGTGGCAGGAGCTGAAAGGCATCGATCTGGGTGACTTCCCGATGATGACCTTTGCCGAAGCCATGCGCCGCTACGGTTCAGATAAGCCGGATCTGCGTAACCCGATGGAATTGACCGATGTGGCCGACCTGCTGCAACAGGTGGAGTTCAAGGTATTCTCCGGCCCGGCTAACGATGCCAAAGGCCGGGTTGCCGCGCTGCGCGTGCCGGGCGGGGCTCACCTGAGCCGTAAGCAGATTGATGATTACGCGAAGTTTATTGAGATCTACGGCGCGAAAGGGCTGGCTTATATCAAGGTCAATGAACGTGCCAAAGGTCTGGAAGGGATCACCAGCCCGGTAGCGAAATTCCTCAACGAAACCATTGTCGAAGCCATCCTGACACGTGCCGGTGCCGCCGACGGCGATATGATCTTCTTCGGTGCCGATAAGGCGCAGGTGGTGGCGGATGCGTTGGGGGCCTTACGTTTGAAGCTGGGACGCGATCTGAAGCTGACCAACGAAGCGGCCTGGGCACCATTGTGGGTGATTGACTTCCCAATGTTTGAGGAAAACGGCGAAGGTGGCCTGAGCGCGATGCACCATCCGTTTACGGCGCCGAAAGAGATGACCCCGGAGCAACTGCAGGCAGCGCCGGAAACCGCGATTGCCAACGCTTACGATATGGTGATCAACGGTTATGAAGTGGGCGGCGGTTCCGTGCGTATTCATAACGGTAAGATGCAACAGAGCGTGTTCAGCATTCTCGGCATCAGTGAGCAGGAGCAGCGTGAAAAGTTTGGCTTCCTGCTGGATGCGCTGAAGTTTGGTACGCCACCGCATGCCGGCCTGGCCTTTGGTCTCGATCGCCTGGTGATGCTGCTGACCGGCACCGACAATATCCGTGACGTCATTGCCTTCCCGAAAACCACGGCGGCAGCCTGTCTGATGACTGAAGCCCCCAGCTTCGCCAATCCGGCAGCGCTGGAGGAACTGGGCATTGCGGTCACAAAAAAAGACAAGCCTGCAGAGCGTGATTAATGACATTTAAGCATCCGGTTTCCGTACTGGTAGTGATTTATGCCAAAGATACCGGCCGGGTGCTGATGTTGCAGCGCCGCGACGATCCCACCTTCTGGCAGTCGGTGACCGGTAGCCAGGAGCAGGGGGAAGCGCTGGCAGAAACGGCTCGGCGCGAAGTGCTGGAAGAAACGGGGATTGATAGTCTGGCGGAAGATTTACCGCTGGTGGACTGTCAGCGCACCATTGAATTTGAAATTTTTCCGCATTTTCGCCACCGTTACGCCCCGGGAACCCGCTATAACCAGGAGCACTGGTTTACCCTGGCATTACCGGCAGAGCGCGCGATTAACCTGAGCGAACATCTGGCGTTTCAGTGGCTTGATGCCGCTGCGGCGGCCGCGCTCACCCGATCCTGGAGTAACCGCCAGGCAATAACAGACTGTGTGAGCTAATTTATTAGCTTGCAATCGTGACTTAAGTTTAAGGTTCAGGCGCAGTCAGCGCAGCGGGATAGCCTGAACGTGATTGATTTGGAGAACAGAATTCATGGCCGGACATAGTAAATGGGCGAACACCAAGCACCGCAAAGCGGCACAGGATGCCAAACGCGGTAAAATTTTTACCAAAATTATTCGTGAACTGGTCACTGCTGCCAAGCTAGGCGGCGGGGATGCCGGTTCTAATCCGCGTCTGCGTGCCGCAATGGATAAAGCGTTATCCCACAATATGACGCGCGACACCATGAACCGTGCGATTGCGCGTGGGGTGGGCGGTGATGATGACAGCAACATGGAAACTATCATCTATGAAGGCTACGGCCCGGGCGGCACGGCGGTGATGGTTGAGTGCCTGAGTGATAACCGTAACCGCACCGTGTCTGAAGTGCGTCACGCCTTCACCAAAACCGGTGGCAATCTGGGTACTGATGGTTCGGTAGCCTACCTGTTTACTAAAAAAGGCGTGATCTCTTACGCACCGGGTCTGGATGAAGATACGGTGATGGATGCGGCGCTGGAAGCGGGTGCGGATGACGTGGTCAGCTATGATGATGGTGCCATAGACGTATTTACTGCCTGGGAATCCATGGGGCAGGTAAAAGACGCGCTGGATGCGGCCGGCCTGCAGGCGGACAGCGCTGAAGTAACCATGATCCCGTCAACCAGGGCCGGTATGGATGAGGAAACGGCACCTAAACTGCTGCGACTGATCGATATGCTGGAAGACTGTGATGATGTTCAGGAAGTTTATCATAATGGTGAAATTTCCGACGAGGTGGCGGCAACCCTGTGATACCCGTGGGTATCGATTGTCGGGTAACACGTGATGCGGCGATCAGCTGGCGGGAGAGTGCCTGATGGCGATTATTCTCGGTATTGACCCCGGTTCACGCATTACCGGTTACGGCGTGATACGCCAGGTGGGGCGGCAGCTGAGCTATCTTGGCAGCGGCTGTATCCGCACCGGTGTGGACGACTTACCTTCGCGGCTGAAGCTGATTTACGCCGGCGTCAGTGAGATTATCACCCAGTTCCAGCCGGACTTTTTCGCTATTGAACAGGTGTTTATGGCGAAAAACGCCGATTCGGCGCTGAAGCTGGGCCAGGCGCGCGGCGCGGCGATTGTCGCGGCGGTCAATCACCAGCTGCCGGTATTTGAATATGCCGCCCGTCAGGTTAAGCAGACGGTGGTGGGGACAGGGAGTGCGGAAAAAAGTCAGGTGCAGCATATGGTGCGTACCCTGCTGAAGCTGACCGCAAAGCCGCAGGCTGACGCCGCCGATGCGCTGGCGATTGCCATCACCCATTGTCATCTCAGCCAGAATGTTCTGCGTCTGGGTGAAGGACGGTTAAACCTGGCGCGTGGGCGACTGCGTTCCTGACAGGCTGGATATTCATCCAGCCTTTTTTATGATATAACGCTGCATATTCCAATTTTTCCCATCTGGTCTGATTAAAGGAAGCGAATGTGATAGGTCGTCTGAGAGGCATAATCCTGGAGAAACAGCCGCCCGTGATGTTGATTGAAGCCGGTGGCGTGGGCTACGAAGTGCAGATGCCGATGACCTGTTTTTATGAACTGGCAGAGGTTAATCAGGAAGCGATTATCTTTACTCATTTTATCGTGCGTGAGGATGCACAGCTGTTGTTTGGTTTTAACACTAAGCCTACCCGCGCGCTGTTCCGTGAACTGATTAAAGTGAACGGCGTCGGACCAAAGCTGGCGCTGGCGATCCTGTCCGGGATGTCGGCGCAACAGTTAGTGACCGCCGTCGAGCGTAGTGAAATTGCCGCGCTGGTGAAGCTGCCGGGGGTGGGTAAAAAAACCGCGGAACGTTTGGTCGTGGAAATGAAAGACCGCTTTAAAGGGATGCATGGCGACCTTTTTGCCACGGACGAACCTTTTGCCCTGACCAGCGAAGTAGCACCAGCCACAGAAAATGATGCAGAAGGTGAAGCGGTAGCGGCGCTGGTGGCACTGGGCTATAAGCCGCAGGAAGCCAGCCGGATGATCAGCAACGTGAGCAAAGCGGGTGTTGACTGTGAAACGCTGATCCGTGAAGCGCTGCGCGCGGCGTTGTGAGGTAGAACATGATTGAAGCCGATCGTCTGGTGTCCTCCGGGGTGATCAGTGAAGAAGAAATCATTGACCGCGCCATCCGGCCGAAGCTGCTGACCGAGTATGTCGGGCAGCCGGTGGTGCGTGAGCAGATGGAAATCTTTATTAAAGCGGCGAAAATGCGCGGTGATGCGCTGGATCATCTGCTGATTTTTGGTCCGCCGGGGCTGGGGAAAACCACCCTGGCGAATATCGTCGCTAATGAGATGGGCGTCAATCTGCGTACCACTTCCGGCCCGGTACTGGAAAAAGCGGGCGACCTGGCGGCCATGCTGACCAATCTCGAACCCCATGACGTGCTGTTTATTGATGAGATCCATCGCCTGTCCCCGGTGGTGGAAGAGGTGCTGTATCCGGCAATGGAAGACTATCAACTGGATATTATGATTGGTGAAGGGCCGGCGGCGCGCTCCATTAAGCTGGATCTGCCGCCCTTTACCCTGATTGGTGCTACTACCCGCGCCGGCTCACTGACCTCGCCACTGCGCGACCGCTTTGGCATCGTGCAGCGTCTGGAGTTTTATCGTACCGAGGATCTGCAGCATATTGTCGGTCGCAGCGCTGGCTGTCTGGGGCTGCCGCTGAGTGATGACGGGGCGCTGGAAATTGCCCGCCGGGCACGCGGTACGCCGCGTATTGCCAACCGCCTGCTGCGCCGGGTGCGTGATTATGCCGAGGTGAAGGCGGCCGGGGTGATGAGCGGGGACGTCGCGGCCAGCGCGCTGGATATGCTGAATGTGGACAGCGAAGGCTTTGATTATATGGATCGCAAGCTGCTGCTGGCGATTATCGACAAGTTTACCGGCGGCCCGGTCGGCCTGGATAACCTGGCGGCGGCGATTGGTGAAGAGCGGGATACCATTGAAGACGTGCTGGAACCGTTTCTGATCCAGCAGGGCTTTATTCAGCGCACCCCGCGTGGACGCATTGCCACGCAACATGCCTACCGCCATTTTGGTATTACCCGCGAAGAGTAGTCAGCGCAAGGATGCGGCGTCCGGGACGCAGCATCGTTCAGCGATTATCCCGCGTTCTTTTTAACCATGCTGAGAATAAACAGCAGTGCGGAGCTCAGCACCACCGATGGCCCGGCCGGCGTATCGTAAAACGCAGAAAAGGTCAGTCCCATCGTCACCGACAGCATCCCCACCAGCACTGCCACCCAGGCCATTTGCTCCGGCGAGCGGGCAAAGCGGCGTGCGGTAGCAGCCGGTATAATCAGCAGCGAGGTGATGATCAGCGCGCCGACAAACTTCATGGCAACGCCGATGGTCAGGGCGGTGACCAGCATCAGGATCATTTTAGTGCGCTGAATATTAATGCCGTCAACCTGCGCCAGTTCCGGGCTGAGGGTGATCGACAGCAGCGCACGCCACTGCCATGCCAGCAGAAGCAGTACCACGCTGACGCCAGCGGCTATTACCCACAAATCTGCCGGAGTGACCGCCAGCAGATCGCCAAACAGATAGGCCATCAGGTCGACTCGCACATTGGACATCAGGCTGACTACTACCATCCCCAGCGACAGCGCGCTGTGCGCCATAATGCCCAGCAGGGTATCTATTGCAAGATGCGGGCGGCGCTCCAGCCAGACCAGCACCAGTGACAGCAGCAGGGTCACGGCAATAATCGCGTAAAACGGGCTGACGTTCAGCAGCAGGCCAAAGGCAACCCCAAGCAGTGAGGCATGGGCAAGGGTATCGCCAAAGTAGGACATGCGCCGCCATACCACAAAAGAGCCAAGCGGGCCGGCTGCCAGAGCCAGTAATATCCCCGCCAGCCAGCCTGGCAGTAATAATTCAATCATGGTGGCTGGCTCCCTTACGCAAAATAATATGCCCCTGAAGATCGTGACGATGATTATGGTTGTGACGATAAATCGCCAGCTGTTCGGCCCCCTGGCGGCCAAACATGGAGATAAATTCCGGGTGACGCGACACCACCTCCGGGGTACCGGAACAGCAGATATGGTGATTAAGGCACAATACGTCATCGGTTTTCGCCATCACCAGATGCAGATCATGCGAAACCATCAGCACGCCGCAGTTAAGTTCATGGCGTAACTGGTTGATTAAATCATACAGCGCCACCTGGCCGTTAACGTCTACTCCCTGGGTGGGCTCATCCAGCACCAGCAGCTGTGGTTGATTGAGCAGGGCACGCGCCAGCAGGACGCGTTGCATCTCCCCTCCGGAGAGTTTTTGCAGTGGGTAATTCAGCAGATGTGCCGCCTGAACCCGTTCCAGCGCCGGTAAAATATCCGCCTGTCTGACGTTGGGTCGCAGACGCATAAAGCGTCCCACCGTCACCGGTAGCGTGCTGTCGAGGTGAATTTTTTGCGGCACATAGCCGGTTCGCAAAGCAGCAGGGCGTTCCAGGGTGCCGGCTGTGGGAGCCAGCAGCCCGAGTACCACTCTGACCAGCGTCGATTTACCGGCACCATTCGGTCCCAGCAGGGTAAGGATACGACCGGGTTGCAGCGTCAGCGAGATATCTGACAGCACGCGCCGTTGACCAAAATTGACTGAAACCCGTTTTAAAGAAATCAAAGTTGACATAGCAATTACAACTTGCAGAAGTTTTATTATGTTATAATATCACAAACTTCTTTCACTCTGACGGAATGACGCATTATGTTACATAAAAAAAAACCACGCCGTTTAGCCGCGTTGACTGTTGCACTCAGTGCCTTACTGGCAAGCCCTGTTCAGGCTGCAATTGTGGCCTCTCTCAAGCCGGTTGGCTTTATTGCCGCTGCGATTGCCGACGGTGTCACCCCGGTCGAGATACTGCTGCCGGATGGCGCGTCAGAGCATGATTATGCTTTGCGCCCGTCAGACGTAAAACGTTTAAAAAACGCGAAGTTAGTGGTATGGGTTGGCCCGGAAATGGAAGCGTTTATGACCAAATCCGTGGCGGCGGTTGCGGCAAACAAAAGTGTTGAAATGAATAGCCTGCCCGGGGTAAAAAAGCTGCTGGTTGCCGGTGAAGATGATGATGATGAAATCCCGCAAAATAGCGATGAAAGTGCTGCTTCAGATCATCATCATCATCATCACGGACAGTACAATATGCACCTGTGGATGTCCCCGAAGATTGCAAAAAAGACGGCGGTTGCAATTCATGCAAAATTATTGGAACTTATGCCGCGTCAGAAGGACAAACTTGATGCCAATCTTCAGCAGTTTGAAGCCGATTTGGTATCGACCGATCGGGAGATTGGTCAACAGTTGGCTCCGGTAAGGGGGAAAGGGTACTTTGTTTTTCACGATGCTTACACCTACTTTGAAAAACACTACGGTTTGACGCCTACTGGCCATTTTACCGTAAACCCGGAAATCCAACCCGGCGCGCAGCGTTTACATGAAATCAGAACAGAGCTGGTTGAGCATAAGGCGGAATGCGTCTTTGCTGAGCCACAATTCAGGCCAGCCGTAATTGATGCTGTTGCCCGGGGGACACAGGTGCGTTCGGGCACACTGGATCCATTGGGAACCGCAATCACGCCGGCACGTGACAGCTATGTGAAATTCCTCTCACAGCTGTCCAGTCAGTATGCGAGCTGCCTGAAAGGAGATTAGAGGAATTATTTAGTGCAGCAGATAGCCCGCGCTGTCGCCATGGCGTTTAACAATTTACCCCGCCCCCACCGAGTAATGTTGGGGGCGCTTACCGCAGTAACTTTGGTCGTTTCAGTCTGGCGACCCCATGTTTATCATTCGGATGCTGAAAGCCAGATGGTGAAAACCATCGAACTGGATAAAGACGGACTGCGTACCTTATTGCCTGAATCCAGTGAGCCTATTGACCAGGACAGCCCATCACCGGACGAGGATACCCCTAAGGATGAGCTGGATCAGGATGTCGCGGAAGACAGCGGCAACCATGAATACGTGATCTCATCCGGTGATACCCTGAGCAGCGTACTTAATCAGTATGGCATCGATATGTCAGATATCAACCAACTGGTCAAAAGTGATAAAGAGCTGGCTAATCTGCAAATCGGCCAGCAGATATCCTGGACAATGAACGCCGATAGTCAGCTGGATACCCTGACCTGGGAACCCTCACGCCGTGAAACCCGCACTTATCAGCGCAGTGGTGACAGCTTTAAAATGTCTTCGGACATGCTGAAGGGCGAGTGGCAGAACAGTGTTCTGCAGGGTGAAGTGACCGGCAGTTTTGTCAGCAGTGCGCGTCAGGCCGGGTTGAGCGGTAGTGAAATCAGTGCGGTGATCAAATCACTGCAGTGGCAGATGGATTTCCGCAAGCTTCGCAAAGGCGACCAGTTCGCGGTACTGATGTCACGTGAGGTTCTGGAGGGCAAAAGCCACCAGAGCGAACTGCAGGGCGTGCGCCTGCGCAGCGGCGGCAAAGATTACTATGCGTTCCGTGCTCAGGACGGTAAGTTTTATGATCGCACCGGTTCGGGACTGGCACGTGGCTTCCTGCGTTTTCCTACCGCAAAACAGTACCGCGTATCTTCTAACTTTAACCCGCGCCGCGTAAATCCGGTCACCGGTCGTATTGCGCCACATAAAGGCGTGGATTTTGCCCTACCGCTGGGAACACCGGTGCTGGCCGTGGGCGATGGTGAAGTGATTGTCTCCAAACGCAGCGGTGCGGCGGGTAACTATGTTGCTATTCGTCATGGCCGTCAGTATATGACGCGCTATATGCATATGAAAAAACTGCTGGTTAAGCCGGGGCAGAAGGTGAAGCGCGGCGATCGTATTGGTCTGTCGGGCAATACCGGGCGTTCAACCGGTCCGCATTTGCATTTTGAAATCTGGATCAATAATCAGGCGGTAAACCCATTGACGGCTAAGTTGCCGCGTATGGAAGGGTTGACGGGCGCCAAACGCAGCGCTTATCTGGCCCAGGTTAAAGAGAGTCTGCCGCAGTTGCGTTTTAAATAACTGACGGCCGTCGGCAAGGCGGCGATGGTTGATGTAAGGCCTGAATTTTTATGCAGGCCTTTTTATGTTTTCACTCTCCTTCCTGAATGCTTCTGCCGAACAGGCAGTATCGTCGTATGCCTCAATAACATCAATTTACCCCTTTTCGGGTGATGCCCGGCAGAGTGAGTAGGGGACATAGATTATGTCCCTTATTTTATTGTGTCACGTTAGGATGGTTAACAGGTAGTATCACACGCATCGCTTTATGTTAAAGCCGTGAGCAGTAACTGTTGCAGTAAAGTCACGATTGCTGAAAACGGCTGGCATGATTTACCGGGCCTCTGCGTATATATCCTGCCTCAGAAGAGTTTTGCAGACTTTATTTACTTTCAATAACACAATTTAACCTCATGCTGGATTTAGATCTGCGGCAGGTTTTCGTAACAGCTTTAATTTATTATAAATTTTCACTTTCTAACGATTAGACCTGCGACAGAAAATATTTTACATAAAATTTAAAAATTAATTTTCGATAAGTTACTTATCATGGCTGATTCTTTTAAATATATTTCTAAAATCTGACTTACATCTTAATGTGAGTTTTGATTCTTAATTGCTTTAAAATCAATGGCTTGAGTTGTCTTTCTCAGTCAGGTTATGGGTTTTATCTATTTTTTTTAGCGTAATTGATCAAAAAAAAATGGTGACTTAAGACTTAATTAGCTTAAATTAAGTGTAGAGGATACAGCATAATTCCCTTGCGACAAGTATACACGGCTTCGCTGGGTAATTTCGATCCTGGATTAAAGCACAGATTGGTTATTTGCGATATGGCTTTATTAAAAAAGCAAAAGTCCTCCATAATCATTTCGTTTGTGTTAATGTATGGCGTGACTTTTACCGCTACCGCTGGTAATTTTGAGGTTCAGGTTAAGGGTACTATCATACCGACAGCCTGTAGCCCGAATTTATCCAATGGTGGCGTCATTAATTATGGAGCGATCCCTCTTTCACGCCTGTCGGAAACGGATTATACGGTGCTGGATGAAAAGGAAATGAATTTTGATATCAACTGCCATGCACCGGTAAGACTGGCATTGAAAGTTATTAACGCTCGCCCGGGGTCGGTAGCGGGTACCAGTGAAACCTACACCGGTTTTGGTGTATCACCCGTGAAACGTCTTTTTGGCAGAGCCGGGGTGGGTGTTGCCGGACTGGGAATGGTAGGTAATGCCAAAGTGGGTGGCTATGGCATGCGTATTTATCCTGGCAGTATTACCTCGGATAACGGCACTATACAAGCCATCACCCGTGAAGGTAACCGTCTCTGGCGTAAAGGCGATGCGGGCTCGTTGTTCAGCACGGATGCTCCACGTATGGATTCCTGGGCCAACCGGCGTTCGCTGATCCCACTGGCCGTGAGCCGGGTGTCCGGTAAACTCAGTGTACAGGCTTATATCAATAAGGCTTCTGAGCTCGATCTTAGTAAGGAAGTTAACATGGATGGTGTGACCACCCTGGAACTTTTCTATCAATAACAGATGTAATGCCCGGGGGCAGGTAAGACCAGTATCCTGTACCTGCAGATATCACGGATGGGAAATCAACCCATCGGATGGGATATATCTGAGCATGCTTATTCTGTTTCCCCAGCATACGGCTCGCAATGTACTGGCTTAACAGTAGTCATTAACCTACCTTTATCACGCCTCGGCAGAGTTTAACCTGACGCTAATCAAATATCGCTGCCATGGATGAGGTGAAATAAGGTGCACATGCGTGTTCATCAGATTCTCCAGGCGTTGCAGCGGGCTTCCAGCGATGCTCCCTTGTGCAAATGACTGTGACGGAATTGGTCGGGTAATCGATTACGGATCGGCGATCCCTCGGCCAACGTTATACCACTATCACAGAAAATCCTCGGTCTGCCGTATAACGATGACTGAACATCGCCAGCAGCCAGTATATTGCCGGGTCAACACCTGACCTTGAATACACATCCTTGAAATGCCCGGCACGATCATTCTTCTCTGCACACAGTCAATGCAACCACATCAGGCACCAGTTTCCGGTGAAAACTTTTGTCTTAGCAGCTGCACTTGTCTGTGCCATTCTGGTAAAAAAAAAGATATGGAAATGCAAGCGAGCTTGCCATTAAAACTCATCATTACCCGGAATATGACCTGTAAATCTAATATGAACTCGGGCGCTGTATAATCATTTTTTTAACCTGTTAGTCACAATCTTTGTTCTTTCCTGCCTGGCTAAATTGCTAAATTTGACTTAATTAATGGTGCGTGACCACATTTCCTGTCTGTTTTAACCGCGAAAATGATTTTGGATTAAAGATATAAAACCATGATAATCAATAAGATAAATAGAGTATATTGCGTTTAAAGACCAAGAAAATGTCGTTTCTCTAAATACAGCTTAATTGATCTAATAAATCTGGTGTTACATTCATCTACATCTCTAATATACAGCCAGCCATCGTACATTCGGTTCATCCTGTTTTAACTGATGGCAGTTTTCCTTGAACAACTTGAACAAGATGATTCATGGGAAGTAGGTTTGAATTTTTATTTGAATAAATCATAAATAAAAGGGAGTTGTTAGATATGAACGCAACAAAAAGTATTCTCGCTTTGATTATCCTCAGTACCTGTGGTGCTATGACCACAGCGCATTCTGCCCCTGTGGACGTTAAAGTTATCGGGACTATTACCCCAGCCTCTTGTCAGGCGCAATTGGATTCCGCTGGTGTGGTTGACTACGGTATTATTCCTTCTATCACTCTGTCAAAAACGGACTATACGGTACTGAGTGAAAAGCAATTAGGATTCAATATCACCTGTGAAGCTCCGGCTAAAGTCGCAATTAAAGCGACTAATGGCCGTATGAATACCCTGGCTGGTGCTACCGAGGGACCTGCCGGTTTTGGTAATTCTCCGGTAACCGGTCTGTTTGGTGATCCGGGTAGCCTCGGGGTTGCGGGTCTGGGATTAGCTGACGGATTCCCTATCGGTGGTTACGCTATGCGTGTTGATCCTGCGTCGGTCACTGTGGATGGTAAGTCAGCGGATTCCATAGAACGTAATGGTGCCAGCGCATGGACAAAAGCCGCCACAGGTTCAATGTTCAGCATCAGTACTCCGCGCCAGAACAGTTGGGCTGACAGTGGTACGCTGGCACCCGTTGCCTTTCAGAACTTAACCGGCAAGTTAGGCGTACAGGCGTATATCAATAAAGCGTCTCTACTTGATCTGACCCATGATATTCAGCTGGATGGTTTGACCAGTATCGAACTGATTTATCTCTGATTGATTTGTCAATTCGCTGAAAAGTAACGGGCACACAAGTTCTGCCACGCCTAACAAGGTCAGGCATTTATGCCTGACCTTTGAGTGAGACATGGATATGTTGTTGAAATTTATATTGCGATTCACCGTGCTTGGAGGGTTGTTAGCGGCTTCTGCGGCTAATGCAACCGGAATCCTCCCCGAAACATCGGTGGTTATCGTGGAAGAGGCTGATGGTGAGGGATCCATTAACCTAAAAAACACGGACAGTTACCCGGTACTGTTGCTCACCACCATACTGGATATTCGCGACGATCATGCCAGCCTGCTAACCGCTACTCCACCGGCAGCAAGAGTTGAACCGGGAAAAGTGCAGAGTGTACGTTTCCTGCTGACAGATAAAACGCCGTTGAAAACCGAACGTTTAAAGCGTGTCACCTTTGAAGGTATTCCCCCTCAGAAACAAGGCCAAAATGAAGTCCGCATGATGATTCGCCAGAACCTGCCTGTGCTTATTCGTCCTGCAGGTTTGGCACGTGATGCTCAACCCTGGAAACGCCTGGTATGGCGTAAAACGGGTCAGGCATTACAGGTTTCCAACCCGTCAGCCTATGTTGTCAGGCTGTCCCAGCAGGTGGTGGGTCAGCCTGGCAATCAAAGCTGGACGCTACCGGAAGCCTATATCCTGCCCGATCAGACGATAACCCTGAGTTCTCAGTCGGCGCAGTCAGTGGCAACGCTAACTAAGGTGACGCTCTCTCCGGCGACCACCTGGGGTTACACAGTTAATGAATATACTGCGGACATTACCAATTAGTTATGCTGTTGAAGCGAAATTACCGGGTATTGCGATCGTTTGCCGTATTCAGTGTCCACAGCTGGCTGCTCCTGGCGCTCTGCGCTGCAGGCCGTGTCTGTGCTGACGGGCACGTTGAATTTGATCAGCAGATGTTGCAATCGCTGGGCGTGGATAAAAAGGTGGCCTCAACTTTCAGCGAGGCGCCGCGCTTTATGGCAGGTGAAACCAGCGTAGCGCTATACGTCAATGGGGTTAACCGAGGCCGTGCAGAAGTGAAGTTTAATGATAACGGACAACTCTGCGTGACAGCGGATTTTTTGTCTCAGGCCGGACTGATAACTCCCGACGGCTTTGATGCCCGGACTGACTGTTCGCTGTCTGGCGCATTCTGGCCGCAGGCTGAAATCACGCCCGCGCCTGACCAAAATCGGCTTGATCTGGTGCTTCCGCAAAAATTTCTGCTGCCGGAAAACGATCCGGCGGCAGATTACTGGACACATGGTGGAAGGGCTGGGTTGATAAATTACGTTGCTCAGTATATGACCTCGTATGGTCGAGGCATATCTACCGATTTTATCCAACTTGGCAGCGAAGCCGGATTTAACCTCTCTGACTGGATAGTGCGTAGCCGCCAGCAGTTGTCGCGGATGAACGACGAGGCTCGTTTTGACAGCCAGGGAATATGGGCGCAGCGCAGCTGGAGCAGGATACGTAAGGTGATGCAACTCGGGCAAATAAACATGAGTAATGCCGGACGGGTGCTGGGAGTACAATTTACCCCTGAGGACGCGTTGCTGATCCGAGACCACAGCCCGGCATTGGTTGAAGGAATAGCGGACAGCCAGTCGGTGGTGGAAATACGCCAGGCGAATGTGCTGCTTTACAGCACCACGGTGCCTGCCGGTCCTTACAGTTTGAGCCATTTTCGCATGCTCAATACCCGAACGGATCTGGTAGTCAAAGTCACCAATAGCGAAGGCACAGAGCGGGAATTTGTCGTACCGGCATCAACCTTTCTGCAGAGGAATCTGACTGCTCCGGAACTGGCATTTGGCCTTGGTCGTACCGACCAGCAGGGGAGCGGTGTAAAACCGATGGTGGCGATGCTGGAAGGGGGATATGCACTGGGCGAATTATCGCTGATAAGCGGTTCATTGCTGGTTTCCTCACCGTACAGCATGCTTGAAACTAACTTCACCAGCCAACTTTTTCGTCCCTGGACGTTCAGACAGTACAGCACCTTCAGTCACGATAGTGAGCACCATACTCAGGGCATACAAAGCGGAGCAGAGGTAAGCTGGACAGCCACTGAACGGCTGACTTTGGGCGCAGAACTGCGGATACAGAGTACCGGTTATCGTGAGTTTTATGATGCGTTGCAGCGGCAGCCGCTCGAAACCCCAGGGATGAGTCGCAACCAGCTGGGATTGAGCGTTGGTTGGGATGCGCGCAGTGTTGGTAATCTGTCTCTTTCGGCGGGGCGCAGTAGCTACTGGGGAGGAAGCCACGCCGATTACGTGCGCGCTGGCTGGACTAAAGCATTTAACGGTGTGCTGATCTCTGCCAGCCTGGCGCGTAATACCCGCCCGGACGGCAGTGGGGGAGAAAATCTATTCTATCTGACCCTAAGTATGCCTTTGAGCAAAGGGAATATCAGTAGTTATATTAATAGCGGTGCTGGACAGGATCGTGTTGGAACCCGCTGGAGCCAGCGTTACAGCCAGGATCGCGGGTACAGTCTGTCGGGAGAGCGGAATCTGCGTAGCGATCAGAACAGTATCAGCGCCACCGGTGATATGGTTACCTCGCTTAGTCAGCTATCAGCAGGGGTCAGTGCAGGCAACAAACGCTCAACCACCTTGAATGCCAGAGCCAGTGGAGCAATTGTGGCACATGCGGGAGGGGTTACCCTGTCACCTTATCAGGTGGGAGATACCTTCGGCATTGCCCGGGTTGGCAATGAAAGTGGTGTCCGGCTGCAGACCCCTTCCGGCCCGACATGGACGGACTGGCGTGGTTATGCAGTGGTGCCCGGATTAAAAGGATTTAAAAAAGCGGTGGTACAAATCGATGGCCGCAGCCTCGATAAAAGCATTGATATTGCCAATAGCTGGCAACAGGCTATGGCGGCGCGTGGTTCTGTTACCCGTATCGATTTTATGGTAGTTCATAATCGCAGAGTGCTGGTGGGGTTAAAGGATCTCCAGAGTAATCCGATCGCCCGGGGTGCCAGCGTGTTTAACGAGCAGGGAGAGTTTGTCACGATAACCGGCGAACGCGGACAGACATTTATCCCGGATGCGGACGGAAAAAATCATTATGAAGTTCAGGTATCCGGCAGGACGTTGTGCCGCTTTAGTTTGCAGTTACCGGAAAAAGCCCCGAGCGGGGAACTGTATGAAACCGCTGACAGTGTGTGTCATTGAGCAGATTAATTAATGCAGCGTCAAAAAGCACTCAATATATTTAATCAGAGTAGGGTGCTACAGGCGGCATTATAACGCTCAGCCTTGGCGTGTTATTTAAAACCGGTTGTTCTTCTGGTTGATTAACTTTTTTGCCGTTAACCATAACGCTGGACGGTATGGCAATCATCAAACTGGTCTATTTCTGACCCGGCATTCACCCGCCTGGATGCCCAATAATCGGGTTAATCGGGGGGAGCTTTTACACTAAGGTCAGGAAGTCTTGACCTTATCCGGCCCGTCACCGGATCTCTGTAACGGACGACAGGAACAAACAACGTGATGAAACCAATGCTATCGATCGCTTTGCTGTCAGCAGCGTTAACCGCCGGCGCGACAGAACCGGTTAACGGTAATGTAGCGGTTATGGAATCTGCTGGTGAGTGTGTTATCCATGTGGCGCGTGAAGAAATAGAGTATGGCGTGATGACCAACTGGCAGCTGCAGAAAACCGATAAACCGGGGGTGCTGACGCCGGGTGAACGCACCGTCCCGGTTACCGTGACCTGTGCCCACAGTCAGCCCTTTAATCTGCGTCTGTCAGGTGAACGTAATGCACGCGGTCAACTGCGTTATGGCCGTTATGGCTGGATGCGGGTGCAAATCACCAATCTGCATCTGGACGGTAAGTCGGTGAGTTTTGCGTTACGTGGGGGGCAGGGCGACAACCGACAGCTGGTTTTCGGTTCGGCTGTGCTGCATGAGGACAGTATAATTACCCCCTGGATGGATGGTCATGCTGCCAGGGGGCGAACCATGGCCTTTGAAATAGTGCTGGAGCCGCGTGTTGCCGAAGGTAACAGCTCCGTGAGTGCACCGGATGTGAGTGAAGGAAGTATACGCCTGACTCTGGAGTGAGAAAAATCACCCTGATTGCGTTCAGTCATACTGGCAATAGAATATCGGGAAATTGTCTTTGATGAAGAAGATCCCATCTTTGATGGTACGGATGCTAAACCAGGCGCTGTCTTCCACAGGATTGAAGAACACCGGCAGGATATTGCTGACGGTTTGATTGATTTCAGCATGATCACTCAGATTATCCTTGCTAAACTTTGTGATCTTCACATGTTTAAACAGAGAAACAGAGTCATCGCTTTCAAATTCAAATTCGATGCGTCGATTGACCGAGGCGGTATAAACCTCTTTTTCATACACCGGGCCGGTTAACATCACAGTTCCCTGATTATCTTTTACTCTGATGCCGGCAATCAGCGGGATACTGAGTTCGGGAGTTTCAAGGCGGAATGCTGCCTGACACTGATAGTTTTTTCGCGGTAAGTTCTCATAGCTGGCGGACCAGTGATGATCGATATGAACTACCACGGCGAAATAAAGGATTAACATAATGATATTAGCCAGATCGATAATCCTGTTTTTCATTTATCCCCCTGTGAAAAATATTCCGATATGCAGGAAAGACTATTATTTTTTTCTGCGGAGCAATACATTGCAGAACTGGTAATGATACTCTCGAAAAGCGTGATATAGGTATTGTCATAGCTTTTACAGACCGATGCTTCCTTACGCAGAAAGCGGTTGCGGATATCTATCTGACCGGCATTGTTATTAACATAAAGGGCACAATGCTTATCATTTTTTTTATACAGAACATAATTACGGAAAAGCGGTGAAGTTGACAACACTGTTGGATCGCGCTGATAGCTATATTTGATAAAAATACCGGAAAGTAAAAATGCAAATAACCACACCGGTAACCAGATTTTTTTAACGTTTTTTGGATCGCTCGTAAGCGAGACGGTCTGAACCCGGCTGATCCTGACGGATGGAGAATATCTTTCCGTGCTTAACCTGCTGCTTTCCTCTGATGGGGTTAATGGCGATGCCACCACTGAAGTCACGTTGATACCCGCAGGAATAGTCAGACCGACCCGCTTGGTGGTAATGATAATATCTCTGCCGGGCAGGAATTCAGCCAG
Source organism: uncultured Erwinia sp. (assembly GCA_945290265.1). Lineage (GTDB taxonomy): Bacteria > Pseudomonadota > Gammaproteobacteria > Enterobacterales > Enterobacteriaceae > Erwinia. Next base: position 112,547 of record CALYQW010000005.1, read on the forward strand.
TGCCTTACGTAATATGGAGATATTCTGATAAAAAGTGTTGGGAGACACCACCAGTCCCTGGGCACCCCAGGCAAATGCCATTATCTCGCGTTGTGGGACCAGTTCCCCCTGGCGCTGTAGCAATATCTCCAGGCAACGAGCAGCGGCGGTGAATAAAGAGGTTTCACGTTCATCAGTGCGCGAACGTAACAAATGACTGTCAGGATGAAATTCCAGTTCGTTACAAATTAAATAAATCTTTTGCAACTCATTGTCATTGCTAATTATTATTCCATTATCAAACATAATATCTATCAAAATTCCATGTCAATGACAAATAGCCGGTAATATTTAGAAAGATTCAAGTCTTTACCGGTTAAATACTACCTTGTCCGAGTAAATGTGCGTGTTAATAGATAAATGCAATTTTAAATATCGCCTTAACCGCAATACATTATAATCTCAATAATATATTCATCAACATTATTAGAGTATTCCCGGCGCAATTAATTAACATAAGTGCACATGATGGCGCCACACAATTTTCGCTGCCGCCTCTCACCGTTCGTTATGTGCTGTTCTTTTATCCATTGCGCTACGCACCAGCCCGGATCGTCCTGGTTAGCGCGGCGGCGGGGCGCTACTGGCACACTGGCCGCTGACGATGCCGGATGACTAAACCATTGCAAAATTGTCTGTCACCACTATCATTAGCCGGTGATTGTCAGAGGCGAGTGCATGGAAAACAGTAAAAAAAGTCACGCAGAGTTCATTCCTGCGTTTAAAGCGTCATTTCTACATCCTCGTTACTGGGGCAACTGGCTGGCGATAGGCTGTTTTGCCTTACTGGCTCTGGTGCCGGTGACAGTACGCGATCCTCTGCTGGCACGGTTAGGTAAGCAAGTAGGCAGGCTGGCGAAAAGTGCCCGCCGGCGCGCACAGATCAATCTGTTCTACTGTCTGCCGCAGTTAAGTGATCAGCAGCGAGAAGAGATTATCGACAGGATGTTCGCCACCGCCCCTCAGGCGATGGTCATGATGGCTGAGCTGGCGCTACGCCCTAAGCGTGCGCTAAAACGTGTCCACTGGCATGGACGTGAGCAAATTGATCAGCTGGCAGAACGCGGAGAAAATGTGATTTTTCTGGTGCCGCACGGCTGGGCGGTGGATATCCCGGCGATGGTGCTGGCCTCCCAGGGGCAGAAGATGGCGGCGATGTTTCATAATCAGCGTAATCCGGTGATGGACTATATCTGGAATGCGGTACGCCGTCGTTTTGGTGGCCGGATGCATGCCCGTAATGATGGGATTAAACCTTTTATCAGTTCGGTGCGTCAGGGTTACTGGGGGTACTACCTTCCTGACCAGGATCATGGTGCTGAGCACAGTGAATTCGTTGACTTTTTTGCCACCTACAAAGCGACCTTACCGGCGCTTGGCCGTCTGATGAAAATATCTCGGGCAAAAGTGGTGCCACTGTTTCCGGTGTATGACAGTAAAACCCACAGCCTGGACATCTGGCTGCGTCCGTCGATGGACGACCTGGCGGAAGCGGATGATGTGACGCTGGCGCGCCGTATGAATGAAGAAGTCGAGATCCTGGTCGGGCCGAACCCGGAACAGTACACCTGGATCCTGAAGCTGTTAAAAACCCGCAAACCGGGGGATATTGAACCTTACCAGCGTGACGATCTCTACCCGAAAAAATAGCTATTAAAACGGGGAGCCCGGCTCCCCGTTTAATTAACTTAATCCTGTTCTTTTCGCTAATCCCCGGCTTCCGAGCCAGTCCTGGCTTTTAACAACACACAAAGCGCAGCGCCTCAGCCCATTTACACCTTCACCACCTGTGAACGCCGCCGCCACTCACGTAAAAACGCCATCAGCAACAGCCACCAGACTATCCCACAGGCCAGGTTAACCACGCTAAAACCACGCGTACCGTCGCTGAAATAACTGTACTTCGCCAGCTCGATCCCCAGGGCAAACACCAGAATACTCACCATGCCCAGCATCGCCGCCACGCTACCTTTACCCGCATCGCTGGAAAACAGCGTCAGCCGATAAAGCCCGGCATTCACCAGCCCGGTACCGAAGCCATAAATGCTTAACCCGGCGGTCAGCCACAAATAATTGTGCTTATCCAGCAGGGTAGCCACACAGGCGATAATCAGCCCCAGCAATACCGGCCACATGCCGAGGCGTATTGGACGATCCACCGGCACACGGGTTGCCAGCTTACCCAGCGTCAGGTTACCGACAATCATGGCGATAAATACCGGCAGCTGCAGCAGGGCGTAATCGAGACGGCTCATCCCGGCTTCATGAATCAGGATCACCGGTGACAGCGCTACCCAGGCAAGACAGGGGATGGTCACCAGGCCAATTGCGATGGAGCCGGCCAACACCTGACGGTTACGCAGCAGCGCCAGATAGCCGCCGGCCAGTGACTTCAGGGACAGCGAAACCTGGCTATCGCCGGCGGTTTCCGGCATGGTGCGCCATAATCCCAACAGGGCCAGGGCGCTGACGCCACCAAACAACAGAAACATGGTACGCCAGCCGCCGATCTCAAGAAACGCGGCACCGGCCAGCGGTCCGGCCAGCGGTGCCAGCAGGGCCACATTGGCCATCAGTGCCATAATTCGCACGCTGCGCGCTTCGTCAAAGGCTTCCTGGATCGCGGCATAGCCCACGGCCCCGATAAAGCACAGGCTGGTGCCCTGTAAAAACCGCAGCAGAACAAACTGTTCAATGCTGGCAATCCAGTTGGTAGCGAGACAGGTCAGAATAAAAAAGGTTACGCCACCCAGTAGCACCGGACGGCGGCCAATCTTATCGGACAGCGGACCCAGCAGCCATTGCAGCACCATTCCCCCCATCAGATAGGCGGTCAGGGAAGCGGATACCCATTCCGGCCCAACGTTAAATTCTTGGGTGACCATCAGCATACCCGGCTGGATCATGTCATGGGCGATGTAGGTAGCAAATTCAAACAGAACCAGCGACAGCGGAAAAATATACGACCGCCTGCCGCCAGCTCCCGGAGTTAATGACGCCATTGAGGCTCCTTCCAGTGATCCCCACGTTCAGTCTCTGCCAGCGGGGAGAAAAATAAAAAGCGCAGCCGCGATGGCGACTGCGCTGAGTGCTGCATTATAGAACGAATTAGCGGTAAGCTGCGATAGGGTTAATCAGGGTTCCTGCAAACTTGAGGTTTTCTGCCGGATCGGCCAGATTGATCATCTGCTGGTTGTTCGCCAGCTGCAGTCGGTTCAGACAGGAGAGTTCAAACTCGTGACCGAACAGATCGTAACGGGCAAACTTCTCTGCCAGCTGCGGATGCGCGCGCTGATAGTCATGCACGCAGGCGGCAACTGCCTGCCAGAAGTCGGCCTGCTTCAGGGTGCCGGACTCATCCAGAATGGCACTGATAAAGCGGAAAATGCAGTCAAACACATCGGTGAAAATGGACAGCAGCTTCAGCTGTTCCGGCACATCCACCGCCAGTCTTTCGACCTTCTCCGGCAGCACCGCATCCGGGTTCATTACCGCGATCTCTTCGCCGATATCCTTCATATAGGCTGCCACCGGCACGTTATTTTCCAACAGCATAATCAGGTTTTCACCATGTGGCATAAACACCAGATCGTGCTGATAGAAGCAGTGCAGCAGCGGGCTGAGGTAACAGCGCAGATAGCGGGCAACCCACTCGACGGCCGGGAGACCGGAGGCAGCAATCACTGCCGGTAACAGTCCCTGCTGCTGCGGATCGATATGCAGGAAAGAAGCCATGGTCATCAGGCGCTGATTGGGCTGCAGATCGGCCATCGGGTTGTCACGCCACAGCGCGGCAAACATCTTTTTATAGGCGGAATCACCGCTGATAGCCTGCTCGAAATAGTGATTATGATACCCGATCGCCGCCACTTCGCGCAGAATTCGGAAGTTGCACTGCTGCAGCCAGCTGTCTTTTTCCACCAGACGCTGCAGCCACTGATTAATTGCCGGCGTGGTGGCCATATAGTAAGGCGACAGCCCGCGCATAAAGCCCATATTCAGTACCGACAGCGCGGTTTTGACATAGCGTTTGGTCGGCTGACTGCGGTTAAAGAAGGTGCGGATCGACTGCTGTGCCTGGTAGACATCATCACCGTTGCCCAGCCAGATAATATTATGGCTGGCAATATCGGCAGCAAACACCGTCAGCAGTTTGTTATACCACTGCCACGGATGCACTGGCATAAACAGATAATCTTCACGCTTAACCCCGGCCTTATCCAGCTGCTGATTAAAGTGGGCTACGGTGTCATCGCCCAGCTCATCGCGCATCAGCTGCTGATAGTTAAGCTCATCAATACTGGAGAAGTGCGCATTGCGCAGATGCACCGCGACCCACACCAGGTTGATCGGTGCCGCCGCTTCCGGCGCATAGGCCAGATAATCGCGGGCATCAAAGCCAATACGTCCGTTGTTGGCCACAAAGCAGGGATGGCCTTCAGTCATGGCCGCTTCAATGGTCTGGAAATCGGCACGTACCAGGTCGGCACTGTTACTGGCATTTTTTTGTAGCTTAAACACGCTGCTGCACAGCGTGCTGCTAATCTCTTCCATATAGGTTGCCAGCATATTGGCCGGGATACCGATCTGCTGGCTGAACTCGACGATAAACTGCATCGCATCCAGCGCCAGCGGGTTGCCATTCTCGTGTTTGCTCAGCGAAGCGGCATCCACGGCCCAGTGATCCAGCGCCAGGCGGCGGGCACGGAAATGATATTCTGCCTCGCCGCCGGGTACGCTCAGGGCATAACGGTCTTCACCCAGTTCACGCGGGGTGATAATGCGTTCATGAGCAAATTCCGCAATGGCTTTGCGGATCAGCAGACGGTTGGCCTGCGCCCAGTTATCGCCAGTCAGATGACGGCCTTTAAGTTGTTCAGAAGTCGAGCTCATGGTTAACCTATCCTGTTTCAGGGCCTGTTGATAATCTTCGCGCTGGCAGAACGCCAGCCAGGCGATTTTGTGTCCCAGATCGATCTGGTGCTGGTACTGAAAGCCGGCGCGCTTGTTTAACAGGTGAATTTTACTGTTGCGGGCATCCGGCTCTACCACCACCCGCTGTACCTCAGGCAGGCTGAAAAGGTAGTCCATTACCAGGGTAAAGACCTGCCAGCTGAACTGACGCATTGGCCGGGTGGCCGGTGCAATCAGAATATGCATGCCGCAGTCACCTTCTGCTGCGGGATAAAATTTACCGATCTCCTCGTCCGCCGGGCGATAGCGCTCCACTAAAAACACCGGTTCGCCATCACAGCAGCCAATCAGCGCGCTCTGCGCATCGTGCTGCTGCAGCTGCTGATAAAACTGCGCTACCTGCTCCAGACTGTCGTTCTGCATGCCCCAGAAACGGGCATAATCCTGGGTGACCCAGCGGTGGATCAGCGCATCGTCCGCCCGCGTCATCGGGCGTAAAGTAAACAGACCGCTCGCGCGTTCGGCCTGAAAAAGCGGTTGTGTCATATTAATTCTCTGAAGTAGCCGGGAATGTCTGGAACGCGATACGGCGTTCTACCGGATAAACCTCTTTGCCCAGCATCTCGCGGATCACAACGGAATTACGGTAGCAGGCCATGCCGAGGTCCGGCGTCACAAAGCCGTGGGTATGCAGTTCAGCATTCTGCACAAAAATCCGGTTTTCAAAGTCAATGCTGTAATTGCGCTGGACGTCGTAGCGTCCTTTCTCATCCCAGCGCAGGCGCTGGCTGATGCCTTCAATAAACTGCGGGGTGCGATAACAGTAGCCGGTGGCAACCACCAGCCCCTGGCTGCGGCGGGTGTAAGGCTGATCCTGCTCCTGATGGTGCAGCGACAGCTCAAATTCGCCCTGCGGCAGCCAGCGCAATCCGGTCAGCTCTGAATGGGTAAACATATTCACATTCAAATCACCGTCCAGCTGTTTTACGTACATCAGATCAAAAATGTCATTGATCAGTGAGCTGTTGATGCCCTTATACAGATTCTTGTGCTGTGAATTAATCTGGTCACGTTTGGTCGCCGGCAGCTGGTGAAAGTAGTCCACCCACTCGGGGGAAGTCATTTCCAGCGTCAGTTTGCTGTACTCCAGCGGGTAGAAGCGCGGGGCGCGGGTGATCCAGTTAAGCTGGTAGCCATAGCGATCGATATCCCCCAGCAGATCGTGATAAATTTCCGCCGCGCTCTGTCCGCTGCCCAATACAGTGATTGACTGCTGCTGCTGAAGCTGTGCTTTATCACGCAGATAATCACTGGAGTGGGTCAGGCGTGAGCGATGTGGCTGCGCGCATTCGGGCAGCCAGGCCTGTGGCCCGGTGCCGACCACCAGTCGGCGGGTCAGCCACTGCTGTGATGCGCCGCTCTGAGTATCGACGCTTCTCAGGCTGTAACACTGCTGCTGCTCATCCCAGCGGACTTCCTCTACCCGGGTATTCCAGCGCAGGTTACTCAGTTCGCTACAGGCCCACTGGCAGTACTGGTTATACTCTTTACGCATCAGGAAAAAGTCTTCGCGAATATAGAACGAATACAGCTTTCCTTTCTGCTTCATATAATTCAGCAGACTGTAACGACTGGTGGGATCGGCCAGGGTCACCAGATCGGCCATAAACGGGGTCTGCAAATGAGCACTTTCCAGCATCATGCCGGTATGCCAGTCGAACCCGCTATTTTGATCGAGAAAAATCCCGTCCAGTTCGGTTAGTGGCTCCGTCAGGCAGGCCAGCCCAAGGTTAAACGGGCCAATGCCAACGCCGATAAAGTCGTAAATTTTACTCATGCTCGGTTTTCCTTTTGCTCTCAGGCTTGCAGCCATTCACGTCCGTAATGCACCATCAGTGCGATAATATCCTGCAGATCGGCTTCACTGGTGCCGGGGTTCAGCAGGGTAAACTTCAGATACTGGCGACCGTGGACTTTGGTACCGGCGATCACCGCATTGCCGGAACGGAACACCGCTTTACGTACTGCCGCATTCAGCTCATCCAGTCGCTCATCGCTTAAGCCAGCCTTTGGCACGATGCGGAAAATCTGGGTGCTCAGTTCGGGCGCGTGCAGCACTTCAATCTGCGGATGATCCAGCAGCAGCTGGTGCAGTTGTTGGGTGCGTTCAATCAGTCCGTCGAAGGCCTGGCCGAGGGTTTCCGGACCCATAATGCGCAGGGTCAGCCACATTTTCAGCGCATCGAAGCGGCGGGTGGTTTGAATACTTTTGTTCACCAGGTTCGGTGTGCCTTCCTGATGGGCGCTCAGTGGATTCAGGTAATCCGCGTGGTGGGTGACATGACGCAGGTTATGGGCATCGCGCACCATAAAGGCGCCGCAGCTGACGGTCTGGAAGAAAGATTTGTGGTAGTCCACGGTGACGGAATCAGCCAGCTCAATACCGTTCAGACGATGGCGGTGCTGCTGCGACACCAGCAACCCACAACCGTAAGCCGCATCCACATGCATCCACAGGTTATAGCGGCGACTGATGGCGGCAATGTCGCGTAACGGGTCGATGCTGCCAAAGTCGGTGGTGCCGCTGGTGGCCACCACGGCAATCGGGATCAATCCCTGTTGCAGGCACTGCTCAACTTCGTGCTCCAGCTGGCTGGCATCCATACGGAACTTCGCATCACAGCTTACGGTGACCACGGCATCATAACCGAGACCGAGAATGGCTGCCGATTTCTGGATACTGAAATGGCTGATTTCAGAAGTAAAAATACGCCACTTACTGGCTTCCGGCGGCAGCCCGCACTGTTTAATCGGGCGGTCGGGATAGCGTGCTGCGCTCCAGCTGTCGCGTGCCAGCAGCATCGCCATCAGATTTGACTGAGTCCCGCCACTGGTGAAGATACCGTCAGCACTGGCAGGTAAACCGCAGCGTGCCAGCGTCCAGTCAATTACTTTCTGTTCAATCAGCGTGGCACCCGCGCTCTGATCCCAGGTATCCACCGAGCTGTTTACCGCCGCCATCAGTTGTTCTGCCAGCAGGGAGGGCAGGGCGACCGGACAGTTGAGGTGGGCAACATATTTAGGGTGATGGAACCAGACGGCATCTTTCAGCCACAGCTGTTGCAGTTCGGCCAGGGCAGTCGTTTCATCGCCCAGCGGCTGATTGAGGTCAACGCTGCTGAAGGCCGGAGCCAGTTCTTTTGGCAGGATACCACTGAAAGGCTTCTCTACGGTGGCTACGGTGCTGCGAATTAATTCAAGCGCCTGCAGAGTTTGCTGTGACAGCGCGTCTAACTGGCTATCGTTAAAGATAAAATCGTCTGGTGAACGTGCAGTTTCCGCAATTGACCGTTCGGAAAACAAAGAGTGAGCCATATTACCTTACCTCGTAAATTGTCTGACACGGTTTGCCGGTGACAGGGAAAAACGGTGCCACTGATAGTGAATGGTCATCAGTTAGTTATGTTTATGTATTGTCAGGGTCACAGAAATCACATGACGTGATATTAACTATTGAGCTTTGGCTTCATTTGGCTGATATTCGCTTTCTCCCCGGTGATACAGGTTCCCTGGCTACCTTAAGAATCGGAATGAGATTATAAATAGGAATGATTTGCATTCAATAAGATTCTTCCAGGATAAATCGTATTAGAGTTACTTATGGTATTTTTGTGATTTTCATCACAAAAAACAAATAATGCTGATGCAATCACTGTAAAAAAAAGGCAAGGGCGGGATAGAGAAAAATGCGGGCCGTCAGGCCCGCTGAGAAGGGAAGTGCGGCGCTTACTCTACGCGCAATACGCGGCTGGTATTAGTGGTACCGGTGGTGCCCATCACATCACCCTGGGTGACGATCACCAGATCGCCGGAGACCAGGAACCCTTTATCCCGTAACAGGCTGACGGCATGATGCGCGGCGGCCACGCCATCACTGGCGCTGTCGAAAAACACCGGGGTTACGCCACGATACAGTGCGCTCTGGCTCAGGGTGTGCGTATGGCGCGACAGAGCAAAAATAGGCAGGCCTGAGGTAATCCTTGACGTCATCAGTGCCGTGCGCCCGGATTCAGTCATGGTGATAATCGCCGTCACGCCCTGCAGATGATTGGCGGCATACATCGCTGACATGGCAATTGCCTCTTCCACATTATCAAACTGCACATCCAGACGATGTTTGGAGACATTAATACTGGGGATCTTTTCTGCGCCAACGCAGACCTTTACCATGGCGGCAACGGTTTCTGCCGGATACTGCCCGGCGGCGGTTTCGGCAGAGAGCATTACGGCATCAGTACCATCCAGCACCGCATTGGCGACATCCATCACTTCCGCGCGGGTAGGCATCGGATTGGTAATCATCGATTCCATCATCTGGGTTGCGGTAATCACCGCACGGTTCAGCTGACGCGCACGGCGGATCAGGGCCTTCTGGATCCCCACCAGCTCCGGATCGCCAATTTCAACCCCGAGATCGCCACGGGCGACCATCACCACATCGCAGGCGAGAATAATATCGTCCATCGCCTCCTGACTGGCGACCGCTTCAGCACGCTCCACTTTAGCGACAATTTTCGCCTCACAACCAGCCTCCTGCGCCAGACGACGGGCGACATGCAGGTCATCACCACAGCGGGGGAAGGACACTGCCAGATAATCAACGCCGATCCGCGCGGCGGTGACAATATCAGCCCGATCTTTGTCGGTCAGTGCTTCCGCTGAAAGCCCGCCGCCCAGTTTATTGATGCCTTTATTATTGGACAGCGGCCCACCGACGGTCACATTGGTAAACACTTTGCTGCCCTCAACCGTCAGCACCTTTAACTGTATCCGGCCGTCGTCCAGCAGCAGAATATCCCCCGGCACCAGGTCGGCTGGCAGGTTTTTATAATCAATACCAACTCTGGTTTTATCGCCTTCACCTTTACCCAGGGTGGCATCCAGCATAAAACGGTCGCCAACGTTAAGGAAAACCTTGCCTTCTTTGAAGGTCGACACGCGGATTTTCGGTCCCTGTAAATCACCCAAAATTGCAATATGGCGACCCAGCTTAGCGGCAATTGCGCGCACTTTTTCTGCCCGCTGCAGATGATCTTCCGGGCTGCCGTGCGAGAAATTCAGGCGCACCACGTTGGCTCCGGCAGCGATAATTTTCTCCAGATTATTATCGCGGTCGGTGGCTGGTCCGAGGGTAGTGACAATTTTGGTGCGCCTTAAACGTCGGGAAGCCGATTTGGGGATGACAGAGTGCAATGGTGAACTGTTCATTATCAGGCCTTTAATTATTTATTTTATCAGATGGTTACATGAAAACAGCCGCCGGTATGCTGGCACCTGTGATGACTGGAGGCCCGGTGTACTGGCTCAGGCCAGAGGGAAATTTCCGCAATTCTGCACTATGCCATAATATCTGAACTTTCAGCCAGAGCGGGCAACTGGCTCATTGTGGTATTTTAGCCTCAGAGAGAAAAATTGTTCAGTGAGCGTGCAATTTGTCAATTATTAAAGCATTGATTTAGTACATTGTGCCAGAGCGTGCCGGTGCGGTTTACGGCGACCTGTCAAAAGCAGTACATTGTATTACAACAGCATCATAATAAGAGTCTGTCCACTGTAGTAGTTGCAGGTGTGCATCTGCAGGGCGGGCGTTTCCTGCAACGAGGAGAATGAAATGGCGGTTACACAAATAGCCCAGGCATGCGATCTGGTGATTTTCGGTGCCAAAGGCGACCTGGCTCGCCGAAAACTGTTACCCTCCCTGTACCAGTTAGAGAAAGCGGGCCAGATTCATGAAGATTCGCGCATTATTGGTGTAGGCCGTGCCGACTGGGATAAAGCGGCTTATACCAAAGTGGTACGTGAAGCGCTGGAAACCTTTATGAAGGAGAAAATCGATGAAACGCAGTGGGATAAACTCAGTAGCCGTCTCGATTTCTGTAACCTCGATGTTAATGAAAGCAGCCATTTCCCGCGTCTGGGCAAGATGCTTGACCAGAAAAAACGCGTCACCATCAACTACTTTGCAATGCCACCCAGCACCTTCGGCGCTATCTGTAAAGGACTGGGCCAGGCGAAGCTGAATGCCTCACCTGCACGCGTCGTAATGGAAAAACCGCTGGGTACCTCGCTGGTGACCTCGCAGGAAATCAACGATCAGGTTGGCGAGTTCTTTGACGAAAGTCAGGTGTTCCGCATCGACCACTATCTGGGCAAAGAGACGGTACTAAACCTGCTGGCGCTGCGTTTCGCCAACTCGCTGTTTGCTTCCAACTGGGATAACCGCACCATCGATCATGTGCAGATCACGGTATCGGAAGAAGTGGGGATTGAAGGGCGCTGGGGCTACTTTGATAAAGCTGGTCAGATGCGTGACATGATCCAGAACCACCTGCTGCAGGTGCTGACTATGATTGCCATGTCGCCACCGGCTGATCTCTCTGCGGACCGTATCCGTGATGAAAAAGTAAAAGTACTGCGTTCACTGCGTCGCATCGACCATACTAACGTGCGCGAAAAAACCGTGCGTGGTCAGTACACCTCTGGCTTTGTGCAGGGTAAAAAAGTGCCCGGCTATCTGGAAGAAGAGGGTGCGAACAAATCCAGTAACACTGAAACCTTCGTGTCTATCCGTGTGGATATTGACGACTGGCGCTGGGCGGGAGTGCCATTCTATCTGCGCACCGGTAAACGTCTGCCAAGTAAATGTTCTGAAGTGGTGGTTTACTTTAAGAGCCCGGCACTGAATCTGTTTAAAGAGTCCTGGGAAGAACTGCCGCAGAACAAGCTCACTATTCGTCTGCAGCCGGACGAAGGGGTAGAAATCGAGGTCCTGAATAAAGTCCCGGGACTGGATCACAAACATAACCTGCAAACCACTAAGCTGGATTTAAGTTTCTCGGAAACCTTTAACCAGTCGCATCTGGCGGATGCCTATGAGCGTTTGCTGTTGGAAACCATGCGCGGCATTCAGGCGCTGTTCGTGCGCCGTGATGAAGTGGAGGAAGCCTGGAAGTGGGTGGATTCCATTATGGAAGCCTGGGCGGCGGATAAAGAGGCACCTAAGCATTATCAGGCCGGGACCTGGGGTCCGGTGGCCTCAGTGGCGATGATTACGCGTGACGGGCGTTCGTGGAACGAAATTGAGTAGGGGGCGCTGAGCGCTTAGCTTTTTTGTATTAATAAGCCTGCATTGTGATGCGGGCTTTTTTATTGGTTTTTAAAGCACAAAACACAAAGCCAAACCAGGCCCCGCGCCCGGCGGGATCCACCAGGGATCCGCCTGGCGTCTACCCGCTGACCTGTACTGCGTTCGCGGCAGTAAGTGCGCGGGTGACCGCCGTGTCCGTATCACTGGCAGTTGCCAGGGCTACCCCCAGGCGACGCTGGCCGCGAATTTCCGGTTTACCAAACAGACGCAGCTGAATACCGGCACCCAGTGCGGCCGACAGGTTGCCGAAGCACACGTCATCGCTGTCCAGCTCCGGCAGGATCACCGCCGAGGCTGCTGGCCCGTACTGGCGGATCTCGCCCACCGGCAGACCGAGAAATGCCCTTACATGCAGCGCGAACTCGGAAAGATCCTGCGAAATCAGCGTAACCATCCCGGTATCGTGCGGACGCGGCGAAACTTCGCTGAAAATGACCTCGTCGCCACAGACAAACAGTTCAACGCCAAATAACCCTTTCCCTCCCAGCGCTGTCACCACCTTTTCAGCAATCTGTTGCGCACGCTGCAGCGCCAGCGCGCTCATCTGCTGCGGCTGCCAGGACTCACGGTAGTCGCCATCCTGCTGACGGTGTCCGATTGGCGCGCAGAAGTGAATACCGTCCACAGCGCTGACGGTGAGCAGAGTGATTTCATAATCAAATTTCACCACGCCTTCAACAATCACCCGTCCCGCACCGGCACGTCCACCCTGCTGGGCGTAGTGCCAGGCCGCTTCCAGCTGCGCCACTTCATGGATCAGGCTCTGACCTTTACCGGAAGAACTCATCACCGGCTTAACAATACAGGGCAGGCCAATGTCTGCCACAGCGGCCAAAAACGTGGGATGGCTGTCAGCAAAGTGATAGTCAGATGTGGGCAGATCCAGCGTTTCTGCTGCGAGGCGACGGATACCTTCGCGGTTCATGGTAAGTTGTGCGGCGCGGGCGGTGGGCACCACATTTACCCCCTGCGCCTCCAGCTCAACCAGCGTCGCGGTGGCAATGGCTTCAATTTCCGGCACCACAAAGTCCGGCTTCTCCTGCGCAATCAGTGCCGCCAGCGCCGCACCATCCAGCATATTAATTACATGGCTGCGATGCGCAACATGCATCGCAGGCGCACCGGCATAGCGGTCAACCGCTATCACTTCAACCCCCAGGCGCTGGCATTCCAGTGCCACCTCTTTGCCCAGTTCCCCGGAGCCTAACAGCATTACGCGGGTCGCTGCAGGACGCAGCGCGCTACCTAAAGTTGTCATAATATCACCCTGAACAGATGGAAAACGCGCCGGCAGTATAAACGAAAACGTTTGCGTAATCATATGCTCTGTCAATATTGAGTCAAAAAGTTTCAACTGTTATGCTGTATATAATTACAGATAAAAGGGTGAAATGATGGCTGTTGAAATCAAATACGTTGTCGTCAGAAAAGGTGAGGAAAAGATGACGTTTGCCAGTAAAAAAGAAGCGGATGCCTACGACAAAATGCTGGATATGGCGGATGTCTTTACCGACTGGCTGTCAGCCAGTGCGCTGGAGATTGATGAACCACAAAGCGAGGCGCTGGGACTGTTTCTGGCAGAAAATAAAGACGCGCTGCAGCATATTCTGCGCAGCGGTAAAATGCCCGCGTCTGATCAGCAGGACGATACCCAGGCCGCCCCTTTGCGTGCCGTGAAGTCTGCCTGACGGGTTACTCCATCTGACTTAGCGCGCGCTGAATAGCGCTGTGCAGGTTAGCGCTTAAATCCGGGATATTTTTCAACATCCAGCGTAAATATCCCGGATTTTTTTTTGCCACCGCATCCACCTGCTGCCCGCGATATTTACCAAAAGGAAAGGTGCTGGTGCTGCCGGTCACGCCCTGGCGACGCGCCATTTCGGCCGCATCCCAGCCGCTGAAGGACATAATGCGTATCAGCAGGGCAGCGGTAACATAGCAGTCGTACAGTGCGCGGTGCGCATGCAATCCGGCAGGGGGAGTGACCTCCAGCTGCAGTGACTCGCGCAGCGCCTGATTACTGTACTGACGCCCTGGCCACAGGCTGCGCGCCAGACGCAGGGTACAAATCCACTCGCCTGCCATTTCCGGCAGCACCCGATGATCGAAACTGGCATTATGCGCCACATAATAATCACTGCCCTGATAGCGTGAAATTGCCTGCTCAATGGTGGGTTTTCCGCGTACCATCGCCGGGGTAATGCGGTGGATGGCGGCAGCCTGTGGGCTGATAGGACGATCCGGATAAACCAAATCGCTCATTGGATTAACGATTTGACCGTCGATAACATCCACGGAAGCAATTTCCACAATCCCGCCCTGCAGGCCGCAGGTTTCAGTGTCGATTACGCGTAACACACTCACTCCTCTCGTCAGTCAGAGGCTGACTATTTTTGTTTCGGTTCGTAAGGCAGACGGGAAAGTGACAGCGACAGCTGGCGGTAATGCGCCAGGCGCTGACGAAACCAGTCTCGCAGCGCTTCGGGCTGCTCACGCTCTACCAGCTCGGCAATGACCGGCATGGTGTAACGTTCTTTAAAGGCAACGCCGGCTGCCGCCAGATCAACGTTGACCTTATCCTTTTCATCCTGTGGCAGGGTTGCCAGGTTATAACTCATAGGGGCCTCCGCTAAGTGTGTGGCAGACCATAAAGCAGAAGTCGGGGAGAAGCAAGTGCCCTCAGCGTGCCTGTCGTCTCGACACTGCTTTTTAAGCGGAGTATCCTTTTCAGCCGTTGTCCCGAACATGACGGGTGCCATCACCGGAGAATTTCTGGCTGCGCCAGCCAAGCCGGGTGTTGCAGAAAGACATTAATGAAAGATGATGGCCATAAAGGTAGAGAATATGATGAAGAAACTGGTGTTTGTCTCACTGTTGCTTGGAGCCAGCGCGGGCGCGCAGGCCGGAATTGAAACCGTCAGTCGTTTTGATATCGGTAAAGATAACTGGCCCTTTACCCGTGAAGAAGTGATGCTGAGCTGCGAAAAAGGCAATCTGCTGTTTGCCATTAATGATGGCACGCTGGTGCAGTATCCACTGAATACGGCTGCAGAAGCGAAAGTGAAATCCGGTGAAATGCGCGGCGTACCGGTTGCGATTATCCTGGCTGATGATCCGGCCCATCCTGGCAGTAAAAAAAGTCTGGCTCCAATCATTGCCCGGGCTGAAAAGCTGTGTGGCATCAATAAAGCCACAGACTGATCCTCCCTGGTAAACATAACCACAGCCTGCGCTCAGCGGGGCTGTGGTGTGTCTGCGCGTTATTCCGATTTTTTTTAGCTAACCTGCTGATTATTTCCAGTTATGATCACAGAATTTCACCTTAGTACAAATTTTCATCACAATTCACTGGCAATCAATCCGAATGGGACTATCTTTGAAATAAGAACTGCTCAGACCGGCGTCGCAAATCGTGAGGCCAAAGTTTAGCGCACGGCTCTTGCCAAAGAGCCATTTCCCTGGACCGAAGACAGGAATCGTCTTCGGTCTTTTTTTTCCTGAAATTCAGGTTAAACCTTAATTTCAGGATTAAGGATGGTCCCTGAAAAAGGCCGGCAGGTGGTAATTATCTGTGAGCGTGTTATCGGTTCACCGTCCGGTGCCCGCTGCGTGTTTAATTAATTTCCCGCCGACAGCCTGAGCCGGTTGCACCGGCTCAGGTTTGTCCGATTACGAATTATTTTCCCGGTGTGAACGGATTTCTTCAATAAACGCGGGATCGATCCGATCGGTATCATCCTGATTTTCTTTTCCTGAAAACAGATTCCAGCTGGAAATAAACAGTGCGGCAGTCAGGGGACCAATCACAAAGCCATTAATACCGTAAATTTCCATCCCGCCGAGCGTGGTTAGCAGGATCAGATAATCCGGCATCCGGGTATCTTTGCCCACCAATAGCGGACGCAGAAGATTGTCGACCAGTCCAATCACTACCACAAAGAAGAAAGCCAGCAGTAGGCCTTTAACCAGCGCACCGCTAAACAGGAAATAGAGCACCACCGGCAGCCAGATAATGGCACTACCAATAGCCGGGATCAGCGACAGAAACGCCATCAGCGATCCCCATAAAATGCTGCCCTCAATACCGGCCACGGCAAAGGCGATACCGCCTAGCGCCCCCTGAACCATGGCGACCACTACTGTGCCCTTAACGGTCGCGCGCGACACCGCGGCAAACTTGGCAAACAGGTGATGCTTGATATGGGATGAGAGGGGGATCGCATCGAAAAACCGGCTGATTAGATACGCGCCGTCTTTCAGCAGGAAAAACAGCAGATACAGCATAATGCCGAAGCCTACGGTAAAGCCAAAGGTGCTCTTCCCTATCAACATCAGGCTGCCGGCAAAGAACTGACCGCCCTTCATTGCGGCCTCCGACAGGCGCTGCTGGATCTGATCGGCGCTGCTCAGATCATTTTCCGCCAGAATAAGGCGCAGCCACTGCGGCAGATGATTGACCACACCGCTGACCACCGTGCCCAGTTCGGTCTGATTATGCTGCAGGCGCTGGTAGAGGGCGTTACTTTCCACCACCAGTGATGAAGCGATAATTGTCAGTGGAATAAACACAAGCAGACAGATAACCAGCAGCGTGAGCAGCGCGGAGAAACCGTTGCGGTCGCTGGTAAGCTTTTTGAAACGCTTTTTCAACGGGTGGAAAATAATCGCCAGAATGGCTGCCCATAAAATGGCAGAGAAATAGGGTGAGATGACATGAAAAAAGGCCAGCGTGGTAAGCGCCAGCACCAAAACAAAAAATCCCTTACTAATACCTTTAATGACCATCTTAAGTTCTCTGTAATCAACAATGGGATAACCTGCTAAAACTAGCAAGTTTTAGCAAACCGACAACCCATCGCCGGTTACGGGGCGAGACGGGCAGCGGGCTGAGCAATGACGTAGAAAGTTCCGGGAAGCAATCAGAACAGGCGGCCATCGCGTACAAGTTCACGTGGATAGCTGTTTTTAATGCGGGTGGCCACTTTTTTGGCCAGGCCTATCACCTGATGGCGGTGACAAAGCAGCAGTTCGCCAGCGGGTAAATGGCGTTCGGGATAGATATCGCGTCCGCGATACCACTCTTCGGCTTCACTGTCGCTTAGCGTGACGCCGTTGGCGGCGTGAATATCCCCCAGTGCGGTGACGGCATGATGCTGCCAGCGGTAACCTCTGGGTAACTCTTCCGCCAGTTTCAGACCGATACGGGAAAAGCGTACCCGTCCCAGCAGCGGTTCAAGCGCGGAAGGAAACAGCCAAATTTCTTTATCACGCTGCCAGAGGCTGAGTTCCGCACCCCAACGCAGCCCCACCTTTTCAGCCGCCTCAGAGACCAGCGTCTGCTGTTTCCTGTTCAGCGGACTGAACGGCAGTTTACCCACTTTATAGCCCGGAGTCGGCAGGGGGGGGATCGCCTGCCGTTTCCGCAGCCGGGCGACGAAAAAGCCTTCACTGTCGAAAAGCTGCGGGAAGACGTGCAGGAAACCCTGCGCGGTGGCCACGCGTTCTGCGCCGGGAAACAGGGTATCCAGCGGTTCGATATCCACTGCATCGGGGTAGGTTTCCTGCAGCCAGGCAATAATATGCTGGTTTTCCTCCGTATTCAGAGTACAGGTCGAGTAGACCAGGGTGCCACCGGGACGTAAGGCATGAAACGCGCTGTCGATCAGTTCGCGCTGGGTAGCGGCGATAGCTGCGGTACTGCTGAGTGACCAGTTGCGAAGCGCATTAGGATCTTTGCGGATAACCCCTTCACCTGAGCAGGGTGCATCCAGCAGAATGGCATCGAAGGTTTCCGGCAGCCCCGCGCCGAACACCCGACCATCAAAATGGGTCAGTGCGCAGTTGGTGACACCACAGCGGCTGATATTGGCGTGTAGCACTTTAACCCGGCTGGCGGAGAATTCATTGGCGAGTATGGTGCCCTGGTTATGCATGCAGGCGGCGATCTGGGTGGTTTTGGAACCCGGCGCAGCGGCGACATCCATCACCCGCTGCGGCGCGGGGCAGCCGGCAAACAGGGCACTGACTGGCAGCATCGAGCTGGCTTCCTGAATATAGAACAGCCCGGCCAGATGTTCGGCACAGTTGCCGAGCGGCAGATCGTCCGCATCATCACGTTCGATCCAGAACCCTTCATCACACCAGGGAACTGGCGTCAGGGTCCAGGGGCGATCGGCAACCAGCTGCAAAAAGTCGCTGACGCTGATTTTCAGGGTATTGACCCGCAGACTGCGTCGCAGCGGCTGCTGGCTGATGGCGATAAAGCGCGCCATTTCCTGCGCATCCGGCAACAGGGGTTGCATGGTATCCAGAAAGTCCTGAGGAAAATAAACACGGGAAGCGTGAGACACGAGGGGGTTCCATTAAGTCAACAGGCCGACAGCTTAACACAGCCCGCCATCACATGCTGCCCCTGACCCTGACCCTGACCTGTAGTTGACGTTGACCTGGACCTTATTTGTTGACCTTGACCTTTGGGCGGCATCAGGAACATCGCCGAGGTTACGCTGATTTCCAGGAAGAGCTGCCATGGACGCCGGTCCGCCAGAAAGCGGCGTGGCCGAGGGAACCCGCGTGAGCGGGCGAAGTGACGCCCCAAGCACGGGGTCAAGGGGACTTTGCGCCTGAAGTCCCCTTGTCGCCAGCCCACGGAGTGGGATGGTGAAAGCCCTTGACCTGGCCTTTAAAAACACAAACACCAAACCCAAAAACTACCGCGCGCCAGCGTCTGCTACTGCGGCAATGCCGTCCCCCACTTCCGCCAGCCCTCCGGCTCCTCATCCTGCAACAGGAAATGCTTGCCGGCAACCGCCAGTGGTGCCAGTGGCATGCTGGGTGGCGTCGCAAAGGCAATACCGCCCTGAATAAACTGCTGGAAGGTGCCGGTTTTAACCACGCCGCCAATCAGGCCAAATTTAAAGTTATAACCAGAGGCCAGCCAGAACACGGTATTGTTACGCACCAGATGCTGATATTTCTGGCTGATGCGCAGGGTGATCTGTACCCGGTCAGCCATAATACCCAGAGAGGTGCCGGTCACCGTACCTACTTCGACACCGCGGAACAGCACCGGCGTACCCACCGTCAGCGAACCGCCTTCCGCCGCGTCCACCACTACATTCAGACCGTTAAGATAACGGGCGTCCGTAATGGTAGTTTCCTGCAGTTCAAAACTGCGGAGCATACTGCCGGAACCCGGATCTACGTTGATATATGGCTGTAACAGCGTTTCCAGATGATTGACCCCGTTGGCAGAAATCTGAGGGGAAACCACCGAGAAGCGTGAACCGCTACGGGCAAAGTCATCAACATATTCCGGGTACAGCACCGCTTTCGCCACGACCTGCTTGTGTCCTTCGCCCAGTGCCAGCGATTCCAGCTGACCAATATCAATCCCCAGATAGCGGATCGGCATACCCGCCGCCAGCTTACTGGCATCATAAGTACGCAGGGTTATCTGGCTACCCACGGCGCGTGCGGCGGTTTCGTTTTCATACAGTACTCGCTTCTGATGGCGGCTGAGACCGGCTCCGGCCCCCGTCAAATTATCAAAGCTAATCGCGCCTTTCAGCGCCCGGTTCAGCGGGGAAGCCTGCACCGTCAGGCCACTGCCGCTCAGCTGCACGCGCGCACCGCCTTCAGCCCAGAACACGCTGTTCGGCGTCAGCAGATGGCGGTATTCCGGGCTGACATGGACGGCCACATCAAAGGAGTCGGCACGCGGCGTGACGTTGATAATTTCCCCCACCTGGAATTTACGGTACAGCACCACGGACCCCGCCTGGATATCCGGCAGGCTACGTGCCGTCAGGGTCAGGGTAGTTGGCGTGCGATCCCCGGTGACGCCTTCAGCGGCTTTTTCAGCATTGACATACAGGGGATAGCTGCTGTGAACAGCTCCCTTTGCGCCTGGCTCAAGACGGATACCGCCGTTAATCCATTCGCCGGCGCTGGCTCCCAGTACTTCCATACCATCAATACCCAGCTTCACATCCAGCCGGCTGTTAACAATAAACTGGCTGTCACCATGCACCAGCCCCCGGTATTCCGGCTGGATGGCAACGGTGAAATTCACCCCGTTACTGTCCAGACTGCGCTTAATAATTTGCCCAATTTGAATACCGTGCAGCGTTACCGGCTGGTCAACGTCTATCCCGTAACTCTGTAATGCATTAAGGCGGATCAGCAGGGTGTCCGGGCGCTCCAGCAGCGATTCGCTGACGGGCAGAACCTTGAAATGATCCACCGGCGCACCTTCACCCGGATAGAGTTCCAGGGTGCTGCCGGTCAGCAGCTTACTCAGGCTGCTGTCGCTGAGATTAATTTTCGGACGGTGCATCTCAATCCGGGTGCCACTGCGCATCAGTCCGCTAACCGAAGGATCCAGCGTCAGTTCGCCGGTCACGCTGCCGCCAGGCTGTAAAATCATCTTAGTCAGCGTACCCACTTCCAGACCCTGATAAATCAGCGGGGTACGGCCTTCCTGCAGATCCTTGCCCCCCGGCAGATCGAGGGTGATATTCACCCCACGCTGGCTGTGCTCCAAATCGGGATACAGTGTATAGCTGGTTTCATTTTTGGCCTGGGTGGATTGCTCAGGAGAATCGAAGGCGATCGCGCCGTTAACCATCGCCGGCAGGCTTTCCAGTGAAACCTTCGCGCCACTCAGGCTGACATCCGCTTTCAGCCCGGACACATTCCAGAAGCGGCTGTCCTGTTTCACCAGGTTGGTATAACGATGCTCGATCAGCACATCTATCGTTACCCCGCCGTTATTGGGATTGATATCGTAATCGTAAACCCGACCGACCGGGATTTTACGGTAATAAACCAGTGAACCGCTATTCAGTGAACCCAGATCGGGAGCCTGCAGATGCACCAGCATCTCACCGCTGTTAACCCGATAACGCGGCTGGCTGGTGAGCGCCACAAAGTGGTCAAGCGCCTTACCTTTACCCGGCATCATACCGATATAATTACCGCCAACCAGCGCGTCCAGCCCGGAAACCCCGGCCAGCGAGGCTTTAGGTGTGACCAGCCAGAACTGGGTTCCCTCTCGTAGCGCCTCTTTCATATCACTTTTAATGCTGGCTTTGATTTTGATGGTATTCAGGTCGTCAGTCAGACTGATCCCTTCAACCATGCCTACTTCAACCCCCTGATAGCGCACCGGGGTGCGTCCGGGAACGATGCCGTCAGCGGAGGTGAAATCAATGGTCACCGTGGTACCACGCTGCTGATAACTGGTCCAAATCAGCCAGCCGGCGATCAGCAGGGCAATAAAGGGTAGCAGCCAGAACGGTGAGATTTTACGCCGGTTACGGAGGCGTGCTTTAGTCGGTGTAGTCGGCGTTTCCTGTTGCATGAGCATCCCAAATTAGACGGCTATCCAGCCACTCTACGGCAAGAATAGTGAGTATAACTGCTGAACCGAAATAAAAGGCAGCAGGCCCCATAGTAAAAGCCAGCAGCTGGTCGCGGTTAATCAGCGACATAGTGAGTGAAATCACGAATAAATCAAGCATCGACCAGCGACCGACCCATTTCACCAGGCGCAGCAGGCGGATACGGGTTTTCAGCCCATGAGCACATTCAAAATGAATACTCAACAGCAGGGTAAACAGCACGATGACCTTGGTTAAAGGCACCAGAATACTGGCGACAAACACCACCACGGCCACCGGGATATTCCCCGAAGCCAGCGAAAGGATGCCGGAAAGGATGGTATCTTCCTGGCGCGCACCGTTGAAGTAAATCACCGAAATCGGTAGCAGGTTGGCAGGCAGCAGAAAGATCACCGAGGCAATCAGCGCCGCCCAGGATTTTTGTAAGCTTAAGGGATAGCGGTGATGAAGTGGCGTGTGGCATCGCGGACAGCGCCCGCGTACGTCCCGGCTGCCGGTAAACTGACAGCACAGGCATACCTGCAAATTTTCTGGCGACAGTCGCGGCTGGAGCTGCGGATAGAAGTGGTGCCATAGTTGCGGCAGATTCACATGGATCATCAGTAACAGGCACAACAGCGACAGCGTAATAATGGCATAAAGTCCGTAACCGGCGTCGAGACTGGCGTACTCCTGCACTTTAATTGAGGCCACCGCAATCCCTACCAGATAGATATCCAGCATCACCCATTCTTTCAGACGTCCCAGCATCAGTAGCACCGGGCGCAGATTCATGTTCAGACGATTGCCAATCAGCAGATACAACAGAGAAACCACCAGAGTGACCGGCGCACCTACCGCACAGAAAGTCACCATGGTCGCAGTAATAATATCGCCCTGCATCGCCATCTGCATAATGCCGGTAAACAGCGTGGCATGAATAGGCGTCCCCAGCAGTCGCATTTCCAACAGCGGCATACTGTAAGCCAGCGGCATCAGGATCAGCATCGCAACTGCAATCGCCCCCAACCGAGTCAGCGACCAGTCGCGGCCGCTCAGTATGCGCGCATTACAGCGCGGACAATGGGCAGTTTGTCTGGAATTGACCTTGGGTAAGGAAAAAAGGGTATCGCATTGTGGACATCGCTGATAACGTGCCTGAGGCAAAGTGTGGCTGATGGCTTGTATTTTCATATTCCCGATCGTGCCTGAACCCGTTAATAGCCCGTTGGGCAGAATGATAGCCTGATAGCCAGATGTAAGAGCGCCAGACAGTGACACTTTAGATATGGGTATATATCCCATAGCCGATAAGATTATATTAACTTAATCCATCGATCACCCTGTTCGGCGAGACAATTGTTCGCATTTTTTTTATACGTGGTCGTTAGCGGCTGCGTTATCGTTTCTACAATGGTTGGATAATGACAAAAGCAGACTTTTATACTGAACTCAATCGCGATATGCAGGCACTTCTGAGCGGCGAAACCCACTCTCTGGCCGTGATGAGCAACTGTAGTGCTCTCCTGTTTGAACGGCTGGACGCAGTTAACTGGGCAGGTTTTTATTTGCTGTCAGAAGAAAACACGCTGGTTTTAGGGCCGTTTCAGGGCAAAGTCGCCTGTGTGCGTATCCCCACCGGGCGCGGGGTATGCGGTACTGCGCTGGCACAAAATCGCGTGCAGCGGGTTGATAATGTCCACGCGTTCGCCGGACATATTGCCTGTGACGCTGCCAGTAATGCCGAAATTGTGCTGCCGTTAAGCGTTAATGGCAGGATTATCGGGGTGCTGGATATCGACAGCGAACAATATAATCGTTTTGATGCAGAGGATGAAGCGGGGCTCAAAGCCATGACTGACGGGCTTTGTGCAGTGCTGGCGGAAACCGATGTGGAAAAATTAATTTATGGTAACCGCACCTAAAGCTCTGGATCACGTAGCATTTAGCGATGGGGTCATTATAATGACGCCTGTTCATGCCCCCGCTGATTGGCAAACCCGTTGTTATCAGGAAATTTCATGGAAAATCAACCTAAGTTGAATAGCACTAAAGAAATCATCGCTTTTCTCGCAGAGCGTTTCCCCCTCTGTTTCAGCACCGAAGGTGAAGCGCGACCGCTGAAAATTGGCATCTTCCAGGATGTCGTTGAGCGCGTAAAGGACGAGATGGGTTTAAGTAAAACGCAGTTGCGTTCGGCATTGCGTATTTATACCTCCAGCTGGCGTTACCTGTACGGCATTAAGGCCGGTGCCAGCCGCGTTGATCTTGACGGTAACCCCTGTGGTGAACTTGAAGAACAGCATGTAGAGCATGCCCGCCAGCAGTTGGAAGAAGCCAAAGCCCGGGTACAGGCTCGTCGTGAGCAGCAGCAGGCCAAACGGCGCGAAGCGGGTGAAGAAACCGCCCCAAGTCGTGCGCGTAAGCCAGTGCGTAAACCGGCGACAGCAGAAGGAGCTCAGCCGCGTAAGGCGCGCAGCAAACCTGATGCTCAGCCAGCCAGTGCTGCCGCCAGTGCTCCTCGTCAGACTGCGACCAAACCGGTTACCGATACCTCCTTGTTGCAGATAGGACAGAACATTAAAGTGACCGCAGGTAAGAACGCCGTAGATGCTACTATCCTTGAGATTGCTAAAGACGGCGTCCGGGTTCAGCTGGCTTCCGGTATGGCAATGAAAGTACGCACAGAACATTTGCAGTTCTGATACGGAGGCCAGTCAGGGCATGAACACTTTTTTCAAGAGTACCCTTATTGCCGGTTTGTTATTCGCCGGCAATCTTTGCGCGGCAGAAAATATTACCCGTGCAGACCAGATTCCGCAGCTGCATCAGGAGGCGCAACATGCCACTGTCAGCGAGCGTGTGACGTCCCGATTTATCCGTTCTCATTACCGGCAGTTTGATCTCAATGACGAGTTTTCGGCAAAGATCTTCGATCGCTATCTTAACCTGTTGGACTACAGCCATAATGTGCTGCTGGCATCTGATATTGCGCAGTATGCCGCTAAGAAAACTACGCTGGGCGAAGAGCTGAAAACCGGCCAGCTGAGGGTGTTTTATGATTTGTTCAATCTGTCGCAGCAGCGTCGTTTTGAGCGATACCAGTATGCGCTGGCACAGCTGAACAAACCGATGAACTTTAACGGTAACAATACTATTGATATCGATCGTGCCAAAGCACCCTGGCCGAAAGATCGTGCGGAACTCGACACGCTCTGGGATGCCAAGGTGAATTTTGATGAGCTGAGCCTGAAACTGGCCGGTAAAGATGATAAGGCTATCCGTGAAACGCTGACCAAACGCTATCAGTTTGCCCTGCGCCGTATGGTTCAGAGCAACAGCGAAGACGTTTTCCAGCTGGCAATGACCGCTTTTGCTCATGAAATCGACCCGCATACCAACTATCTTTCTCCGCGCAACACTGAACAGTTCAACAGCGAAATGAGTCTGTCGCTGGAAGGAATTGGGGCGGTGCTGCAAATGGACGACGACTACACGCTGATTAACTCCATGGTGCCCGGTGGGCCGGCAGCGCGCAGTAAAGCGATTACCGTTGGCGATCGTATTGTTGGCGTAGGCCAGAGCGGAAAACCGGTTGTGGACGTGATTGGCTGGCGGCTGGACGATGTGGTTACGCTGATTAAAGGCCCTAAAGGCAGTAAAGTACGCCTGGAAATCCTGCCGGCAGGCAAAGGTACCAAAACCCGTTTTGTGACGCTGACCCGTGACAAAATTCGCCTTGAAGACCGCGCCGTTAAAATGAGTGTGCATAACGTCGGTAAAGAAAAAGTAGGCGTGCTGGATATTCCTGGTTTCTATGTTGGACTAACCGATGATGTCAAAGTGCAGCTGCAGAAATTGCAGAAGCAGCATGTAGACAGCATCGTGGTTGATCTACGCACCAACGGCGGAGGGGCACTGACCGAAGCCGTTTCCCTGTCCGGGCTGTTTATTTCTTCCGGTCCGGTGGTGCAGGTGCGTGATAATAACGGCAAAGTACGCCAGGACAGCGACAACGATGGCATGACCTATTACAAAGGTCCGCTGGTGGTGCTGGTTGACCGCTTCAGCGCGTCGGCATCGGAAATCTTTGCCGCGGCGATGCAGGACTATGGCCGGGCGCTGATTGTTGGCGAACCGACCTTTGGTAAAGGCACGGTGCAGCAGTACCGATCGCTGAGCCGCATCTATGACCAGATGCTGCGTCCGGATTGGCCAGCGCTGGGATCGGTGCAGTATACCATTCAGAAGTTCTACCGCATTAACGGCGGCAGTACCCAGCGTAAAGGCGTCACCCCGGATCTGCTGATGCCAACCGGCATCGAAGCACCGGAAACCGGCGAGAAGTTTGAGGACAATGCGCTGCCGTGGGACAGCGTCAGTGCGGCCAGCTACACTAAAACCGGTGTTATTACCCCGCTGGTGCCTGAACTGGAAAAACTGCATCAGGCGCGCATTGCGCAGAATGCTGAGTTCCAGTACATCCTGAAAGATATCGCCCGTTTCAACGCCAGCAAAGACACGCGGAATATCATCTCCCTGAATCTGGCGAAGCGCGAGAAAGAGAACCGGGAAGATGACAGTCTGCGCCTTGAGCGGATCAACCTGCGTCTGAAAGCGGAAGGCAAAAAGCCGCTGGCGAAGCTTGACGATCTGCCGAAGGATTACAAAGAGCCGGATCCGTATCTGGATGAAACGGTAAAAATAGCCAATGATCTTGCTCATCTGGAAGGTCATCAGGCGGGGGGCGTGTCGGCGGGTAACTAAGCCTGAGAACCTGCTTTGCCCAAAGCCGCAGCCTGAAGCTGCGGCTTCTTTTATTTTCTGCAGTCAGGTGCTGTTGCTTTATCAGCAAACAGCTCAGCTATGTAAAGTTATGTTTTTTTTATCTTTAAAGATTAAGAACGCTTGAAAAGCACGTCGGTGACCTTACGATGGTTGCTGTGTAATCCTGTGCTGACAACCGAGGGATATTTAATAATATGATGCGTATTGCGCTTTTCCTGTTAACTAACCTGGGCGTAATGCTGGTGTTCGGGGTGATCCTCAGCCTGACCGGGATCCAGTCCCGCAGCGTAATGGGGCTGATGATTATGGCCGGACTGTTTGGCTTTGGCGGTGCCTTTGTGTCCCTGCTGATGTCCAAATGGATGGCATTGCGTTCTGTTGGCGGTGAAGTCATTGAGCAACCGCGTAATGACACTGAACGCTGGCTGGTGGACACTATTGCGCACCAGGCGCAGCAGGTTGGGGTCAAAATGCCCCAGGTGGCGATTTACCACGCGCCGGATATCAATGCTTTTGCCACCGGCGCACGGCGTGATGCCTCACTGGTTGCCGTCTCCACCGGTTTGCTGCAAAACATGAACCGTGATGAAGCTGAAGCGGTACTGGCTCACGAAATGAGCCACATCGCCAACGGTGACATGGTCACCATGACCCTGATCCAGGGCATTGTGAATACCTTTGTGATCTTTATCGCGCGCATACTGGCGCAACTGGCCGCCGGTTTTATGTCCGGCGATCGTGATGAAGAGCAAAGCAGTAACGGCAATCCACTGGTGTATTTTGCGGTATCCACCGTGCTGGAGCTGGTATTTGGTATCGTTGCCAGCATCATTACCATGTGGTTCTCACGTTATCGTGAATTTCATGCCGATGCCGGGGCGGCAAGCCTGGCAGGTCGCGATAAAATGATCGCCGCCTTACAGCGTCTGAAAACCAGCTATGAACCGCAGGAAGCCGGCTCGATGATGGCCTTCTGCATTAACGGTAAATCTAAATCCTTAAGCGAGCTGTTTATGTCGCATCCTCCGCTGGATAAGCGCATTGAAGCACTGCGCAACGGTGATTACCGCTAACGTTGGCATGCTGAACCGGAACGGGGTTCCGGTTCATATTTGTTATCGCGCAGCGGTTAATAACCAATCACTTCACTGCTTTTACGCAGAAGCGGACAATGAGCCACCCCGATTACGCCGTTTTCATTATGCAGATACTGAGCAACCACCATTCCACGTGCCGTCAGAAACTGACACTGTAAGCCGATACCGCCGATATTCCGACTGCTGCCGGTAAGAATGCCATATCCGGTGAGCAGCATCACCAGCCAGATAATGGCGAGCAGGGTAAGGATGCGCAAAAAATACGACATGAGGACTCCTGATATTAGTTGAGATCCCGGGCTGGCGACCGTTAATGCAGGCTTCTCAGCCTGCCCGCAGCGCGGACTCAGATCGATAAGAACAGACTGAAACTGCAGCAAACCCCCTTCTGAAAGCAAATAGTTGTGGGCCCCTATCAATTACGACTGCACCAGGGAAAAGCAGTCTCAATTATGCCGGTATCTGCACCGGCGACAGATTAACTGAGGTAGATATGGACGAAATAATTAATGCGGCGGGTGTCAGTGGCCTGGCCGTAATGCTGCTGGTGGTAGTGATACTGTTTGTCTGGTTTTATGTCAGTCGCGCCAGCGCCAGAAATGCTCAGCAGATGGCGTTACTGCAGGCGCTGCTGGAAGAAAAGAAAAAACAAACTGAGCTGTTATGCGCTATCCGTGCCGCTATGCCGGGTGCTCAGCATCAGCCGCAGGATGAGGCCCCGGTTGATAAGTCGATGATCCATTTAATCCCCGAACGCTAACCCCAACTCGCTGGAGGCAGTGACATGGCCTGGAAAAACCCCTGGTATAACCCTGCACTAAATCACCATACTCCTGAAGGATTTCGTAACCCGGAAGCGGACAGGCGGCATCCGGGTGATTTAAAGCGCTGGCGGAAACATCGCAAGGCCCAACAGCTGCCGCCTGCGCCCCAGCAGGGGTATGCACATTTCGTCAGCCAGTGGTGTCAGCATGCCGATCTCAGCGGAAATCAGGATGCGGTATGGTGGCTGGGACATGCCAGTATCCTGCTGCGTCTGGCGGGCAGCTATACGCTGATCGATCCGGTGTTCTCAGGTCGGGCTTCGCCACTGTGGTTTGTCGGTCCGCGGCGTAAAACCCCGCCACCGTTAATGGTGCGCGAGTTGCCGGCGCTGGATACCGTGCTGATTTCACACAATCATTATGACCATCTTGATCGCAGCACTATCAGAAAAATACTGCGCCGCTTTCCGGCAGTGAACTTTGTAGTGCCGTTGGGAATGGGGCGCTGGCTGCGCCGCCACGGGGCAAAGTCGGTAACTGAACTGGACTGGTGGCAGCAGACCAGCAGCCATAATCTGACCATCCATGCCGTACCGGCACGTCACTGGAGTATGCGCACCCCGTGGGATCGTAATCGTTCACTGTGGTGTGGCTTTGTTGTCCAGACGGAGCAACTTAACTTCTGGTTCAGCGGCGACAGTGGTTACAGTGAGCGCCTGCTGGAAATCCCTGAACGCCTGGGACCGTTTAATCTGGCGGCACTGCCGACCGGCGCATACGCTCCGCAGTGGTTCATGCAGTCTCATCATATGGATCC
Source organism: uncultured Erwinia sp. (assembly GCA_945290265.1). Taxonomy (GTDB): domain Bacteria; phylum Pseudomonadota; class Gammaproteobacteria; order Enterobacterales; family Enterobacteriaceae; genus Erwinia. Next base: position 141,556 of record CALYQW010000005.1, read on the forward strand.
ACAGCAGGCGGTCTCCCTTCATCAGGCCTTGGCACAACCCCTGACTATCCCGATCCACTGGGGGGTATTTGAACTGGCCGATGAAGCGTTGGATGAACCGCCGCAATTGTTGCATCAGGAGATGCAGGCTGCCGGGCTGGAGGGTAGCCGGTTCAGTGCCTGGAAGGTGGGCGGTCGGCTGTCGCTGGAAAATTTTTATCGGTGAATTCTCCCCACAGGCTGATGATATCTGGCGGGTGAGGGCAGAATGACTGATGGCAGCGCGACGATAATGGAAGGTTCTTTCCATTCAGACACAACGGTTGTCTGCTGCCATGCTGAGACATAATAATTATAATTAATACTAATTTTTCATATGGCGGGAAATATTACCACTATGCAATGATGGATGTTGGCATGGACTGAAATGTATTACACTGATGAAGTGGCTTTATTTGGGTTGTTTTTTTCTGCAATTAAAAATCTGTCTCCATCAGCGCTTTATTCTCGACGCAAAAATAGCGGTCTTTTCTGATTTTTTAATATAATTGTGAATAACCAGGTGCCATGAATTTAATTGCCTGCAGGGATAATTCAGGCGGTGACCGACAGAAAATACCCGGTGGGCAGGCGGCGGTGCTGTTATAAAAAAGCCAGATCTGCCGGGCGGAAAGCCCTTATTGCTTCGCCGCGTTGATTAAAGCTTGTGCTGAATTGGCTGACTGTCGGTTAATCAGCCGTCACTGATTCGATATTGTGCGAGATATCCATCCAGGTATAAAAATAACTTGCCATTAATATGAAGATATGTGATAAACCCGTTTGAGTAAAACGAGGTACAGTTCTGTATAAGTGTGGCATTTTCAGTAAAGAAGTTCTGAGTAAACACGTTGACGTTGAATACCGCTTCCTTGCCGATTTTTAAAATATAATGCCTCATGCAGTCATGTCTCTGGTTTTTCTGTACTTAAGCCTCAGGGCGAATAAACATTCTAAGGAATTTGTAAAATGGCAAAGATTAAAGGTCAGGTTAAGTGGTTCAACGAGTCTAAAGGTTTTGGCTTCATTACTCCTGCTGACGGCAGCAAAGACGTGTTCGTTCACTTCTCTGCTATCCAGGGTAACGGCTTCAAAACGCTGGCTGAAGGCCAGAACGTTGAGTTTGAAATTCAGGATGGTCAGAAAGGCCCGGCAGCGGTTAACGTTACTGCTATCTGATTTCATTCTGAGCGCCTGCTAAACGTCTGACGCTCTAACTGAAAACCTCCGCCCGTAAGGGAATAAAGCTCTGTCCTTGCTGACAGGGCTTTTTTATTGCCCGTTATTTTTTCTGCCACCGTTGCCATCCTTAATGTACACTGCCGCGGTTATCTGTTCCCGGAGAGAAGTTTATGTCTTACCAGTGCCCCCTTTGTCAGCTGCCACTTGTCTGTTTTCCGCATTTCTGGCGCTGCGAAAACCGTCATCAGTTTGACCGAGCGAAAGAGGGCTATGTTAATTTGCTGCCGGTACAGCACAAACGCTCGAAACAACCGGGAGACAGTGCCGAAATGATGCAGGCGCGCCGTAGCTTTCTTGATGCCGGTCATTATCACCCACTGCAACAGGAAATCTGCCGTCTGCTGAACGCACATCTGCCGGGGGCAGCGCCGCAGGTGCTGGATATCGGCTGTGGCGAAGGATATTACACTCAGGCTGTAGCCAGTAAACTACAGCAGCAGGGGGAGGCCACCGTTTATGGTCTGGATGTGGCCAAAGTCGCGGTGCGCTATGGTGCGAAGCGTTATCACAATGTGGAGTTTTGCGTGGCCTCCAGCCATCGCTTGCCGTTCAGCGACTGTCAGTTCGATGCGGTACTGCGCGTCTATGCCCCCTGTAAGGCAACTGAACTGGCGCGGGTGATCAAGCCTGGCGGCTGGCTGTTAACCGTTACCCCCGGGCCACGCCATCTGATTCAGTTCAAAGCGTTGATCTATCAGGACGTGCAATTGCATGATGATACGCCTGAACAAATGCCAGGGTTTACTATGAACCACAGCCAGATCCTAAGTTACTCCATGAACCTGAGCCCCGATGAATCGGCTGCTTTATTACAAATGACGCCCTTCGCCTGGCGCGCCCGCCCGGAGGTTTGGGGCATCCTGGCCACCAGCGAAGCGTTCTTTTGTGAAACTGACTTTACGCTGCGCCTGTGGCAACGCGATTAAACGGTGACGGGCGCAGCAGATCCGCAGTGACGGCTGATAACCGGCAATAAATGCGTAAATTCGCTGGCAACAGCCAGAATGTAATAAAATATTTTGCGCCGTCCGTTTCTGCTGATAAAGTAAGGCCTCTTATTTTACTAAGGAGTAACGGGCCTCAGCCCTCTTATGGATTGTCACCGAAGTAGTTCAATCATGCCGCCGGGCGTTCCGGCATCGTTTTTAACGTCTGCTGACGCCATCGAATTTATCACCTGTCGTTATCTCTGCCGCACGAACAACCGTATCCGTGTTGCGTCTGATCGTTCAATTTTTCGGAGTTCTTCATGGAGTTTCTCTTAGACCCATCAATCTGGGCTGGCCTGCTCACGCTGATCGTTCTTGAAATCGTTCTGGGCATTGATAACCTGGTCTTTATTGCCATCCTGGCTGATAAGCTGCCGCCAAAACAGCGCGACAAAGCCCGTCTGGTCGGACTCTCTCTGGCGCTGATTATGCGTCTGGGACTGCTTTCGCTGATCTCTTGGATGGTGACGTTGACCCGTCCACTGTTCAGTATTGCCCAGTTCAGTTTCTCCGGTCGTGACCTTATCCTGCTGGCGGGGGGGCTGTTCCTGCTATTTAAAGCCACCATGGAGTTGCATGAACGGCTGGAAAACCGCGAGCATCAGTCCGGAGGTAACAAAGGCTACGCCAGCTTCTGGTCGGTGGTGGTACAGATTGTTATCCTTGATGCGGTATTCTCGCTGGATGCAGTTATTACCGCGGTGGGGATGGTTAATAACCTGGCGATTATGATGACCGCTGTGGTGATAGCCATGGGCGTGATGTTGCTGGCCTCAAAACCGCTGACCCGCTTTGTTAATGCGCATCCAACGGTGGTGGTACTCTGCCTGAGCTTCCTGCTGATGATTGGTCTCAGCCTGGTGGCTGAAGGTTTTGGCTTCCATATCCCGAAAGGCTATCTGTATGCGGCAATTGGCTTCTCGATCCTGATTGAGCTGTTTAACCAGATTGCCCGGCGTAATTTTATCCGCCACCAGGCACGTCGTCCGATGCGTGAACGTACCGCCGAAGCTATTCAGCGTATGATGGGCGGTCGCCGCAGCGGTGAGCCCGTTAACGCAGAAGCGCCGGAAGTGGCACAGATTATCCCGGAAGAAGGCTTTAAGGATGAAGAACGCTATATGATTAACGGCGTGCTGACCCTGGCCTCGCGTTCAGTACGCAGTATTATGACGCCGCGCGGCGATATTTCCTGGGTGGACGCTGAGCGACCGCTGGACGAAATCCGCATTCAGCTGCTGGACACCCCGCACAGCCTGTTCCCGGTGTGCCGTGGCGAACTGGACGAAGTTATCGGTGTGGTAAGGGCGAAAGAGCTGCTGGTGGCGCTGGAGCATGGGATGGATGTGGCCGAATTTGCCGCTGCTAATCCGGTGATAGTGATACCGGAAACCCTTGATCCGTTGAACTTGCTGGGCGTGTTGCGTCGGGCTAAAGGTAGCTTTGTGCTGGTTACCAACGAGTTTGGCGTAGTGCAGGGGCTGATTACGCCGCTGGACGTGCTGGAAGCCATTGCCGGCGAATTCCCTGATGAAGATGAGACTCCGGATATTATTGTCGATGGCGACGGCTGGCTGGTAAAGGGTGGTACCGATCTGCACTCACTGCAACAGTTGTTTGATACCCGTGAGCTGGTTAAACCGGAAGATGATCATGCCTCACTGGCCGGACTGCTGATTGAGCAAAGCGGTCAGCTGCCGAGGGTAGGGGAGGTGATTGATATGGCGCCGCTGCATTTCCAGATTATTGAGGCGACAGATTACCGTATTGATCTGGTGCGGGTGACGCGCGATGCTCAGGAGCATGAGGAAGAGGCGGATTAATCGCTGACGCTTACGGAAGAAAATCAGCGTTGAGGCTGCTTTCAACGCTGAATTGCCCCCCACCTCGATTATACAAATCAGCCTGGAACTGAAACCAGTAAATGAGGGCGCAAAGTTCCGGCTGTATGTGCTGACGGAAATAAAAAACGTGGGTTGAGCGATAGCTTATCTGGCAGATGCAATACATCGGGTTCAGAACGGCTTCACCAACCCTACAGCATCAGCTACCGTTCTGAACTGTTTATCCCTTTGTCTTAAACCCCCGACGCATATATCGATGGGCCGAAACCACCATGCTTATCGCAGATAATAACATCTTCCGGGAGGCACGTATGGGTTGGCAAACCTGTAGTACTAATTTCATAGTGCTCCCTTATTCTAGAAGCTAATTAGCATTTTGATTCGGGTACCAAAAACTTTTTTATCAGCAAACTAAATAACGCTGTTGCAATAACAGAAGGGATTAAAACAATAACGCAGGCTAAAATTTAACAGATGCTGTAAGATGAATCAACTAAATATTTAAAGGGTTCAACCCAATTTAGAAACATATATCTAAACAAGCGAATAAAGATAAGGTGTAGAAAGAAAATAGCAAAGCTACAATCACCCATTTTTGAAAAAAAAGTTAGCTCGTTGATTGAGCTTGTGCCTGGAGAGAATATAAAACATTAAAACACTTATGACAACCAAAACCTGGTCTCTTCTTGTCGATATTTCCCACGGTAAGTCGATGTGCCTTTTTAAGATGGCAATAGTGGCTGGAATGAAAACCAGAATTAAGCATAGGGTATTATTTTTTCTATTATTGAAAAAAGAGCTTGCTGGTGCTGCTTAAGCTCCATGCCAATTATGTATATAAAGAAGAAATATAACGCATTATAAACAGAACCCGCATCCGGGAGTGGTCTCTGATATATTGACAAAATTGTAAAAGGAAAAATAACTAAGCCAATCAGATTGGTTTTAGATAGCTTGTACAGCAATGGTCCGAGGATATAATAACCATTATCATAGGGATGAACCATAAAGGATAGTTTATATCTGCTTTAATTAAATGATAGCCCGCTGCCGCGATTAACAGATATGCATCTTTCCCGGAAAACTCCGTTGAACCAAATATGAAAAATGAGAAAAATGAGACTACCAGATAAAATAATAAAAAATTCTAGCCTTCGATTTGTAATGTTTGGCAGTACCGGAACGTCCAATTAAATGCTGAAATAAATAGCCGGCAATGATCACAAAGGTGGTTGTTAATCCAGATACCATATTATGGGTAGAAAGATGAAACAATCCGCCCTTGCCTTTCAATAAAGGATCTAATTGTGACATGCAATGCTGGAATACTATTGCAAATATAGTGAGGCCACGCAGAAAATGGATGACTTCATTTCAAATGAGGTTGTTTATAAAATTTTTTACACAGAGACCTTAATAAATATCAATCATATAAATTACAAATTTTAAAAATTAAATATAAAGGGAGGGCTATTGTCTTTCTTTTGAAATCACCATAGTAAAATTCGCACTATATACTTAATTAAAAAAGGAGTTCATCGCATAGCTACGTGTGGTCGTAATAAACCGAATTCAATCATTACCGGCACTATCTCCGTTGGTACCACGTTGGGCGAGGTCACAGGGTATAGCAGTCCTGAATCGACCCGTAAAGACGAAAATTATCGGTTATGGAATACATCAAGAAAGAAATGAACAGACTACGATACCAGGCAACCTGGGTGGCTGCCTGGTGGTCGCTATTAATCAATCACACTGCACCTTAATTGCCAGGCCGCCACGTGAGGTTTCACGGTATTTAGCGTTCATATCTTTGCCAGTTTCGTACATGGTTTCGATCACCTTATCGAGCGATACGCGCGCCAGACTGGTGCGACGCAGCGCCATGCGCGCAGAGTTAATCGCCTTCACCGACGCGATGGCGTTACGCTCTATGCACGGCACCTGCACCTGACCGGCAACCGGATCGCAGGTTAGTCCCAGATTATGCTCCATACCAATTTCCGCTGCCACGCATACCTGCTCCGGGCTGGCCCCCAGCAGTTCCGCGAGGCCGGCAGCAGCCATTGAACAGGCTACGCCAACTTCACCCTGACATCCCACTTCGGCACCCGAAATCGAGGCGTTCATTTTGTACAGAATGCCGATGGCTCCGGCCGCCATAAAGTAGCGGGTAAAGATGTCCGGGCTGACTGATTCAATAAAGTGGTCGTAGTAAGCCAGTACCGCCGGGACGATACCGCAGGCGCCGTTGGTTGGGGCAGTCACCACCCGGCCACCGGCCGCATTCTCTTCGTTTACCGCCAGGGCAAACATATTTACCCAGTCAATCACGTTCATCGGATCGCTGGACAGCTTGTCAGAGGCCACCAGCATCCGGCGCAGCGCCGAAGCCCGGCGCGGTACGCGCAGCGGGCCAGGAAGAACGCCTTCAGTATTCAGACCGCGGTCGATACAGGCGCGCATGGTTTGCCAGATATCGGTGAAGTAGTGCTCAATATCTGCACGGGAATGCAGAGCCAGCTCATTTTTCATCACCAGCCCGGACAGTGACAGCCCGGTCTGATGGCAGTGATCCAGTAGCTCTTTTGCCGAATTAAAGGCAAAAGGTACTGATACCTCATTCAGGGCGGTTTTACCGAAGTTTTCTTCGTCAACGATAAAACCGCCGCCAACAGAATAGTAAGTTTTGCTGTAGATTTTTAAATCACCGGCAAACGCATGAATGCTCATTCCGTTTTCATGCAGTGACAGGTTATCGCTGCGGAACATCATGCCGCCTTCACGCGGAAAATCGACTTCGTGCGCGCCGCCCGCCAGCAGCAGACGCTGCCGCTCTTCAACGTCACGGATAAATGCCGGGATGGTATCGATATCTACGCTTTCGGGTGAGGCACCTGACAGACCCATAATAATAGCAATATCCGTGTGGTGGCCTTTACCTGTCAGCGACAGGGAGCCATACACATCGACAGCGATACGTGTCACAGAGGAGAGCTGGTGATTATTCACCAGGTCGTCGACAAATTGTTTGCCGGCTTTCATCGGGCCGACCGTATGGGAACTTGACGGGCCAATGCCGATCTTAAACATGTCGAAAACGCTAATCACGTTAATACTCCTTAGAGGTGTTGAAGCTGAAAACCTGGCTCACAAATTGGAGGGAATATAAATGAAAACTGTCATTATTGCAGTGATTTTGATCGAATTGAGGCCTTAATACAGTTAATAATAAGGTTAGGATTATTATTAATTCATTTTGTGGTGATATTTTAGACGGTTTTCTCTGGGTTTGCCACCTGTTGCGCAAGCTGGCGGAGTAACCCCGCCGTCATTCCCCAGATCAGATAGTCCCGAAAAGTCGAGAACCACAGCTCGCGGCGCAGGCCCGCACGCTCAACTGTCAGCGGAATATAGCGTTCGCTGCACAGCGCCAGTTCCAGCGGGATTTCAAAAAAAGACTCTACTTCGCCCGGGCTGGCAGACCAGTGGTGATCCGGGCGCACAATCCCTACCACTGGCGTTACCTGAAAACCGGTGCTGCTGCTGACTGCTGGCAGCACGCCGCATACCTGCACTGATGCGGGCCTGATGCCGACTTCTTCCCAGGCCTCACGCAGCGCTGTCTGCACCAGACTACTGTCGCAGCTATCTTTCATCCCGCCGGGAAAGGCCACCTGGCCGCTGTGTTTGCGCAACGCGCTGGCGCGGCGGGTTAGCAGCAGGGTGGGGCGCGGGCGCGCGATGACCGGTACCAGTACCGCCGCCTGGCGCCCTGCCGGCGGGAGAACCGTTGCCGGCGGCAGCGAGAGCAAAAAGCGGTTAAGGAACTGCTGTAACCGGAGATTATCCGCCGTCATCTTACATACTCTCCAGCGCCGGCAGAATGCGATTCAGTTTATCCAGCGTTTCCTGATATTCAGCGTCTTCATCACTGTCAGCCACAATGCCGCCTCCGGCGGCGCAGTACAGCTTTCCCTGTTCCGCAATCAAGGTGCGGATGGTGATGCTGGTATCCATCCGGCCACAGACGCTGAGATAGCCAATACTGCCACACCAGGCGTTTCGCCGCTGTGGTTCCAGAGTTTCAATAATTTCCATTGCCCTGACTTTGGGGGCGCCGGTAATTGATCCCCCCGGGAACCCGGCCCGCAGCAGATCGCAGGCATCGAGTGGCGGCTTCAGTTCGGCAGTAATGGTACTGACCAGATGATGCACTGCCGGAAAGGCTTCCACCGCAAACAGCTGCGGCACTTTCACACTGCCGGCAACCGCCACCCGGCCAATATCGTTTCGCAACAGATCAACAATCATCAGATTTTCACTGCGATCCTTGGGGGACGCGGCCAGCTTTTCTGCCTGCAGACGATCGGCAGCGGCATCGGCCAGGCGCGGCAGGGTGCCTTTAATCGGACGGGTTTCGATCTGCCGGTTTTCCAGGCGCAGAAAGCGCTCCGGCGACAGGCTCAGAATAACGCTGTTTTCCAGGCGAATAAAGGCGCTGAACGGGGCGCGGTTAGTGCGACATAAATGGGTAAAGGCCTGCCACTCGCTGCCCTGATAGCAGGCAGCGAAGCGCTGCGCCAGATTGACCTGGTAGCAGTCGCCGGACAGCAGCCACTGCTGCACTTGGCGAAATTTTTCACCATACTCTGCCCGCGACATATTGGCCTGCCAGCCGCTGGTCAGAGCAAAGGGCTGTGTTGCCAGCGCCTGCTGCTGTGCCAGCCAGTCAAGACAGGATTGCACCTCGCCGTGTGCCACCAGGGTTAATTTTTTTAACTGGTGGTCGGCGATAAGCGCCCAGTCATAAATTCCCACTGCCATATCCGGGGTGGTCAGCTGCTGGTCGGCCAGGGCGGGCAGTTTTTCAAAATGGCGGCCTAAATCGTAGCCAAACAAACCCAGCGCACCGCCCTGAAACGGCAGATCTTCGCGCCATTCTGCCTCCAGACCACTGTATTCTGTTTGTTGTTGTAGCAGTACCAGAGGGTCCTCTTTGCAGCACTGGCAGTGACCTTCAGTGGTAATTTCTGTGACAGTGTCACGTGTAACCAGCGTCACCCGCGGCCGGGCGACCAGAATATCGAAGCGATTGTCGGCGTGTTCGGCAAAGCCGGAGTGCAGCAGCATCGCCCACGGGAGGTGTGCCAGTGCGGCAAACTGATGCTCCAGGGCATCCGGGGTGTATTTAAGCGAGTGATAAACAGGCATTCCAATGGTTCAGCAGAGTGACAGAAAACAGGCTGCAAGCCTGGCATATTTTTTTGTTGCTGGCATCCCTTTGTTGACCGTGAAATAATCTCAGCGGTTTAGAGCCTATCCCATTAGGCTATTTTATTTGCCACTTTAGTCCAGGGCAGTGCTCACAATCCTCACGTACTACGTGTACGCTCCGGTTGTTCCGCGCAGTCCGTGCCCAAACTGGCTACAACAATATGCGCCTGGCGGGACAGGCTCTTAAACGCTGTGGAGGCACCCCATGATTACAGGTTTACCCGCGCTTTCTTATGAGCAGCAGCAGCAGGCGGTGGAGCGCATCCAGCAGCTAATGGCCAGCGGCATGAGCAGCGGTGAAGCAATTGCCAGAGTCGCCGATGAAATCCGCAGCAGCCACACCGGTGCGCATGTGGCGGTAATGTTTGACGACGAGGACGAAGAGGAGCAGGCCTGACAGGCGCTGCCGCCCGGCCACCGCAGGGTGACCGGGCGCGTCACTCAGAGCGCGGCAACAATCTTAATTTCAACCCGGTATTTTGGGTTCATCAAACCGGCCTGTACGGTACAGCGTACCGGGGCATGGCCGGGTGCCACCCAGGCATCCCATGCGCGGTTCATCGCGGCAAAATCGTCTTTATTTACCAGAAAAATGGTGGCATCCAGAATGCGGCTCTTATCACTGCCGGCCCGCAGCAGCAGGCGATCGATCACCGCCAGCGCGTCGGCGGTCTGCGCTTCGGCGTCAGCGTCTAAATTTTCCGGCACGCTGGTGTAATACAGCGTGCCATTGTAGATCACCGCCTCAGACATACGGTGTTCCACATCAATACGTTCAATACTCATGGTCAGTACCTTGTTCTGCTGTAAAAAATGGCTTAAGACTGCCATAAAAGCGCGGTCGCTGTCACCCGTCGGCCGCACCGGATGACAGAGGGCGCGGTTTTCTGTGCATCATGGTGTTCATATCAATCCCTGATGGCTTTTGATAGACCCCCAGCGCAAAGTAGCGGGTGGTGGCGTACATATATTCAAATATTTCCGACTGAGTCTCCTCGTAATCCGCCCAGAATACTTTGGAGGTAAAGCAGTACACCTCAATCGGCAGCCCTTCAGCGGTAGGGCTAAGCTGGCGCACTACCAGATACATGTCGTTGCGGATATCATCTCGCCCTTTAAGGTACTCCAGCAGGTATTTGCGGTACAGGCCAAGGTTGGTGATGCCATGTTCAATCAGCTGTTCATCCGACAGCGTGTCCATTTTTTGTTGCAGATAGTCGCTCAGGGCGGCAAATTTCAGCGGACTGACGGTTTTCAGGCGTGCCAGCAGCAGGTTGTTGGCAAAGGTAATACTCGACTGATCGATAAAAAAGCTGCGTTTAATCCGGCGTCCGCCGGAGGAGAACATCGGCTGCCAGTTGGTATAGGTTTCGATGATAAAATTTTTGGTCGGCACCCGAGACAGCGTATTGTCCCAGTTGCGAATGGTGACGGTATGCAGGGCGATATCAATCACCTCGCCGCTGATATTTCCCTGCGGCATTTCTACCCAGTCGCCCACTTTCAACACATTGGATGAGGACACCTGGATATTGGCTACCAGTGAGGTCAGGGTGTGCTGAAACACCAGCATCAACACCGCCGCCACCGCACCCAGACTGGAGATAATAATCACCGGCGACTTATTCGACAGGGTGGCAATCACCAGGATAGTGGCGACGGAGGAGACAATGATTTTGCCAATCTGTAGATAGCCCTTAATTGAATGAGCCTTTTCACCATGTTTGCGCATATGGGCGCTGTTGGTGATATCCAGCAGTTCGTTAATCAGCATGGTGCAGTTGATAATAAACAGCACCCCACAGATGGTGCGGATGGCATCCAGTAATCCGGGGGGCAAGCCCTGAATAATACGCGAGAGAAAATAGACGGTGATCACCGGTACAATATGGGCCAGTCGCCGCGCCACGCGCATATCCTTATCCAGCGGATCGTGCTTCTTATGGCTGTGCAGAATAAAGCGCCGCACAATGCCCAGCAGAAAATATTTACAGATTAGCGACGTCAGAAAACCGGCGAGCAGCATTACTACAATGGCCAGTAACGAAAAGGCGAGAGTGTTGGACTGCACCCAGTCCCAAAGCGACAGCAGGTCATGCATCATCAGGCATCCCGGTATAAAATTATATCCCGGGCTAAGGGTAGTTGGATTGACGCTAATTTCCTTTACCAAATATGTCATCGCTGGCGGCGACAAAAGCGACGACTGGCGGTGTTGTGCGCAAAATCATTGAGTTAAAGCTGTTTAAGATGCTGATTTATATGGTTTTGCATCGTCATCTGAATACTGACATAATTAGCGCAATTTTTAGCGCTCAGCGCAGTGAGGATACGTGGCAGACGATTTTGCAGCAGATGGCGCGCTGGCGCAGTCAATACCGGGCTTTAAACCACGTGAGCCTCAGCGACAGATGGCCGGAGCGGTTGCACGGGCGATTAGCGCTAAAAGTGAGCTGGTAGTGGAAGCCGGCACCGGTACCGGTAAGACCTATGCCTATCTGGCTCCGGCACTGCGCAGCGGCAAAAAGGTGATTATCTCTACCGGCTCGAAAGCCCTGCAGGATCAGCTCTATAGCCGCGATCTGCCTACGGTAGCAAAAGCGCTGAAATTTAAGGGTGCACTGGCGCTGCTGAAGGGACGCTCCAATTATTTGTGCCTCGAGCGGCTGGAGCAGCAGTCGATGGCGGGCGGCGATTTGGCGCAGCAGGCGATGAGCGATCTGGTTCATCTGCGCGGCTGGTCAGCGGAAACCGTGGAAGGGGACATCAGCACCTGCGGCGGCGTGGCAGAAGACAGCCCCATCTGGCCGCTGGTGACCAGTACCAACGATAACTGCCTCGGCAGCGACTGTCCGCAATATAAAGACTGCTTTGTGGTAAAGGCGCGACGTAAAGCGCTGGATGCGGATATCGTGGTGGTCAATCATCACCTGTTCCTGGCGGATATGGTGGTGAAAGAGAGCGGCTTTGCTGAGCTGATCCCCGATGCCGATGTGATGATTTTCGATGAGGCGCATCAGGTGCCGGATATTGCCAGCCAGTATTTCGGCCAGCAGCTTTCCAGCCGTCAGTTGCTGGATTTAGCCAAAGATATTATTATTGCCTACCGCACCGAAATCCGCGATGTGCAGCAGTTACAAAAATCAGCCGACCGGCTGGCTGCCAGCACCCAGGATTTTCGCCTGGCGCTGGGGGACCCCGGCTTTCGCGGCAATCTGCGTGATTTACTCAGCAATCCCACTATTCAGCGCGCGCTGCTGCTGCTGGATGACGCGCTGGAACTCTGTTATGACGTGGTAAAACTGTCCCTTGGTCGTTCGGCGCTGCTGGATGCCGCTTATGAACGGGTGGCGCTATACCGCGGGCGGCTGAAACGCCTGAAAGACGTGTCTCAGCCAGGCTTCAGCTACTGGTATGAGTGCAATTCGCGGCACTTCGTACTGGCGCTGACACCGCTGTCGGTAGCGGAACGATTCCGTGAAGTGATGGATGAACGTCCTGCCAGCTGGATTTTTACCTCAGCCACCCTTGCTGTCAACGACCAGGTGTCTCACTTTGTTGAGCGCCTCGGGGTGACGCAGGCGGAAAGCCTGATCCTCTCCAGTCCGTTTGATTATGCCCGTCAGGCGCTGTTGTGCGTACCGCGGAACCTGCCGTTATCCAACCGTCCCGGCAGTTCGCGCCAGCTGGCGCAGATGCTGACGCCGCTAATCGAAGCCAACCAGGGGCGCTGCTTTTTCCTCTGTACCTCGCATCGGGTGATGCGCGAGCTGGCGGCAACCTTCCGCGCCACTCTGACGCTGCCGGTATTGCTGCAGGGAGAAACCAGTAAAGGTGAGTTACTGCGTCAGTTTGTTGCTGCCGGCAACGCGCTGCTGGTGGCCACCAGCAGCTTCTGGGAAGGGGTAGACGTGCGCGGCGACCTGCTGTCGCTGGTGATTATCGATAAGCTGCCGTTTGCATCGCCGGACGATCCGCTGCTGAAAGCCCGTATGGAGGACTGTACCCTGCGCGGCGGTGATGCCTTTGCTGATGTTCAGTTGCCGGATGCGGTGATTGCCCTGAAGCAGGGGGTAGGACGCCTGATCCGCGATACCGACGATCGCGGGGTGCTGGTGATCTGCGATAACCGCCTGGTGATGCGCCCCTACGGCGAGGTGTTTGTTAACAGCCTGCCACCGGCTCCCCGTACCCGCGATCTGGCGAAAGCGCTGGCGTTTCTGCGCCAGACAACGGCGGAGTAATCCTGTCCGCAAAGTATGTTATGATGCGCGCCGAAAATTTTCTCCCGGAGCACTGCCCATGCGAATTTTAGCCATTGATACCGCCACCGAAGCCTGTTCGGTGGCGCTGCTGGATAACCAACGGGTGTTGGCCCATTTTGAACTCTGCGCACGGGAACATACCCAGCGTATTCTGCCAATGGTGCAGCAGATCCTGACTGAAGGGGATCTGGCGCTGAGCGATCTGGATGCGCTGGCATTTGGGCGTGGGCCGGGCAGTTTTACCGGGGTGCGCATTGGTATTGGCATTGCGCAAGGGCTGGCGCTGGGTGCCGGGCTGCCAATGGCGGGGATCTCTACCCTGAAAACCATGGCTGAATCCGCCTGGCGTTTACAGGGTGCTGGCCGGGTGCTGGCAGCGATTGATGCGCGCATGGGCGAAGTCTACTGGGCGGAGTATCAGCGCGATGCGCACGGTATCTGGCACGGTGATGACAGCGAAGCGGTACTGAAACCGGAAGCTGCCGCAGCCAGAATGGCGCAGCTGAGCGGTGACTGGGTCGCGGTTGGCACCGGCTGGCAGGCCTGGCCTGAGCTGACTCAGCAGAACCATCTGTCCCTCATTGTCAGTGAAGTGATTTTACCCTGTGCCGAAGATATGCTGCCGCTGGCGGTACATGTGCTGGCGCAGGGCGAAGCCGTGACTCCCGATTGCGCCGAGCCAACCTATCTGCGCAATGACGTGGCATGGAAAAAAATACCGGGAAGAGAGTAAACGCGCGCAACTATTTCATCCCTGTGCAGTCGAAAAGTTATGATGCGGAGGATTTATGCGTAACCACAGTTTATGGCAGTTGAGTACGGTATTACTGGGCGCTTTGCTGCTGTCCGGGTGCGTCACTATTCCTGATTCTGTGCGGGGAACATCACCCACGCCACAGCAGGATCTGACCCGGGTCATGGCTGCACCGGAGCTGTTTATTGGCCAGGAGTCGCGTTTTGGTGGCCGGGTAGTCAATGTCACTAATAAAACCGGCCAGACAAGACTGGAACTTGCGGCGATGCCGCTGGATGATGGCGCACGACCGATACTGGGCAGTGCCTCTGTCGGACGGATTTACGCCGATCTTAACGGCTTTGTCGACCCTGTCGATGTCAAAGACAAACTGATTACCGTGGTCGGGCTGATTAAAGGCACCGAGAAGGGCACCATTGGTAAAGTCACTTATAACTTTCTGGTGGTTAGCGTCACCGGTTATCAGCGCTGGCATCTGACCCAGCAGATTGTGACGCCGCCACAGCCGATAGCGCCGTGGATATTTTATGAACCAGACTACCCCCGCCACCGTGGGTACTGGGGGCCACCTCCCTGGGGCGGCTACTACTACAACGGTCCGTCACGCGTGGAAACCATCCTCACCGAATAGGCGCTGATTCCGGGTTTTGTTTACAGCATACCCGCTGTTCTGCAGCGGGTATTTTTTTATTCCGGTTAAAATAACAAAATTTAGTGACCGACCTCGCAACCTCTGATTCTGCACCCTGGCTAACTGGTATGCTGAGTTAAAATAATGTTAATTGCGCGCTGATATAAAGCGAGGATGCGATGGCGACAAATGTTAATTCTCGAGGTGAATTTTTGCAAAAACTCTGGCTTAAACGTTATCCTGCAGATGTTCCTGCCGAAATCAATGCCGATCGTTATTCTTCATTAATGGCACTGTTTGAACAGGCGGTAGAGCGTTACGCTGACCAGACCGCTTTTATTAATATGGGGCAACACCTGACCTTTACTCAGCTGGAACAGCGCAGCCGGGCTTTCGCCGCTTATCTGCAACAGGAACTGGGGCTGAAAAAGGGCGACCGCGTGGCGCTGATGATGCCCAATATCCTGCAATATCCGGTTGCGCTGTTCGGCATTCTGCGCGCCGGCATGATCGTGGTGAACGTGAATCCCTTATATACCCCGCGCGAGCTGGAGCATCAGCTGAATGACAGCGGTGCCAGCGCCATTGTTATCCTGACCAACTTTGCCCATACCCTGTCCGGCGTGGTGGCGAAATGTCCGCTGAAGCACATTATTCTCACCACGGCGGGCGACCAATTGTCACCACTGAAAGGGCTGCTGGTCAATTTTGTCGTCAGGTATGTTAAAAAAGGGGTGCCGCCTTTCGATCTGCCACAGGCGGTCAGCTTTTGCCAGGTGCTGAAATGCGGTGCACGGCTGAACTATGTCCGGCCAGAGATCCATAACGACGATATTGCCTTCCTGCAATATACCGGCGGCACCACCGGCGTGGCGAAAGGCGCAATGCTGACCCACCGCAATATGCAGGCCAATCTGGCACAGACCCAGGCCTGTTATGGCAGCCTGCTGAGTGAAGGGCGTGAACTGGTCGTGACGCCGCTGCCGCTTTATCATATTTTTGCGCTGACGGTGAACTGCCTGCTGTTCATTGATTTGGGCGGTGCCAACCTGCTGATCACCAATCCGCGTGATATCCCCGGCATGGTCAAAGAGCTGGGTAAATACCGCTTTACCGCGATCACTGGCGTGAATACCTTATTTAACAGCATGCTGAACGATCCCGGTTTCAGTAAGCTGGATTTCTCCACGCTACATCTGTCGGCCGGTGGCGGGATGGCGGTTCAGCGCAGTGTGGCAGAGCGCTGGGAAAAACTCACTGGCCGCTATCTGCTGGAAGGCTACGGGCTGACTGAGTGCTCGCCGCTGGTGGCGGTAAATCCTTACGATATTAGATGCCACAACGGCAGCATTGGCCTGCCGGTGCCTTCTACTGAACTGAAGCTGGTGGATGAAGCCGGCAATGAAGTTGCGCAGGGAGAACCCGGTGAGCTGTGCATTAGAGGGCCGCAGGTGATGTCAGGCTACTGGCAGCAGCCGGTAGCGACGGCAGAGATATTAAAAAATGGATGGCTTCACAGTGGCGATATTGTTACCGTGGACGACAAAGGTTTCCTGCATATCGTTGATCGTAAGAAAGATATGATTCTGGTTTCCGGTTTTAATGTTTATCCCAACGAAATTGAAGATGTGCTGATGTTGCATCCGGGCGTGTTTGAGGCGGCGGCAGTGGGGGTACCCAGTGAGGTGAGTGGTGAAATGGTCAAAGTGTACGTGGTGAAAAAAGATCCGGCACTGACTGAAGCCCAGCTGATTGCCCACTGTAAAATCCATCTGACCGGTTACAAAGTGCCGCGTAGCGTGGAGTTTCGTCAGCAATTACCGAAGAGCAATGTGGGTAAAATTTTACGCCGGGAACTGCGTGATAACGTGAGCACCGCAGCTGCCAACGCAGCATAGTCCCCTGAGGTTGGCCGGAGACAGACCGGCCAACAGTGAGAGAATGTTATTTTGAATTATACCCTGATCGCTAATAATCAGGCGCTGGCTGAGGTATGTCAGCGCGCACGCCAGGTTCCGGCACTGGCTCTGGATACCGAATTTGTTCGTACCCGCACTTACTATCCCCGCCTGGGTTTGCTGCAGATGTTTGATGGCGAGTCCGTTTCGCTCATCGATCCGCTGACCATTAATAACTGGACTCCGTTTCGTGAGCTGTTGCTGGATCAACAGGTTACCAAGTTCCTGCATGCCGGTAGTGAAGACCTTGAAGTTTTTCTCAATGAATATGGCGTGTTACCCCAGCCGCTGATTGATACCCAGATCCTCGCGGCGTTCAGCGGGCGGGCGATGTCCTGTGGTTTCGCCACCCTGGTGGAGTCGTTTACCGGAATTGCGCTCGATAAAAGCGAATCGCGGACTGACTGGATGGCGCGGCCGTTAACCGTAAGACAGTGTCAGTACGCCGCTGCCGATGTGTTTTATCTGCTGCCGATTGCCCATAAGCTGATGGACGAAACCGCAGCCGCCGGCCAGATGGATGCTGCATTGGATGAATGCCGTCTGCTGTGTCAGCGCCGTAGCCGGGTGGCCGATCCGCAGGAAGCCTGGCGTGATATCACCAATGCTTCGCAGCTGCGCCCGCGTCAGCTGGCGGCACTGAAGCTACTGGCCGCCTGGCGCTTAACCCTGGCGCGGGAAAAAGATATGGCGATAAATTTTGTGGTACGCGAAGAAAATCTGTGGAAAGTCGCGCGCTATCTGCCGGGCTCACTGGGTGAACTTGAACACCTGGGCGTACCGGGTCAGGAGATCCGCTTCCACGGCAAAGCACTGCTGGCTATGGTGGCAGAAGCAAATGCGCTGCCGGATGATGCATTGCCGCAACCACTGGTTAATCTTATCGACTATCCGCAATATAAACAGATTTTCAAGGCCATTAAAGGGCTTGTGGTAACAGCGGCTGAGCGTTCTGGTATCAGTCAGGAACTGTTGGCATCGCGGCGACAAATCAATCAGCTGTTAAGCTGGCACTGGAAATTAAAATCATCACCAGATAAACCGGAACTGATTGATGGCTGGCGCGGGGCGCTGCTGTCGGACGGAATTAATCAGATTCTGACGTCAGAGTAATGGCGGTATTTCCCCTGCATAAACGCAGGGGAAAATCAGGTGGGGGGGGGATCATTTCGGCGGTTCATCCGCTTCCGGCAGTGTAACGTTCAGTTCGAGGATAGAAATATCATCGTCTTTTTGATCCAACTTAACGCTCAGCATCTCCGGATCGATTTTCACATAGCGGCAGATGACTTCCAGCAAATCCTTTTTCAACTGTGGCAGGTAGTGGGGCTCACAGTCGCCCCTCCTGCGTTCCGCGACAATAATCTGTAGCCGTTCCTTGGCAATATTAGCGGTATTCTTCTTTCGGGATAAAAAGAAATCGAGTAAGGCCATAGTTTATCCCCCAAAAAGGCGTTTCAGAAAACCCTTCTTCTCTTCTTCGATGAAGCGGAAGGAACGTTCTTCTCCAAGCAGGCGATCAACTGTATCGGCATAGGCTTTACCGGCATCAGAATTTTCGTCCAGAATCACCGGTTCGCCTTGGTTGGACGCCCGCAGTACGGACTGATCTTCCGGGATTACGCCAGCCAGTGGAATACGCAGGATCTCCAGAACGTCTTCCATGCTCAGCATATCGCCACGGTTAACCCGTCCGGGATTGTAGCGGGTCAGTAGCAGGTGTTCTTTTATCGGATCCTGGCCATTTTCAGCGCGGCGTGATTTTGAAGAGAGTATGCCCAGAATGCGATCCGAGTCGCGTACTGAAGAGACTTCCGGGTTGGTCGTAATAATGGCTTCGTCCGCGAAGTAGAGCGCCATCAGTGCGCCGGTTTCAATCCCTGCCGGAGAGTCGCAGACCACAAAATCGAAGTCCATATCCGCCAGGTCGTTTAATACTTTTTCTACCCCTTCACGGGTCAGGGCGTCTTTGTCACGGGTCTGGGAAGCTGGCAGGATGTGCAGGTTATCCGTGCGTTTATCCTTGATCAACGCCTGATTCAGCGTGGCATCGCCCTGAATCACATTGACAAAGTCATAAACCACCCGGCGCTCACAGCCCATAATTAAATCGAGGTTACGCAGACCGATATCAAAATCGATCACCACGGTTTTTTTGCCTTTCTGCGCCAGACCGGTAGCAATGGCCGCGCTGGAGGTGGTTTTTCCAACGCCTCCTTTGCCTGAGGTAACAACAATAATGCGTGCCATAAAATAATTTCCTTAAAGAAAGGGCATATGAGCCTTGCTTAGTTCAATGTTTGAATCGTCAGTCCGCCATCTTTCAGACAAAGATGGGCGGCTTTGCCAAAAAATTCAGCAGGTATCTGATCCATAACCCAGTATTCCCCGGCAATTGACACTAGCTCAGCTGATAAATTTAAGCAAAAAATCTGACAATTTTTGTCTCCTGAGGCACCCGCCAGCGCGCGACCACGCATCATTCCGTAGATGTGAATATTACCGTCTGCAATCAACTCTGCTCCGGCACTGACGTGGCTGGTAACAATTAAATCACAATTCCTTGCATAAACCTGCTGACCAGAGCGTACCGGAGCCGAGATAATTCGGGTTGTGCTGGCAGGCGCTTCCACCGCAGCGGGGGGCGGGGGAGGGGCTGCAGGCCGCGTTTCTTTACCCTCATTCAATACCGGCAAACCGGAACGGCAAATGGTTTGTTTCAGCTGCTGATCTTTGCAGCCGCTGACACCGACAATATGTAAACCCGTTGCGGCGATGGCCTGCTGCATCCGCCGCCAGTTAACATTGCTGGCACTCAGTGCTGCGACATTAATCACCACCGGGGCATTTTTCAGAAAGGCCGGAGCCAGATCAATTTTCTCTGCCAGTGCCTGCTGAACGATTTCAGGATCGTTGTGATGCAAATGAATAACTGACAGCGTGAAGCTGCTACCTTTTAATTCGATTGGCGCTTGTGACATCTGTCTGGCTCTGTCCTGTTGTGTCTTCAGCCTGATAAGCCAGGCTGCTATAGCCTGGCCGTTTACAACGGGACAGGACAATATTCTGAAGTTCAGTTAGCATGTTATAGTTACTGTAATAATCAGGCAAGATACCTACCAGGTTAATTCGAGTAAAAACTATGTTTTGTGCGATTTACAGAAGTTCCCGACGCGATCAGACCTATCTTTATGTGGAACAGAAGGATGATTTTTCCCGCGTGCCGGCAGATTTGCTGCAGGGGTTGGGTAAACTGCAACTGGCGATGCTGTTACCGCTGGATGGCAGTAAATCCTTGGTGGGCGCGGACAGAGAGAGAGTCATTGCCGCGCTGCATGAAGAGGGTTTCTATTTACAGTTACCGCCGCCGCCAGAAAGTTTGCTAAAACAGCATCTGGAAAAATCTAAATCTACTAATTAAGATTTTTCTGTCGTTTTTTTTCCTGATGATTTCAGCTTAGCAGATTTAATGATTTCGTTAACCCGCTGCCGTTTTACGCTGGCGGTTTTTTCACTGACGCTATGCTTTTCCACGATTATTTCCCCTGCGCCTGAGCTCAGCCGCAATATTGAGCAGTGGCAAGATAATCGCCCTTGTTATAATCTGCACCCGACTGTTTTTTTTCTCTAAAGACGCCTTGCACCGGCTCGGTGCTGGTGTGAAAAATTCATCGCTCAGGAGAACAGCATGTATCAACATCGTAACTGGCAGGGCGCATTAGTTGATTATCCGGTGAATAAAGTGGTGTGTGTTGGCAGTAATTATGCCAGCCATATCAATGAGATGGGGAGTGCTACTCCTACGGAGCCGGTGCTGTTTATTAAGCCTGAAATAGCGCTTTGCGATATCCACCAGCCGCTGTCGATTCCGCAGCATCTGGGTGCAGTCCATCATGAAATCGAACTGGCAATACTGCTGGGGGGTACCTTGAAGAATGCCAGTCAAGCGCATGTGGCGGGTGCGATTGTCGGTTACGGGATTGCACTAGATTTGACGTTACGTGATGTGCAGAGTGCCTGTAAAAAAACCGGGCAGCCGTGGGAAAAAGCCAAAGGATTTGATAATTCCTGTCCGGTATCGGGGTTTGTGTCCTGCGCTGAGTTTACTGAGGATGCGCAGAATATTCAGCTGATGCTGAAAGTGAACGATGAAGTGCGTCAGCAGGGCTCAACGGCCGATATGATCCATCCGATAATGCCGCTGATAGCCTATATGAGCCATTATTTTACCCTGCGCGCCGGGGATATTATCCTCACTGGTACCCCTGCCGGCGTGGGTCCGATGCATTCCGGCGACCGTCTGGAACTGGCGCTGGGCCACCGCAGTCTGACGACACGCGTATTGTAAAGCTGCACGTGTTAGTTAAGCGTTTCCTTGCATTACCCGCCCAAACCTTCTATAAGGTGCGGGCTTTTTATTTCTAACCTGGACATAAACATGACTGAGAGCCCTTTCTGGCAGCGTAAAACGCTGGAAAAGATGAGTGACGATGAATGGGAATCCTTATGTGATGGCTGTGGTCAGTGCTGCCTGAACAAGCTACAGGATGCGGATACCGATGAAATTTACTTCACTAACGTTGCCTGTAATCAGCTGAATATCAAATCCTGCCAGTGCCGTAACTATGAGCGGCGCTTTGAGCTGGAAGAAGACTGCATCAAGCTGACCCGTGAAAATCTGGTGACTTTTTCCTGGCTGCCGCCCAGCTGTGCTTACCGTATGCTGGCGGAAGGAAAACCTTTACCGCCCTGGCATCCGCTGCGTACCGGTTCACGAGCGGCGATGCATGCTGCGCGAATTTCAGTACGTCATATTGCGGTGCCGGAGAGCGAGGTAGTGGACTGGGAGGATCATATTATGAATCGTCCGCGGGACATGAGCTAAGCGGATCGTCAGGGATGAGCTGAGCCAGCGCGTGCTGGCTCAGGCCGGGAATTAGCTAATATAGTGTTTTGAACGTTTAACGGGTTTAACCGCCTGTGCCAGCAGCACCAGTACCGCCAGTAACAGAAATACGGCAAAAGTACCGGTCAGCCACTGTGGCATGGTCAACGATAACCAGCTCCACGCTTTATCTCCGCAGTCTCCGCTGGCAACAAATACCGATGGTAACCATTTATCCAGCGGCAGCCAGCTCGGGAAGCGGGCTGCAAAATCACAGGTCTGGAATGGTGAAGGGTGCAACTGATACTGGGTGTGTTGCCATGCCAGCATAATTCCCCGCCAGGCACTGTATAACCAGATCAGGATGGCGACCCAACGCAGTGGGCTGCGAGGTGCGATGGCCCCGACAATGCCCGCGCCCATCACGCCAAACAGCGCACAGCGTTCGTAAATACACATCACACAGGGTTTCAGTAACATGATGTGTTGGAAGTAGAGCGCGGCCATTTCGAGTGCAAAGGCGGTAAATGCCAGTAACAGCCAGGCTCCCCGGCCATAAGAGCAGCGATTAAGGTATCTCAGCATAAATCTGTCCATAAAGTTCTGCGGTGAAAGGGCATTTTAAAGCAAACAACGAATAATTTCAGCTTTATGAATCATGCGGTATTCAAAGGCGTAATGTCTTACCGCAAGGCCTTGCAGACAGCGGAGGGAGGCGGATATTTATAATGGCCACAGATTAGCGATGGATGTTTAGCTGATGCCCTGGGGTTCTGATATAGTTAAGTAACTATTGCTCGTGATGAAACAACGGAACCCAACGCTATGGTGATTAAGGCGCAAAGCCCTGCCGGTTTTGCAGAAGAGTACATTATTGACAGCATCTGGAATAACCGCTTCCCGGCCGGAACCATCTTACCCGCTGAGCGTGAACTCTCTGAGCAGATTGGCGTCACCCGAACCACCTTACGTGAAGTCCTGCAACGCCTTGCCCGCGATGGCTGGCTGACCATTCAGCACGGTAAACCGACCCGAGTGAATAATATCTGGGAAACTTCCGGACTGAATATCCTCGAAACCCTGGCGCGACTCGATCACGACAGCGTGCCGCAGCTGATCGATAATCTGCTGGCGGTGCGGACCAATATCTCGTCTATTTTTATCCGCCGTGCCATCCGCACCCAGCCGGAGCAGGCTCTGGCCGTGTTGCAACGCGCAGCTCAGGCTGAAGATCGCGCCGAATCCTATGCTGAACTGGACTATGGTATTTTTCACGGGCTGGCGTTTGCGTCCGGCAATCCTATCTATGGACTGATCCTGAATGGCTTAAAAGGTTTGTATACCCGGGTTGGACGTCATTATTTTTCCAATCCTGAAGCGCGCCGGCTGGCTGATAACTTTTACCTGCAGCTTTTGAACTGCTGTCAGCGCGAAGAATATGACCCGGTGGTTGACTGCGTGCGCGAATATGGCCGGCGCAGTGGTGAACTGTGGAATGCAATGCAGGCCAGCCTGCCACGGGATTTACCTCTCTCCCCACGTTAATCTGCTCCCCCTCCCGCAGGAGGGGAAAAGCGTTATCCCTGACGGGGCGGGCAGCGGTCAAGGATCTCACTGCTGCCATCGGTATTCAGCTGCTCCAGCTGCACATCAAACCCCCACAGACGATGTACATGCTTCAGCACTTCTCTGCGGCTTTTATCCAGCGGCGTGCGGTTATGAGGAACGTAGCGCAGTGTCAGCGAACGGTCACCGCGTAAATCGACGTTATACACCTGAATATTCGGTTCCAGGTTACTTAAATTGTACTGCGCCGACAGCTGCTGGCGAATTGCCTGATAGCCTGCCTCATCATGGATCGCGGCAATTTCCAGATAATTATGACGATCATCATCCAGCACGGTAAACAGTCGGAAATCACGCATCACTTTCGGTGACAGGAACTGGCTGATAAAGCTCTCATCCTTAAATTCCCGCATGGCGAAATGCAGGGTTTCCAGCCAGTCACTGCCGGCAATATCCGGGAACCAGTGACGATCTTCCGCCGTCGGCTCCTGACAGATACGTTTGATATCCTGGAACATGGCAAACCCCAGCGCATAGGGGTTAATGCCGTTATACCACTGGCTGTTATACGGCGGCTGGTAAACCACGTTGGTATGGCTGTGTAAAAACTCCAGCATAAAGCGCTCACTGACTTTCCCTTCATCGTAAAGATGATTCAGGATGGTGTAGTGCCAGAAGGTGGCCCAGCCTTCATTCATCACCTGTGTCTGTTTTTGCGGGTAAAAATACTGGCTGACTTTACGCACAATGCGCAGGCATTCACGCTGCCATGGCTCCAGCAGTGGCGCATTTTTTTCCATAAAATACAGCAGGTTTTCCTGCGGCTCCGCCGGGTAGCGGCTGGTCTGCTGCAGATGTTCTTCCTGCTCACGGCGCGGCAGGGTGCGCCACAGCATATTAACCTGACTTTGCAGGTATTCTTCGCGGCTTTTCTGACGTGCAGTTTCTTCCTGCAGAGAAATTTTTTGCGGACGTTTATAGCGATCGACGCCGTAATTCATTAACGCATGGCAGGAATCCAGCAGTCGCTCAACCTGTTCCACGCCGTAGCGCTCTTCACATTCGCTGATATACTTACGGGCAAAAATAAGATAATCAACGATTGAACTGGCGTCGGTCCAGCTGCGAAACAGATAGTTATTTTTAAAGAATGAATTGTGCCCGTAGCAGGCGTGCGCCATTACCAGCGCCTGCATGGTCATGGTGTTCTCTTCCATCAGATAGGCAATACAGGGATTGGAATTAATCACTATTTCATAGGCCAGCCCCTGCTGTCCGTGCCTGTAGCGCTGCTCGGTTTCAATAAATTTTTTGCCGAACGACCAGTGCGTGTAGTTGATCGGCATACCGACGCTGGAGTAGGCGTCCATCATCTGTTCGGAGGTGATCACCTCAATCTGATGAGGATAGGTTTCCAGACGATAGTGCCGGGCAACGCGATCAATCTCCTTCAGGTAAACCTCCAGCAGTTCAAAGGTCCATTCCGGTCCGTCATCCAGGCGTTTGTTCTCAGTGGTGTGAACATCAAAGGTCGGGATCATAGCGCACCTCTTGTTATGTACCGGTTTCTGGCGATACCTGCGTCGATAACCTGTCCGTTACCTTCCAGCCGCTGGCCCTCACCTGATAATGCCGGAAAAACTGGAAAGCAGAGCTGACTGTTCAATCATAGTTCACTCTCTCCGATCCCCGCGCGGAATACTACTGAAAAGTGGGTATGCATGCGTGGAACAGGAATACCACCCCTTAATGAAATAAAACTCTAAATAAAATTAATTAAATGAAATATAAATCTGTATATAAGATAAACATTCCACTGATGAAGTTTCTGCTGATTTTCAGGTTTTTATATCGTTAAACGATTATATTTTTATAATATTATGCACTATTTAGAATTTAAATCTGAATTGATGCCGCTGTATTGTATTTTCATGTTGCTTAAGTAAAAGATATGTGAATTCATCAGGGTGGTTACGCATGAGGGTGAATGGTGTTTTGCACCATAAGGTCACATTATCTTTGGATTAATATTCTGTTTATCGTGGGGTGGAAATGCGTGTTGTCATTCTCGGTAGTGGGGTGGTTGGCGTGGCCAGTGCCTGGTATCTGGCTCAGGCCGGGCATCAGGTGACAGTCATCGACCGTCAGCCAGCGGCGGCAATGGAAACCAGTGCGGCCAATGCCGGGCAGGTTTCACCCGGTTATGCAGCGCCCTGGGCAGCCCCGGGTATCCCGCTCAAAGCGATAAAATGGATGTTCCAGCGTCACACACCGCTGGCGATCCGCCCGGATGGCAGCCGCTTTCAGCTGGAATGGATGTGGCAGATGCTGCGTAACTGCGATATGCAGCATTATCAACAGAATAAAAGCCGCATGGTACGCATTGCAGAATACAGCCGCGACTGCCTGAAAATGTTGCGTCAGCAAACCGGGATTGCTTATGAAGAGCGTCAGGGGGGTACGCTGCAGCTGTTTCGTACCGCCAGCCAGTATGACGCGGCAATAAAAGATATCGCGGTGCTGGAAGAGGCCGGGGTGGCTTATGAACTACTGGAAGCCCATCAGCTGGCGCGGGTTGAGCCGGCACTGGCTGACAACTGCCATAAACTGACCGGTGGACTGCGCTTGCCAGGGGATGAAACCGGCGACTGTCACCTGTTTACCCAGCGCCTGGCAGTGATGGCGGCGGCACAGGGTGTGGAGTTCTGTTTTAATACGCCGATAAATGCGCTGCTGCGGGAAGGCAATCAAATCCGTGGCGTAAAATGCGGTGACCGCCTGGTGACTGCTGATGCTTTTGTTATGGCCTGCGGTTCATTCTCCACCGGGCTGCTACATGATGTGGTCAAGATCCCGGTGTATCCGCTGAAAGGTTACTCGCTGACGATCCCGCTGAAAAATGAACAGGCGGCACCGGTCTCTACGGTGCTGGATGAAACCTATAAAATTGCCATTACCCGCTTTGATAAACGCATTCGCGTTGGGGGTATGGCAGAAATTGTTGGTTTTGATAACCAGCTGAAAGCCGCGCGCCGTCAGACGCTGGAAATGGTGGTGCAGGATCTCTATCCCAATTCGGGTGAGATTGAACAGGCCACCTTCTGGAGTGGTCTGCGTCCTATGACCCCGGACGGTACGCCCATCGTCGGACGTACCCCATTGAAAAATCTGTTCCTGAATACCGGGCATGGTACGCTTGGCTGGACAATGGCCTGTGGATCGGGACAGCTGCTGGCTGATATCATTTCCGGTAAAGCGCCGGCAATTGCCGCTGACGATCTTTCTGTTATGCGTTATTTACCTGGTTACTGTCCCGCACCGCTGGGACCGTTGCAGGGCGCGAACAGCCACCACTGATTAGCCCCAGGAGAAACTATGACGCGTCCGATTGTCGCAACGATTAACCGCGCTGCGCTGCGTCAAAATCTGGCCGTAGCCCGACAGGCCGCAGCGGGTTCCCGTTTGTGGTCTGTGGTGAAAGCCAACGCTTACGGACATGGTATTGAGCGTGTCTGGCAGACTCTGCAAAGCGATGGCTTTGCACTGCTGAATCTGGAAGAGGCGATTTTGCTGCGCGAGCGCGGCTGGCAGGGGCCGATCCTGCTGCTGGAAGGGTTTTTTCATCCTGATGAACTGCCTCTCCTCGATCGCTACCGCCTGACCACCAGTGTCCACAGCGAATGGCAGATCAAGGCGTTGGCAAGCGCCAGGCTGTCGGCGCCGCTGGCGGTGTACCTGAAAATTAACAGCGGGATGAATCGCCTGGGCTTTCGCCCTGAAGCGGTAAAGGATGCCTGGCAGCGCCTGCAGGGTCTGGCGAATGTCGATGAAGTGACGCTGATGGCCCATTTTGCCGAGGGAGAAAATGCACAGTCCGTCAACGCAGCGATGGTCACCATCGAAAAGGGCGTTGCGGGTATCCCGGCGGCACGCTCACTGGCAAACTCTGCCGCACTGCTGTGGCATCCGCAAACCCATCATGACTGGGTGCGTCCGGGGATTATTCTGTACGGCGCGTCGCCCAGCGGCATGTGGGCCGATATTGCCGACAGCGGATTGCGGCCGGTGATGACCCTGCGCAGTGAAATTATCGGCATCCAGCAGCTTAAGCGTGGGGATGCGGTGGGATACGGTGCCTGCTATCACGCGGAAACCGGGCAGCGAATTGGCGTTGTGGCCTGCGGTTATGCCGATGGTTATCCGCGCCTGGCCGCCACCGGTACACCGATCGCGGTAGACGGAGTTATCACCCGCGTGGTGGGGCGGGTATCGATGGATATGATCACGGTGGATCTGACGCCCTGTCCGCAGGCAACCCTGGGCAGCAGGGTTGAGCTGTGGGGCGAACAGGTGAAGATTGACGATGTGGCCGCCGCAGCCGGCACCGTGGGCTATGAGCTGATGTGCGCGCTGGCACCCAGAGTACCGGTTGAGGTGATCTGAGGAATTACAGTGCGGTCAGCGTAGCGCGCACTTTCTTACTCATCCGCCAGGCAGTAAAAATCAGCAGCGCGCCGATAATCATCATCAGCGCCAGCGTCACTTTTTCCGCCAGCGGTAAGGCCATGGCAATCAGGCCACCGGCTGAACCGCCCGCCATCTGAATCGATCCCGCCAGGGCTGAAGCCACGCCCGCCTGCTGTTGATAAGGCTCCAGTGCATAGCTGGTGGCGGGCCCTACAGTAAATGCCAGTCCGGCAACCCCCACCGCCACCGGCAACATATACAGCGCCCAGTGTGTCTGCCAGGCAGCCGGTAACAGCCACATCCCCCCCAGCAGCATCAGGCAACCGGCGACCATCGCCAGCGCGCCGCAGGCGAGGCAGAACGGACGCCCCAGTTTACGGATCAGCTTATTCACCCCGCCGCTGACCAGCATAATCCAGAAGCCGTTAAGGCCAAAGGCCACCGCGAAAGCCAGCGGGCTGAGCTGGCCTTTGGTCATCAGTACCTCAGGCGCCAGCGACACGTAGGTCAGAACCATGCCCAGCGCGCCGGCGTTAGCAAAGGTAAAGGCGAGGAAACGCGGCTGGCGCAGGATCTGCGCATATTCAGCCAGCGGAAGACCTTTAACCCGGCGGGTATCCGCCGGACGGGTTTCCGGCAGGTAAAGCAGCACCAGCAGGCCGATAACCACTGCGTAACCCGCCAGGAACCAGAACGGGGCGCGCCAGTTATACGCTGCTGCCAGAAAGCCACCCAGCATCGGTGCCAGCGCCGGGACAATATTTAATGCGCCATTCAGGAAACCGTAAGCGCGGGCCGCATCGTCGCCCTGCAGGCGATCGCGCACTCCGCTAAAGGCTACCACGGCGGTGCAACAGACGGCGCAGCCCTGAATAATTCGCGCGATTAAAAACTGCGTCCAGCCACCGGCGGTTGCGGCCAGCGCGCTGCCGCAGATATACAGCACCAGCCCCAGAATCGCCACCGGACGGCGGCCAAAGTTATCTACCAGCGGGCCGGCAACCAGCTGGCCTATGCCCATAACCAGTAAAAACAGCGGGATTGTGGTCTGAATATTGCTCAGTGGGGTATTCAGTCCGCTGGCAATGGCCGGCAAGGTCGGCAGATACAGATCGATGCCTAACGGTGACAGCAAAATCAGGCTGAGCAACAGCAGGGTGAATTTTTGCATAACAGATAAAGTCCGGGTAAAAGCAGGTCGCACAGCGTAGAGATAATAGCGGTAAAAGAAAAGCGTTAATTCAGTCAGTTGGGATGCCACTCCAGGCATCCCGGGCTGTCGGGCCGATCAGGCCGGGGCGTTAAGTACCCAGCGATCCTGATGCTTATCATAATGACTGAGTTCCAGCTCAATCGGCATACCGTCAATCCAGGCCGGTACGCTGGTGTGCAGATCCCAGCCATCCAGCTGGCAGGTCAGGCCGGGATTGGTTTGGCAGGGCACCCCAACGGTGCTGAGTTCCTGCATATTCAGTTCGGCATCAATAATCTCATAACGACCAATTTTAACAATATGACCCATAATCACGCTCCGGCGGCAGTGGGGAGCCTGGCCGAACCGGGGCGGAGTGCTGCTCACCGCACGGGCGGAACGACCAGGAACACACTATGTACGAAAAATAAGTTTAGACGCTAAGCGTTGAGTTTTCGAGCCGCCGGTAATTATTCGATGCTGTGGACGCGGACCCCCACTTTACTGATGTCATTATCCTCTTTTTCGGCCACCGTCCAGCTCAGCCCCTTCCACTCCACCTGATCGCCCACCACCGGCGCACCGCCGATCAGGCCAGTGACCAGCGTGCCCAGCGTCTGCTGTGCGCTGGCGTCGTCCTCGGTCAGTTCCAGACCATACACTTCACAGACATCCTGTAAGCGGGCAGAGGCCTGCAAAATAAAGTCACCAAAGAAGCGCTGCTCCAGCGACTCCGGTGGCGACTGGCTGAACAGTTTACCCAGCGCGGGTAAATCGTGCTCGCGGCCAATCACGCACAGAATATCTCCTTCCTGCAGGCGGGTGTTGGCGGAAGGGTGCAGCAGCACGTTATGACGGAACAGGGCTGCAATACGGGTTTCACGCGGCATATGCAGTTCACGCAGGGTAGCGCCAACGCACCATTTATCGGCACTGAGCTGATAAACAAACTGTTCCCACGGGTTTTCCGGATGAATGTCCAGCCCGACCCTGGAGATCGGGGCCGCGCTGGGGGGAACAATCACTTTAGCTTTGTGCGCGGCGAAGCCGAGAGAGGTCCCCTGTACCATCAGAGAGACCAGCACCACAAAGAAGGCGATATTAAAAAAAAGCGTGGCGTGGGGCAGGCCGGCCATCATCGGGAACACCGCCAGAATAATCGGTACTGCGCCGCGCAGGCCAACCCAGCTGATAAAAAACCGTTCCCGCAGGTGGAAACCCCGGAACGGCAGCAGGCTGGCGAAGACCGACAGCGGGCGCGCCACCAGAATTAGCCACAGCGACAGCAACATCGCCGGAATGGCGATGTGCCATAAATCGGAGGGGTTCACAAGCAGGCCAAGCACCAAAAACATGCCGATCTGACTCAGCCAGGCCATGCCGTCAAAGGTTTGCAATATGCCGTAGCGGTTACGTATTGGCTGATTGCCCAACACAAAACCGCATAAATACACCGCCAGAATGCCGCTGCCCTGCAGCGCGGTGGTCAGAGAAAAGACCAGAATACCGCCACTGACCGCCAGTAACGGATAGAGGCCGTTAGCCAGGGTAATGCGGTTAATCAGCAGCAGCAGCCCCCAACCGCCACCCATCCCCAGCACAATCCCCAGGCCAAATTCCTGCACCAGATGGGCGACAAACATCCAGTCGAGGCCGCTTTGCCCCTGCTGGAGCATCTCAATCAGCGTAATGGTAAGGAACACCGCCATCGGGTCGTTACTGCCCGACTCGATTTCCAGGGTGGCGCTGACGCGTTCATTCAGGCCTTTGCCGCCCAGCAGCGAAAAGACCGCAGCTGCGTCGGTTGAGCCGATAATGGCACCAATCAGAAAGCCTTCCATCAGATTAAGGTTAAACAGCCAGGCCGCGGCCATGCCGGTTAACCCGGCGGTGATCAGCACGCCGATGGTGGCCAGTGACAGCGCCGGTCCTAGAGCCACCTTAAATGAGCTGGCCTGAGTGCGCATCCCGCCATCCAACAGGATCACCGCCAAAGCCAGGTTGCTGATCAGAAACGCCGCCGGATAATTGTTAAAAGCAATGCCGCCGATGCCATCGGTACCCGCCAGCATGCCGAGGACAAGAAAGATCACCAGAATAGGGATCCCCAGGCGCGAGGAGAACGAACTGAGAAGAATACTTGCCGCAACCAGTACCGATCCGATAATGAACAAACTGTAAATTGCGCTGCTCTCCAAAGCGACTCCTCCACTAAAATGGCCGTATCTCCCTGTGGTCAGGGAAACCAGCAAAACACCGGAACATCAGAATAAAACATCTGAATTAATTAATAAAAAATTTTTACAAAAAACGTTTTTAGTTGCGGCAGGCGTCATTGCTGCCAGACGCGGATATGGGCAGGGTACGGCGGGGGTAAATACTCAGGTGGCAGCCGCTGACCGATGCAGCGGCTGAGGGGGAGGTTAGTGGCTTTCCTGCAACTGTTTCTGAAACAGGGCGCGGAATACCGGGTAAATATCCTCCGGCTCGCGAATATGCTGGATGGCAAAATTATCAAACTGGCTTTGCAAATGTTCATACTCACGCCACAGGGTCTGATGGGCGCGGCGCGTGATCTCGATATAGCTAAAATAGCGCACCACAGGCAGCAGATTCTGCGACAGGATCTGGTGACAGAGCGGCGAATCATCCGCCCAGTTATCGCCATCGGACGCCTGCGCGGCGTAGATATTCCACTGCGCCGGATCGTAGCGTTCTTTCACCACCTCATCCATCATTTTCAGCGCACTTGAAACGATGGTGCCACCGGTTTCCTGGGAATAGAAAAACTCCTGCTCTTCCACCTCTTTTGCCTGGGTGTGATGGCGGATATACACCACGTCGACATTTTTATAAGTGCGGCTCAAAAACAAATACAGCAGCAGATAAAAACGCTTGGCCATGTCTTTGGTGACCTGGTCCATCGAGCCGGAGACATCCATAAGACAGAACATCACCGCCTGGCTGGAGGGTTCGGCTCTTTTCTCAAAGTTTTTGTAGCGTAAATCAAAGGTATCAATAAAAGGCACGCGCTTGATCTGTGCACGCAGTTCGGCAATTTCCTGGCGCAGGCGCTCTTCTTTCAGCATCTGTACCGGTTCGCTGTTGGCAATCACCGCCAGAACCTGCTCCAGTTCAGCCAGATGACGGCGTTTACCGGCGCTCATTGCGGTGCGCCGTGCCAGCGAATTTTGCAGTGAGCGTACCACGCTGATATTCGCTGGTACGCCATTAGCGGTAAACCCGGCGCGGTGGGTTTTATACTCGTTCAGCTGACGCTGCTGATTCTTCTTCAGATTAGGCAGTGCCAGATCTTCAAACAGCAAATCGAGATATTCATCTTTAGAAATCTGGAAAACAAATTCATCCTGCCCTTCGCCATCTTTACTGGCATTGCCCTGGCCGCCCCCAGAGCCACCGCCGCCACCCTGCGGGCGATCGATGCGATCGTTAGTGACAAAGTGGTCATTACCGGGATGTACCCGCTGCCGCTGACCCCCCTGGCCCTGATGAAAAACAGGCTCATTAATATCATCTGTGGATATGGAAACGGATTCACCGCTTTCCACGTCGGTTACCGAACGCTTATTAATGGCCTCGGAAATCGACTGTTTGATCTGTGCTTTATAACGGCGTAAAAAGCGCTGGCGATTGACGGCGCTTTTATTTTTACCGTTAAGCCGACGATCAATAAAATAGGCCATAATTCCCCCTGTGAACTGTAGACCTGCCGGTGTCAACACCGGCAGGTATAACGTTATCTTTCACAACTCGCAGCGGATCGGGCGAGCCGCTACGGGTGAAGCATCAGGACGATTTTCTGACGCGCAGATACCATTCACATAACAGCCGAACCTGCTTACGGGTGTAACCTTTTTCCATCATCCTGTCGACAAAGTCATCATGCTTTTTCTGCTCGTCGGTGGAGGTCTTGGCATTAAACGAGATTACCGGCAGCAACTCTTCGGTGTTGGAGAACATTTTTTTCTCGATCACCGTGCGCAGCTTCTCATAACTGGTCCACACCGGATTGTGTCCGTTATTATGTGCCCGGGCGCGCAGCACAAAATTGACGATTTCGTTGCGAAAATCCTTCGGATTACTGATACCCGCCGGTTTTTCAATTTTTTCCAGTTCAGCATTCAGTGATTCCCGATCAAACAGCTGCCCGGTATCGGGGTCACGATATTCCTGGTCCTGGATCCAGAAATCGGCATAGGTCACGTAACGGTCAAAAATATTCTGGCCGTATTCAGAGTAGGACTCCAGGTAGGCAGTCTGGATCTCTTTGCCGATAAACTCGGCATATTTCGGGATCAGATAGCCTTTAAGGTGCTCCAGGTATTTCTCTGCCTGCTCCTGCGGGAACTGCTCGCGTTCAATCTGCTGTTCCAGCACGTAAAACAGATGAACCGGGTTGGCCGCCACTTCCGCGTGATCAAAGTTAAACACCCGTGACAGGATTTTGAAGGCAAAGCGGGTTGACAGACCGTGCATGCCTTCATCCACTCCGGCATAGTCGCGGTACTCCTGATAGGACTTGGCCTTAGGATCGGTATCTTTCAGGCTTTCTCCGTCATACACCCGCATCTTAGAGTACAGGCTGGAGTTCTCCGGTTCTTTCAGACGTGACAGGATAGAGAAGCGCGCCAGGGTTTCCAGTGTGCCGGGGGCGCAGGGTGCATGAGACAGCTCACTGTTCACCAGCAGCTTGTCGTAAATTTTCATTTCCTCAGACACGCGCAGGCAGTAAGGCACCTTGACGATATACACGCGGTCGAGGAACGCTTCATTATTTTTGTTGTTGCGGAAGGTGACCCACTCCGATTCATTGGAGTGCGCCAGG
Organism: uncultured Erwinia sp.; assembly: GCA_945290265.1. Taxonomy (GTDB): domain Bacteria; phylum Pseudomonadota; class Gammaproteobacteria; order Enterobacterales; family Enterobacteriaceae; genus Erwinia. Next base: position 175,490 of record CALYQW010000005.1, read on the forward strand.
ATAATGCCGTTAAACGGCAGGGCGGAGATCCCCTCGGTACCGTTGTAGTTGCCTTCCTGGGTGGCGGTCAGCAGTGGATGCAGCACCTTAATTGGCGCTTTAAACATCTCGACGAACTCCATAATCCCCTGGTTGGCCCGGCACAGCGCACCGGAGTAGCCGTAGGCATCCGGATCGTTCTGCGCGTGGTTCTCCAGCTTACGGATATCCACTTTACCCACCAGCGCGGAGATATCCTGGTTATTCTCGTCACCCGGTTCGGTTTTGGCGATAGCCAGCTGCTCCAGAATTGACGGCCAGACTTTCACCACCTTAAAGCGGGTGATATCGCCACCGAACTCATGCAGACGTTTTGCCGCCCAGGGCGACATAATGGTGCCGAGATAGCGGCGTGGCACGCCATATTCTTTATCCAGAATCGTGGCATCTTCGGTTGGATCGAACAGGCACAGCGGATGGTCATTAACCGGGCTGCGTTCGCCATCGGCGGTCAGCACATAAATCGGCACCCGCTGCATCAAAGATTTAAGGCGCTCGGCCAGCGACGATTTACCGCCACCCACCGGACCCAGCAGGTAGAGGATCTGTTTTTTCTCTTCCAGACCCTGTGCGGCATGCTTGAGGTAGGAAACGATTTGTTCTATGGCCTCCTCCATACCGTAGAACTCTTCAAAGGCGGGGTAACGGGCGATGACCCGGTTGGAAAACAGCCGGGAGAGACGCGGCTCCTGCGCGGTGTCGGTCATGATTGGCTCACCAATCGCCATCAGAAGTCTTTCCGCCGCGTTAGCATAGGCACTGCGATCCTGCTTACAAACGGCAAGAAATTCCTGCAATGTGAACTCTTCATCCTTGGCCGCGTCGTAACGCTGACGATAGTGATCGAATATATTCATAGCAATGCCCGTCCTTTCGTTTTAGCAAAAGTACCCGGGGGCGGAATGACTGCTACCGCATTCCCCACAGGAAATTCTTGTCTGAATAACGCAACCTCTGTGCTGGTCTGCAGCCTGCCGCCGCGAAGCGGGGGAACTCACTGACCTGTAATGTAAGCGTAGATCGCATTGCCGAAATCTGCCGGGGTACGATCCCGTTTCTATGAAATTACACTATAAAAGTCTGGCTGTTACCTGGCTTAAGGATGAAAACAGTAAATAGTATTAGAGGCATGGAGGATTATCTGTTAACTGAACGTTTATTGTGTATGCCAGCTTTTTTGATTTTCCGTGCGCTGAATTACGTAAGCGCCTGTTACAACGATCGCTGCAAAGGTAGACTGCCGCTGACTTTTATATTTATGGATTAATATATTGTGAACTGTTTCAAAGTTATTACTTTAGCCGGCACCGTTGCGCTGGCTGTCGCTGCATCCGTTGCACATGCTAATCCGCTGACCCTCGGCGCATCGGTCATTTATGATCAAAGCCCGTATAAAAGCGGGAAAGATCGCTGGTGGCCGGTACCGATTGTTGATTACGAAACCAATAACTTTTATATCCACTCGTTAAAGGGCGGATATTATCTGTGGAATGATCCTCAGGACCAGCTGTCATTAACCCTGATGGGATCACCACAAAGTTTTGATACCTCTGACGTTGATGACAGCGATATGAAGCAACTGCGCAAACGTCATATGACGATGATGGGGGGATTCTCTTATCGCCATAACAGTGACTGGGGGACGGTGCGTACCACGGTCGCAGGGGATATTCTCGATAACAGTAACGGGTTTATCTGGGATCTGACCTACCTGTATACCCTGGACTTCAACCGCTTTACGCTGACTCCAGGGGTTGGCGTGCTGTGGAACAGTAACCATCAGAATAACTATTACTACGGGGTTAACTCGGCTGAATCTCAGCGCAGCGGTCTGAAGCGTTACGATGCGAATGACAGCTGGAGCCCGTATGTCGAACTGACCGGCGCATGGAAAATTGACGATAACTGGAATGCCACCCTCGCAGGGCGTTATACCCGTCTGGCCAGTGAAATCAAAGACAGTCCAATGGTTTCGAAAAGCTCACAGGTACTGCTGTGGAGCGGGATCAGTTACACATTCTAAGCATCCTGCAGATCGGCCTGATGCCGGATGTGTCGGCATCAGGCGTGAATGGTTAGCGCGGCCTGCTGACGCTGATAGTGGTTGCCAGCAGGCCTGGGTGGTCAGCAGCACTGATCATTGGCTGGCTGATCCGCGCGGTTTCCACGCAAACCATGGTTTTATAGCCATCATTTGCCATATCCCCCATGCTGCAGGACTGTTCAGCACCCGGATTCCAGGTGACAACGTCACTTTGATGGTGGTGGCTGATGCTAATCAGCCGCTGTCCGGCTTTATCCTCGATCAGGCTGGTGGCTTCCGGTGCGGTGTAAATCCGGTCGGTCTGCTGCTGATAAACCTGACGTCCCTGTTCTGAGTGGCACCGTGTGCCACCCGCCACCTTATCAATAAAGGCGTTACCCAGACCGGAGACGCTGACCTGATCAATATCGTCTACCGCAAAATAGCTGTGCAGTGCGCCAGTAGCGGAGAATTCACCGTGGGCTTCCAGCTCAAACTCACACTGCTCACCGAGGCGGAAGCGGGCATACAGGGTAAAGTCGTGCGGCCAGATTTTTTTCGTCGCGTCACTGCTCTCCAGCTGCAGCGTCAGCGTCACGTTCTGCGCATTTTCATCATGAGCCACCAGCTGCCACGGTAGGGTACGGGCAAACCCGTGTGAGGGATTGCCTGCTGCGCCAAACCACGGCCAGCAAATGGGCACGCCACCGCGAATAGCTTTTCCGTTCTGCCAGGCGGTCTTTTCACTTAACCAGATCACCGGTTTTTCTCCGGTGGGTTGCCAGGCAATCAGCTGCGCGCCCTGCAGGGCCATGGCTGCCTGAAAACGCGGATGGGCGAGCACCAGTAGCGGCAGTTCCCCCATCTGGCGTTGTGAAAGGTAAGGGGTGAGCTGATGCGTTACCGGCAGTGAAAACAGATTCATAAGCAGATCCTCGCAGGGCAGAAGGGCAAAAAAAAGGGCGACTACCGTCGCCCTTAGTGATTTTTCACCACGTTTATTTAGCGATGTGAGCAACCAGATCCAGAACTTTGTTCGAGTAACCGGTTTCGTTATCGTACCAGGAGACCAGTTTGACAAAGTTATCGTTCAGTGCGATACCGGCTTTCGCGTCGAACACGGAAGTCAGTTTTTCACCGTTAAAATCGGTAGAAACCACATCGTCTTCGGTGTAACCCAGAACGCCTTTCAACTCGCCTTCAGCAGCGGCTTTGATGGTTTCACAGATTTCTTTGTAAGACGCAGGCTTAGCCAGACGTGCAGTCAGGTCAACCACAGACACGTTAGGCGTTGGTACGCGGAAAGACATACCGGTCAGTTTGCCGTTCAGCTCAGGGATCACTTTACCTACCGCTTTAGCTGCACCGGTAGAAGAAGGGATGATGTTCTGCGCTGCGCCACGACCGCCGCGCCAGTCTTTGTGAGACGGGCCATCTACGGTTTTCTGGGTTGCAGTAGTCGCGTGAACGGTAGTCATCAGACCTTCAACGATACCAAACTTGTCGTTGATCACTTTTGCCAGCGGCGCCAGGCAGTTAGTGGTGCAGGACGCGTTAGATACGATATCCTGGCCCGCGTAAGACTTGTGGTTTACGCCCATCACGAACATTGGGGTGTCATCTTTAGATGGACCGGTCAGGACCACTTTCTTCGCACCCGCCTGGATGTGTTTACGTGCGGTTTCGTCGGTCAGGAAGATACCGGTTGCTTCTGCAACCACATCAACGTTCACTTCGTTCCACTTCAGGTTTGCCGGGTCGCGCTCTGCGGTAACACGGATAGTTTTACCGTTAACCACCAGGTGACCGTCTTTGACTTCTACGGTGCCGTTGAAACGACCGTGAGTTGAGTCGTACTTCAGCATGTATGCCATGTAATCGGCATCCAGCAGATCGTTGATTGCAACGATCTCGATGTCAGAACGTTCCTGGGCAGCACGGAAAACGATGCGGCCAATACGGCCAAATCCGTTAATACCTACTTTGATAGTCATATATTCCACCAGCTAGTTGATAGTGAATAAAAGGATGGCAGTAAAATTACAAAAACCTTACCAGGCGTCAAGCGGAATCGTGTCAATTAATGCGACAAATCAACTGACGGACAGGAATTATTCAACAAAAACCCGGCAAATTTTTCGCGCTCAAAGCGGTTACTTGGGGCGAAGAGGGCAAATCTAAAGAGCGGATGTTGCAAAGGGTGATGCATGTCACACTTTAGCCAAAAGATACTCCCCGGAGTTTAATCTGACAAAAAGCCACCACTGTTGTTGCGATTTTGTTATAATAACATCCGCCAATTTTGACTGAACTGCTGCAGAGAATACCATATGGACAGACCACAACCGCCCGCATCATCCGTCTCACCGAAGGCGGACCTGACCGAGATGCAGTATCACGTTACGCAGATGCGTGGCACAGAACCTCCGTTCAGCGGCAGACTGCTGCACAATCAGCAGCAGGGAGTCTACTGCTGCCTGATTTGCCAGACGCCGCTGTTTTCCTCCGGGACAAAATTTGACGCGGGCTGCGGCTGGCCGAGCTTCTGGCAGCCGCTGAACGACCAGGCGATCCGCTATCTGGAGGATAACACCCACGGGATGCAGCGTATTGAAATTCGCTGCGGTCACTGTGATGCTCACCTGGGGCACGTCTTCCCGGACGGCCCGCAGCCGACGGGGGATCGCTTCTGCGTGAACTCTGCCTCCCTGAGCTTTACAGACGATAATGATGGCTCGGTAACCCGGGGCTGAGGACAAACGATGGAACTGAATAAAATGGTTGCCAGCCTGACGCCTGAGGTATACCAGCGTCTGATGACGGCGGTAGAAACTGGCAAATGGGCGGATGGCGTAGCGCTGACTGCGGAACAGAAAGAGAACAGCCTTCAGCTGGTGATGCTGTGGCAGGCGCAGCACAACGACAACCCGCAGCATATGAGTGTGGGCAAGGGCGGTGAAATGGTGATGAAAACCAAACAGCAGCTGAAAACGGAATTTGGCATCAGCGACGACACCGTTACCCGCATTGAACTGTAATTATTCCTGCAGGAATAATTAGCGGAATACCCCCGCTCCCATCAGCCGTTGACCCGGTGTTTGACGTTGACCTGGCTGTTGACGTTGACCTGGCTGTTGACCTTGACCTGGCTGTTGACCTTGACCTTCGGGCGGCATCAGGAACGAAGCCGAGGTTATGTAAATTTCCAGGAAGAGCCGCCAGGACGGCGGCGAAAGGCGTGCTGAGACAGGATGTCGAATCACGCCGGTCCGCCAGAAATAGGCGTGGCCGAGGGGACCCGCTTCAGCGGGCGATGTGACGCCGCAAGCACGGGGTCAAGGGGCGATTGCGCCTGATCGC